>JBGSHS010000397.1:0-29132 GCA_041752115.1 Pirellulaceae bacterium | reverse complement strand
AGCGGACGCCGACGGACACGCGTGCGCCGCCTTCTGCCCGGAGGGGTTCTCCGGCAGGCTCTGAACAGGCCCGCGTCAACCGCCTGCGACGTCCCATCCCTCACTCGCCTGCACGCCCTGATCCGGGCGCGGATTTCCCGCTCCCAGCTCATTCGCAGATTGGCCCTGTTTTGGTATCCTGAAGAGTTCCCTGGCCGGAGTGGCGGAGGGTGGACCTCATACTTCAGCATGCCAAGAGGGATCTGATGGGTGCAAAAGAGGACAAGGGAAACGACCTGTGCTGGGTAGGTTTCGACCTGGGTGGAACGAAAATGCTCGCCGCCGTGTTCGATGACCAATTCACCATGCTGGGTCGAAAACGGAAACGAACACGCGGCGGGGCAGGGGACGAAGTCGGGGTGGACCGGATCGTCCAGACCGTCCAGCAGGCGCTGGACAGCGCTGGGGTGAAGCCGCCACAGTTGGGGGGCATCGGAGTCGGGGTCCCCGGGCCAGTTGATTTGGATCGGGGGATCGTGCTCGAAGCGGTCAATCTCGGGTGGAAGAACGTCAAGCTGCAGCAGGCCCTGGAGGAGGCGTTCGCCTGTCCCGCCAAAGTGCTCAACGACGTCGACGCCGGTGTGTTTGGAGAGAATCAACTGGGAGCGGCTCAGTCCGCACGCTGCGTCGTGGGGATCTTTCCGGGCACGGGCATCGGCGGTGGCTGCGTCTACGACGGCCAGATCATTCACGGTCAGCACATCTCCGCGATGGAGATCGGTCATATCCAGGTCACGTCCGACGGCAACCTGTGCGGTTGCGGGCGGCGGGGCTGTTTGGAGACCGAGGCCAGCCGCTTGGCCATCTCGGCCGAAATCGCCAAGGCCGCCTATCGGGGAGAGACTCCTTTCCTGTACAAGCATGCCGGCACCGACCTGGCCGCGATCCGCAGCGGTATTCTGGCAGACGCGATCAAGGCCGGGGATCGAGTCGTGGAAGAAATCCTGCGCACGGCAGCCAACAAGATCGGAATCGCCGTGGCCACCGTGGTGCATCTCATCTGTCCCGACACGATCGTACTGGGAGGAGGCCTGGTCGAAGCGATGCCGGAACTGTTTGTCGAGGAAGTAACGCATGCGGCCAGGAGCCGCGTGATGCCGTCGTTCGCGGACGCGTTCAAGGTCGTCGCCGCGGAGCTGGGCGACTTCGCCACCGTGACAGGTTCGGCCGCCTGGACCCGCAAGGTGGTTGGCCAGCAATAGGAAGCCCCTGGTGAGCCCCCCCCGGTGTGGAACGGCCCGCCGTGGGGACCCCAGCATCAACCAACGTGTCAGGCCGTGTTACTGCGTGAGCGCGGATCCAGTCACCCCGGAGGTGAGCGCCGCGCAAAGGGCGTGCAGACTTATGGAAGCCAAATTGCCGGACGCCACCACGCGTCCTCGGCCATCCAGCAAACCGGTCGCCGTAATCGACATCGGTGCCACGTCGATTCGCATGGCGATCGGCGAGATCGATCAGGATGGCACGGTGCGGACTCTCGAGACGCTCACGCAGGCGGTTAGCCTGGGCAAAGATACCTTCTCCGAACGGGGAATCCGCAAGAGCACGATTGAGGAATGCGTGCGCGTGCTCAAGAGCTATCGACAGATCCTGGCCGAATACCAGATCCGTCACCCGGAGAACACCCGGGTGGTGGCAACCAGTGCGGTACGTGAGGCCCGCAACCGCTTGGCATTCATCGACCGCGTGTATATTGCCACGGGGATCGAGGTCGAGCCGATCGACGAAGCGGAAGTCAACCGGGTCACCTACCTGGGTGTGCAGCCGTATCTGCAGGACAAAGCGTTTGCCGGCGGGCGCACGATTGTCACCGAGGTCGGGGGGGGGAGTACCGAACTGCTGCTGGTCGATCACGGCAATGTCATGTTTGCCGACACGTTCCGCTTGGGGTCGCTCCGCTTGCGCAAGTCGCTCGAAGGATACCACGCCCCTCCAGACAAGGTCCGCCGGATCATGGAAAGCCAGATTCAGCGGATGGTCGACGAAGTGCGCGAGCGGGTGGAAAGCGACGGTCCGATCAACATGATCGGTCTGGGGGGGGATATGCGGTTCGCCGCCGGTCAGCTTCTGCCCGACTGGCTGGCGGACCAGATGACGCAGATCCCCGTGGCAGCGTTGGAGGAATTCACCTCGCATCTGATCGGGCTCTCGGACGATCGGATCGTCCACCGGTACCATCTGAGTTTCCCGGAGGCCGAGACGGTCGGTCCGGCGCTGCTCACGTACGTCCGTCTGGCCCGCGCGTTTTCCTTGGACAACATCCTGGTGACCGATACGAACCTGCGTGACGGGCTCTTGCAGGAAATGGCCGCCGGGCAAGTGTGGACGCAGGAGTTTCGCCAGCAGATCATACGCTCCGCCTTGAATCTGGGTGTCCGCTACAATTTCGACGAGGCACATGCCGTGCACGTGGCTCGACTCGTGTCGCGGCTGTTCGAGCAACTGCAGCGGGAACATCAACTGGACTCGCGGCACGAGGTCTTGCTCCATGTTGCCGCACTGCTGCACGAGGTGGGGGCCTACGTGAGCAATCGAGCGATGCATAAACACTCCATGTATCTGATTCGCAACAGCGAGATCTTCGGGCTGGGAGTGCGCAATCTGCTGCTGGTCGCCCTGGTGGCTCGTTATCATCGACGAGCGTCACCGCAACCGACTCATGAAGGCTACGCCACGCTCAACCGCGAAGAACGCGTCGCGGTGGCAAAGATGGCGGCACTCCTGCGGGTCGCGGCGGCGTTGGACGAGTCGCGGAGCCAGCGCATTCACGACTTTTCCTGCAGCGTGGAAGACTCGCGGCTTGTCATCTCGATTCCGCGAGCGGAAGATCTGTCACTGGAACAACTGGCGCTGCGACAGAACGGTTCACTATTCGAAGAGATCTTCGGGATGCGTGTGCTGCTGCGCATCTCCCGCTGATCGTGTTTCCTCACGCACTATCTTCTGCTTGGCTCTCACGCTCTCCGGCACGGCCGATATGAAACCGAAACTCAAAGACACGAAGTACCTGAATCGCGAACTGAGTTGGCTGGAATACAACCAGCGATTTCTCGATGAGGCCAACGACAACGGTATCCCGCTGTTGGAACGTATGCGGTCGCTCGCGCTGACGGCACTGCATCTGGACGAGTTTTTTATGGTCCGCGTGGGTGCCCTGAGCGTCCTGGCGCGTCACCAGTGCCAGCAGCCCGACCTGGCCGGCTTGACTCCCGCCGCGCAACTCCAAGCGATCCGGGAGCGGACGCAGCTGATGACCACCGATCAGTATGCCTGCTTCGCCGAGCTGGAAAAGGGTCTGGCGATCGCCGGCATACAGCGTCACCTGCCGGAAGAGTTGTCGGATCGACAGGTGCGGATGGTGGAACGCGTCTTCGAAACCGAAATCGCCTCCGTTCTCGCTCCGTTGGCCGTACCTTCCCCGGATCAGTTTCCGCAGCTGACCAATCAAGTCCTGGTGGTCGGCGTGCATTTGAAGTCGGCTGGCAGCGACCGGTACGTGATTGTCCCCTTCGGCGGGTCGACCCATCGATTCCTGACGCTCTATTCCGAGGGGGGCTATGCCTACCTGCTGCTGGAAGACGCCGTGTCCATGTTCCTGGACCGATGGTTTCCTCAGGAAGAAGTTCTGGAGTGCGTTCCCTTCCGCCTGACCTGCCACGCCGATGCGGGCGTGCGTCAGGACCTGGCCGGCGATCTGCTGGCACAACTCCCGGCCAGCGCCGAGCCGATTTGCGAAAGCGACTGCGTGCGTCTGGAAATCGATGCCCGCGTGAGCCCAGAGTTCCTGCAGTTCATTCGGCAAGCAGTGGGCGTGTCAGACGACCACGTCTTCCTGGCTCATGGACCTCTGGACCTCGCCGCCTTTTCGCACTTGCTCTCCCTGCCCGGATTCGAGAAGCTCAAATACGATGCCTGGCCGCCACAGCCTTCACCCGATGTGGACTTGACCAGCAGCATGTTCGGAACGCTCGCTGCCAGGGATGTTCTGCTCTACCATCCCTACGACAGCTTCGTGCCGATCATTCGCCTCATCGAGGAAGCGGCCGATGATCCCGACGTGGTGGCGATCAAGCAGACCCTCTATGGCACCGACCGGGACAGCCCGATTGTGGAAGCGCTGATTCGAGCTGCGGAGAACGACAAGTACGTCACCGCCATCCTGGAACTCAAACCTCGCTTCCGCGACACGCACAAGATGGAATGGGCAAAACGACTGGAGCAATCGAGCGTCCAGGTGATCTACGGCATTCAGGGACTGCGCACCCATGCCAAGCTCTGCATCATTGTGCGGCGCGAACCGACTGGGATCCAGCGTTACGTACATTTCGGCACCGGGGATTACAGCGAAACGACCGCACGGCTCTTCAGTGATGTCAGCCTCCTCACCAGCGACGAAGAACTGGGGGCCGATGCCACCAAGTTCTTCAACTCGGTCACCAGCTACGCCTACGCTCAGCGGTTTCGCAAGATCGATGCGGCTCCCTCCGGGCTCCGTTCCCGATTAGTCGAGATGATCCAGACGGAGGCCCAGCGCAAGCAACAGGGCCAGGAGGCGAAGATCACGGCCAAGCTCAATGCCCTGGGCGACCGGCAGATCATTGACGCGCTCTATGAAGCGTCCCAGCAAGGAGTCAAGATCCAGTTGATCGTCTGCGGCCTCTGCTGTCTGAAACCAGGCGTTCCCGGACTGAGCGACAACATTCGAGCGATCAATATCGTCGATCGG
Source organism: Pirellulaceae bacterium (assembly GCA_041752115.1). Taxonomy (GTDB): domain Bacteria; phylum Planctomycetota; class Planctomycetia; order Pirellulales; family Pirellulaceae; genus JAJRVM01. The sequence continues at coordinate 24,367 of JBGSHS010000397.1, read as the reverse complement.
TTCCGCGAGCATTCCCGCATCTTCCACTTCCATCACGGCGGAGACGAAAGGGTGTTCATTTCCAGCGCCGACTGGATGCCACGCAATCTCGATCGTCGCGTCGAACTGCTGGTCCCGATCCAGGATGCCGCCGCCAAACGCCGCTTGATCGAAATCCTGGAGACCTACTGGAAGGATAATACCAAGAGCGCAGCGTTACAGAGCAACGGGACGCTCGTGCGCGACAAGTCGCCCGGCAAGAAGGCCCGGATTCGCAGCCAGGAAGTGCTCTATCAGAAGGCGGTGTACGGAGTCAAGCAAGCGGAGCAGTCGCGGCGCACGGCCTTTGAACCCCACCGTGCTCCCGATGCAACATCCTGACATTCCTGAGCCCCGCGACCGATGCGGCACTCGTGGGCCCCGTCGTGATCGCCGGGACTCAAGGCAACGCCCCGCAGAAAGGCACTATGAAAACACTGCTGATCCTGCGACACGCTAAGTCGAGCTGGAAAGATGATGACGTCGCCGATCACGAGCGACCGTTGAACCGACGGGGCAAACGCGATGCCCCGCGTATCGGCAAACTCCTGCACGAAACCCACTTGGAACCGGAGCTGATTATCAGCTCCACCGCCCGGCGCGCACGAAAAACGGCCGCCAAAGTGGCCAAGGCCTGCGCATACCAGGGGATTATCGAATTGGACGGCACCCTCTACCTGGCCCCAGCCGATCGGTACCTCGACGTGCTGCGGCGCATCCCGGATCATGTCCAACGCGTCATGATCGTCGGACATAATCCCGGACAAGAGGACTTGCTCGCCCGACTGACCGGCCAGGAAATCCGCTTTCCGACCGCGGCACTCGCTTATCTCCAACTCGAGACCGACCGGTGGAGCGAACTAGCCGACCAGGCCTCCGCTCAGCTCGTCCAACTGTGGCGGCCGGCCGATCTGGAGGGACTGTAGTTGAACACCAACCACATCATCCGCGACACGGTCGACGCCGTTAAGCGGGCTCGCGAAACAAGAACCAAAAATAGGCCAGCAACGCCAGGCCCACAGCCAACAGCGTGGTGACCGCAATCACCGCTCGCCGGGTCACAGCCCTCGGCGGGAGCGCCGGCGGTTCGCGTCCCGATCCCTCATCCTTTCCGCACGCAGCGCAGATCCGATAGAACTCGGGAACAAACACCTCGTCGCATTGCGGGCACACCAGCCGCACATACTGCTCGGACGCCTCCTCCGGTGACCCCGCTTCCTCGCGTCGCGGACCGATCGGCACGTCGGGCCGAGGTATCTCCGACCGATCGTCGGAGTGCCGACGACTCCGCAACGGCTCCCCGCCCGCCAGATATTCAGCCAGCAGAAATCGACTGCCGGCCGTCCCGCAGCCGGGACAGACCGTCAGGCGACGGGTCGCGCACTGGCGGCACGTCGGCCACTGCTCCCAGTCGCGGGGCTCTCTCATCGGTGGTGGCTTTCCCTGAAAAGCTCTCCTGTGCGGTGCAGTCCGAGTCAGGCCACGCCGCAAGACGCGGCGCTCACAGCGGTCACACCAGCATCGGTTGGTCGCCCAAAAACGGCTCGTTCGGTAACCCGGCCCCTCTAGTAGCGATCGGCCTGTCTGTCTCTTATAACGGTATCAGGCCTGGGGGCGACCCGAAATGGGGTTCGATCCCAATGCCCGGGACCGACCTCAGCCACTAGACGCCTTGGCACGACGCGCACTGGCGTCCGATGGGTGAGACAGTCCGGAGTTCGTCAAAGTGCTCATCTGCCTGACGTGTGCACGGTGCGCGCCAACCGTGACGAACGACCAGCTCGCGGCGCACATCGTGTGAACCGTCCTCCGATGTGGCTGGCGGCCCCAGGCCTCGAGAGAATTTTTGAACGATCACTGAACCAAGTTGTCCTTCGAGGCCAGTTCGCGCGCGAGTCTGGCATCTCGCACCGGGAGTTTCCACCATGCGTCATCGCTCCGTCAACCCTTCCACCTGTCGCCTCCTGCTTCTGGTGCTCTGCATCGCCGGTTTGTGGCAGTCATCGTCGACAGCTCGCCACGCAGCAGCGGCAGGACCGCGCGTGCTGCCGCCAGGCGAGCTGCCAGCGGATGTTCGTCTGGAGGCGTTGAAAGATCTCGACGGCTATTTTCCGTTGGTGGTGCCCGAGAGTCCGGAAGTATGGAACCAACGAGCGGAGGCAGTGCGCAAGCAGATACTCGTCTCTCAAGGACTCTGGCCCCTGCCGACAAAACAACCGCTCCACAGTGTGATTCACGGGCGTACCGACCTGGATGGCTACACGCTCGAGAAAGTCTATTTCCAGAGCATGCCCGGTTTCTTCGTCACCGGCAATCTGTATCGCCCCCACAACAAATCGGGCAAGCTGCCCGGCGTGCTGTGTCCCCACGGCCACTGGGCCAACGGCCGGTTCTATGATTGCGGCCGCGATGAAGTGCGGAAGCAGATCGTGCAGGGGGCCGAGCGGTTCGAAGATGGGGGTCGCAATCCGCTGCAGTCTCGCTGCGTGCAACTGGCCCGCATGGGGTGCGTGGTGTTTCACTACGATATGATCGGCTACGCAGACAGCAGGCAGATCACGCAGGATATCATCCACGGTTTTCGTACTCAACGACCCGAAATGAACCGGCCCGAGAACTGGGGACTCTTCAGCCCGCAGGCCGAATCGCATTTGCAGTCGGCCATGGGGTTGCAGACGTTCAATTCCATTCGTGCTCTCGATTTTCTCACCAGTCTGCCCGACGTCGATCCCGCGCGCATCGCGGTGACCGGCGCCAGTGGTGGCGGAACTCAGACATTCATACTCAGCGCAATCGACCCGCGCGTGAAAGTGGCGTTTCCCGCCGTGATGGTCTCGACCGCCATGCAGGGTGGCTGCACCTGCGAGAATGCCTGCTGTCTGCGCGTCGACACCGGCAACATCGAAATTGCAGCGCTCTTCGCCCCCAAACCACTCGGCTTGACCGCTGCCAATGACTGGACCGTGGAGATGCAAACTAAAGGGCTCCCCGAACTCAAACAGCTGTACGCACTGCTCGGCGCGCCGGACAACGTCGCGCTGACTCCACTGCTCCACTTCGGACACAACTACAATTACGTGAGTCGAGCGGCCATGTATAGCTGGCTCAACAAACACCTCGGACTCGGCCTGGACGAGCCGATCGTGGAAGAGGACTACCCTCGTCAGAATGCCGACCAGTTGACGGTCTGGGACCAAGATCATCCGCAACCTGCGGGCGGTCCTGACCTGGAGCGCCAGCTGCTCGCCTGGTGGCACCACGATTCCGATCAACAGCTCGACGCCATGCTCCCCACCGACGCCTCGTCCCTGGAGCGCTACCAACAACTGGTCGGCACAGGCCTGCAAGGTCTCGTCAATCGCCAGATTCCCGACGCACAACACGTGTCCTTCAAAGAAGTGGTCCGGGAAGAACGGGATGGCTACCACGTGATCGGTGGCCTCCTGACCTACGCCTTACCGCCGCGGGAAGCGATGGGGGCAACCCCCGCCGGTCAACTGGAAGGCGTACAGGAACAGCTCCCCACAATCCTGCTCATCCCCGACAACTGGAAACGACAGGTCTGCCTGGCCGCACTCCCCGAGGGCAAGGACAGCCTCTTTGATGACCAGGGCACTCCTCACCCGCCCGTTTGCCAACTGCTTAAGGCCGGCGTGGGTGTCTGTGCCGCCGACCTGCTGTATCAAGGAGAGTTCGTAGCCGGCGGTCAGCCACCTGCCCAGACCCGCGTCGTCGATAACCCGCGCGAAGCGGCAGCCTACACCTGGGGATACTCACCCTCCCTCTGCGCTCAGCGCGTCCGCGATCTGTTGACGATCCTGGCCTGGTTGAGTGCTGGAGAGTATCGCGCCGAGCGCATCGATCTGGTCGGTGTGGGAACCGCCGGGCCCTGCGCTGCTCTGGCTCGAGCCCTGGCGGGACCACGAGTCTCACGACTCGCTATGGACACCGCGGACTTCCGCTTCGCCGACATCAGCGCTCTGCGCGATCCTATGTTCTTGCCCGGCGCTGCCAAGTACCATGACGTACCCGGCATGCTCGCTCTGGCTGCTCCCAGTCCCCTCTGGCTGGCCCATGCCGGCGAGGAGTTGCCGCCACCGGTCGCAGCCGCCTATCGCGCTGCAGGCCAGACGTCAGCCGTAACATGCTTCACGGGACCAGAGTCCGAGCGATGGGCTGCCCTGGCCGCCTGGCTGCTCGAAGAATGAGGCATGAGCCCTGTGGCTTGAGGCGTGAGGGGCCGTGCGGTCGGCAGCCGCTGGCGGCACGACTCGCCGCTACCGTCAGGGACACACCGCCACGACATAGTGCGGGAATAGGGAATGCCACAATGCCACAATGCCACAATGCCACAATGCCTCAATGCCTCAATGTCACAGTGGTCCATCGTAATGGGGTCTGGAGCGCACGGTGTCGGCTCTGAATGCGCATTGTTGCCTTCCCTATTCACATTCCACTTCCCACGGGCCTGTCATGGCGTGAGGCGCCGAGTGACTCGGCGTGAGGGGCAGGGCCGCTGCTAAGCAATGGGCGTCTTCCCGTCCAAACCGCGTGGGGCTCACAAGAGTCTGAAACAGGTGCCGCGGCGTTCCTACTCAAGCCTCTACCGATCGCAGCGTCGCAAGTTCGCCGATCGACGGGGTTTTTCGGGCAGCGCAAACTGCTTGTTCCGTTCGATCAAGTCCTGCAGTTCTTCCGCCAGCCAGAAACTGAACTCGAAGAACGACTCCAGCTCCACCGTGATGCGACCGATTCCTTCGTGTTCGCACAGGACGAGCTTGACCTGGGGTGCGGAATCATTGGTCATTGCGACTGCCTCCAAATGGGGAAACCGTCGCCGATCCCTGCGACTTCTGTGCGTCGACCTCCCGTCCGACGCGTCTCGATCAACTCAGGACGGCCTGTTCGTTCACGTCCTATAAGAGAGACGTGAAAGCTCTTCATTTAGTTCGCGCCAGCTCATGGCAACTTCTGCTTGGCTCTTGGACCGCATGGCGGCCGCTCACACCGACAACCCAACTGACAGCAACCCTGGCTATCAGCCCACCCCGCTTCAATCGGCTCTGCTTTGTAGTGCGTGCCCCCGGTTTGTCACCTGGCACCGCATCGATCTGCCGGGCGATGTTACGCCGCTGAGCATGTGCTCGTGATTCATCTACTCTTCATTCGGCCGATGCGGCCTCTTCTTGAGAGATGCGTTGTCAGGAGCATAGAAACGTAGCCAGGAACATGAAACCGACCCTCAGGCGGGAATTCCGTCAGATCCTGCCTTACCCTTGAGAGCCCACCAGGCACTCCAATCGACGCTGTTTCGCCAAGCATCGCACACACCCCATTCGACCAGAAAACAACCTCGTCGACTCTGATCATGTCGGCCCCCATGCTGCGTCAGGGCGAAGAACCGAGGTGGTGTTACCTTTGGCGGGGCGACGCTGGTGTCTCCGGTCTCTCCATCTTGCACTGACAACGCTTCCATAACACCGCTCGACAGGCATCTGAGGTGTGAGCCAGTATATTCGCCAATCAGGGAAGAGTCGGTATGGCTCAGCGGTTCAGAGGAGCGGAGAGGGGCTCCGGCGAGAATCCCCGCAACGGTGGGGGGTCCAGAAGCGGATTTGATTCTTTCGCCCGAAAGCTGACCGACTGAAAGCTGACACCCAGCGTCTGGAGTCGTCTGAACCGCAGAATATCCACCACGGAATGCCCAATAACCAAGGGTAGAAGCAAGCAGTGCCAGCAACGGATACTTCTTGGCGGGAGTCACACCGCGGCGCAGTAGCTCATTGTGGCATTGTCGCCTTCCCTATTTCCACACCACTTCGCTACGGCCTGTCCCTGTCCGCAGCAGCAAATCGCGTCGATGGCACGCACTCGCGCCGGGGCGCTGGGCGCTGGGGGGGCAGGGTGATAATTGCTCTTGAAGCTGGCGTCTGCTCTCTTTTATACTCCTGCCCCGCGAGGCTGCGCGTGGGCATCGTAGTCACTCGGAGTGGCTGGGCCGGCGGAGCCGAGTGAGGGCATGAGAAAAAACTCGTGACAGGAAAACCAAATGGGAGAGTTGTGCGTAAGGGAGTGCGGCGGTCGCGAACCAAGGAGGTGCGAAGACCGGCCAATCCTTTCCTTTGACGCATTTCTCAAGCTGAGCTGACAGGCAGCCGGGGAACGGAGTCCTGGCGCGGGCGCTGGTCTGGCGTGCCGGTCGTCCATGTGACTCAAATTCTCCACCAGGTTGCCTTACGGCAACAGGGTGTTGCCCGAATGGTGCACGAACGTTCGGATTGAGATGTCGTGTCACCGTCATTCGACAAAGGTTGCACAGGCGCCAGGGGTATCGGTTAACGATACAGAGAGTTTCCGAATGATTTCGGTCGGCGCGCACGTGTCGGGAGGTCGATAAGATGGGTGCTTTCGTGATTGCGTTCGCGACAGTCACCCGCCAGCAATGGAAGCATATCCTCGACACGGAATGCGACGCCGACGAGAAAGCAGTGACCTATATTTGGGGGACGGATCACCAGGGATCCTCCCACGCTCTTGTTCCATGGCTGAACACTAGCGGACGACACTCGTCGGGTGTACTCTGATCTTATCTGCACGTGCGGGTAACAGCGCTCGAAGAGTTCGTTGGCCCTCGGGGGAGAGACGGACTATGCAAATTCACGGACCGACACACGTACATGGCCCACAGTCGATCAATGCGCCTCACCGCATGCAGGCCCCGCAGCCTGCGGCGCAGAGCGGCTACGTGATGGGAGCGGATCAATTGGATATTTCTCGTGAAGCAGACCTGGTCAGCCGGGTTCGGGACCTACCGGACATTCGGGCGGACCGTGTGGCCGAGATTCGTGCGGCGATTGAGTCGGGCACATACGAAACACCTGAGAAGCTTGATATCGCGCTGGGGCGATTGCTCGACGAGATCAGTGTCTGATCCCCATTTTCGCCTGGCGGAGCCTGATGGCTCTGCGTCGCCTTCTTCGATGGGGTCTCCATCGACGTGGCCCGCATGGACGGTAAGCTCATCCGGGGTTACAATCACCAGGAAGTGATCCTCGTATCTCGTGGCTGGGACCTCCCGTGGTGGGAACAAGGGTCTCTGGATCTTCTGTTGCTGTTTCCGCGCAGTGGGACGCGAGGCCTGGTTGTGGTGGGGCCTCGATGGACACGCTGTGAACGGCAGTTCGCCCCCTTGCGGGTGGAAGCGATCGGGTCGTCGACGGACCCGGCTGACTCTGCAGCGGAGATGATCGCACTGTTCTGTCGCTACGCCGTACCCTCGACGATCTGACCGAGACCATGCCCAAGGACCTGTCGCTTGACCGTGTGGAAGTTTCCCTCACGCCGCTGGAGCGGTTTGAGGAGTACCTCCAGAGTCGAGGGATGCGCAACACAGAACAGCGCCGGGTGCTGGTCGAATACGTTTTCAGTCAGCACGATCATTTCGATGCCGATGCGCTGATTGAAAAACTGCCACGCAAAGGCCAGTCAGGCTATGTCAGCCGTCCGACCGTCTACCGCACCCTGGCCGAATTCGTCGATGCCGGACTGCTCCGCAAGTTCGAGCTCGACGGCCGTGCGGTTTACGAACACGACTATGGATACCCGCAGCACGATCATCTGTACTGCCAGACCTGTCATAAGTTAATCGAATTTCAGAGCGACGAGTTGTTCGGCATTCGCGATCAGGTGGCTCAGCGGCATCGTTTCCACATTCTCGGCCACCGCATGATCATCACGGGAATCTGCGAAGCTTGCCGGCAGTCCAAACGCAAACGCCATTCGCGCAAGCAAGATCGGCTGTAGCAACGGGATCCCGCCTGTACGGATGGTAGGACGAGCGTGAGGAATGCGAGTCTCCTGGCTGCCCCGCGACCCGGCCAGATCATTGATCGGTGCGCATGTTCGAGGTGTCCGAAACCTGTTGCAGGTAGGCTTCCTGGACAAGAACGTGCCGCACCTTGCGCACAATAACGCGATATCCATCCTCCTCAATGGAATCGCCTCCGTGCGGTGGCCGGCCCATGCAATCGACCTAATCCGACAGAGGCCAGCGCTATTTCATACGCGGCAAACACACCGTTTAAGGCGATCATCAGCACAATAAACAGAATCTGACTCACACCCATTTGGCATCAACCTGTCTGACTGGCTGTGCGTGCTTCGCAAACACCGTCCTGAAATGACGAATGACGAATGACCGAACGTCAAGTAAGGCGTGCAGGTTCGCCGCGTGCCGGCGGTCGAGAGCGAGCCGACGGGGCAGGGGGGATTTTAAACCCTCGGCTCCTCGCCATCCGCTTGCAGCAGCTCACCGTACGTCTTTCGGATCGGCTCGATCACTTCGGTCAGGAACTCATCGACCTGCTGGGGCGCTCGTCCGACGAACTGAGCCGGGTCGAGCACGGACTGCAGATCGATCGCCCGGAACGCCTCGTCACCGGCCAGTCGGGCCAGCAGGTCGTTTTCGCCTCCCTGTTGTTTGACATGGGCGGCCGCAGCCTGACTGTGCTGGCGAATGCGTTCGTGCAGATCCTGCCGATCACCTCCCGCGGCGACAGCGGCCATGAGAATATTCTCGGTGGCCATAAAGGGAAGTTCTTCGTTCAAGTGCCGGGCAATCACACGCGGGTAAACGACCATCCCACTGGCCACGTTGCGATAGAGGATCAGGATAGCATCGACTGCCAGGAAGGCCTGCGGGATCACCAGACGGCGATTGGCGCTGTCATCGAGAGTCCGCTCCAACCATTGCGTCGCCATCGTCTGCGCCGGACTCGACTGCAAGCTGATCACGTATCGTGCCAGCGAGCAGATACGTTCGCTGCGCATGGGATTCCGCTTATAGGCCATGGCCGACGAGCCGATCTGGTCCTTCTCGAACGGTTCCTCGACCTCTTTGCGGCCGGCTAACAGTCGCAGGTCGGTGGCCGCCTTGTGCGCACTCTGCGCGATTCCGGAGAGCGCATCGACGACTTGAGCATCGATTTTGCGAGAATACGTTTGTCCGGTCACGGCGTACGTTTCCTGGAATCCCATCTTCATCGCCACGCGGCGTTCCAGTTCGCGCACTTTCTCGTGCCGACCTCCAAAAAGTTCCAGAAAACTCGCTTGTGTTCCGGTTGTCCCTTTGGTGCTCCGCCCCCGCAACGTCGCCAGTCGGTGTTCAATCTCTTTCAGATCAAGGACCAGGTCGTAGGCCCACAGACAGGCTCGCTTGCCGACCGTGGTCGGCTGGGCCGGCTGGAAATGGGTGAACCCCAGGCAGGCCGTGTTGCGCTGGGCCTGGGCAAATCGAGCCAGGCTGTCGACGACCGCCACAATCCGGCGAGCAATCAACTGCAGCGCGTCCCGCATCAACAGCAGATCGGTGTTATCCGTGACAAAACAGCTGGTGGCACCCAGGTGGATGATCGGGCGCGCGTCAGGACACTGGTCCCCGAAAGCGTGAATATGCGCCATCACATCGTGGCGCAAGCGGCGTTCGTGCTGCGCGGCCGCGTCGAAATCAATGTCGTCCACGTGAGCCCGCATCTCGTCCAACTGACTGTCGCGAATCTCCAAGCCCAACTCCTGCTCGGCTTCGGCCAGCGCGACCCAGAGTCGCCGCCACGTACTGTGCTTGCGCTGGTCGCTCCAGAGCTGGGCCATCTCGGTCGAGGCATAACGAGTGATGAGCGGATTATCGTAGCGCTGCTGTGACTTCATGGGATCGCGTAACGCAGGTTTCCGAAGGAAGGGGATGTCGGTTCGCCCAGCTACTTCGCTCGGCTACATATTCGTGGGATCATCCAGCCGGCCACCAATCAGCGTATCAAGTGCTTGGGCCAGCGGTGACGCGTGGTCTTCACTCGACGCGTAGACACGACAGATCCGCTGGCTCGTCGGCAGGCGGGAAAACAATTCGTTGGCGCTCAACGAACGCACGGCGTCGCGCGCCGAATCATAGAGAAAATTCTGACCGCCACTGGCGCCACGCGCATGAGGCCGTTCCATGTGACGCGCTATGTCGACTCGGATGGGCAGGTCCCGCAGCGAGGCGGGCAGCTGTTCGCGCAGTTTCTGTTCGACGAAGCGGGAGTCACTGAAGATGCTGCTCTGCTCAGCCTCCCCTTCGTCAAATACGCGCGTGCGCTGGACCACCATCTTCCAGGGAATCTCCCGCCGCATCAGTCGCTGCCAGCGGTCCCCCAGTGCCCGCCTGGCCGGATCGCTGCTGCGCTGCCAACGCGACACGTCCACCATCAGCGACCAGTCGGTCAACGCCTGATATTCCTCCAAATGGTCCAGCGGGTTGCCGGGGAAAAGCATCTGATGACAGTCCGCAAACAGATCGGCCAGTGTCAAGTCCACCGCGCGCACCGTGCGATGGAAATATATCGAACGAAACAACTCAGCACGCACAGCCATGAACCGCATCAACGCATTCATGCCGCGGTCATGAATCGTCAGGCCTTGCTGCGTGAAGAAACTGTAATGCAGCAACCGATCCAGATCGAACGACCGCTGACTGTAACCCGACATGTAAGCGTCGCGCAGCACGAAATCCATGTTGTCGATCGTGTAGATGCCGCTCAACAGACTGCGCAGCAGTGTCAGCCAGAGCGGCTGGTTCGCTTGATCTCCGTCGCGCGGACGCGTGATGAGCCACGCGATCTGCCGCGGATCAAGCTGCTCATCCGCCAACAATTGCCGGTTCGGACAGCCGCGCAGACGACTGAGCATGTCACCCAGCTGCGTCACGATGATGTGGCTCCCGAGCGTTTCGTGCGTCAGTTCAAATCTGCGCAGAAAATGCTCGTCGAAGAAATGACCAAACGGCCCGTGCCCCACATCGTGCAACAGACCAGCCATCCGCAACAGCAATTCGACGTAGCCCAGACTTGGTACGTCCGGACAAACCTCCCGCAAACTGGGGTAGAGCGACTGAGCAGTCCGGCTGGCAAGATGCATGGCACCCAGAACATGCTGAAAGCGAGTATGCTCTCCCGTCGGATACACCCACCAGGCCGTCTGCAGCTGGTGGATCTGGCGCAGCCGTTGCACCCACGGATGGTCAATGACTTCGCGTTCCGTCACACCGTCCGTCGACACCCCACGTCCGGAGGTAAACGGAATATATCCATGAATCGGGTCGTGGATCAGGTTTTCTAAATGATAGGCCCGCATGGGATCGATTATTGCGACCGCACTGAACACCGTCTAGCTGGCCTTAGCCGGGGCCGAGTTCGGTTGCCTCGCCGAACTCCAGGCGGCAGGCTCGACGTACGAGGCCGGCGGAACGGGGGGCGCGACAGGCGGAGGCACGCGCATGACGGGGCCTGGGTCGCGTGCGACTCCCTCGTTTAGCCCCAATACCCCCCCACGCAGGACAAGCCTCCCAACCATTCCACCTTTGTCAGTCTGCCTGTTTTCGTTTATCATCGCGTCTTTCGGAAGTGGGGAAGCGTGGAGCCGGGTCGGTTGGACGGCGTTGTGACGGTAATCCATCTTGTACCGGTCCGGGAATGCCGATAAGTACAGAGCTACTACATCCTGATCGTCTGCGCCTCAGTCGCTCGATGGACGATACTTCAGCCAGCCCAGGAGATCTACTTGTGGCCAGAACCAGCCTGTTCCTATCTCAGTTGATCATTGTGTTGCTCACCTCCTTCGCTGCTGCTGTGCCGCCCAGTGAGTCGCTTTTGCCCAGTACGACCAAGGGTTACGTGTCGGTGCCCAGCGTGGAGCAACTGCGAGTGCACTGGAACGACACTCAGTTCGGCCGGATGGTCGAAGACCCGATGATGAAGCCGTTTGTCGAGGACCTGCGTGAGCAGCTCGAGGGCAAGCTGAGTTCGACGCGGGTCCGCTTAGGGCTGACGATCGACGATTTGAAGGGAATCTACGGCGGGGAGCTTTGTATGGCGGCGGTGCAGCCAGGCAACAAACCGGCTGAGCAGGCGACGGTGCTGTTGGTTGACGTGACAGGGCATGTCGACCAGGCTGCCGAGACGATCAACAAGGCCCGCAGGAATCTGGTGGCTCAGGGTGCCACCGAACGCACGGCGAAGCTCGATGGCGTGCAGGTGACCATTGTCACGATGCCGAAGCAGCGGGAGGATCGTCTTCAAATCGAAGCATGCCTGGTCATCCACAAGGACGTGTTGATCGCCGTCGATCATCTTGAGGTCTGCAAGCAGATTCTGGCACGTTTGAATAGACAGCCAGGGGAGACGCTGGCCGACGTCGAGGCATTTCAGGCGACACTCAACCGGTGCCGCCAGGATGCGGGTGGCTCGGTGCCGGACATTCGGTGGTTTGTCGAGCCGTTTGGCTATGCTCAGACGGTGCGGGCGGCGGGCGGTGGTCGCAAGCGCAAGGGGGGCGCTGACCTGCTCAAGGTTCTGCCCAACCAGGGATTCGACGCCATCAAGGGCATCGGCGGTTTCATTACCTTCGCGACGGGCGACGAGGACATTGTGCATCGGACGATGGTCTTTGCTCCTCCGGTCAAGGCCGTTTCCGGAACCGACAGCCGTTATCGGCTGGCCGCTCGGATGCTCGACTTCCCCAACAGCGAATCGCTCCAGCCCGAGCCCTTCGTGTTCCGCGATCTGGGGACGTACCTGACGTTCAAGTGGAACATGATCAATGCCTTCGAGTACTCGAAGACGCTCGTCAATGAGGTTCTCGGTGGGGGAGAGAAGGACGATCTGATGGAGGAGATCATCATCGGATTGGCGGAAGACAAGGATGGCCCGCAAGTTGACTTGCGCAAGGATCTGATCGCTCATTTCGGTGACCGCGCGTCGCTTGTCTCCGACTGCCGCCGGCCGGTCACGCCCGACAGCGAGCGGTTGATGGTCGCCATTGAGCTGACCAATCCCGAGGCGGTGCGTGCCGCTTTGGACAAAGCCTTCAGCGTCGATCCGGACGCCGAGAAGCGTGAGTTCGAGGGGCATATCATCTGGGAGATCATCAAAGATAACGCTCCGGCCGAGGTGGATGACATCCAGATCGAAGGCGACATGGGGATCTTTGATCCCTTCGGCGAAGAAGCCGCTGCGGACGAGTCCGAAGTGGCAGCCGAAGAGAAGATCCTGCCCAATTCGGCCATCACGGTTGCTAACGGACACCTGATCGTCGCCACGCATGTCGACATCATTGTGGAAATGTTGCAACGCCCGCTGGGCACTGAACTGCTGAGCGAGGCGGCCGACTACCAGCTCGTCCAGGACGCGCTGGCCAAACTCGGCGCAGGCCCGTCCAGCTTCCGGTTCTTTGCCCGTACCGACGAATCGTATCGGCCAACCTATGAGCTGATTCGACAGGGAAAGATGCCCGAAGCCAAAACCGTGCTCGGCAAACTGCTCAACCGCATGATGGGCCCGGATGAGAAGGGGATCCTGCGTGAACAGCAGATTGATGGATCGAAGATGCCGGAATTCGATGCGGTACGGCGCTATCTGGGTCCCGCCGGCATGTACGTCCAGAGCGAAGAGAATGGCTGGTTCATGGCCGGTTGCCTGTTGAGCAAAGAGATGCGTTGAGTTGCCGCAGTTGCCCCTGTGGTTCATTCGCCGGCATGCCAGCCGGCGGAGGCAGCGCAGGTTCAGCGTCGGCCACTGCGCGTCGTGTATTTGGCCCAGAAGGGATGCTGACGATCTCCGCGCGTCCGGACGTCCTCGAGCAACACCGGGCTACTGGGCGTCACTTCGATTCGCTCCCGCTCAAACGAGATTCTCTGGGAGAAATCAACCAGCTCGGGCGACAGCCAGACCGTGATGGACGTGGCAGGCGTCTTCACGCGGATGGTGTTGCCCTGCGTGATTTGCGCATCAGTTTCCGCATCCTTCGCTCGAGGCTGCGGCCAGTTCGTCGGCATCACCACAAACCGGTCCGGGTAGTCATCCAGTTCGACCCACCAGAAGAACTGATCCCACGGCCGCATGGCCGTGACCACGAACTCCTTGCGGACAAATTCGCGCCGGTAACGCCCCATCCAGTCGAACATCCGCAGGATCTCGTCCGAAAAATGCTCGTGGCCACGACCCTTGTACTCAACGTACATCGCGTCGAATCCCGCCCGTTCCAGATAGCGATCCCAATCCATGGCATTGTCGGCGATCTTATTGCTGTCCAGCTGCCCGCCCACAAAGTACATGGGGAGCCCCTTGGCGTTCTTCCAATAGCGGGAGATGTACTTGTCGGCCGTGGCCACGACCGGTAGCACGCCGGCCCACAAGTCGGGATGTGCCAGGCCGATATCCCAGGCGGCGTCGCCCCCCATGGAATGCCCGCTCAGAAACACCCGATCGGTGTCGATGCTGAATTGCCGACACGCATCGCGCAATGCGCCGAGCACCGCCGCGTGTTCTCGCAGAGAAAACTGATATCGGTTCTGCGTCTCCGGGGCCCACGCCGGCGCAATGACAAAATACCCGTGCCGGGTCGCCTGCCCCACACGCAGCTGCTGTCCCGGCACATGGGGCCCAGCCCACCAATCGATCTGACTCAACGGAGTCGATCCGGCTCCATGCAGCGTGACAATGCAGGGATACCGCCGCGATGGATCGTACTCGGGCGGAACCTGGACGTAATAGCGAAACTCCGGCTCGTCCCCCACGCCCGGAATCGACAACTCCATCAGCCCCCACACCCCCTCGGTCGGAATCGGCGATTCCACCGGAGGTTTCATCGTGGCAATCAGCTTGGCCAGGTTTCCCGGTGTACTCCCTTCCATGGCCTCCAGCCGTTGGAGGATATCTTCACGTTGGATTTGATTCTCCGACACCAGATACTCGCGCACCGCGCCACGCACCTGGACCAGAGACAGAGCCTCAGCCAGATTCTCACTCCCCGACCCGCTCCCCAGCAACCAGCCGGTAATGGCCAGCGACACTTTCTGATCGGCTTTCATCTTCTCGTCAGTTACCAACCGAATGAAGTCCGCCAGACGATCGATGTTGTTCACGTTCAACTCCGCGGCAATCTCCTGCGTGATGGCCACAATCTGCTCCTTCTGCCGATGGTCAGACAGCGTGTCCACCTGGCCCTGCAGTTGCTGCAGCGCGTTCTGACCACGTGCCAAGGTCGATTCATACTCGTCGAGCAGATTGCGGACTTTCAGCAGCAGTTCGCCGGCGACGTCGTCCGACGGAAAACGGCTCAGCAACTCATACGCAAACAGATACTGGCCGGCGTCCCGACGCAACTCGATCTCGCGAATCATGTCGGTCGCCACCAACTGCTTCAAACTCTTCCGTTCACCCTCCAATTCCTTGAGAGCGGGAAAGTCCTTGCAGATCTGATCCAGTTCCGCCAGCGCGTCATAGTAGCGCTGCGATTGAATGTACAGCTTGACCACCTGCAACCGCGCATCGGGATTCGTCTGGTCGACTGCCCGCAGCAAGACCTTGGTCAACACGTCCCGCGGAATGGACGACGTGTTGATCCGCATATCCCATTCGTAGGCGTTCTTGACCAGCAAGCCTTCCACCTTCGTGTAGAGCGGCGTGATTTCCGTAATGCCCTGTACGACGTCGACGCGACCGTCATGCCCCAACATGCTGAATATCCGATTTCCGAATTCATCAAACGGCGAAATCTCGACAATCGGACCGACGGCGGCCACGCGCCGAGCTCCTTGTGCGACACGCTTGGGAATCCGAATCTTCGCCAAACTGATATCTGTGTCCGCTGCCAGCCCCCCCGTACGCACGTTGTTGCTGGATACAAACGTGCGACGCAGGTCGTCGTCGATCAGCACAATCTTCTCGACATCGACATTCCCGCCTCCCTTGAATTCCAGCAACGGGTTCTGGTTAAGCGACTGGATTTTGGTATACGATCCCTGCAACTGCATGCCGTTCTTGAGCGTGACGACCTCGGCACGAACCGTCGTTGCCGCCAGCATCGAGCCAAGGGCCACCAGCGCGCTTAGTCGCACGAAACGAGCGCTGTAACAGGCTGACCGTCCCATGTGATTCCCTTTCCTGGATGACAGGACCCTGGGCAACTCAACAGATCGACCGGCGCACCAGGTGTCCACGCCTCCGACGAACGTCGGCCATGCGCGAAGGCGAAAACTCCTTCAATTGTGACGGGACAAATCGATTAGTCAACGAATCGTTGTTCTGGCTCTCTCTCGCCCCACCCACCCCGTCACCAGCTTCCGACCAGTCCGCACGGGATCACGCAACGTCTTACCTCGCCTCAGGTTGGAATTTTCCTGAAAGGGCTGCCACAGCTCCCCCAGGACGGACTGGTGAACCATTGACAGCGAGTGCGGAATGGGCGAAATTGGCCCGGTTAGGCAAATTATGAGGACTACACCCTATGCTTCGACGCGCTCTGCTCATACTCGTCTTCACCCAATTCGTGCTGCTCGTGGCTTTCGCCGTGCTGATCAGTGCCTACGCCCTGGCTACCGCCACCCACGATACGACGGGTGCCATCGTCCTCTGGTGGGTCGCCATGGCATGCCTGATGTTGATCGCCACCGATGTCCTGCTGCTGGTGGGAATTCTGGGCATTGCCGCCCTGATTCGGGACGAGAGGCCCCGCGATCCTCCTCTCTGATCCCCCGGGCCGCGGGGCAGTTGTCGTCCGCCGTGAGACCCAACGCCGCAACTGGTCGCTGGGCCTGCAGTCTGATAGAGTCAAAAGGGAGCAGGCGGCAACCAGCCAGCCGGGCGAGCGAGATCAAAACAAGGCGGCTGAAGAGTCGGCCCCGGTAACCCACTGGCAGGGCAGCCAAGCCTGCGGTTCGTTGTACTTGCCCCGCCACAATCTGCGGTTGCTGACATGCCCATTCGTTTCCTCTGTTCGAACTGCCATCAACGTCTGAGTGTGACCACACGCAAGGCCGGACAGGAGGTGAAGTGTCCTATCTGTCGTCGGGCGGTGCGGGTGCCGGAAAGGGAGTCCGCGGCGAATGACGCGGACGCGGCGTCCGAAACGCCACAGCCTCCCACCATGTTTCCCGAGGTTGTCGCAGACCGTGAGTTGATCTACGCCGACCCGAGTCCCGAGGCGCATCGGGAAAATGCTCGGCTCGAGCGAGTGCTGGTTCCTCGCTACGTGCTTTATTCGCAGGGTTTTCTGCTGGGTGCCGTGGCTCTGGTGTTCTTCGTGTTCGGCCTGATGGTCGGCGGCCGCTCGGCCCTCAATCGATCGGACGCCGCAGCCGTTTCCTGCGTCGTCACAGGATCGGTGGGGTATTCTGCCGCCGACCAAGTTCGTCCCGATGAAGGGAGCATTGTCTTGTTGCTCCCGGTCACACGACGTCCCGATGAGAAGATCGCGGCCCACGATCTGGTCCCCGGCACTGATCCGCTGGCCGAGGATCACCCGGCCAAGGCGGTGCTCCACAGCTTGGGGGGAGACTACGCCCGTGTTGACCGGCACGGAAAGTACCGTGTTCGTTCAGGTACTGCAGGTCGCTTCGTCCTGCTGATTGTCTCCTCCCATTCTGTGCGAGCGGACGACGACCACCCGACGGCCAATCAGCTGGCACAGCTGGGTCGTTACGTGAGCCCTCCCACGGAGATGCTCGACCGGCATCGCTACCACTGGACGGAACTGTTGCTACGCGACGATCAGCAAGTCGACGTGACATTCTAGGGAAGAGCTGCGGTCGCGTTTCCGCAGACCGCGGGGGAAGTAGCTGGCGGATGGCCGTTCCCCCATGCTCTAGGCGAGCATGGCTACGTCCTGCGCGAGCCTGGCTACGAGCGGCGCACCGATTTCCCTTGATCGACGCCGAATAAGTGCCGAAGCGCCAGAATGACGGCATGCATCTGGTGCTGAGTCACGTCGATCCGCAACCACGGGTTCTGGTCCGCGCTGAGGACGCCTCCGATGCAGCTTGGATCGAACGACGCGATTTGTTGCAGGTACGCACAGGGAATGGGACCGCCGACCTGCCAGGTGGTGAGGCGTTTCAGATCGTGCTCAATGACGGCACGGAACTGCCGGGCGGAGGTTTCGTCGCCGATCTGATTGGCCAACTGCCATGCGGCGAGGATTCCCTCCAGAGCGTACGCCGTGTTGCGGCGGCGCTGGGAGATCTTGTGCACGTCAATCATCCAGTGGGACAATCGGATTGCACGCTCGGCATGTTGTCGCGGGTTTTCTCGGTCCAGCTCGAAGAGCTCGCTACAGGCGAGACAGCCCCATTGAAAGAAACCTTTCGCGTCGTCATCGTCCACCTGCTCCGTCGTGGGTCGCCGCGTGTACCGCTCGAACATGGCGTCTGCCGAGCGGAGGGAGTCGGATACGAGGTCCGAATCGTTCAGCAGCGCGGCCGCGCGACTCAGCGCTAACAGGATTTCGCCATCGAAATACGGAGAGGGCTGCCCCCAACCTTCTCCACTGCTGAGCAAGTACTGTCGATAGAAGCAGTAATCGGATCGCTGTAACGACTTCAGGAATACCACGTACTCGGTCAGCTGCCGCCGCAGCTCGGCGCTGGAATCCGGCGGTTCCACCGCCAGGAACTCGAGCTGGGCCAGGGTCACCAGCGCCACAGCGCCGCTGTCCCCTTCCGTCGTTCCTGGAAAGCGCAGAAAACGTCCCCCCGACCCGGTCAATGCCGAATGGCGTGCAAAAAACGCGATGCCCCGCTGTATGGCCTTTCGAGAATCCTCCGTCCGATACTCTCGATGCAGCAGAGCGAGCCCCCACAGCGCACCCGCCTGCCGCACGGCGTTTTGTTCGGGCGCAGTCTGGCCCGTGAGGAAATTGACGTGATACCGGAAGTCACCCGCCTCCCGCTGGCTCTGCAGCAGGAAGGAATGTCCTCGGCTGAGCGATTCGCGGAGCAACTCGGGCGAAAGCGTGGAGGGTGAAGTAACGCGATCCTGACTGCCGGCGACTGCCGGCCACAGAGCGATCGCGGCCACCAGCACCCCAGTTCGCGCCAGATGAGATCTCAGCAGCAAGACCACCGTGACATCCTCCGTTGAAATCTACGACCACACACGGGTCGTCGTGTCCCGTCGTGTATCGCCAATTCGGTCGGAGCATGTCGCAGCCAGCTCGCCGCGAGGCGTGGGAACCGCCGCCAGCCCCACTGCCCATCAGCGGAGCCGTGGTCTATTCATCCGTCACGCAACCTTCCGATGCCGACTTGACGTTCTTGATGTACTTGTAGAGTGTACCACGTGTGAATTTGAAGGGCGGAGGGGTAAACGCTTGACGACGACGTTTCAGTTCCTCATCACTCAGCTCCACATCAAGGCGGTTCTTCTCCGCGTCGATCGTAATCATCTCTCCATCTCGTACGAGCGCCAACGGCCCTCCCACTTGCGCTTCGGGGGTAATATGCCCGACGATGAAGCCGTGCGATCCGCCGGAGAAACGGCCGTCAGTCAGCAATGCCACATGAGCCCCCAGACCGGCACCCATGATGGCAGAGGTCGGCGTGAGCATCTCCGGCATGCCGGGCCCGCCCTGCGGCCCTTCAAAGCGAATGACCACCACGTCACCCTTCTGGATCTGCTTATCTTCCAATGCATGGAGCATCGCTTCTTCCGAGTCAAACACACGTGCCGGCCCGGTGAACACCGTTCCTTCTTTGCCGGTGATTTTGGCGACCGCCCCCTGCGGCGCCAAATTGCCCTTGAGAATCTGAATGTGGCCCACCGGTTTGATGGGATCACTCAGCGAATGCACGATCTGCTGCGACGGCGCCAGGTCGGGGAGGGGCGCGAGATTCTCGGCCACGGTCCTGCCCGTCACGGTCAGACAGTCGCCACAGAGCAGTCCCTCTCGCAGCAGCATCTTCATCACACCGGGCGTGCCGCCCACTTGATGCAGGTCCTCCTGCACGAACTTGCCGCTTGGCTTGAAATCAGCCAGCATGGGAACCCGGTCGGCTACGGCCTGGAAATCGTCAAGGGTTAACGGTACATCCACGCACCGCGCCATCGCGATCAGGTGAAGCACCGCATTGGTCGAACCACCGAGAGCCATAATGAGCACCATGGCGTTTTCAAACGCCTCGCGCGTCATGATATCGCGAGGTTTCAGATCAAGCTCCAGCAAATGACGGATCGCTTGGCCCGCCCGCAGGCACTCTTCGATCTTGCCGGGATCTTCCGCCGGAGTGGACGAACCGAATGGCAATGACATCCCCATCGCCTCAATGGCACTGGCCATCGTGTTGGCCGTGTACATCCCACCACATGCGCCGGCTCCAGGACACGACTTGCGGACGATGTCACGCCGCGTGGCATCGTCGATGGTGCCCGCCAGATACTCGCCATACGACTGAAACGCCGACACGATGTCCAGCTTCCGCTCACCCAGATGCCCAGCCCGAATCGTGCCACCGTAAACCATCAAGGCCGGGCGGTTCAGCCGTCCCATCGCCATGATGCAGCCCGGCATGTTCTTGTCGCAACCTGGCAGCGCTACCAGAGCGTCGTACCAGTGAGCTGCCATCAGGGTCTCGATCGAGTCGGCAATAATGTCGCGGGACTGCAGAGAATAACTCATGCCGTCAGTCCCCATGGAAATGCCGTCGCTCACTCCAATCGTGTTGAAACGCAGGCCCACCATTCCCGCGTCGGCAACCGCTCGCTTCACCTGCCCGGCCAGGTCGTTCAGGTGCATGTTGCAGGTGTTTCCTTCAAACCACACGCTCGCAATGCCCACCTGCGCCTTGTTCATGTCGTCGTCGGACAACCCCGTGCCATAGAGCATCGCCTGCGATGCACCCTGGCTGCGCGGCTGAGTGATGCGTTGACTGTACCTGTTGAGTGCACCTGTCATGTTGAGATCTGCCTTGCTCCAGCCTTTTCCACGAAACAGCCCTGAGAGATCTCACAGCGAGATCTCACAGCGAGATCCCACAGCCATCCACGGCACTCCCGATGCGAAGGGAGCGCCGGAGAGCTCACGCCGCAGCCCCGCTGGTTGCGGCTGAGGGACGTTACTTCGTTGTTATAGACCCCACGCACAGAATGTGCACGACGATTTGGCATGGTCGCGGCAGAAATTCCCACCTGGCCAGTGGACGACGACACGCAGGCGAGACTTGCCCAACGCACGGCGAAACGACCGCCAAGTGCGGACGGCCAGCGCCGCACTTGCGTCGGGGCAATGATGGCTTACGCGAGAGAGAACTCAGCGTGAAAGCGTGCGCAGGCGGCGGGAACGTCGCTCAGCACGAAGGCGGGCACGTCGCTTGATTTCACTCGGCTTCTCGTAATACTCGCGACGCCGCATCTCTTTCTTGATTCCACTCCGCTCGACGAGCTTGCGAAAACGGCGAACCGCTTCCTGAATCGTTTCGCGGTCCCGAACAATCAGTCGGACCATTTTGTCTCCTTATCTGGGTGTAGGCCAGCAACAGAATTCGAGGCAAGTTGTCACAAACGACAATGGGTCAAGTAGTTTAATCTACGACACCGGCGACTGTCTAGGCCGTCGCGGGGCGGGATAGAGCCGCCGCCGCCGCGTTCCACGACGTCGTCATCGACAGGGCATCACGCGAACAACCAGCCGCTGCCGCGGCATCCCGAAACCACCAGCGGAGCGGCGAACTGGCGCCGTATCGCGCCGCGAAACGGACAGACCACCCGCCCTCTCTATCTCACCAATTTCCGCCAGCCTGCCGATCGCAAACTGGCGTAACCTGGGCTTGAGACCTGTAATCCGGGGCGCACCCCTATCACAATAGCCCCCTCACATTAAGTACCAGCCAACCTCCGCTGGCATCACGTATCCTGCAACCAGACGGACAGCCAGGATCTTCGTCGGCCGGCAGCGCCGGAAAATTCTACCTCGATTACCGTGTCCTCCTCCGCCACGCAACCGGTATTTTGAGTTCAACACGCAAGGCCCACATCATTCCCGGTCGATTCGGGTAAGGACCCGATCACCTGGAGTCGCACCATGCCGGATCCCCTCCGTCCAACCGTGACCCTGCTCGACGAACTCGACGCTCGCCAGGACGAGGTACTCGCACAGCTCGATGAACTCAACCAGCGCATCGAATTACTGCTTGCCGAGTTCACTTCTCACAGCCTGCCTGCAGCTGAAGATCGCGCGGAGCGCGCCGCCTGAATGACGAGTACGATTCGGCGACCGCTGCGACAAGGGGTGTCGGATGGCGTACGACAGGTTGAGTGTCGCGGGGTCATCGGGGGTCCGACGGCGACGTGGGGAAGTGAACACGCCTGACAGGGTTCGCGGTCACTCACGTCGATCGAGGTGTCCCGACTTTCCGATCGCGCGGAGCAGGCGCAGCCCCAGCAACACGGCGACAAAACAACCGGTGACGCCGAAGATGGAGAGTCGATGCAAGCCGAGGAAGGCCGACTCCGGAAACAGCAGCGGCGGGACTTCTCGGCTCAACATCAACGAGGAACCGAGAAACAGCGCGCTGGCCAGCATACCGAGGACGAGTCGATTCACCGACGGTCCCAAGCCACGGTGATCCAGATGCACGTCGAACGTGCCGGTCTGCACCTGCTCCAGGATGTCGATCAGACGCCGAGGCAGCACTTCCACCAGCTGTTCGACTTCCATGCGCAGTCGGCGGATCCTCCGCCACTGTCGTAACGGCGACAGACGCTGCAAGAGCATCTTGCGGTGAAATGGTTGCATCAATTCCATCAAGCTGAACGAGGGACTGAGCATGCGTGCCGTACCCTCGAGCGTGATCAGTACCTTGATCAACATGGCCGCCTGGCTGGGAAGCAGAATCTGATAACGGCGAATGATCTCTGTCATTTCGTTCAGAGCGCCCGTCAGATCGAACTTATCGAGCGATTGGGTGGAGTACGCTGCCACGAAATCGGCCACATCACTGCCCAGTCCCCCTTCATCCAGATCGGCGGGCACCGCGCCGACGCGTTTGATCAGGGAGGTCAGCAGCGGCACGTCATTCTGCACGATCGCCAGCAACATCTGTTCGATGTTCTCGCGAAGTCCTTCTTGAATCCGCCCGACCATACCGAAATCCAGCAATCCGATGACGTTGCCCGACATCAGCGTGATGTTCCCTGGATGCGGATCGGCATGGTAACACCCGTACGAGAAGATCATCTGCAGATAGAGATTCGCTCCACGCCGCGCCAATTCATGCAGATTAAAACCCTCACTGATCAGTTGTGACTGATCGGCCAACTTCAGTCCGTCCATCCATTCCATCGTCAAGATGCGCGGCGTACAAAGCTCCGTGCAAGGCTGTGGAATGCGGACCGTCGCGTCGTCCTCAAAGAAGAGCGCAAACTGATTCAGGTTCCGCTCTTCACGACCGAAATCGAGTTCGCGTCGCAGCATGCGGGCTATCTCGGCCACCGTCTCCCGCGGACGGAACTGAGCGAATTCCGGAATCCGCTCCGCCAGAATCGCCAGCCCGGCCAAGACGTCGAGATCTTCACGCACCTTCCGTTCGATCCCGGCATGCTGCACCTTCACAGCCACACGTTCGCCACTGCGCAGACGCGCCTGATGAACCTGGCCGATCGACGCCGAGGCAATCGGAACGTCATTGAACTCGGCAAACACCTCGTCTGCCGGCTGCCCCAGTTCGATTTCGATGGTTCGTCGCACCGTCTCAGGGTCGTCAGCCGGTACGTCGTCGCGCAACCGTGTCAACTCGTCCGCTAACGGCACACCAATCAGATCAGGACGCGTACTGAGCAACTGTCCCAGTTTGATGAAGGTCGGCCCCAGATCGGTCAACGCCAGGCGAATGCGGGTCTCCGGAGTCTGCAAGGCGAGCGCCTCGCCGTGGCTCCCTTTGAGCTGAGTTTTGAACATGTCGATGTTCAGCCGGCTGAGCCAATCCGCCAATCCATACTTGCTCAGCACCGACAGAATCTCCGTCCAACGCCGGACATTGCGGTAAATGTGCGGAATGGTGCTGATTCTCATTGTTAATTTTTCGTTAAATTCCGGTTACTGCCGCACACGCCCCCCATCCCTTCTTTCACGCACTAGTGATCTGCGCGCTCCCCCGCTCGACGGACCACTCGCAGTACCGGCGCTGAACCACGACCATTTTCACGCGATCTGCGCCCGAGTATTCCGGATTCAGCGCACGTTGCACCGGCCGGCACGTATCATCCAATATAAATCGAGGCCTCGCTGCTGTCCCACCAGGGTGCAGCACGATAATGGGATATCAGGGGAAAATGCGCCAGAAACATCGCCCCATGAGAAGCAGCAGTGCCACCCGCACCGAGTGACAAGATGGCAGCTCCACGGCACTTGCGCTGCAGCGCGCCGTCGGCGTGGCAGTTTCAGCAGCCGCGTTCCAGGCACTCCGTCGGTGCAGACACCCGGGGGGAGCCCGCACGGCTACAGGCGGGTGTCCTGCGGCGGCTCCCGCGTGCTGGCCAGGGCGATCCGG
>JBGSHS010000396.1:0-33460 GCA_041752115.1 Pirellulaceae bacterium | reverse complement strand
GAGGCAGTGGCTCTCCGGGATCCGCTCCAGCGGGATCGGCAGGAACTCCATCCTCCGCAGCTCCTGGGCTGCCGGCGCAAGGGAGTTCGGCTCCCGATGCTGGCTCGGGTGGAACGCAGGGATCGAGCAGCGGTGCACCGGAGCTGCCTGGTCTGAATTCGTACCTGCCGGCGGCCGACCGCCCCGGCGCCGACGGAGCGGAAGACGTTCTGGTGGAGGTACCGGTCTATGCCATGCAGGCCGGTGGGGGTGGAAGCTCTGGTTCGCCTGCGGCCGGAGCACCCGGTTTGCCTGATGACGGAAACCGTGGCGCGCCCGGCGCTGCTTCGCCTGGCCCTGGCGGGTATCCGGGAATGCCCGGCTCACCGGGTCCCGGCGGATATCCCGGCATGCCTGGCTCACCGGGTCCTGGCGGATATCCTGGCATGCCCGGCTCACCGGGCCCCGGTGGCTATCCTGGTATGCCCGGCTCACCGGGTCCTGGCGGATATCCTGGCATGCCAGGCGGCGGGGGTTACCCTGGAATGCCTGGTTTCGGTGGCAATTCGGCCGTGCAGTACGCTCCCGGAACGGTGATCACAGGCTTGGTGATACTTGGCAAAGGTGATTCGAAGGAGTTGCTTGAGAAGGCTCGCGATAAAGGGCTCGACGTATTAGTCATGTTCCAGGTGGAGGTCTCGGAGAACCGTAAGACGGGTTTAGTGATCAACGAGACGAACTTGGTGCTATGGGACGTGCAGAAAGGGGTTGAGTTGGTCAAGACCAAATCA
Organism: Pirellulaceae bacterium; assembly: GCA_041752115.1. Classification (GTDB taxonomy): domain Bacteria; phylum Planctomycetota; class Planctomycetia; order Pirellulales; family Pirellulaceae; genus JAJRVM01. The sequence continues at coordinate 32,690 of JBGSHS010000396.1, read as the reverse complement.
CTCAACAACATTGCGTTGCAGAAATCGCGTGACGAAAAGGAAGATGAGGATCCGCTGGTCACCACCCTCGACACGTTGTTCAAGGACTTGGACACGGAGGGAGAGAAGGGGCTGAAGCTGCGTGACTTCCCTGAGGGCATTCGTCCTGAGCATGTGAAGGATCGCGTGTTGGCGATCCTGGCCGATGAGAAGGCGGAACGACTGCCGGTTTTGGCCGAGATCAAGTTCTACCATTCGCGTGGACTGATCGACGATTCGACACTCACCAAGAGTTTCCAGAAGGTGCTCGGTGAGACGGACGGAGCGAAATTGGCCCAGGGCAAGGAAAAGGACCGCCGTGAAGTCCTGGACGGCATACTTCCCAAAGAATCCTGAATTCCGCGTCTGACAGCGTCTGACACCATTGGTCAGACGCTGTCGGCATATCGGTCATTCTGCCCAGCGGCATGATCGACTGCCTCTTGTTTCACCCCATTCGTTCCTTCATCCCACATGTTCGCCCGAGCTCGCTCGACCATGCCGAAACGGACGTCGAGCTGCTCGGCAGCACTGCGCTACCTTCTTCGAAAGAGCTGTTCGATGCATCGAATCACTACGAGAATCCGTCCAGGCTTCATCTTGTTGATCCTGCTGGTATCGGCCAGTTCCGATCTGCCGGCTGCAGAGATCGATACCGGATACGGCTACTGGCCTCAGTGGCGTGGCGCTGAGCGGGACGGTATTTCGGGAGACACCGGTTTGATCCAGGACTGGAGGACCACACCTCCCAAGCTGCTCTGGATGGCGGAGGGTCTGGGAAGTGGTTACTCCAATGTCTCGGTCGTCGGCAGCACCATCTACACGACGGGCGATCTGGAAGAGGGACAGGCGGTGATTGCGCTCAACGCCGCCGACGGGAAGGTGGTTTGGAGGAAGGTCATCACCGAGGGCCTGCCCGATCACCCTTACCCTGGCGCCCGCAGCACACCCACCGTCGATGGCGACCGATTGTATGTCGTGACGTCTGACGAGAAGAAAGGGGGCATCGTCTGCCTGCGAGCCCAGGACGGCAGTGTGCTCTGGCAGAAGGGTTTTCACGATACTTGGGGCGGCAAGATGATGACGGAGTGGGGGTTCGCCGAGTCGCCTCTGGTGGATGGAGACTGGGTCATCTGCACTCCCGGAGCCAAGGATGCGATGATCGTGGCCCTGGACAAATTGACCGGTGAAGAAGTCTGGCGGTCGGCACTCCCTGCGGACGGGTCGCTCCGTGACGGAGCGGGTTATTCATCGATCGTCATTTCGCATGGGGCGGGAGTTAAGCAGTACGTACAGTTGGTCGGATGCGGGGTCATTGGAGTGCGTGCCAGCGATGGTGAATTCCTGTGGAGCTTCACCGACGTGGCCAACGATACGGCCAATGTACCGACCTGTCTGGTACGTGGGGACCACATTTTCGCTGCCACGGGATACAACCAGGGAGCCGGCCTGGTCAAGCTGGTCAAGGATGGCGACGGCGTGAAGGCCGAGACGGTCTATTTCCGCAATGGAAACGAACTGCAGAACAAGCATGGTGGGATGGTACTGGTCGGCGACCATATTTATCTGGGACATGGCAACGATCGCGGCTATCCCACCTGCGTGGAGTTCGCCACGGGCAAGATCATCTGGGGTGGCACACGTCAGAAGGATGTCGGTCGCAATGAAGCGGGAGTCGCCTACGCGGACGGCAACGTCATCTTTCGGTCGTCGGACGGAACCGTGGCTCTGTTTGCCGCGACGCCGGACGAATTTCAGTTTAAGGGGAAGTTGAAGCCCGAGTATCAGGAAGGCAAGAGTTGGGCCCATCCCGTGGTGGCTGGCGGCAGGCTTTACCTGCGTGAGCAGGACAAACTGATGTGTTATGATCTTCGTCAGCCCTGACGCGCAGGGGCGTTGATTACCGCTGGGGTGCTCGCTGCCGTGCCGGCAACTCGACGATTCAATGTGCGGGGAGCCGCCGGATAATCGCCAGCAGGGCATGGAGAATCGTCAGCGGATGAGGCGGGCACCCCGGCACAAAGACGTCCACCGGAATCAGATCTTGCACGCCGTTGTGTACCTCCTGGTGATCGACGTAGGGACCACCTGAAATCGCGCAGCTACCCACAGCAATGACGATCTTGGGGCGCGGTACTGCCTCGTAGGTCTTCAGCAGCGCCAGACGCATATTCTCGGTCACCGGACCGGTGACCAGCAAGCCGTCAGCATGGCGCGGCGACGCGACGAACTGAATCCCGAAGCGTCCCAGGTCCCAGCCGACGGTGGTCAGCACGTTCGTGTCGGCTTCACAGGCGTTGCATCCTCCGGCGCTCACCTGACGAAGCTTCAGCGAGCGTCCGAGGATGCGGTGGATTTCGTCGCGGATCTTGATCGGGGCAAGTTCCTGGTGATCTCGGACGATCAGTTGTTCACGGCGCGACGATCCGAGGCGATATTCGCGGGAGAAGGAGATCGCTTGGGTCGGGCAGACCTCCTCGCACGCGCGACAGAAGAGGCATCGGCCCAAGTCGAGTTGAAGTGGAGTCTCCTCGCCTGGGGACTGGATCGCCCGCGTGGGACAGACCTCCGTGCATTGTCGGCAGTCGTCTTGGCACCGCGCAGGCTGTAATAGCGGCAGACCACAGAAGCGTTCGGGCAGGTCGGGAGCGGGGCCGTCCGGATAGGCCGTGGTACGATAACCTTGTTGCCATCGTGCTCGCAGCGCTTTGAGCATATTCGCCTCACGGTTACAGGTCGTGACCACAATACGACAAGTTGAAGCTCTTGTTGCACAGTGGGAAGTCCGAGATCTGTTGCTCACGCAGCGCGATCGCCAGACCAAACCAATTGTGAAAGGACGGATCCACGATCTTATAGTGCTCGATACACGCATCCGATCCGGTCGTCACCACGTGACAGATCTCACCTCGCCAGCCTTCGACCAGCGCGACGACCGACACGTCGGGCTGGAACGCACCGAGCGGCTCGCACAATCGGCCCGCGGGCAATGCGTCCAGTTGTTCATTCAGGAATGCGACACTGCGCTGAACCTCCAGGTATCGGACCAACGCACGGGCGAAAACGTCGCCGCTGGGACAGGTAGAGACGGGAATTTGTGCGAAGCGGTAGATCCCGAATGAGAAATCCTGCCGCACATCGCGTGGAACTCCACATGCGCGTGCGGCCACGCCCACCAGGCCGATCTGTTCGCACTGCCCCCTCGTCACCGTGCCGGTTTGTTCGAAGCGTGCCAGGACGGACGGCGTGTTCCACAGCAGTTCCACCGCACTGTGCACGTCGCTCGCAACCAGGCGTAGTCGGCTCTTCAACTGCGAGACCAGGCCCGCGTCCAGGTCCCAGGCCACTCCCCCCGGACGCAACAGGCCACGCCCAAAGCGATTGCCGCACAAGACGGCCGTCATGTTCAAAACGTCGCCCCGAATCCTGCCGCAATACGACATGGTCGGCAGATACCCGACATCACCGGCCAAAGCGCCCAGGTCGCCGATGTGGTTGGCCATGCGTTCCAGTTCCAAGGCAATGCCCCGAATGACCTGGGCACGGGGCGACACATAAGTCCGGGTCAGGCCTTCGAGAGCTCGGCAGTACGTCATCGCATGTCCGATCGTCGTGTCGCCCGCGAGCGTTTCCAGGTAATGCAGCGTGCGCCTGGTCGGTCGGCCGGGAATCGACTGTTCGACGCCGCGATGCTGATATCCCAGCGAGATCTCCAGGTGATCAACGATTTCGCCGCGGCAGGCAAAGCGGAAGTGCCCCGGTTCAATGATTCCCGCATGCACCGGCCCCACCGCCACTTCATGCGATTCGTCGCCGGACACACGGAAGTAGTCGGTGACGCCACACGTCGCGCTGGAAGGCACACCCGATCCGCTGCCACGCACACTCCGCCGCTGCGGAAATCGCACCGGTTTAAGCCACGGATGCCCCACTGGCATGATGCCTCGCTGCTCAAAGATCTCGCGTTCGAACAGGTGGACCTGAGCACACTCGGGTGTGAGAGACGGAAAGTCGTCCTGTACCGTGGTTGTCAGGACCGCCAGTATTCCTTCAGTATCGTGCGCCAGTACGACCGACAGGCAGTCGGCATCCGCCGATCGTGGGTGAGCGTACATCGCAGCAATGCGCCCGCCTGCCGTGATGTGTGACAGTATGCGGAGGCGAAACTCGGCCCACGTCACGACAGGCACGTCGGCCACAGGGAAGGCCAGTCCGTTATGCACTCGACACACCTTGGCATCATCCGGCGGAGTCGCAATCATCGGTAAGCCCCCAGAGAAGCGGCTGCATGCTGCAGCCAAAGGGAAAGCTGCGGAGGGACATACACGCCCAGCACGAGCGCGATGGCCGCCAACAACAACGGCGGCGCAAGCGACCAGAGCGGCTCGTGGCGACGTGCAATGGCGCAGGCCTGAGCCGGCAGTCCCACCTGCTGCTCCGACGTTTGCAGCTCTGGCGGCAGCTGATCTCGCGCTTCGGAGCCGGTCGGTTCACCGTAGACCATGGGCAAGATGACCGCCGACATGCCGACAAAAATCACGCTCAGACTCCCCAGATAGAAGCCACAGACCCACCAGCGTCCGGCATCCACGATGCCCTTGAGAATGGTGAATTCGCTGAGAAATGTGCCGAACGGCGGCGAACCCGAAATCGCGAACAAGCCGATCAGCCAGAGAAGCGCCGTCCCGGGCAGTACCCGTTTCACTCCACGCGACTGGAGCGTCGACTTCGTGTGGGACCAAGCAAGCGTATTGCCGGCCGCCAGAAACAACAGCGCCTTGGCCACCGAGTGATTCACGGCGTGCAACAGGCAGCCGAATCCGGCCACTCCTCCGATCCCAGCACCCAGGGCCAGAATCCCCATGTGCTCGACGCTGGAGTAGGCCAGCAATCGCTTGTAATCGCGCTGATTGATGATGAATACCGCAGCAACCGCCAGCGAGAGGAGCCCGAACAGGACCAGCAGATCCTGACTGAACTCCGCCATGCCGGCTTTCGCCAGCAGGGCATGCCCGCGCAGCACAGCCAGGAAGGCACAATTCAGCAGGACTCCGGAAAGGAGTGCCGATACCATCGAGGGAGCCTCGCTGTGAGCGTCGGGCAGCCAGGTATGCAGTGGCGCCAAGCCCATCTTGGTGCCATAACCGACCAGCAACAGGAGAAATGCAGCACGGAGCCACAGCGGATTGAGCTCCCCTGCGTGACTTTCCAGGCAGGCGATCGACAAGTGGACGTTCCCGCCAGGGACGCCACGTACGGCAACGGCCAGAAAGAAGTTCCCCAGCAAAGCCAATGCGATTCCCACCGAACAGATCAGCAGGTATTTCCACGTCGCTTCCAGAGAACGAGCATGACGATGGAAATAGATCAGCGGAGCGCTCGCCAGAGTTGTCGCCTCCACCGCCACCCACATCAGGCCCCAATGCTGACTCACAATCACGCCGGTCATCGCGCCCAGAAACAACAGATAGCACCCCGTGAAGATCGCTTCCGGCGCATCAGCGAACGGAAGCTCCCGATCCGGCTCCTCCCGCGCCCGCTTCGCGTCACGCACCAGATAGCCGACCGTGTAGATCGTCACCACCAGAAACAAGAAACTCGTCACAGCCAGAAAGACCCTTCCCGGCGGATCCAATGCGAGCCAGCCGCCCCACACCGCCGGCGGCGTCCGCAGCAGACAAGTCGCCGTCAAGCCGGCATGGCTGAGCGACGTGAGCAGCAACAGCATTCGCCGCGGAACACTCCACGGAAGAACCAAGGCGACAAGACCTGCGACAACCGGTACCGCCAGCAGCAACCAGAGCATGACATCAGTCTTTCAGCGAAGTCAATTGGTCCGTCTCAATGCTGTCAAACTCGCGACTGAGATGATGGATCGTGATGCCCATCACGAACACCGCGGCAAACACATCCAGCAGCACGCCCAGTTCGACCAGCAACGGCTCCTCGATGGCGAAGGCCCACCCAAAGGCATACACTCCGTTCTCCAAGGCGATGTAGCCGATCACCTGCATGATCGCCGTGTTGCGACTGACAATCAGCAACAGCCCGGACAGCACCGTGAAAACCGCGACGGGAACGAGCAGGGACGAGCCCTGCGGCGAATCCACCGGCAGGCGATTGGCAATGTGGACGGCCAGCCCCCACAGCGCGATTCCCAGCAGGATCGATGTGGTGAAACCGACGAGCGGCTCAATCTCCCGGCGAATCCCTGCCGTGCGAATGGCCCGCCTGAGCAGCAAGGGGAAGACCACTGCCTTGAGGACCAGCGATACGGACGCGACCACACCGAGCCTCAGCGACACCTGCGGCCAACTCGCCATGATCGGTATCAAGGCCAACAAGAGCCCCTGCAGGGCAATGGCCTGAATACACGCCAGCAGTCGACTGGATCCGAGCAGCCACAATCCGGTGAGCACTATCAGTACAAGGACCGAGTCGAACCACATGGCCAATGGCTACCTCAATACCAGAACCAATGCGAAGATCGCCAGCACCGAAGCGGCAATCAGAAACTGCGGAACACGCAGCAGACGGAGACGCGCCATGGACGATTCAATCAGTCCGGTGACGAATCCCAGCAAAGCCATCCCCGCGAGGCCCGCCGCAATGTTGAACCACAACCCGTTGCTCGACAACGGAGCCAGAATCCCACCCAGCAGCATGCCGAGCGTCCATAGCTTCAAGGCCGCTCCATAGTGAATCAGAGCGAAGTCGGGTCCACTGTGGTCGAGCACCATGACCTCGTGGATCATCGTCAATTCGAGATGCGTGTTGGGATCATCCACGGGAATGCGAGAATTCTCAGCCAGATACACGACCAGGACCGACAAGGCCACGAGCAACAGAGCCGGCCCGGCAGGCGAAAGCAGGACAGACCAGCCCAGACTGCCGTAGATACCCGATAGCGAGGTTTCTCCTGTGAGGACCGCCAACGTCGTCATCGACAACAGCAGCGCCGGCTCCCCCAAAGCCGCAAAGAACACCTCGCGGCTGGCCCCCATCCCCTCGAAACTCGAGCCTGTGTCCCAGGCCGCGCAGATCGTAAAGAAACGAGCCAGCCCCAGCAGACAGGCCACCAGAACGAAGTCCCCAGGAAAGGTGATCAGAGCCGGTGAACCGGCGACCGGTAAGAACAGCAGCACGACCACTGCCACGCTGCAGCTTGCCAAGGGACCGGCTACGAACACAACCGTCGTCGTGCGGCTGTACACCGCCGACTTCCACAACAACTTCCGCAGATCGTGATACGGCTGCAGCCAAGGCTGGCCGTGACGCCCCGCCACCATCGCCTTGGTCCGATTGATCATGCTCAGCACCAGCGGCGCACCAAGCAGGGCAATTGTCAGCTGCACGATCCCCGTCCAGGTCACCATCGCTTAGTCCATCTTCCAGATCAAGAGCGTGAGAATCGTCAACGCGATATAGAGCACGTAAAGCTGAATACGACCTTGGTTGAGTCGGCGCAGACCCGCCGCACTCCACGCCAAAGCAAGAAAGACCGGCCGATACAGATGCTGCTGGAGCAGATCACCCACGCGGGAACGATACTCGGCCCCCGTGGGAAACAGCCCGCCCGGAAGACGCAGCGTCACGGTGGGACGAAGCAACAACCGCAGAAGCGTTACCACCGGCTGGACAAACGAATCAGGTGTGTACTGCGCCCGAGGAACACTCTGAGCATAACCGCAATCCCACGTCACACTCCGCTCCACGCCACGACTCGATAACAGACGTCGACGCAGCCACGCCAATCCAACAAATGTCAGCAGCAAAATCAGCATGCTGACGCTCAACGCCGTAAACGGAGCAGTGACCTGCGTCAGCACTTCCGCAGATGCCCCTGGCTCCTCCACTGCCATCACGCTCCGAACGGCTCCGTTAAGGACCGCAGGCCAGACCGGTGCCGCGACAGACACCGCTACGCACAGCACAGCCAGCACGACCGTCGGACTATACATCACCCAGCTCACTTCCCTGGCGCATTCCGCCTCGGCAGAACGAGTCGTGCCGAGAAAAATCCCCCCGAAGGCCTTGCTGAAACAGATGGAAGCCAAGCCACCCACCAATGCCAATCCGCCCAACGCCACGATCGCCAGAGGGATCCGCGCCAAACCGGTCGCCGCCTCCCCGCCAACCAATCCGGAGAGAATCCCCAAGAAGATGGCCAGCTCGCTGACGAATCCGTTGAGCGGCGGCAGCCCGGCAATCGCACAACTCGCCAGCAAGAACGCAGCACCCGTGATCGGCATCTGCCGCAGCAGTCCACCCAACCGGTTCATGTCCAGCGTCCCGGCCCGCATCTGCACGCTGCCCGCCGCGAGGAACAGCAGGCTCTTGTACAGGGCGTGATTGATGACATGCAACAGCGCTCCGGTGAACCCCAGCAGCGCCATGACCGCGTGACGATGACTCACTCCCAACAGGCCGACGCCGATGGCCAGCACGATGATCCCAACGTTCTCCACGCTGCAATAGGCCAACAACCGTTTCAGATCGCTCTGGGCCAGAGCAAACACGATCCCAAACAGAGCGGATACCACGCCGATGCTGATGAGCGTCCACCCCCACCAGGCCGGCACCTCGTCGAAAAACGACAGGATCCGCAACAGGCCGTAGATCCCCGTCTTGATCATCACGCCACTCATCACCGCCGACACGTGAGACGGACCGGCCGGATGAGCTTCCGGCAGCCAGACGTGGAAGGGTACGATCCCCGCTTTCGTGCCAAACCCGACGAGCGCAAGGACGAACACAACGCCTGCAGGTGCCGAAGCGGCCGAGAACTGAGCGAAGTCCAAACTGCCCGTACCGCGTCCCAGCAGAAGAAACAGAACCCACAAGCTGGCAGCCCCCAGATGCATCGCAATCAAGTAGATCCAGCTGGCCAACCGTACCGCCACCCGCTCATGTTCCGTGAGCACCAGGAAGAAGGACGCCAACGACATCCCCTCCCACGCCATCAGAAAGAACAGACCGTTGCGCGCCGTGACCACCAACAACATGGAAGCGGCCAGCAAGTGGAACCAGCACACTATCTTGGCGCGACGTGCCAAGTAATGCGCTCCGTCAAGATAGCCGATACTGAACCAAGAGGCCGCCGCTACGACAATCGAGATCGGCACCACGAACACCGCCGACAACGCATCCATCCCGACAGACCAGTCCGCCCACAAAATCCCCGCAGCAAGCCGCTCTTCCCATGACTGGCCAGTGACCAGCACCTGAATCGCACTGATCGAAGCCAACAGACAGCCCGCCATGGCCAGGAGGCTCGACAGTATCAGCACCAGCCGCCGGCGCCCCAGCAACCCCACACCTCCACCACTCACCAACAGACCGACGCCCGTTCCAAACAGCCACATGGTGCTTATCTCGTTAACCGTTCCTGGTCCGACCAGAGATCACGTCGTCGATCGTCCCACAGGCCAGCAGGATCTCTTCACGTGATCCCTGACGTTTCAACACCGCCGCGAACGCCGCTTGTCGCAGAGCAAACGAAAGCTGTGCCAGCATGTGAAGATGGGCACGCACCGACGGACTCAACAGCGTGAAGAGTACTCCCACTTTCTGACCGTCCAGAGCACCAAATTCCACCGGCTGCTCCAGAAATGCCAGCGTCATGGTGGGACGCAGGACATGCATGACGACGGGACTGCGAACATGAGGAATGGCAACTCCCTCTCCCACCGCGGTGCTGCCAAGCGACTCGCGAGCCAGCAACAGCTGACACAGAAAGTCGCGGTCCACTTGCTCCGAAATCGGCATCAACTGCACCATCGACCGTAACACCGCTTCCTTGCTCACCCCTCCCACCCGATAGTAAATCCCGCCCTCGTTGAGAGATTGCGCTAGGCCGACCGGCATGAACCCGCTGGCCGGTTCGTGGAAGATCTCGGGGGATACATTCAATCGCTGCGATGCCGCCCACTCCAACAGCTCGGCCCGATTGAACCGATACTGCTCGTTGATCCGGCAAACGGGCAGCTTGCCCTGCTTGATCCAGCGGTAAATGGTCTTTTCCGACACGTTGAGCAGACGTGCGGATTCGCGGACGCCAAGTTCCATGAAAAGACTTTCCCAATCGCTCCGAGACCATGGACATTTCTGGACAACCGCAGGATGGTATCCCCAAATGTCTCAACGCACAACGCCGAAATTCCTGTTCCCATCTGCCGATCGACTGCCGACGACCCCGCACCTGAGGCTTGACAGCTTGTGGCTTGAAGGTTGAGAGACTCTGCGACCGGCGACTGTTATCGATGTCCCTGGCCGCTGCTGCCAGGGACATACGGTTCGGAAGTGGTGCGGAAATGGGGAATGCCACAATGCCACAATGCGGCAATGGGTGAGGCTCAAGCAGGGCGGTCGCCGCCGAGTGCCTGATGCTGGCACCGCTTGCTTCTGCCACTTGGTCCTTGGACATTCCATGTTCGATATTCTGCGGTTCAGCTCCCGTGAGACGCGGGCGTCTGGTCCTGGTTTGGTCCGGTATGGAGCGAGCCGATGCTAGTCAGCTCACATGGACCTCAACCGACAAAGAACGCGAATCCGTTGCTGAACCCATCTACGATCACTGGCGGAAAAACCACCCTAAAGTGGAAAGATACAACACCACATGGGCGATTAACATTGTATCCGTACTGCATAGCGACCGTTTACTGAAGAGCACCCTCAGGACACTCAACGCGTCCTTGGTCCGGATGGGGCCCGAGGCGTCCTTGGCACCGATGGGGCCGAGTTCCCTGTACTCGACGATGGTGAGGTGTCAGGCATCGGCGAGCCGCGAGGTGTCGCCGGTTCAGCGAAGTGAGCGTACCTGCAGAGTCAACGATCCTGGATCGCCCAGGCCTCACAAATGGCCCAGCGTCGACCCGATCGTGCCTGGAGTTACCGGGCCAAGGGGGATTGGCGTCCCTACCCCCTTGAATCCGGAGCCTGTTTTCGCCATGATGGTCGGTTTGCCTGCGACAAAATTTCAGCGCCGTGAACTCGGGAGATGCCCACAGGTTTGGGACTGTCGTGTGGTATGGACGAGGTGGCAAGCGGCGTCGGCATAGCGAAATCGGCATAGGAGAACTGACCGCATGGCACGTTACACCGGCCCGAAGGCACGTATTAATCGTCGTCTGGGCACTTTGATTTACGAAAGCGGAGGAGCTGCTCGAGCCATGGAGCGGCGTGACAATCCTCCGGGCATGCACACCCGTCCGCGGCGCCCGTCCAACTACGGCAGCGCGCTGCGTGAGAAGCAGAAGATCAAGCACTACTACGGATTGGGTGAGCGTCAGTTGCGCCGGTATTTCGATGGCGTGTCACGTAAACCTGGCAACACGGGCGAAATGTTGCTGTCGATCTGCGAACGACGTCTGGACAATGTCATCCGGCGTGCCGGTTTCACTCGCACTCGTCCGCAGGCTCGGCAAGGTGTGACGCACGGTCATTTCCAGGTCAACGGCATCACGGTTAGCAAGCCATCGTATCAGCTGCGTCCTGGCGATGTGATCACGGTCCGACGCCGCGAGAAGCTGCTGAATCTCTACCGGCATCTGGCCGACGACTCCAACACACAGCCTCCGGACTGGGTCACGTTCGATTCGGAGACGCTGCGTGCCACGGTCCAGGGCGTACCGAGTCGAGAAGACGTGAGCCTGCCGGTGGACGTGAACACGGTGATCGAGTTCATGTCGCGATAGGCATGTAGCTGCGTTGCACGCGTCGCGCGTCCGTGCTCAGATAAGCAACCGCCGCTCGGCGCATCGGGTGGTTACGAACTCCTCCGTGGATTGTCGGAGCTGGCCTGGAAGGCCGTCAGCGAGGCACAGCCGGGCGGCCCGACCATCCGGCAGGGTGGCACGCGTTCGAGTCAACCTGGAAGATCAGCATCGATCTGGAATACCATGCATTCACAGCTTGTTGTGCTGGGCGGTGGTCCGGGTGGTTATGCTGCCGCCTTTCTGGCGGCGGATCAGGGAATGGAAGTGACGCTGGTTGAGTCCGAACCCGGGCTCGGCGGAACCTGTCTTCTGCGCGGCTGCATTCCCTCGAAGGCTCTGCTGCACGTCGCCCGTGTGATGTCGGAGGCGGAGGAACTCAGCAGTGGCTGGGGTATTCGCTTCTCCTCGCCTGCGATCGAGCTGGAGACACTCCGCCAGCGCAAAGAGAAACTGGTGAGCACGCTCTCGGGCGGTTTGGGCCAGCTGGCCAAACGTCGCAAGGTGCGAGTGATTCAGACGCGCGGGGTGCTCGTGAACTCGACCACGCTGCGGCTCGAGCACTTCGCGTCGTCTGACGGGCTTGAGGAGCAGTTGACTTATGACCGCGCCATCCTCGCCACCGGATCGTATCCGGCCACGCTCCCCGCATTTCGCATCGCTTCGCCTCGCGTCTGGAATTCCAGCACTGCGCTTCAGTTATCGCTGATTCCTCCATCGCTGTTGGTTATTGGTGGAGGCTACATCGGGTTGGAGTTAGGAAGCGTCTATGCGCGGCTCGGTTCGCAGGTGAGCGTGGTGGAACTCACCGACGGACTTCTGCCGGGTGCCGATCGGGATCTGGTCAAGCCGTTGCAGCGGAGGTTGGGGAGCCTTTTCGCCGAGCGGATCATGCTGAGCACTCGCGTGACTCGGCTAAGCGACGTGGGAGAGGCGGTGGAAGTGGAGATGGAGGGCCCTGAGGGGGTGCGTGTGGAGCGGTATTCGCACGTGCTCGTGTCGGTCGGTCGACGGCCCGCCAGCGAAAACCTGGGTCTGCAGAACACTTCGGTTCGCTGCGACGCGGCTGGGTTCATTCTGACGGATGCGGGCCAGCGCACCGATGATCCTCACTTGTTGGCCATTGGTGACGTCGCAGGCGAACCGATGCTCGCCCACAAAGCGACCTACCAGGCCAAGGTCGCCGTGGAGACGCTTCTGGGAAGGGACGCGCCGAGGCACAGCCGCGCGATTCCGGCGGTAGTGTTTACCGATCCGGAGGTCGCGTGGGCAGGCCTGACGGAAACCTTGGCCCAGGCACAGGGAGTGGCTTACCAGGTCGCGGTGTATCCCTGGGCGGCCAGCGGGCGAGCTCACTCACTGGGACGGCCGGAAGGATTGACAAAGTGGCTGATTGAACCGGGCACTGAGCGACTGCTGGGTTGCGGTATTTGCGGACCGGGGGCGGGCGAGCTGATCGCGGAAGCGGTGGTGGCCATTGACCAGCGTTGCCGCGTGAGCGACATTGCTCATGCGGTTCATCCTCATCCAACGCTGAGTGAAACGTTGATGAATGCCGCGGACGTTCAGCTGGGAACCGCTATTGAGATCTACAAGCCTCGCCGCGTGTAAGCGGTTGATCACGCCGGCGGGCGGCTGCCGTGTTCTTCGGTGACGAACCGCACGGAGCATCTGCTCATGTCCAAAACGTTACCGCCGCGTCGGTTGGTGTTTGACCACCTTCCTCAGATTCGTGACGACGTACAGACATTGCACACGCGGGGCTGCACAGCTCTCGGCGCTTGGGATCTGGCCCAGACCTGCGGGCACTTGAACGACTGGATGCGGTTCCCGATGGACGGATTTCCCCGGGCCAGTCTGCCGATGCGCATGATGATGGCGGGACTGCGTGTCACCGTGGGCCGTCGCTTGTTGAAGAAGATTCTAGCCGAGCGATCAATGCGGCGGGGAGCTCCTACACTGCCGATCACCGTGCCTGCTGCAGGACGTGACCCGACCACCGCCGTCGAGACGTTGCTGGCCACCATCGACCGGCTTAGTTCACACCATGGCCCGACCCATCCTTCGCCGCTGTTTGGCTGCATGGATCACGAGACACTTGTACGTCTGCAGCTGGTGCACTGCGCCCATCATTTGAGCCTGTTGATTCCGCGTGAGTAAGGCGGTCCTCACTGCAGGCCGCCGGAGCGAACGTCCAACAAGGAGTCCGCTCTGACGTGTCCCAGCGAGCATGACCCGCTGGGCCAGGCAGCTGCGCAGTGCCTGTGCGTCCGACCGTCGAACGTTCTATCGCGTCGTCAGGTTCCAGCCATCGCAGAGCGTCGCGTCTTTGACGACGACGGGAATCCCGTCGCGAACGACGCAGTCTTCCGCATCCTCGCCGTCTTCAATTCCCTTCTCGTTAATGACACGCACGTTCTTTCCAATACGGCAGTTCTTGTCGATGATCGCTCCTTCGATCACACTGCCGTCGCCGATGCCGACAAACGGTCGGTGCGGGCCGCACGGATGCTTCGCGTCATTCTGTTCATAGAAATCCGCTCCCATAATAATGGAATTGCGGATCGTCACCCCCTCGCCGATCATGCAGCGCAGTCCAATCACGCTGTTCTCGATGACGGCGTTCTTACCGATCCGGCAGCCGTCGGCAATCAGACTGCGTTCGATGCGTGCTCCCTCCATCAAAGATGGGGGCAGATAGCGCGCACGCGAATAGACCGGCGCCGTGGGGGATGACAAGTGGAAGGGGGGATGGGGATGCGTCAGGCTGAGATTCGCCTCATAGAAGGCGCGGATCGTACCGATGTCCTCCCAATAGCCGTCAAACAGATAGACTTGCACATGACGACTGCGGAACGCCGCAGGAAACACTTCCTTTCCGAAGTCCTGATAGCTGGTCTTGCGCAGGACGTCGACCAGGAAGTCGCGATTGAACACATAGATTCCCATGCTGGCCAGGCATTCGCGCCCGTGGCTGGGAATCCCTTGCTTGTCGATCCAGGCGGGATCCATCTTGACCAGGTTCAGATCGGCATCATTCTGCGGCTTCTCCAGGAATCCGACCACGCGTCCCGAATCATCGACGCGCATGATTCCCAGCGCGCTAGCAGCCTGGCGAGTGACCGGAATGGCGGCGATCGTCACTTCTGCTTTGGACTCCTGGTGCGTCCTGAGCATCTCGCGGTAGTCCATGCGATAGAGCTGATCGCCGGAGAGAATCAAGACGTAATCGGTTCCCGGCTGCTCGATGTACCGGATGTTCTTGCGCACCGCGTCGGCGGTGCCCTGGTACCAGTCGGTGCCGACGTCGGCCGTCTGCTGCGCGGCCAGCAGTTCCACATAGCCGCCCGCGAACTGGTCGAAGCGATAGGTGAGGCGGATGTGGCGATGCAGACTGACCGACAGGAACTGGGTCAAGACATAAACATGGTTGAGTCCACTGTTGATACAGTTGGACAGCGGGATATCGATCAATCGGTACTTCGCGGCCAGCGGGACCGCAGGTTTGGCACGGATCTTCGTCAGCGGATAAAGCCGGGAACCACGTCCGCCCCCCAACACCAGGGTAATCACGTTATTCATGATGACAGTTGCCTTTCCTGTGCGCTCCTCGCGCCGATTCTCTTGACGGCAATTCTCTTGACGGAAATTCTCTTGACGGAAACGCTTTTGACGGGGACCTATTTCACCTGGAAATTGACCAGTCGCCCGGGAACCACGATGACCTTCTCGATGTCGACTCCCGCGAGGATGGCAGCGATCTTTTCGTTGGTCCGCGCCGCTGCTTCCAGCTGCTCACTCGTCGCGTTGGCGGGTACCGTTATCTTGGCTCGCACTTTCTTTCCGACCTGTACCGGTACCTCGATTGTCTGGCTGCGAGTCAGTTCCTCGTTGAAGACCGGCCACGGTTCGTACGCCAGCGTATCAGAGTGCCCCAGCGATTGCCACAACTCCTCGGCAATATGGGGTGCAAAGGGGGCGAGCAGCAGGACAAACGACTCCATCGCCACTCGCGGGCGAGTCGACTCCTTGGTGAAGAAATTGACAAACTCCATCATGCGGGCGATGGCCGTATTGAACTGCAGATGATCCAGATCGCGTGTGATGTCCTTGATGGCCGTGTGGATCACCCGGTTCTGCTCCGACGTCGGCTCGCAGTCCCGGACCGCAGTCGACAGTGCGAGCGATTCCGCGCGCTCCTCGACGATCATGCGCCAGGCACGGTCGAGGAACTTCGCCACACCACGCACTCCGTCCATGCTCCAGGGCTTGGTCGCTTCCAGCGGACCCATGAACATTTCGTACAGGCGCAGCGCATCGGCGCCGTAGTCGTGGACGATCTGATCCGGATTCACAACATTCCCGCGGCTCTTGGACATCTTGAAAGCCCGGCTGTCGATGCGGATCGCCGGATCGTCAGCCAGCACCAGCGTCTCGCTGGACCGGACCACCGCGTCAGCCGACACCGACTCCTCGGTCACCGGGTCTCCCCGCCGCTTGTCGACCAGGAGCCCATCCGCGTTCTTGCCGACGTGCTGCGCGCCGACCCAGTTCCCCGTTCCAGTGCGGTACCCTGTGTATTCCATTTCTCCCAGGATCATTCCTTGGTTCACCAGGCGCCGAAAGGGTTCGGAGGTGCTCACATACCCGCGGTCATACAGCACCTTGTGCCAGAATCGGGCGTACAACAGATGCAGCACGGCATGCTCGGCACCGCCTACATACAAGTCGACCGGCATCCAGGCCCGCTCCTTGACCGGATCGACGAAACAGGCTTCATTGGCCGGATCGATGAAACGCAGGTAGTACCAACAGGAACCGGCCCACTGCGGCATCGTGTTCGTTTCGCGGAGGTATCGCTGGCCATCGATCACCGGGTAGAGCCACGCTTCGGGAGCTTTCATCAGCGGCGGCTCAGGCCGACCGTGCGGCTGATAGTCGTCCAGGTGAGGCAAATTAACTGGCAGGTCCTGTGGATCGACCGCGCGCAACAACCCGTTCGGCTGCCCCTGTTCGTCCAGTTCGTGCAGGATCGGGAACGGTTCGCCCCAGAACCGCTGCCGACTGAAGAGCCAGTCACGCAGTTTGTAGTTGACCGCCTCGCGGCCGAGTCCGGTTTCCGCCAGGTCGTGTGTGATGCGCGCTTTGAACTCGGCCGTCGTCAAGCCATCGTAGGGACCCGAGTTGACGGCGGTGCCCAGCTCGGCGAAACAGCTTTCGCCGGCCAGCACAGCCTCCCGATCGAGGCCCTCACCCCGTGGAGGCCCCGGATCAACAACCGCGATGACCTTCAAGTCGAATTGCCTGGCAAACTCGAAGTCACGCGTATCGTGGGCTGGAACCGCCATGATCGCCCCGGTGCCGTAGCTGATCAGGACGTAATCGGCGACCCAGATCGGAACCGGCTGGCCATTGACCGGGTTGATGGCGTACGAACCGGTAAAAACGCCCGTCTTCTCCTTCACCAGATCGGTTCGTTCTCGATCGCTCTTGGCGGCCGCTTTCGCCCGGTATTGCTGGACGGCCTCCTTCTGCTGTTTGGTCGTCAGTCGCTCGACAAATGGATGCTCGGGAGCAATCACCATGTAGGTCGCTCCAAACAGCGTGTCGGGGCGGGTGGTGTAAACCCTCAGAACGTCCTCATCCGCCCTGCGCGGGAAGCCGCTGACTTGCCGCTGTGCCTGCCACGCCGGAAACCCCGACGTTGGACCGATGAAGAAATCGACCTCCGCACCGGTGCTGCGGCCGATCCAATCGCTCTGCAACTTCTTGATGCTGTCGGACCAGTTCAACTGTTCCAGGTCCTGCTCCAGACGGTCGGCATAGGCGGTGATGCGGAGCATCCACTGCCGCAACGGCCGACGCTCGACAAGATGTCCCCCGCGCTCGCTCTTGCCGTCCACCACTTCTTCATTGGCCAACACGGTCCCCAACGCCGGGCACCAGTTGACCAGCGCCTCTCCCTGGTAAGCCAGACGGTGCTCGTCCTGGAACAGGCGAACGGCAGCCAGGCCTTGCTGAGCCACTTCGGGTGGAATCGGCAGCTCGGCGATCGGCCGGCCCCGTCCAGCCTGAGCGTCATACCATGTGTCGAATAACACCAGGAAGATCCACTGGGTCCAGCGGAAATAGGCGACGTCGGTCGTGGCCAGTTGTCGCTGCCAGTCGTAGCTGAAGCCCAGCATCTTCAGTTGCCGGCAGAAGTTCGCAATGTTCCGCTCCGTCGAGACTCGCGGCGGAGTGTTGGTGCGGATGGCGTGTTCCTCCGCCGGCAAACCAAAGGCATCGAATCCCATCGGGTGAAGCACCGACTTCCCCTGCATCCGCGCATATCGGCAGACGATGTCGGTGGCGGTGTAGCCCTCGGGATGGCCAACGTGCAGCCCATCGCCGCTCGGATAGGGAAACATGTCCAATACATAGAGCTTTTCGCCGTGAGGCAATTCGGGAGTACGAAACGTCTGGCGCTGCTCCCAAAACGCTTGCCATTTCGGTTCGATCTGAGCAGGATGATAGGCGGGCATAGAAGATCTAGTATTACACCAGGGAAAACCCAGCTGCGGGTGGTGATGAGCCTCGAGCCGGACACGATAAGGCGTTCGACGACAACCACTTGCGTTGATTACGCTGTATCGGCAATTCAATCTCGGATTGTACGTGTTTCCGGACTGCCTGCCTAGCACCGGCTCAGCGAGCCGACGGGGCCTATCCCCAGTCGGGATACGTTGCTGGTGGAGTCGGAGCGCGTCACCGGCCATCGAACACCACACCTCACTGGACGACCGATCACCTCGACTGGAAGAATCCGGAACGCGCGCGACCAAGCCCGTGTTGTGGACCGAGATCAGGGGACGCGCTCTGGGGATTCGTGGGGTGCTGGTGGAGATCGCCCGAGGGGGAAACGGCCTCTACGCGACCTTGCCCCAGACCTTCTCCCGTTGTGGCATGTTGTACGTTGGCGGCGACGTGTTACACTCAACATATCAAGCCCGTTCGCGGCAGCTTTCGCGGGAGTCTCCTCTCATGTTGCATGGAAGAAGGTCATTGCGCCTCAACAAAGCTGAACGAGACGCTATGCGCGTCGCCTGCCAGTTCAACGCGCAGTTGCTGGACTATGTGCGTCCCTCTGTCCGGGAAGGGATCTCTACGCGAGAAATCGACCGGCTGGTGCACGAATACACGTTGGCCCACGGGCATATCCCGGCACCACTCAATTATCAGGGGTTCCCCAAGAGCTGCTGCACGAGTGTCAACGACGTAATCTGCCACGGAATTCCCGATGGCTACGTCCTCAGAGCAGGTGATCTCGTGAATGTGGATATCACCTCCATCGTCGACGGATGGCATGGCGATCAATCGGAGACGTTCCTGATCGGTGACGTCAGTGAGCAGGCCCGTGCTGTCACGCAGTGTGCGTTCGATTGCCTGTGGGCGGCCATTCGTGCGATCACTCCAGGCTGTTTGATCTCCGACATCGGTGATACGATTGTCGGGATCGCCGAACAGCAGCAATTCTCCGTCGTGCGAGAATACGTCGGACATGGGTTAGGGCGGCGGTTTCATCAGGAGCCTTCGATTCCCCACTACCCCACGCGCCAGTCCCGGCAGGAACGCCTTTACCCCGGAATTTGTTTCACCATTGAGCCGATGATCAACATCGGCAAGCGTTATACAGTGCTCGACAAACAAGATGGCTGGACCGTCCGGACGCGTGACGGCGAACTGTCCGCACAATTCGAACACACCATTTTGATGACCGAAGAGGGGCCCGAAGTGCTCACTCTGACCGCCAACGGCCCCACAGAGGGTTTTCAGTTCTGACCCGGCTTTCAGACCGCTGACCACTGAGTCGGCGTGTGCTTCAGTCATCGCCATATCCGTGCGCTGCTAGCACAATCTGGCTTGCATCGCCCTGCTGATTGCGGTACAAGACCGCGCGCCGGGTTCTCGTTGCGTCGCAGGTGCGTCCTGCAACAGCGACGAACGTGTGGCGCGGCGATGCATTCCCACTGTCTCCGCCCTGTGCGGCGGCTGAAGGAATCCAGGGCTCAGTTCTTCGATGACACCGGTACGACGCGAGGCTCGGATGCGTGGCTTATCGACATTGGTGATGTTGTGGGGATGTGCCGGCCTGTGCTGGAGCGGATTTGCCAAGGATCCGGACCTCTCTTTCCCGTATACCGCTGCGACTGCGGTCGATGCAGTGGAAGTCCGGTGCGGACCCGACTGGAGTTACTATCCCACGCAACGGTTAGAACGGGGCGTGGCGGTCGACGTGTATCGGCACGAACCGGGTGGTTGGCTGGCCATTCGCCCCCCTCAAGGCAGCTTCAGCTGGCTCCCCGCTCGACAGGTCAAGCGGAGCAGCGATCCGGCGGTCGGGGAAGTAACGCTCGACGGCGCCGTAGCCTGGGTCGGGTCTTCTGCGGCTGAGCTGTCGCAGCACAAATGGCAAGTGCGACTGAAGCAGGGCGAATTGGTGGAGATCCTGGGAGAACAATCGATGTCGATTGGGCCCGGCTTCGCCACAGAAACGTACGTGAAGATCGCGCCTCCGGCCGGTGAATTCCGTTGGATCCATGCAGAGAATGCCCAGTCTCCACACGCCGTGGCCCATCGCTCGGCCACCGGCACCATTCAGCTCGCCGACTTCGCCAACCGTGCCGGTGCGGCCGACGACGCGGCGAGTTCCTCGTCATCCCAGGCGTGGCGATCGAGTACCAACCCGACGCGTTCCAACCCGACAGCGACCGGCCAGCCTGCCGCAGAGCCCACAGGGCAGGCACTGGACGATCTGGCGCGACAAGTCGATCAGCTCAAAGTCGACCTGTCGCTGCTGGTCAGTCGGGAGATGGACCAATGGGACCTCGACTCCCTGCGAGCACGCAACGAGGCCCTCAGCCAGGCCGTCGGCAATTCGCGTCTGGCACAGGAACTTCGCCTGATCGCGTTTCGCATCAACGAGTTCGAGGCGTTGCAGAAACGACATCGCCGCCTCTCGCAACAGGATGTGCCGCCCGTGGATCCGCAAGTAGAAAGACACGGGATATCGGCCGCGCCGACCGTAGAGCGTACCAGCTGGCAACAGGAGATCGAATCGGCACTACTGTCCGAAGCGCCCGTCGGGACGGCCACTCAGGCCTCCCCGACAGCGGCGGCTCAGCCTGATTTCTCGGCACAAGGCTGGCTCATGCCAGTTCATTCGTCGCGCCGCGTGGCGCCCCCCTTTGCCTTGCTCGACGACGACGACCGCGTCGTCTGCTATGTGACCCCCACCGCCGGTCTGAATCTGCGTCGTTATGCCAAGAAGCACGTGGGAGTGTTCGGCGAGCGACAGTATGTTGCCGACCTGCGTGCCGACCTCATCACCGTCACTCGGGTCGTCAAAACAGAGAGTCGAAAGTAGGGCCGGAAAGAAGTTGGGAAGACGCCTTTCTCCTGCTCTACTTTCGACTTTCTATCCTGTCCCATTGGCGCAGTGCCTCGCGCACTTGGGGATCTCCTTCCGAAATGAGCATCTCGCGCAGGCGACGCTGTAGACGTGGGTCTTGCGAGGTGGCCATGATCGCGATTGCTTCACGTCGCACGGACGGGTCTGCATCGAAGCTCAACCAGAACAGCCAGCGGGGCGACCGACTCTCCTGTTGCATCGATCGCACCAGCTGATACCGAGCGTTCGGATCGGCACTGGCCATGATGCGGGCGAGCGTCATGTCGTCATCGCTGAACCCGCGCCGAGCCAGCTGGTACTCCACAGCGCAACCCATCCAGGGACGTTCGTCGCTCAGACGCTGAATCAAATCCAGATCGGATAGGCTCTCCAGTTCGTAATCCAGCCGCTTGAGCGCGGAGGAGGGTAACTGCTCCGGCTCAGACGTCTCGAACGAACCATTTTCGTCGAGCAAGCGGGGTGGAGGAGAAACCGGGTCGGCCGGCAAGGGCTCGTCGCCCGCGTCCTGCCGTTCATTCTCCGGGAACAGAACATAGGGCAATCCTTTGCCGACGGGTGGCAACAGCTCGGGCTCGCCCCCCGTCATCGGTTGCGGTATCAGCGGCTCGGCCAACGATGCGGGAAAAGGTGGCAGCTTGACCGGATCGATGGGCAGTCCCCCTCCTGGCTCACCAGTCAGCGAGAGGTCAAGGTTCCCTCGCGGATCGGGGACCGGTCCGGCATCGACCGCCCCCGACGCGGTGGCGGTCGTCCGACGCACCTGTCCGCTCACATCGCCGGTTGGCTGTGCGGCCCGTTCGGCGTCTGAAGTACTCGTAGCCCCTTGGCGCAGCACAACCTGGCAGTCCGCCAGAACCTGGTTCCGATCAACCGCCGGCAAGTCGAGTGGCCAACGCAGGATTCGATCGGCCAGGTCGACGGCTGTACAGAGCGCAGCCGGATCCAGATACCGGACCTGAACTGACAGCAGGCCGGCCAGGCGGAAAACCTTGCGACTCGACTCTCCCACTGGCTCTTCGGCCCAAGCGTCCAGTCGAGAATGCAGTTCGGCCCCAGCCGCCTGCCTCACAATTGGCCGCTGGTTCCTCAATGCCTGTACGAGCGTCGCAGTAGCATCATCCCCCAGGTCTCCGATCTGCCGGATCTGCGCGACCACCAGATCGTCAGGGACGGCACCCAGTTGGCCGCCCAAGTGGCGTGCCAGCAGCACTCTGGGACGCAGCACGGGCATGGTCAGCAGGAGTAGCACGGTGGCCAGCAACAGCGTCAGGAAAGCGGCGAGGAGCGTGTATTTGCCAAGTCGCGTTCGCATCAGCACGTTCTCTCCTGTGGGGTGAGTGCGTTGAAAGATCCGACGGACCGGTAACAAACCTCTCGGTCCCATCCGCCGGGCGACCGGCGTCGGGTGGGCGATTCTCCCGAAACGCGTGCCGCAACACAAGGTCAGTCGCGAGCGGTGGCGGCCTCGGCACACGGCAGGCAACTCCGTTCCCGCGGGGAGTCCTGGACAGGATCGAGTTCGATGCGTGTGGAGGACGCCGAGATGGCGTGACGTTTTCGCTATCAGCTAGCACTCGACACCAGTCGAAGTGAGGACGAGCGGGGATTTTTGCTGAGCTTTGAGCCGGGCAATGGCCGAACAATCAGTATGACCGGCAAAACTTGCCACTGGATCGCAGGTGGGCTGAAGTTGTGCTTGGGGCCGGACGTGCCGTGAGCTGGACGGTGTCCGGCAGAGCAGGCACAGGGAGGCAGTCGGGGCGGAAGTTGTCGCCGAAAGCGGCTGAGGGCAGATCACTCAAGGACGCGGCAGAGCTGGATCACGGCGAGCACGGACGTCGGCCAAGGCGAAGGGGGGACGATGCGGAGCAAGGGCGAGGGTTTACCGTTGGGCGACTTCCTGCGGCAGCGGATGCTACCGGCGCAAGGGTCGCCTCGTGAAAGCCGGCGCGCATTTCTGCGCTTCGGAACCGGCATGCTGGCGTGGGCGACATTCGGAGGGCCCGCCTGTCAAGGGGCAGGTGACGCTCCTAATCGGCCCAGCACCAGTCGTGCCTCGCAAGAGCAGGCCGTGCGGGACATACCGATCAAGAGCTTGCCCGAGCCTCTGCATGGGAAGATCCAGCAGATCGTGGGCAAGCCGACGATCTACCGTCGCCTCCCCGTCGAAGTGATTCCGTGCGATCCCGATTTGTACGTGTTCCTGGTCCGCTATCCGGAAGTCATCGTCAACATGTGGCAGTTGATGGGGGTGACCAAGGTTGTCATCAAACGGACCGGCGCGTATACGTACGATGCGGAGGACGGCGCCGGCACGGTCAGCCAGGTTGAACTGGTCTATGGCACCAAAGACAAGCACCTGTTCATGGCGGAGGGCTATTATGAAGGGCCTCTGCTGCCGCGGAAAGTGACGGGACGGTGCGTCCTGCTGCTCAACTCCGCCTTCTCGCATGACGCTGCACAACGCGCGATTGTGTCAACGCGACTCGACGTGTTCGTGCAGCTCGACAACGTGGGTGCCGAGATCGTTGCGCGCACCCTCCATCCGCTCATGGGACGCACCGTGGACCGGAATTTCACGGAGTCATCTCGGTTTGTCGGCCAGCTATCGCACGTGACGCAGTCCAACGGCGAAGGGGTCCAGCGCATGATCTCACGGCTCAACAGCATCGATCCTGAGGTGCGCACTCAATTTGCTCAGCTCACCGCCTCGATCAATCAGCGCGCGGTGCTGCGGAGCATCCAGGCCGCTCAAGACCAGCAACCATCACGATTGAGCGATGCGCGAGGCGATACCACGAGTCCGACGACCATGGCGAAGTAACCGGACATGGCGAAGTAACCGGACATGGCGGTTGATGGTCAGCGGACAAGGGTAGCGGCCTCAGCCGTTCATTGGGGGAACTTGGTGCGAGCGATCTCCCGCACTCCCTTCAAATCCAGCTTTCCGGTTCCGAGAATCGGCAATTCCTCCACCTCCACGAAGCTGTCCGGGGACGGAATGAAGATATTGGGAAGCCCCGCTTCCTTGAGTCCTTTGCACAGTTCTTCCGGAGACTGATCGATAGGGGTGTGCACCACGACCAGTCGCTCACCCTTGCGAGGGTCTGCCACGGCCGTCACCGCCGCCTTAAATCCATCCTCGGCATGACCAATCAGCCCGGCCAGCGCTTCTTCAATGCGGATGTGGGGAACCATTTCCCCGCCGATTTTCGAGAAGCGGCTCTCTCGTCCCGTAATCCGGATGAACCCGTCTTCGTCAATCACCGCCACGTCACCGGTCACATACCAGCCGTCGCGCAGCACCTCGGAAGTCAGTTCCGGCAGATCCAGATAACCCTTCATGATATTGGGCCCTTTGATCCACAACATACCCGGCTGATTGACTCCCACATCCGCGCCCGTTTCCAGGTGCACGATCTTGGCTGACACGCCCGGGATCGGGCGTCCCACCGTCCCTTCTCGCCGATTGAGCTGACCATCATCCCGACCATGTCGAATCGGGATGTTGACGGCCGCCAGTGGTGCGGTTTCGGTGCACCCGTAGCCTTCCAAGGGGCGAATGCCGAACCGCTCCTGAAACGCATCGGCCACATCGGGCGGAAGGCGCTCGGCGCCGGTCACCACCACATCCAACGTGCGAAATTCCTCCGGCTCACAACGCCTCAGATAGGAACGCAGGAACGTAGGAGTCGCCAGGAGTATGGTCACACCATGTTCGTGACTGAGTTTACCGATGACCCGGGCATCGAGCGGATTGAAGTGGTAGACCCCCTTCACATCGATGGCCAGCACCGTCCACATCGTGATGGTGTAGCCGAACGAATGAAAGAAGGGAAGGATTCCCAGCAGAACATCCTCCGGATCGATCTGGACCAGACTCTGCACGGCCTCCACATTCGATCCGACATTGCCGTAGGTCAGCATGACTCCCTTCGGCTTGCCCGTCGATCCGGAGGTGAAGATCAGCGTCAGCAGATCATCGCTCTGCGGTTGGTACAGACCCAGGCGACGTGCGAGCAGTCGGGTGGGCATAACATAACTCCCCAAGGCTCCGGCCAGCTTGTCGCTCGTCGTCACCTTGTCGCGCAAGTCCTCCAGCATCACCAGCTTGGTGTTGAGTTTTACCCCCAACTTGTCCATCACCCGCCGGCTGGTCAGCACGTGACGGATCTTCGCCTGATCGATACAGTCCTGCATCACATCGGCGGAAACCGTGTAATTCAGGTTAACTGCCACTCGCGAGTCGATGCTCAAAGCGGCATTGGCGACCACGGCCGGTACGGTGGGAGGCAGCAGGATCCCGACGTTTCGCTCGTCGTCAGCCAGCACTTCCCGCCGCAGCAATCGACGCAGGATCAGCGTGCGCATCAGGAGCGAACCGCCCGTCAGCTCGGCACCGGTCGAGTCGGCCACCTTGGGCCGACGCCATTGTTTCTTACAGGTTCTGATGAAGTCGACAGTCACAGGTGTCATCGTTTGGGTTCGCTGTTGCACCGCTTCAGCTCCAAGATCTTGGACCGCTTGACGCAAAGGAGAGATCTCCTGTGGACCTTTTACAGGAGGACCGAAGTGTATGGAAATGGGATAAGGCCATTTTTTTGGCCATTTCCAGAAGAATCGCCCCCCATGAAAGCTGAACACACTCCCCCAGAGCTCGTCCAGGTAGACGGGAATGATCGGCACATGAATCCCTTCGAGAACGCGCAGAGCACCTGGTCGGAATGCTTGCAGCGTGCCGGTTCGCGTCATTCCTCCTTCTGGAAACACCCCGACGATCTCGCCGTTCCGCAGGGCTTGGCGAGCCTCCTTCAGGGCCGTCCGGACCTCGTGCTTGCCCGGCGCGATCAGAATGACTCCCGCGAGCCTCGCCAGCCATCGGACCGGCCGACTCTTCAACGTATTGGCGTACGCCAGGATGCGGATCGGCCGGGAATTCGTCAGCAACAACAGAATCCCATCAAGCCACGAAACATGGTTGGCCACCAACAGGACGCCGCCCCGCTCAGGTAGGTTCTCCAACCCACGCACGCGGATCCGATAGGCCGTATGACTGGCCAGCCAGACGAGAAAACGCACCGACGCTTGAGGGATCAAGAAAATGATATAGAGAAAGACCGGCAGAGTCCCCAGCCCAGCCAACAAAAAGATTTGCCTCGCCGTGAGAAGCGGCAGAGGGGAGGCCTGATCGAACACCTCCTTGGCCAACTGCTTCTGTTGATCGTCCGGCAGCCGCTCGTAGTACTCGTCCTTGCTGAAAAACTCGCCGCGTGCCTGACGCTGCTGTGCCTCCACCCACAGCAGTTCGGCTAACGCCACATCGCGCAGCGGCGGCTCGACCTGCGCCAGATACTTCGTGAAATCGGGCGTCTGCGGCTCCGCCCCCGCCGCGCCGGCTCCCGCTACGTAGCCGTCGGCTGGCCTCTCCGCGGCCCGCTCCCCCAACGGCACGGCCTCCCACGCCTGCCGAAAGGCGGAAACCAGACTTGCCACCTCCTGTACCTGAGAGGGCGACAGAGCGAGCCGACTTTCACGCAGCTGGGGAATATTCTCCAGCGATCCCGGAAACGTCGGATAGCGCAGAGCGGCGAACAGGAGAGCCGCCAGCAAGATGCCAGTGAAGACCAGGAAATTCTCCGCTGCCAGGATCGCACCACGCTGCTGAGGAGGACTCCGATCCTGCATGTAGGCCTCCAGCGGCACGGAGAACATGCCGGCACTGATTCCCAACAGCAGCAACAAAGCCAGCGCCCAAACCATCCCTTCCTCGATCCCGGGGAGCGGATCGATCAAAGCCCCCGTGGTCGTGAACAACAACATCGAGCAGAGTGCCACGCCAAAGGCACCTAACGGCAGAATGCCCAGCTCGATGCGTCCACCCGACCAGATTCCAGCCAGTACACTCCCCAATCCCACCCCCAAGATCAAGGCAAACAACAACGGGATCTTGTCCGTCTCGTACAAGGCCCCACCTTCGAACGCAAACTGATCGATATTCAGCTGGGCCAGCGCTCCCACCGACCAGAAGAAGACCACCCCCAAC
Source organism: Pirellulaceae bacterium (assembly GCA_041752115.1). Lineage (GTDB taxonomy): Bacteria > Planctomycetota > Planctomycetia > Pirellulales > Pirellulaceae > JAJRVM01. The sequence goes on along the minus strand of JBGSHS010000396.1, from coordinate 5,464 downwards.
GCCACTCGCAACAGCGTCCGATCGGACGACAGCGTTCGCAGATCCCGCCACGTCTGCCGGGCGGCGTCCCACGGGAACGTCCGCTGCGGATTCGCAATCGGCAGAGGGCGAATCCGCAAGCTCAGCAACAGACCGACCACGGCAATGGTCAATAACACCACGGCGGACAGCCACCACTGTTCTTTGCCCCGATAACCGGTCACTTGGCTTAACCAGCTTCCCACAGCCATGCCGACCACGGTGGCGGAAACCGTGGCCAGTCCAAACAGACCATTGGCGACCGATATTTTCTCAGATCGCAAGAGTTCGGGAATGCACCCCATCTTGGACGGCGAAAACAGTGCGCTCTGCGCACCCATCAAGGCGACGGCCGAAAACAGCAGCACCACATTCAACAGGGGCGGCACGTCAATGGCAATCGCCACAATCCCAAATGACATGATGATCAGCTCGGCCACCTTGCAGCCCACGATCACATCACGCTTGCTGAACCGGTCGGCCAGGTAACCGGCTGGAGCTGCCAACAGGAGATACGGAAGCACGAAACAGGCCGTGCCTGCCATCAGAATCACGCCGACTTGCGACTGCTCGACATAGTCCTTGCCAATCCCGATCGCCAGCCAGCGGAACAGATTGTCGTTGACCGCCGTGAGAAACTGGGTCAGCAGCAGTGCCAGGAAACTCAGCGAGCTGATGCCGGTGCCCGGCTGTGACGCGTGCCGCTCCACGCCGATCGAAGTTGCTGAGGAGTCAGGTGCCGACATGCAGTTTCCAGGGGAATTGGTGAACCGCCGCAAGGGAAAACCGGGGGGCGTCCGCACTCAGGTCGATGGATCGTCGCACAGACCGAAGCCACTCGGAGGGGTCTTGTTCGTAAGTGCGGGCCGCTTCCCATCGTCCGGGCGTGGGAGAAAATTTCCGCTATCCCTGGCAGATTCTATGCGACCAGCAGGCCCCCGCGAAAGGCGGGTCAGACAGGGACCGCCTGGCCCAACCCGAGGGATCCGGCAGGGAGCCGAAAGCTCGTCTTGTCCAGCCACTTCACTTCGCGGTAAAGTCTGTTTCCCTCCCAACGGCAAGTCAACTCGAGGACCGACAATGAAACGTGTTTCCAGTTTTCTGCTGGGAGTGATCGTCGGCGCCGTGGGCCTCTACCTCACCATGACCTATCACGTGGTGCGGGCCCAGGACGGTGTACACCTCGTCCGCAAAGTGCCGAGCGGATGGGGGGACACCTATGTCGATATCCGTGAGTTCCGCGCAGCCGAATGGAACGAGCATAAGAACCTGGTGGCCGCCCTCATCCATGCCAATCAGGAGGACCTCCTCCAGGACTCCGCCATGTCCGATCTGCGCCATTCAGCTCGCGAGATTCTCGATTCGCTGGGACGCTGATCAGCCGCCGTCGCATCCGCCTTCGGAACGGGAGATCATCGCAACTTCATCGTGTCTCCCGTAGCCACGCTCGCGAGAGCGTAGCCACGCTCGCGCAGAGCGCGGGAAAACGCCTGGCGACCGTAGAAAATCATCTTTCCCTCAGCCCTTACGCTCTGCCAGGGAATGCTCGGACGGTCCTTAACCCGGCTTGGGCATGGCCAGACTGTGCAGGATCAGGACGGCCCCCACACTCATCATCATGAACCCCAGCCACCGCGGCGGCTTGATCACGCGATGACTCTCCGGTGGTGCCACATCGAAGGAAGGCACAAAGGCCGTGGCCACTGTTTCAGCCTTCTTCAGTCGCTTGGCAATGATCTCCGTCGTCTTCTGATTAAGCACGAAGGAATCGACCATCCGAAACTGCAGGCCCAGGGCCAAGATGACCAGGCCGATCATGAGCCACTGATTACGGTTGATCTCCATCTCTGCCGTCTCCATCAAGTAAAGCGATCAGCTCGCGCGGCATAAGCTGTTATCGTGCCGTGACGAACGACCGCTTCACCATCTGTCCTGATACGACAGTTGCGCAGGGCATGGCGAAAAGACAAATCATGCCGATTCTGTCAACTCGACGGGCTCTGCCGGACCGCGTGAGACGGGGGAACTCCCCGGCAGGCCAGACAGTCCGTCACGCATGCGTGATGGCCTTGGCACTCTCCCGATCTTCCGACCTATTCGTGTGAGGAGTGCCGGCCAATCCACTTCCGCCGTTTCACCATCCCAGCCCGGTGCATGGCGTATGTTTGGATGAGCACAACGAATCCGCGTCCTGAAGAAACGGGGACATCGCGATGAAAGAAAACGCAGCCAGGCGAGTGACGGGACTGATCGTAGCGATGGTAGCGGCCCTCGCTGCCTGCCAACTGGTCGATCGCGTCGGCGCACAGCAGCAATCCGCATCGCCCTCACCCGGAAGATCGGCGGCCATCGATGCCTCACTGGCCGATCCGGAACCGACCCATCGCTTGCGGGAAGGATCCGTGCTGACCGACCATCTGGGCACGTTCAAAGTCAGCGGCGACCGAGTCGTCTTCTTGCCCGAGCGTCAACAGGACTCGCTGCTCGTCCTGGAGAACCTGGCGCTGGAGCGCGTCTGGAAGATGCTCGACGAGTCGCGAGGTCGCCAATGGAGCGTGACCGGTGTAATCACCGAATATCGCGGCCGCAACTATTTCTTGATAGAACGCGTGGTGCTCAAAGCCCGACCGGCAGCGGCAGCAGCAAGTCCCTAGTGCCCTGTGACAGCGATTCGATCGCCAGGCGATGGTTGCGACCAGGCGCGTCGCAACGGGTACAGCAAGGCAAGCCCCTGGCAAGTACCGCACCGCGTTGCTTGACTGAGCGGCAATATCGTCTGGGTCAGGGTGAAAACCACCCGGCAAGGCTCCGTACCCCGGGGGAGGACCGCTGTTGACACGGTCAAAGCGGGGCGAATATTATGGTAAATAAGAACTTACGTCAAACTAGCAGATGGCACCAAAGGGGACCTTCGATGCCCGTACACCGACGAGTGGAAGTTTCGGAAATCGGCGATGTCACGGTCGTACGGTTCGTGGATCGAAAAATCCTCGACACCGCTAACATACAGGAACTTGGTGATGAGTTGTTTTCGCTGGTGGAGAGCGACAACCGCAAGAGCCTGTTACTGAATTTCGCGCGTGTCGAGTTTCTCTCCAGTGCTGCCCTGAACAAGCTGATCCTGTTGGATCGGGCGGTCAAGAAGCACGGTGGGCGTCTGAAACTGTGCAGCCTGCGACCGGAAATTCAGGAGGTCTTCGTGATCACTCGGCTCAACAAAATGTTCGACATTCATGAGGAAGAGGCCGACGCGCTGGCTACATTTTGAATCGTTCGATCGTCCCCCGACTGAGCCGCACTTCCCTCAGCCAAGCTCTCGAAGGTCGAGCGTCTCATGGCTACCGAAACCAACGACCAACCATGCTCGTGCTCAGGCTGTCCCCCCTGGAGGACGCCTGACGCTGTGCGGATCGAGAGTTTTGTGGGGTCGATGACAAGCGGATGCCGAAGAGGATTAAGAGGATCAATGAACGACTCGAACTCAGGTCGAGAGGTGCAATCCCGCCCCACGACGGGCACGTCGAGTCAATGCGGTTCGGGTCGGTCGTGCGTCGTCCGTACGTCGGACCGCTTCCGGCGCCACTGCGACGTCGAGCTGAAGCGGGCGGAGTAGCCCGGAGACGATGAAAGAAGTTGGTTGCGGCGCGCCCGTTTTTGGGTCGCCCGATGGTTCTGGAGCCCCGATGGCTGGAGAATCGAAAACACGCTGCAGAGAGCGAGGCGGTCTTGTGGTGCCGCGCCGAGCGTAGAGACTAACCACGTGTAACTGAGCGGATCCGATGCCTGCAGACAGCTGGACATGGTGCTTTGAGCAGCGCATTGCAAGCGACCCGGCCGAGGGGCGGATGATTGTGGCTCGACTGCTTGAAGAACTCGAGCAGCATCAGTGGGCTGACCACGACGTATTTGCCATCCATTTGGCCGTCGAAGAAGCTTTGGTGAACGCCATCAAGCACGGCAACCACAAGGACCCGTCCAAATCGGTCCAGTTCACCTGCCGCATGTCGGGCGATCGCATTGAAATCCAGATCACCGATGAAGGCGACGGCTTTGATCCCGATGCGGTTCCCGACCCGACGGACGAAGAGAATCTGGAGATACCATCCGGTCGCGGCCTGATGCTCATGCGCTGCTATATGTCGTCGGTCGAATTCAACCCACGCGGCAACCGCGTCACGATGGTCAAGCTGCGATCCGACTCCCCGGGCGAGGATGACCGTGACGAGGAAGAAGAAGACGACTGATCCGGCAGAAGCCGCGTCGTGATATCCGTCGTCGCTAACAGTGGCATGTCAGCAACTGAAGAAAACGGAATGCCAGGATCAAAGACTCGCTGGCCACACTTCCTGGTTCGATATTCTGCGCTTACGACCACTCACCCCGCCATGATTAGCAGGGCATGTTGTCTCTCACGGAGGCACAGAGACACGGAGGGTCCGTCGCGGAGGAAGTGGGCGAGACCTGCGAAGAAACCTCTGGCCACTCCTCCTCTTCCCTGTAAGCTCCGTGGCTCCGTGAGGTCCATCCGCGTTGCAAACCGCTGGAGTGCTACGATGACCGTCCGCTCGTGACCGATGGCTGGACCAGCCGATGGAACGTCGAATCAGGGCAGCCAGTTGCCAGCGGGTTCTGAAATCACAGTGGTTTGGCGAAGGTGGCTTCCAGCACGTCTCCACGGCGCAGCGGTACTTCCCAGTGATCTCTCACCAAACGCACGTCATCTCGGTTCCACTGGGCCGTTCGATCGCCGAAGTTGTTGTGAACACGCAGCGTGCCGTCGCCGCCGGCCACAATGTGCAACCAGGTCGTCGCGTTGTTCTCACGCCGAGCTGACACGCGGTGCCCACCCTCACACCGCAGATCGTTGAACCATGCATCATGCCACCGCCACGGCACGGCGGGAAACACGCGTACGCAGCCTGCGTCGCTCGACCCCGGCGCGCCGCCCCAGCTCTGCAGGAGCATTTCATGAAGTGCGGACATCGCCAGAAAATTTCCTTCCAACGTGAAGGGTCGGTAAGTCATGCTGCTGAAACCCGATTTCGTCTGGTCCCCATTGGCATGAAAGCCGTTGCGCAAGACAAAAGCCCGCACGAAAATATCCAGGTTGCGATATGCTGCCTCGGCATCCCCGACCCGCGCCCGCATGGCCGCCATCCAGGAGAAGCTGTATCCGCACCAGGCACTCGTTCCCAGTTCATCCCACTGCCGCAACGACGCGGCAATGATCGCCTCCTCCCGCGGGCCTCCGTCGATCGTAATGAGATTGAATGGGTAGAGTCCCATGAGATTGGACAAGTGCCGGTGACTGCCCGAAAGTGCGGTCTGCTGGTCCAGCAGTAACGTCCCGTCAGCAGCGACATGCCAGTCTCCCAACTGCTGGTCTGCCGCGGCCCAGCGTTGTGCCTGCGCCTCATCACCCACAGCCCCCGCCATCTCGACCAGG
>JBGSHS010000395.1:0-22287 GCA_041752115.1 Pirellulaceae bacterium | reverse complement strand
CCGCCTGGCGGGCCGCGGCGTACAACAGTCGCAAAAATGACTCCCAATCGAGCAGCCCCGCGCAGGTGCAGCTGAGCAGAATGCCGCCAGGACGCACCAACTGCATGGCCAGCCGATTCAGGTCAAAGTGCTTGCGAGTGCCTTCCTCCAATTCCGCGCGCGAACGAATCAGCTTGGGGGGATCGAGTACAACGACATCGAATTGCCGACCATTGCGGAGCATATCCCGCATGAAGGGAAACACATCAGCATGCACGAACCGCGCTCGAACCTGGTTCAAGGCGGCATTCTCTTTGGCGAGCTTTAGCGGAGCTTCATCCAAGTCGACTCCCGTGACGTCGGCGGCCTCCCCCAGACGTTGTGCTTGAACGGCAAACCCGCCCGTGTAACAGCAGAGATCCAATACGGATTTGCCGCGACAGAACATCGCCAGCCGGCGGCGATTCTCGCGTTGATCACAGAAAAAACCCGTCTTGTGACCTTCTTCAAAGCGGACACGAAACCGGGTCCCATATTCCTGGATCGTCACTTGACGGGGTGCCGAAGGGGACAGCAGCGACTGAGCGTCAAATCCCTCCTGAGACAGGATATGCGGGGCTGGCTGCAGTATCGTATGACGCGTCCCACACCGCGCGGCAAGTCGAGTCAGAATCTCCGGCCCCCGCTGCCACATGGCCAGGCTGAACGCCTCGCCGCTCAACACTTCCCCTAGGCGGTCAACAACCAGGCCGCTCACTCCGTCCCCTTCGGCATGCACAACGCGATACGCGTCCGTGATGTGATCGAGCTGCAGCACGTCACGGCGCAAGCTCACCGCTGTGTCCAACGTCTGGTCCCAGAACGCATCGTCGGGCGGTGCGTCGCCGTAGCGAATCATTCGCAAGGCGATCTCTGAACGGGGATTGTACAGACCGTAACCGAACAGCGTGTCGGGCAAGACGTACACGGCAACCCAATCACCCGGACGCGGGTTCCCTTCACAGCGGACGATGCGCTTGCGGTAAACCAGCGGCTGAGCCAATGGGGTCGACAGGTAGACCGCCGGCAGAGACTGAGCTGGCGCGATGCACAGGTTGTTGAGCCGGTTCGGGCCGCCCTGGAGAGGTCGCGGGTCTTTACGGCGAGGAGTCGATGAGGATTTGCGACGCGGTTTCATAAGGCGGATGATGACGACCGGGAGCGCTTGCCGTCCTTCCGGGCCAACTGGATGGTGGTGAAATGAGCTAATACCAGCTCAGCCTAGTGGAAAACCGGCCCGACGGCTACGGTGGCCAGCCAGTGCCCGGTCTCGGGCGGGAGGTTTTCCCCGTTCGACGGCCGGCGATCTGAGTCCCCTGAGTTCTCGCTTCTACGGATGGGCCTCCCCATCCTCACCGGGGCTGATTGATCCATTTGACATAGACGATCTTGCTGTCGTCGACACCATAGAAGTCGGGGAAGATGGCCGCCTGCAGATACTCCAAATGCTCGTAGAACGTACGCGTAGACGTGTAAGCCGCTCGCCCAGAGGTCTCGACGTAGATGCCGCGTCCGCTCGCTTCGCGGATCAGTCGTTCTGTCTCTGCGATCAATCGCCTGCCAATGCCCATCCGCTGAGCGGACGGATCAACGGCGATCCAATACAAATCATAGCTGCCTACCGTGCAGGCGATCGGTCCGTAGCAGGTATATCCTACGACCGACCCTTGCGACTCCGCAAAGACGAACTCGTAGCCGGACGCCAGGCCCTTGGCCAGGCGTTCTTCCACCAGTTCGACGGCTATGTCAACTTCGGCCGCCGAGAAGAAACCTGTGCCATCCACGATGCGACGCACGATGGCAGTATCATCGACCACGACCTGATAACGAAAGGTGAGTGGAGAAGCGTCACTGACTGTGTGCATGGAACAAACCTTGCAGAAAATGACGGGCGTTGCTTCCGAGCGTGCGGGTACGGTAACCGCCTTCCTGAACGACCAGAGTTGGCAGTGCCAATTGCCCCAACAGGTGTCCGTTCTGTTCGAAGTCCCTGGCTGTCAACGACCATGTACCGGTCGGATCCCCTTTGGCCGGGTCGAGTCCCAGAGCGATCACCATGAAATCGGGAGCGAAGGACCGGACCTTCTTGATGGCACGCGTCAGTGCGGTCCGATACTGAGCTCCATCTTGTGCTTCGGGGAGCGGTATATTCAGGTTGTAGCCTTGACCAGCTCCTTCACCCGTTTCATCCGCAAAGCCACTGAAATACGGATAGGCGAAGTTCGGAGCACCGTGGATGGAGATGGTCAGTACATCGCTGCGCTGATAGAAGATGTCCTGTTGCCCATTTCCATGATGATAGTCGACATCGACGATGGCGATCTTTCCATAACGGCTGAGGTAGTGCGCGGCAATGGCCGTATTGTTGAAGTAGCAGAAACCGCCAAAGGAGCGCCGTTCGGCATGGTGCCCGGGAGGCCGTACCAGGGCGTAAGCCAGGCGACGCCCGGCAAGCACCTGGTCGGTGGCCGTGAGCGTCGTATCCACCGCCCGCTTGGCGGCGGGAAAGGCATTGCGATTGATCGGCGTGAAGGTATCGATGCAGTAGTACCCTGCGCGAACGGTCAGCTCCTTGGGCGGACGCGTGGCATTGCGGATGGGAAACACGTAGGGGTAGATCGACTTGTTCACCGGGGCTGACTCACAGGCACGCCGCAGGTAATCGACCAGGTCGGTAGCGTGAATCGCCAGGATGTGGGACATCCCGTAGCTCTTCACAGCCAGCGGCTCAACCAGTCCGCTCGCCAGCAGTTCAGTGCGAATAGCTGACACGCGTACAGGCGACTCGACATAGCCTCGCTCCCGAATATGGTGTATGTCATGTTGATCATTGACCGTCATGACAATGCGGTCGCGGTGCATCCCTGCGGCGATCCTGTGGCCGACAGGTTTCGCTCTCGGCACCGGAGCCAACTGCACCGGATCATCGCCAATTGAATCGAGGACCAGCCGAACGTATTCCGGGGGGCAGAGGGAGCGGTATTTCCGTTCCAGGATGGCGCGAACCACAGCCTTTGCGAAGGATGCTGAGAGTGGGCGGGATTGGTCGAGGTCGTCGTACATCAAATGTGGCAGGTTATCGCTCGACCCCTGGGGTACCGGGGCCTCATAAGCCGTCCCCATGACCCGTCGGGCGCCGTAACGCCCATAGAATTTGAGACGAGCGGCGTTGATCGTGCGAATCACCGGGTCGGAACAGAGCTGCGGGCTGTCCGGCAGACATTCAAAAAATAGCCCCAGGGCGCCGAGTTTCAGTGCTTCGTCGCGCACATGCTCGTACAAGGCGGCGCCAATTCCTCGTCCCGACAGACTCTTGCCTGCCGCCAGGTAATCGAGGTAACAGAAACGGATTTCCGGATCGTGAAGGACCGTGGCGAATCCTGCCACATGCCCCCGCCCGCGCTCGGCAACCAGCAGGATCAGGCGAAACCGCTGTAAGAACGGGTTCCGGAGCTTCTCCGACAGGTTGGCGATTTCGGCCTGCGGGGCATCCGGGAACTGGTCCGCAAAGATCTGCTGCACCTCCTGGATCGCTATTCGGTTGGCGGGCAGCACATCGTCATGAATTCGTCGGATCCGAAACACCTTGCTTCCTCATGAAGGACCATCTTTTTTCCAGGGGCGAACTCTGGCAGTGTCGCCGATAATCCAGGAAATGGCGGTATCGTAGCTCAGGCCCGCTTGGTCCACGGCGGCGGCGAATCCGGCGTCCAGGGCCAGGCACGGATTCGCATTGATTTCGAGGACCCAGGGGCGTTTGGCTGCATCCACGCGAAAATCGACGCGCGCATAGCCGCGCAGCCCCACGGCATGCCAGCACTCGACGGCCAGCGTCTGCAGTTGGTCGAGCAGGGAGCGATCATCGGCGGCGAAGTCAAATCGCCGCGGCGTATGATGATACTCGAAGGAGTCCTCTTCCCATTTGGCGCGATAGCCGACGATGCGGGGCTTATCTGGCGGATAGGCCGCAAAGTCGATTTCCGCGGGTGGCAAGACACGGGGACCGTCAGGCCCGGCGACGAGCGAGAGGTTGAATTCCCGCCCCTCAATGTATCGCTCCGCGAAATAACTTCGCCCCGTCGCGGCAGCACGCGAGCGCAGATAATCGGTCACCCGGCCCATGTCGCTCTGCGCCGATACCTCGAACAGACAATGATCGTCCAGATCGAACGAGGCATGTTCCCAGACCGCCTTGACGATCATACGGCAGGCTGGGCTGCACCGATCGCTTTCCGACATGCCGCTGTCGGACGGGTCGTGAGCGGGCGAGAGCGGGCATTCATGCCGCGGAGCGTCGGAGGTGAGCCAAGGGGGGGTCGGAATGCCGGCTGATGCCAGCAGGCGTTTAGCGAACAGTTTGTCACTCGTGGTCAGGATGCAACGCGTGGGAGCTCCCGTGTAGGGGATCCGCAGGGAGTCGAGCAGTAGCGTGGCGACCGCCATCAGTTGATCGGTTCCGCCCAGCGATTCCACGAGATTGAACACGAGATCGGGAGCCTGTTCTGTCAGCTGGGAACGGACTGCGGCCAGATCGAGCGTGCAGTACAGATCGGTCACATGGTGGCCGAGTCGACACAGCGCGTCAGTCACCGCATCCCGCTGCATCAAAACGTCCCGGTCAGAGGGGGAGGCGTCGGCCGAAACTTCGTTGAGCAACAGGACGATGTTCATTTCAAGCCAGAACCACTCGCTGCGATGCGGAGGCCACAATCCGACGGATCAGTTCGCGGTAGGGCATTCCCAAGGCTGTGGCCAGCATCGGCAAGTCAGAATGTGAGGGGTGCATGCCAGCCAGCGGATTGGCCTCCATAAACTGTGGACGGCCCTGAGCGTCGCTCCGCAAGTCCACTCGTCCCGCATCGCGGCAGTTCAGCGCCAGCCAGGCGGCCCGCGCCGTTTCTTCCGCCAGTTGGACCTCAGCATCGTGGTGTGCATGTACCAGTCGGTATTCCACCAGTTCTTCGCAACGCTCCTTGTTAATATAGGAATACGCACCCGGCTCGGCGCCCGGTAACAGAATGATCTCCAGTGTGCCAAGCACTTCGGTTTCGTCACCCGTACCCAACAGTCCGACCGTGAACTCTCGGCCCGGCAGGTACTCTTCCACCAACACCGGCTGCTGGAACTGGCGCAACAGGTCGTGGCAGACAGCTTGCAGCTGGTCGTGATCGAGAATCCGCGAGGCCGGAGAAATCCCCTTGCCTGTTCCCTCTCCGACCGGCTTGGCGAACAGTGGGAACGCCAGCCGCAGCTGTTCCAGCTGTTCGAGAGCGTGAATCAGAGCGGACCGGGGAGTCAGAATGCCCGCTTTCTCCACGACCGTCTTAGACAGCCCTTTGTGCAGGCACAGCGCCATAACCAGTGGGTCGGCAAATGTGTAGGGTATCTCATACACCTCCAGAATCGCTGGCACCTGAGCCTCCCGCGCCATGCCGCGGAGGCCTTCGCAGATGTTGAATACCAGGTCCCAGCGATCACCGGAGGCCAGTCGCTGGACGAGCTGACGGGCACGACCGATGCGGTCCGCGTCGTGCCCCAGCTCCTCCAACGCCGACGCGATCGCATCGATCGTGTCGGGGCGGTCGAATTCGGCCGTCTCTTCTTCACCGTATCCGGCAGCCAGATACTCCTCGCGCAGGTCGTAGGTTATTCCGACTCGCATGATTGTCTCAACAAACCCCTTCCTGAACGAGGACCGGCTGACGGCTGGATTCTTCCTGTCGAATTTCCTGATACAACTGCGCGTGCCATCCTTGGGCCTGCAGGAGCGGCATATTCAGCGCCACCATGAGCGGCTCACGCGGCTCGAGCAGCTGTACAGGACAGCCGGCTGCGGGCCGTGGCAGAATACCCTGCTCCGTATAATCATACGGGTACAAGCGGCAAACCAGCGGCCGCACTTCCAGAGGCAAGGTGCAGCCGCGGGTCCCCAGGAACACGCAATCGCCCGACGGCTGCCGGCACAAAATGCGCCGCGTGCCGTCTGATTGAAACACTCGGTCTCGCCACAGCGGATCATCGTCCTGGTCGAGGTAGATCGGGTCCTGAGGGCGGAGATACTCGAAGAAATCTCCGCGCCCCGTGTGCTCCGTTACTCGCCGTACGTCGCCCGGTGTGATGTAAACCTCACGATCTTGACAACAAGTCTGCTGTATTCGCGCACAGCGAGCGCAGAGAAAATCCGACTCCGCCATCGCTCAAGCTCCCTCAGGATCCGGATAGCGGAAGATCTTCCCTTCGAAATTGCGCAACAGCAGATAACCATCTTCGCGACCAACCACGTTGTCCGGTTGCAGCGGGATCTTGCCGCCACCACCAGGCGCGTCGATCACATAGGTCGGAACTGCATATCCGGTCGTGAATCCACGCAGGCCGGCAATGATCTCCAAGCCTTTCGCTACTGGCGTACGGAAGTGCGCCGAACCACTGATCGGATCGCACTGGTACAGGTAGTACGGCTTGACTCGCATCATCAGCAGCCGATGGACCAGTTGCTTCATGGTCTCGACGTCGTCGTTGACACCTCGCAGCAGCACGGTCTGTGAACCCAGAGGAATCCCCGCATCGGCCAACATGCCACAGGCACGTGTCGACTCAGGCGTACATTCATCCGGATGCAGGAAATGCAGGCTCATCCACAACGGATGATACTTGCGCAACACATCGCACAGTTCCGGGGTGATCCGCTGAGGCAATACGGCCGGCATTTTGGTGCCGATCCGTACGAACTCGATGTGCGGAATCGCCCTCAAACGACCCAAGATGGCGTCCAGCTTATCATTGCTCAACGCCAGAGGATCCCCCCCCGAGATGAGCACGTCACGAACCTGAGTGGCACTTTCCAGGTAATCGAAGATCGCTTCCAGACGCGCTTCGTTGGGAACGATTTCGCCGTGACCGACCACACGCGACCGAGTGCAGTAGCGGCAGTAGGTCGAGCAGAAATCGAGCGGCAGCAGCAAGACCCGGTCAGGATAACGATGAACCAGTCCCGGGACCGGGCTGTGTCCGTCCTCACCCAGCGGATCGTCTGCTTCACCTGTCGTGCGCCGAAACTCCGCAGTCGTGGGGACCACGGTCCGGCGCAAGGGCTGTGCAGGGTCAAATGGATCGATCAGGCTCATGTAATACGGGGTCACGCCGACCGGGAGCATCGTTCCGCCCTGCAGCAACGCTTCGCGTTCGACTGGCGAAAGATCGATCACCCGCTCGAAATCGTCGAGCGTGCGGATCCGGTTGCGAGATTGCCACCGCCAATCATTCCATTGGGCATCGTCCGCATCCGGGAAGAAACGATCCCGAAACGTTCGCGTGCGAACGCCCTCGGTGGCCGTTTCGGAGACGCAGCTCGGTGGTCGGGCGGGCTGATCGGCCCGCACGGCGGCAGCAGGTTGATCGCTGACCGGCAGCAGACCGGTCAAAGGAGAGAAGTTCAACGGGTCAGACGTGTTGTTGCCCCGGGCTTTTCTGGGCGACGAACGTCCCGCGGCTCGCGACTTCACTGGCGAGCGGCGCCGCCGACTGGCGGGACTGGCGGGGAGAATTATCTCACTACAACCAGGAGGCTCCTCTTCTTCAGTGCATGGGTTAATGGATAGCAGGCTGGAGTGGTCATCATTACCACTATCGCTCATAGAACGAGTTCCTCAGGATTATCCACTGCCCGGAACCTGTTGACTACGAATCAACGGGCCAATGTACCTCCGTATTCATCGTTTGTTGCAGCGGTGTTCTGCATGTGGATAATCAGTTCGGAGTCAGGATTTGGAGAGCGGCCTGGCGGATCGACTCCCACCCGCCCACCGTTGGCCTTCCGCACTATCGCGCGGCTCGATAATTAAACAACCCAGACCCAAAAATTCAAGACCGCTTTGCCAGCTTTTCGAAAATTCCGTCACGCAAAATACCCACTCTGCCACTCACCCCTGCCCAGTCAGATTCCTTAACACGCCTCCTGACGTGTCCAAAGTAGATGGATTGAAACATAATGAGGGTCTCGAGCGGCCGGTATCATCCGGCTCGTCGATCGCGCGACCAGGAGTTGTTCATTGTCACAGGTCAGCAACACAACTCGCCAGAGAGTGCCCGCGGGAAGCATCTGGCCGCTCGCTACGCTCTTCGGCACCATGTACTTCGTACAAGGCATTGCCGAACCGACGGAAGGGCTGATTGCCCAGCCAGTCCGTTCGCTGCTCAAGACCTGGGGCCATTCGACCGCTGAGATCGCCACCTTCAGCGCGCTGATCTCCTTGCCCTGGACGTTCAAGCCACTCTACGGTCTGCTCACCGATTTCCGGCCTCTGTGCGGCACTCGCCGACGCAGCTACCTGTTGTGGACCACCGGCATCACGATTGCGGGATTGATCTATCTGTACCTGGCACCCCCTTTGCAGGGTGAACACTGGCGTCTGATGCTGTTGCTGCTCCTGCCGACCCTAGGCGTGGCCTTCTCCGATGTGGTCGTCGATGCACTCATGGTGGATAAAGGGCAGCCGTCAGGCCTGACCGGCCTGTTGCAGTCGGTGCAGTGGGCGGCCATGTACCTGGCCACGATCCTGACCGGCCAACTCGGCGGATATCTCAGCGAAGGTGGTCAGCAGTCGACGGCATTTCTCGTATGCGCTCTGGCCACGGTGGTCACGTGGATCCTGGTGTGGTTGTTTGTTCAGGAACCGCCAGCCCCGGTCGAGACGGGCAATCTGCGGTTGGCTTGGACAGCCCTGGTGCGTGCCTCGCGTTCTCGAACCGTCCTGGCGGCCGCAGCGTTCGTCTTCCTGTGGACGTTCAATCCGTTCAGTACGTCGGTGCTCTACATGTACTGCACGAAAGAACTAGGCCTGTCCGAACCGCTGTTTGGACGGACCGTTTCACTCCTTTCGGTTGGGGCCGTACTGGCGAGTATTTCCTATGGGTTCTACTGCCGCCGAGTCCCACTGGGCCTTCTGCTCTACGGGAGCATTGCGACGGGGAGCCTCAGCACCTTGGCCTATTGGGGACTCTCGGGCGAGATCTCCGCTCAACTCGTGAATGTCGTCGTGGGCTATTTCTACATGACCGGCAGTCTTGTACTGTTCGACGTTGCCGCGAGATCCTGTCCGTTAAATGCAGCAGGAACCACGTTCGCCTTATTGATGGGGCTGTCGAACCTGAGCTTCGCGTCGTCGTCGTTCGTCGGAGGCTGGTGCTATGAGTGGTGGTCGGCCCGGTGGGGTGCCGCTGTGGCGTTCAAACTTCTGGTCCTCGTTGGGACCTTGGCCACTTGCCTTTGTCTGCCCTTAGTTCCCTACCTGCGGCGAGCACTCTCCGAGTCGGAATGACCATCGTTGATCGATACCTCAGTGACAGGCGGGTTGGCACAATGGTAAGATCATGGCATGAATTGTGGAGCCAGCGAACTTGGACACTCCGACAAATGTGATTCTGGCGAGTCTGCGGGAAGCTGAGTTCGTGCTTCATCACGCCTTAACACCACCACGGATCTGCCCAAGCCTGCCCGCTGTTGTGCGGCTCGTTGCCGGACGGAATGCTCTCATGGAGATGAAACATTCCGACCTGGCGCTGGTGGCAACGCTCTCTTGCCAGGAGTGATGACATGTTGTTGACCCTGCTCCGCCACGCCGCCAGGTCCGTCGCAATCGCTGTCCTGGCGATCGCTACCACGGCGTTCGGTATCAGTTCCGGTAATGTTAGCGCCGCTGCCGACCCTGAGCTACAGCAGGGGTTTATTCAACCGCCGGCCGAAGCGCGACCATGGGTCTACTGGTTCTGGCTCAACGGCAACATCACCAGAGAAGGAATCACGGCCGATCTGGAGGCGATGCAACGGGTAGGAATCGGTGGAGTCCTCATTATGGAAGTGGATCAAGGGGCTCCACAGGGGGCGGTTGATTTCATGAGTCCTCGGTGGCGCGAGTTGTTTCAGCATGTCGCCAAGGAAGCCGATCGGCTGGGCCTGGAAATCAACATGAACAACGACGCCGGCTGGAATGGCAGTGGCGGTCCGTGGATCCAACCGGACCAGGCGATGCAGGAGGTAACCTGGTCCGAGATAGAGATCACTGGTCCCCGGGCGTATCAGGGCGAATTGCCTCAACCCGAAGCGGTGTCCGGTTACTATCGCGACATCGTCGTGCAGGCCTTTCCGAGTGTTGGCGACGATTACCTGCCTGATTTTGAAACGCAAGCCGGCTCGCAGACGCGTGGCCGCCGATCGACGAGATCTGAGGGAGCCGGGCCACCCAGAGCGATCACCGGGGGGAGCATTGTCGACTTGACGGCCGCACTGGACCATGGCGGCCGACTGTCTTGGCAGGTTCCTCCAGGTACCTGGACTGTGGTGCGGATCGGCCACACCTGCACCGCAGTGGAAAACGCGCCGGCCCCGGCGAGCGGACGTGGGTTGGAGTGCGACAAACTCAGCCCGCACGGTATCGAAGCCAACTTTGCCGGGATGATGGACCAACTGGTGGCCGATTGCCGAGCCGAATCGAGTCGATCTCTGGTTGCCACGCATATCGACAGCTGGGAGAACGGCTCGCAGAACTGGACAAGCCGCATGCGAGACGAGTTCCAACAGCGGCGTGGTTACGACATGACCGTCTGGCTACCAGTGATGACGGGGCGGGTCGTGGAGAGTGTGGAGTTGTCTCAGCGATTCCTGACCGATCTGCGACGTACGGTCTCGGAGCTGGTGATCGATCACTACGCAGCACGGATGCAGCAATTGGCCAGTGAGCACGGTTTGCGATTCACCGTCGAGGCGTATGGGAGCCCATGTGACTATCTTCCCTACGCCGGGCGGGCTGATGAGCCGATGGGGGAGTTTTGGGTGGGCGGCGGAGCGTTGGAGACATGTCGGGGAATGGCTTCGGCCGCGCATGTCTACGGCAAGCGTATCGTGGGTGCCGAAGCGTTTACCGCGGGCAACGAGGAACGCTGGAAACGCCACCCGGCAACGATCAAGGCACTGGGGGATCAGGCCTTCTGTGAAGGGATTAACCGCTTTGTCTTTCACCGGTATGCCCTGCAGCCCTGGGCCGACTATCGCCCCGGCATGACCATGGGACCGTGGGGAACTCATTACGAGCGAACGCAAACCTGGTGGGACCACACGCCCGCATGGCACACTTATCTGGCCCGCTGTCAATACCTGTTGCGGCAAGGGCTGTTCGTTGCCGACATCTGCTACCTGCTGCCCGAGAACTCGCCGCAAGGGTTCGGCCGGCATCCCCGCGAGGGCTTTGATTGGGATGAATGCAGTGCCGAGGTCGTTCTGAGTCGGATGAGTGTGGAGGACGGAAAGATCGTCTTGCCCGACGGAATGAGCTATCGGCTGCTCGTGCTGCCCGAGACGCGCTCGATGACCCTTTCGCTGTTGGGCAAGATCAAAGAGCTGGTATTCAAGGGGGCTACCGTGCTGGGGCCTCCTCCGGTTCGATCGCCAGGATTGACGAATTACCCTGACTGCGACACCCAGGTGCAGCGCATGGCGGCCGAACTCTGGGGCAATGTGGACGGGCACTCGGTGCGCGAACGACGTTGCGGAGCCGGACGCATTATCTGGGGCATGTCTCCCGAGGAGGTCCTGGGCCAAGATCAAGTGCCAGCCGATTTCTCGTGCGGTGAACGGGTGCGGTACATTCATCGAGCCACACCGGGAATCGACCTCTACTTCGTCGCCAATCCTCATGCTCATCATCTGAACACCAGCGCGTCGTTTCGTGTGAGCGGCCGTGTGCCCGAGTTGTGGTGGCCTGATTCGGGGCGCATCGAGCGGGCAGCGGTTTTCGAGCAAGCGGCAGGTGTGACTACGGTGGCCCTCCCCTTAGAGTCGAGCGGATCGGTCTTCGTCGTATTTCGGGAAGCGAGCCGGCAGATCGATCCCATCGTCTCATGTGCTCTCGGTGACGAGCGCGTGGCCGACGTGTCGGCCGGCATGCCCCCGCCGATTCGCGTGCATCGGGCCACCTATGGTCTGCCCGGCGATGCGACGCGGACACGCGACGTGACCGCCAAGGTCCAGCAGCGTGCTGATTCCGGGCAGCGCAGCTTCCGGGTCGCTGAAATGGCTACGGGTGACGATCCAGCCCAAGGAACCGTCAAGACACTGATCGTCGATTATTCGGCAGGCAATGAGCGGCTCACGACCAAGGCGCGCGATCCTGAGTTGATCCACTTGACCGGTGAGGCGGTGAACATCGTCGTTACGAAGGCGAAGTATGGAATTCTCAACGATCCGCAGCGGACACGTGATGTTCGCGAGAAGATCCAGCGCCTGGCGGACGCCGGTACCAGTCTCTTCAGTGTGGCCTGGCTGGCCGCCGATGACGATCCGGCGTTCCTGGTGGTCAAGACGCTCGAACTGGAGTATATCCAGGACGACAGGACCGTTAGGGTGACTGCCATCGATCCGGAATCGGTGGATCTGTCGGCACCGCAACCGGACATTCAGCCGCCAGGCCGGTTGCATTTCACCGCTCAGGGAAAGCGTGTGTTGGATGCTTTGAAGGCTGGACGTTACCAGCTTCGGACGGCGGCTGGCACGACGCACACGCTCAACGTACCGCCTCTGCCTCAGGCGATGGAACTGGCCGGTCCGTGGCAGGTGCATTTTGATCCGCATTGGGGTGGGCCGGGAGATGTCTCGTTCGCCCAGTTGGACGATTGGGCTCAACGCCCAGAAGAGGGCGTGCGATTCTATTCGGGAACGGCTGTCTATCAGCATCCTTTCGTCGTCCCGCCGGAACTGCGAGCCGCCTCACGCATGGTCTTGGATCTGGGGCAGGTCGCAGTCATGGCCGAGGTGACACTCAACGGACAGCCGCTCGGGCTCCTCTGGAAACCACCGTTCCGCGTCGACGTGACCGAAGCCATCCGGGAAGGTACCAATAGTCTGGAAGTGCGAGTGGTCAATCTGTGGATCAATCGCATGGTCGGCGATGAGCAGCTTCCGGACGACAGCCAACGGAATCCGGACGGAACACTCAAAGCGTGGCCGAAGTGGGTGGAAGAAGGCCAGCGAAGCCCGACAGGACGCTACACCTTCACCAGTTGGCGTCTGTGGAAGAAGGACGAACCTCTCGAGCCGTCCGGCCTGCTGGGACCGGTCCGATTGGTCCCCGTCACGTCCG
Organism: Pirellulaceae bacterium; assembly: GCA_041752115.1. GTDB lineage: Bacteria > Planctomycetota > Planctomycetia > Pirellulales > Pirellulaceae > JAJRVM01. Next base: position 9,139 of record JBGSHS010000395.1, on the reverse strand, counting down.
TCGAGTTGCCGCAGTAGAGCGGAGTGCGTCAGCCCGTTCTGCGGTTGAAAATCGAAAAGGAGTATCTTCTAGCCACGCTCGCGCAGAGCCGTAGCCACGCTCGCGCAGAGCCGTAGCCACGCTCGCGCAGAGCCGTAGCCACGCTCGCGCAGAGCGTGGGGACCATGGCCCTGCGGTTGACGCTTCCCCCGCGGTCTGCGGGACCACAGCTACTTGAGTTGATTACGCCGCGCCGCGTGCTGCGCAGCATAATTGAAGTCATGCTCGATCCGAATCTCAGTGAGCACGGCGACTACTATCTGGTTGCTGGCGACTTCACCGGTTCGTGGAGCTCCCCCGTTGGATCGTACTGCAACAGTCGACGTTCCTGCACGGTGAGTCCGAATTTCCGGCGTTTGTTGTGACAGAGGTAACAGAGACAACGACACAAATGATCGTGTCGCTTCCCCGCCCAGTTACGTTGTTCCTCGGTAAATCGATTGCCGGCGAAAATCGATCGGGCGTGGCGAATCATCCGCCGACGATGAGACCTCCGCGACGCTCGCGTCATCGGTTTACCGTCCGACACATCAGCTTGCCCATCTGTCTCGTTCGCACTCATTCAAGTCAATCCCTTTATTGCTTGGAGCACAGGCAAAATTGGGGCCGCAACTATGGGCGAGTCCCTACTTCACAGTCCCGAGTTTGTTCTTCGATCCGGGGTGAGTCCCCCTTCGTCATCAGGTGTTTCCTCTGAGGAACTGCGACGTTGGCTCACTTCTTTGTGAGACACGGCCGATGGGGGGATGGTTCACTCTGGGATATCGGTTTCTGTCTCTGCTGCGGCAGACCGCACCAATTTCCCTCGCGGGCACCAGGATGGTGACGGGGGAAAACTCTCGGGTGAGCTGTCGGTTCCTCATCGTCACAGCCGCAGGTACTGGGCCCCCTTCGACATTGGACATTTCTGAATTGGACATTTCTGATCCGATGCTCTGCGATCGGTGCACTCCGGTTGTCGAAGCGACCCAAGTCGGAACTCATTGCATGGCGATGGGTTCGAGTTAACGCCCCTGCTTCGCGACCTGTACGTCGGGTTCACCTCTGACTGCTCAAGATCTCACTTCGACTTGTGGCACGAGTGGATTCAATCAGCGTCGTCATCGGGCGCAGCGGCAAACACATTAGCGGACGTTTGAATCTGGTGCTCCCCTTCCACCGGCTGGGGAGGCACAAGCACGATCGCTTCCGGTTGAGGACGGCTGAACCGGTTCGCCACGATCACGGCCGTTCGTGCATCCTGCAACTGGATTCTTCCCTGGGGACCGAGGATGTTATGGACGAAGACCACGTCGGCGCCGTTTGCGCTGAGTACCCATTGGCCGTCGACGACGTCGTGAAAGCGATTGCCTCGCACGGAGATCGAGGTACCTGGATCGGCGAGCACGATTGTTTCACCGGTGCCTCCGCCCAGCACCGAATCGGTCAGATCAACGGCCCCTTTCTCGACGTGCAGCATGGCGTTCTTCCGGCCAGTATTGGTGAAACGGCTTGCCGAGATGGCAATGCTGCGTTCGGGGTCAGCATGGTGCACGACGAACAAGTCGTAGGGGGCCGTGCGTTCGAAGGGTAGCCAGCCATGGAAGAACGACTGAGTGAAGAAGATCAGCCGGGGAGGGCAACTCTTGTCCGTGCCGATCTGCACGCCAATATAGTTTGGCAGCAGCACGTGCACGCGGGTGAACTGCAGGTTGTTGTTGGAATCGCCGTCGTCCTGGGAGGCGACGACGATCGTGGCTTCGCGGTTCTCGATGCTTCCGTTTCCATAGCAGACGATGCTGCGAAACTCCGATTCCATGACGGTTCTGTCGGCGTAGATGGCGGCGCCGTCGTACGTCGAATGAATGGCCAGTTCGGCACAGATACACTCGGTGACTCCCGCCAGGTAGATGCCCTTCCCCCGGCCGTGTCCGACGATGGCCAGCGAACGCACGTACACTCCGTAGAGCCTTTCGCCGCACACCTTGATCAGATCCTGGGGAATGGAGTCTCGTTCAGGACCCCAGACCCAATCGTTAATGGTTGGACTGCGATCGGTCTTCACGATGCGAATGGCGTAGTCGTTGGGAGGTGGGACTAAGACGGTGCCGCGTCCGTCGCCCGAGAGCGTGCAGGGGAAATCGAGCACAAGGGGCGTCTTCAAGTCGTACTGGCCGGCCATCATGCGCAGCTCACCGCCATGGCGACACAGTTCGATCCCCTGCTGGATGAGGCGGGAGTCGTCCTCGCCGGCCCTAAGCTCGGTCACAAGACGGCCATCCGAGTCGCTTAGAGTCACTCGGTCGCCCCGATGGGATACCACCGCGGTGAAGCCACGCGGCGGATCTGCCGTGGGTTGTACCAGTTCCTCCGCCTGTCCCAGGGCGTCAGATAGCAGAACCAGAGCACAGATCATCACGATTCTTGTGGGCTTCATTTCTCGTCACATTTGTGAAAGGGCACTCATTGATACTCGATGACTGGATTCCACTCGATCGCAGCCGACTTATACTGGGCGTTGCGCTCCAGGATATGCTTGATTCTGTCACCCTGGTGCACGGTCACGGTGCACTTGTATTCAACATCCTTGCCATCGGCAGGAATCCGAGCCGGTCCGTCGAGAGGCCACACGGTCTTCCCGTTCAGGTCGACTCGTACATGACAATGGGCTGCCAGAGTCAAGCCAGGCGGCCTGTCTCGCCGAATGACCCCTTGCACGATGCAGGTTCCGTCATGCGGTGCTACGAATGTCCGGGACACGTCCGCGTGGGCTTCGGGACTCATGATGGTCCGCCCGACAAAGCCGGCGCCGGGCACGCCCAGCGAACCGGGCGTGGTCCAGCGTCCTTCATAGCCATCGGTCGGCAGCCACGTCATGGGCTTGAACCGGTGACTGTCCGCGGACCATTCATAAAACCAACCACGGTACCCCGGAGTGCTGCCGAACCCGCTGAACCCGTGATGTCGTTCTGGCTCGCCCGGTTCGACGCGCGAACGGGTTCGCTCAGACGTATTGCCATCGCCGTCGATCGATTCGACTTCGTAATGGCATTGAGTGAGTAGACTGGCAGGTGCCGACCGGTCGAACAGGAACGTGCCGCGGGAGACTCGTCCCAAGTCGGTTGCAGCGCCATCCGGGCCGATTCGAAAGACCTGATAGCCAGACAGCCAGTTGTCATCCGTCGCCGGTTCCCAGGAGACGGCGACGCCCTGAGTGAAAACATAGTCTGCCACGCGTTGGCGCACGTCGCGAGGAGCATCCGGAGGTGTGTTATCCGTGCCGGCGCCGGGACGGCGGGACAGATTGAGATAGATGATTTCGCCCGGTTGCAGCGTCTCCATCAGAATACCCTCTGCCAGGAGGCTATTGCCCGAGGATTGGTAGACGTTCGCGTCGAAGTCGAATCGCACGTCGTAAGTCGCTTCGGGAACCAGGCCTTTGGGAAAGATGCGAACTGCGCCGGGCGGTCCTTGCTCCGGATGCTCCCACGATCGCGTTGTCAGGATGATCCCCTTCAAGCCTGCTCGGTCCATACGCTGGAAATAGAGCACCGCAGCGTCTCCGTCGACTTTCGGCCGGAACACATGGCTCCACCGGCCGACCACGCCTTGACGGCGCAGGTATGCATACAGATCCCAGTCCCGGCGAATCTTCTCGAGATCGGCCAGGCTCTGGGCTCGGAGGCCCGTAATCGCCTCCGCGGGATAATCGGTGCTGGTATTATGTTTGCAGTAGGGGATCGTCGTGCCCGGGTCGCCGAACCAGACCGGGTGCAGGCGCAGATGCATCCGATCAAGGCGAACATCGTAATGCTTCCGCCGCTCTTGGCTGCGCGCTGCGAGAATGATCCAGTGCCACAGGTCCGGTGGCACAATCATCGATCCGTAGTATCCGCTATGGTCACGCACACCATCTCCGTCGGTGACTTCGAAGGAGCAGGCGTAACGGGCCAGATCGACACCCATCAGGCTGGCGCCACCCAGGCTGCCAGCGTCCAGCGCACAATCCGGATGATCGGTCAGAAAGCTGCGTACCAATCGCCGAAACTCCTGATCGGCGGCGAGCGGATCGAGGCCCCAGCCCGGAGCACCGTCCAGACGCCATTGAAAGCCGCCCCACTGGCTGACTTTCCGATCGAGCAGATGACGCTGCCAGGCGGTTGCTTCCGGTCGCGACTGGTCCACGCCGGCTTCGTACCCCCAGACACCGCTGGGCAACGCGATGTCGTCGCCCAGGTCTCGCGCCACTTGCGAGCCAGGACGACTGATGAACGTGGGGAGCCAGACCAGATGCGTCATCGTGTGCTGGCGAAGATAATCTGTGACCAAACCAAAGTCCGGGCCATTCCAACTACCCCATTCGTCATACCAGCCGGCGTCGTCCCACAGTACCCCGGCGCCCAGATACCGAGCCAGATCGGTGAAGTACAGGTCGAGCGCGAGCCGGCAACTCCAATTCTCGACCGTGCCTCCTTCCGCCACCCAAGGCGTGGGAAAATCGACCGCGATTCGCGGCTGTGCAAAATAGTCGGGATGCTTGTGGTCCCACGCAAACGCATACTGCCAATCCAGCATCTCGTTGCCCAGGTCGTCGAGATCGCCCGTGAAGACACCGGCGAAGGCCTGTGGCAACTCGAGGGTTTCTCCCGGTGCTAGAGTGCGCTGATACTGATCAAGTCGCAGGCCGCAATGGAAGTCGCGGCCCAAATAGGAGCCCAGCGGAGCCGACCAGGGACCCAGGTAGTCCCATCCAAAGAACAATCCATGGCTGGCACCCTCAGGCGAAAGGATCATGAGCGGCATGTGATTGATGGCCCCGTAGGGTGACGAGAACTCATGCGCGTAATCAGCATCCACCTGCAGCGTCACCAGACGCTGACTGTCGGGCAGATGGTAACCACCCGTGAAATGAACCAGCGTCAGCCCTGAGTGAGCCGCGCTGCTCAGAACCGTCGTGGTGAAGAAGAAAGGGCTGTTGAGCGCGACTGGCTGCGAACTCCGATTCTCTACGCTTGTCCACTCACGGATGATTCCGGTACCCGGATAGACAATGTAATGACGAACGACGCGAATGCCCTCACGCTCGAGTTTCAGAGTGAGTTCGAGTTCGCCCTGCTTCCCCTTGTGAGTATTCTCTTCCAGAAGCTTCCAATTCCCTTCGAGTCCCGTCCGGAGCTCGGAGCCGACCGGCAAGCAGAACTCCGGACTGCCTCCGTTCTGAAGATACTCACTGTCGGTGCGTTTGTTCAGGAAAGATACCAGCGCGAACCGCCCCTCCTGCAAGCTCAATCGCTTCTCGACACGAGCGGTGCCAAGCACCCAACTCCTCTGCTCACCAGTTCCACTTTCCAGGCGAACGTAAGCGTCTTCGCTGGAAACGGACGGCGTGGCGTCCCAAGCTGCCTCACACAACATCCCGTGGCCAGCGAGTATCACCACGATGACTACTCCCGAAACCCGCATGACCTGTCTCCTGGGTTTTCGAATCAGCTGCTAGTGCTCTGTCAACACTGGAATTACGGCATTGGGTGCCACTGGCTTCGCCAGTGCCGCAGCTGGTTGGCCCTTGCCAGTGGTGCACGGGCGAAGCGTGTGGCACCTGAATCTTGAGTGTGGACAGATACACTAGTAAGGCAATGATATTACACCGGCTGCGCCATCGCGCTACCCGGCGAGTGCTGGATCAAATTGTGTCGACGTGCCCCGCACCGAATCCTCCCATGCGGCCATGCCGGGCCCGCGTTTCTCCTGTTTAGCCAGCCGGTCATTGACCGCTGGCCGACTGATAGTCGGGAAGGACCCGAGGCTTTCCGGAAAATAACGGCGTCTTGGTGGCCGAGGGATCGGACGAAACAACCATGTTACCAAGCCATTCGAATCTGATCCTCAGGTCCGGAGCTGAAACTGGCCATAATCCCGCGACTTCGTGCGAAAAGCTGATTAGCGGGTAGGTAATCGTCAGTTCCTGGCCTGGCTTGGCATCAAATCGAATATAGTCGCCTGACCAGACGCCGGGGATCCGTTCGTTGCCGACAAAGGCGCTCACTTGAGATCGCGGAACCCAATGCGGCGGTCGCAGATAGAACGTATCCTCGACCGTTGGCACGACGGTCAGGCGTCCTTGCTGCGGGAAAAACGACACAACCTCGCCCCACGGAGACTGGCGACTCAAGCCGAGATTGACATACACGCCTTCGGGCCCGAGTTGCGATGGCGGCAGACGATCGATGATACTGTTCCAAGTCGTATGGATAGCTCGCATTCCTTCCGGTGCACAGCAGCCAAACATCTCAAAGCCGGAAATTCCGCCGAGTAGAACGTTTTCGTAATCGTTAAGCCCCGAACCGCCGATAATGCCCCCCTGGAACTTGCGGATTTGGAGCAGGCCGGCTTCGATCTCGTGTGGTGCTTTATGCTGATGGAGCGAACGATAGTAGGTTTCAAACTGAGGTGTGACAATGAACTGCAGATTGCTGATGTAGTTGCGCATATAGCGTTCGACGTAGTCGAAATACTCTGTCTTGCCGGAACGGCCCAGGATTGCTGCAATGGACATCATGTCGGATATGCAACACGTCTCGTTGCAGCAATCAGGGCCCGCAGGAAACCAGCCAGTGCCAGTTCCCCGCGAGAGCATGAACTGCCACGATCGTTCCACGAAGTCGAGGTATCGCTGATTATTGTCAATCAGGCCAAGGTGCGCCACGCCCCAGAGTGCGTGCATGGTCGCGTGGCTGTGGCCGTCAAAACTGCCATCGCCGTGAAACAGCAAGCCATCCGGCTGGGAATGATGAATAATCCCCTCCGTATAGGCGCGAGCGAATTCGAGACCCTCGGAGTCGCCGGTGGCACAGCTGTATGCGATCAGCGGCTCGACGATCGGTGCCGGGTGCTTGTTCCAGCCATTGGGTACGACGGTGCCATCCGCCTTGCACCCCCCCATGCCTTGCGGGAACCAGCAGCGGCCGTTGGCATCCGAAGCGGCGAACTGGCGGAGTCCAAGAAAGACTTCGCGGGCTCGCTCCTTCGACTGGATGTCTTTAACTGTTGAGTATTCGAGTGCCAGGCTCCTCAGGATTTTCGTCGCGCCCCAGGTGTGGAAAATATACTCTTCCGGCTTCCAGACACGATCTGTTTGCCCCTCATAGTAAGCGCCCGGGCTAGAGAAGACGAAGCCTTGGGGATCGATGTAGTCGCGTACTCGACGATGAAATGCCGCTTCGACGTCACGGCCCGCCTGCGAGCCTGATATTTCGCGCATGAAGTACCATTCCCAATCCAATCTGCTGTCGGTATCACACGAAACGACCGGGTCCGCATGGGCGGGGATGGGAGGACATCGGAGCGGATGGCACTGAAAGACCGGTTCGTAATTGAATTCCGCTCGCGGTGTATGAATCAGGTAGTGCATGGCCCATTGTGCCATCCGCTTCAGGTCAATATCTGCCGGACGCTCGGTTTGTGGGACCGGTTCGATCGGCTGTGCCGCAGGAACGGCGATTCTCACATTGCTGACTTGGCCGGTAAGCCCCTTGATCGAAGGAACATCTTCTGCGCCGTCGCCACTGCCGTCGCTTCCTCTCACGGGCCAGCAAGTGGAAATCGAGACGAGTAATAGTGCGTAGAGCAGAGTTGGTTGGCTGGCCGAAGATGGAAACATCGTAGGAAGTCCTCGAAATCGCTAGGCGAATCAACAATTCGTGAATACTCAGCTCAGCCGCGACTCGATCTGCACATCGTCTCTGCCGACTGAAGCGGGAGCCATGTCGTCACGGCTCCTTCTTGCTTGGTGACGCAGGAGTGATGTCTGGAGTATGGCTGGTAGCGACGTCGAGCACGACTCGGAAACCGACGTTGTTGAAGGGGAAGCCAGGTAGTTCCCAACTGCGGGAGCTGGCCCGTGTGCCTTCCGCGGTGATCGCGAAACTCCCGCCTCGTATGACGCGCAGAGAACCTGTGGCAGGGCCGGCAGGATCGTCGCTGGGCGCTGCCACATAGTCATCCTCACGATACCAGTCGCTGCACCATTCAGCCACGTTCCCGTGCATATCATGAGCCGCATGGATGATCCTCCAGAGCACCGTTCCTGCAGTTCGTTTGAGACGCATCTCCTTGGACGGAACCGCCTGCTCCCATTGTATCCAGGCCGAGGTCGGGCTGCATCCTCATTGGGGGAGGTAGCGTGCGACCGTTGAATCCCAGCGAATTCACCAGCCAATTACGCATCGGGTTGGCGGTCGTGATGTGCAGTCGGGCGATGTTCACGTTCGCCATCTGAAGGCGGGCATTCACCGTCGCCAGGGGATTGGCTTCCGCTGGCTCAACGAAAGGGCGATTGATACGTCCTCCGCGTCAGGTGAATTGATCTTCAACAACTTCTCCGCCTTAGCGCAGCTTGAGCGTCGGTTGACAAGGGAGCGAATGAAGGCGGGACTGGCCGCTGCACGCTTGCCGTGGTCGGCATGGAGGACGGCCGAAAGTCTCAGCGAGCGATCCGAAGGTCGAGCGCGCCAAGCAGCTCAACGCCGATAAGTCGCTGGAGATTGACGACATCTGCCAGACGCTGCGGATTTCGCGCTCGACGTTCTACCGGTACGTACGGCTGTGAAGGGGAGTGCCGGGTGACGGTGGTTTAATGGGACAGTTGTGACATGACGCTATTACCGTGCGCGGCTGCGCCATTTCTGTGGGTCCTCGGCGGCGTGGAAGATCCCGAGGTCTTCGGTTGCTTGTCGCTCGATGCGGTAGATAACGATGTACGGAAATCCCTCAACGCGAGCGGCACGAAGCTCTTCCTGCACTCGTCCAAATGATTCCGGGCGCAGTTCCACAGTATCCAGCCGACTATCCACGGCCCGCCGAAAACGGTTGCCGAGATCGACGGATATCTCGTCATACCACTGACTGGCAAGCCGAATATCCTCGGCCACCAAAGGATGAAACCGTAATGGATCAGCCATTGACGCGCCGCCATACTTCTTCGCGGTCAATGGCGATTGACGGATCGGCTCGAAGTTCCTCGCCTCGGCGAGTTGCCTCATTGAATTGCCAGGGATGCAAAACGATCGGCTCATTCGACGCCGAAATATCGTCCCACAACAATTCGACGAGACGTAGCTTT
>JBGSHS010000394.1:0-7881 GCA_041752115.1 Pirellulaceae bacterium | reverse complement strand
CGGTTCTCCGGGTCCCGTGGTGGCAGTATACCCTTTGGATAATGCATTGCCCTATATCACTATTTCGGAAACGCCGGGCAGAATCGGACCTCGACTGCCGATGCCTTAGGGGATTTCAGGTCCATGGGAATCCAGGCTAGTGGCTGTAGGAGACTTCGTTTTTCGTTTGATCGCGTTAATCGGTTACATTGCACTTCTCGGTTTTGTCGTGGTGCGCAAGCGGTCGCGTGCAACATGAATAGCGATCCACGTTGGTGGGTATTCATAACCGAGCCAAATTTAAGGACCGTTTAGCACACAATCCGCATCAAGCACCAATGGTCACGCATCGCTTAATCTGGAAACGCGACGACAGCGAGGGGTTACGCTGGTACGTGCGCGGTATCCACAGCGATGGGCGGTTGTACGGTGACTTGAGATTTCAATCGGACGATCCTTCCAAGCGCTGTGCATGCTCCATCGAATCGGCCCTGACGGAGCCGGATCGTGTCACGCTTGCGGAGAAGGTTCAGAGGTTGCCGTTCCGCGATCACCTTCCTTTGGACGCGTACGCAGTCATGATCGAGGTCAATCCCGATGGACGGGACGGTAATGTGTTCGCCTACAACCTTGGCGACGAACTTGTGTCAACGGATGCCGCCACCTTTGTGGGCATCATGGAGATACTCCGGCCCTACGTCGAGTCGGTATGGAGAGGCTATTGGTAATGTGTTCCATTAACTCATCGAAGTGGCGGCAGTTGTTGGAAAGCGCCGCGAATCGACCGACATTTGAGACTGGCTGCCCTGGCCGAAGGTCGAATAGGTGGCGGGAGCCGGGGCGGGTGGACAGACTGGTTTGAGGCGGCCAGGAGCGCAAGATGCAGTCGCGGCTGCCACGACCGTGATTGCGACCGAAGGATGTGGAGAATTCAAAACGTGATTTGACTAGTTTCAACGGGCCTATGGCAGATAATTCCGACGGTCGGGACAATTTCTACCAGAAAGCAGACATCATTCAGGGATTAGAATTTGGTGGTGTCACTAACACGAGAATTGCAGGAAGTGCCATAGAACCAACTCAAGTGATGAAAGGCACACCGATTAGGATTGGAGTCGGGCCGATCGCACTCTATTTTGGGGCGCACCTCTGGATGCCCGGGCAAGAGGCCGTTCGTTCCGCCATTAAGAATGGTATTGAGGGAATGGACTCACTACGTCCCGACTACCGGCACGAGAAGTAGCAGAAGACAAGATCAGGAGGATGATGCGCATGTTCTACTCGCTGATAGCGGTGACTGCTGGGTTCCTCAGCGAAACGACGGATTATGTTCCGGTTTCTAGGGAGGTATTGCGAGTTGACTATGCCTCGATCGTCGAAGTCTCATCTGACATGTCCTTTGTAGCCGTCGCCTGTGCCGAAAAACAAGACTCGGGCCTATTTACTCCGTTAGTATCTAGGTTAGTGATTTGCCAAGAGTCGGGCGGAAAACTCGTTGTTAAGCGCGAGTTGCCTGTCGGACCAAATGAGATTCGATCCTTAGCCTTCAGCCCGAGCGAGAGATTCTTCGTTGCGGCTGATACTGATGGCAATATTTCAGTGTGGAGGACGCGTGACTGGGTCAAGGTGCGGGAACTGGGAGCGAAAGGCGTTCCTGTTTCGCACATCGCGTTTCTCCCTGTTGGCGACATGTTAGTGTCCTGCTCAGACAAAGCGGCCAGCTGCAATCTCAGTCCGCGAATTACGATTTGGAATCTAAACCGAGGAAATCAGACCGCTAGTGTCTCCATTCCGTTCCCGAATGACGGGTTTGTAACGTCTCTCTCGGTTTCATCGACTGGCGAATATATTGCGAGTGGTGGCAACGACGGCAATACCCGAGTATGGTCCTCTGATCTCGCAAGAGAGGTTGCTCGGATTTCACACGACAACTGGGTTTCCTGCGTCAGGTTTTCGCCGTCCGGCAAGTTTCTTTCCTGTGCAGATCAAGACGGGAAATTGAGAATCGTCGCTACCGATACATGGAATGATGTGCACATATTCGACGGTATAGACAATATCATCGAGGATATGGAGTTTGTAACCGACGATTTGCTGGCCACTTGTGGCGGTGACTGGCAGACCCCGGAAATCTGCCTGTGGGATGTTCGCGATAGGAAGCTGATGGCACGCATTCGAGTGGGAGGCTGGGAGTTCGTGTCATCAGCCATGTGGTCGAATGATCGAGTATTGGTTTTATCACGGATTGGGGTCGTGTACAGTTTATCGCTTGCATCTGTTATCAGAGGGCAGTCGGATACGGTATTCCGCCCTGCTCGTCGCCGCTGCAGCTTCAAGAAGACCGTTCTTGCCTTTGGCAAATGCGGTATTACACGATCGGTCACGCCAAGCTTCCTTCCGCGAGTAAGTAACCGGAAGTAGGATTGGCGCCATAGCAGGTTATCGTAGTTTCCCAGTGAATATGGTTTCCACAGCCGAGGACGATGGACATTGAGAGGGCGGACTAACAGGACGCACCGGGTGGGACCGGCGAGACTCGACCATTCAGGGATCAACGGTGAATCAGCACCAGACGAAACAGGGAAGCAGTGAGCGGTGTCGGGGCGGAGCAGGCCTGAGGAGACGGGAACACTGCTGTTTCAGAGGGGTGGGGGGCGTAATAGAATAGGCCGTAGATGAGCGGTATGAAATCGTCCCAGATAACGACCGATTGATGAACGGCGTTTGGCTGCTTCTGCTGGGGCGTGCGTTGGAGATGTAGGTGGCCGGACCGAAACGTGGTAGAATTGGGTCGTTCGCGGGTGTCAGAAGACGAACGATTGTGATTGAGCGTTGCCGTGCCGCCGGGACGCACACATTATCGACCGGCACAAGATGGATATGGCGATCGAGACACCGCGCGTGTGGTACTCTGTGAACTTGACGGAGGGCCATGTCATCGAGAATCGCGCAGTGGATCGTATTCGGTACGCCAGATTTCTACTGTCGATATAGTTCATGTCCAGACCCTTACAACAAGATTATCCACGTGCCCCGGCGCAACGCCACGTCGCAATCCTCACGTTTGTGAAGTATCTCGTCGCGGTTGTCGTCGTGGTGCCGGTTCTGTATTACCTAGGTTATGGCCTGGCTGCGGGGGTACTGGCGACGCTGGTGGGGTTGCTGGCGGGGTTGGCTGGCTTGATGTTCGTCACGACGCGACGTGTGTCCGGCATCGTACTGGTCCTGATGATGGTGATGCTTGCCACGACATTCGACCAACCGGGGCCCCACTTCCTTCTGGTCGTGATCGCTATGGTGCTCGTCGCCGGGTTGTGGCATCCCCGGGTGAGCGGCGTTTGCGCGTTGTCGCTCGTACTCGTCGTGTTCCTCGCCTTTATAGTCGTCCCAAGCATGCCCAAGGCGAGAGGAGCAGCGCGAAGAATGGCGTGTTCGAACAACATGAAGCAGATCGTGCTGGCCTTGCAGAACTATCATGATGTCTACAAGAGTTTCCCTGCGGCGTACATTCCTGACGAGAACGGCAAGCCGAAGCACAGCTGGCGCGTATTGATCCTGCCATTCCTGGAGAGATGGGACCTTTACGATGCGTACAACTTCGATGAGCCGTGGAATGGCCCGCACAACCGCAGTTTGCTCCATCGTACGCCACCGGCGCTGCGATGTCCGTCAACGACATCTTCAGAGGCGGATACGACGGAGTACTTCGCCGTCGTCGGCCCGTCCGCAGCCTGGCCAGGATCTGTGGAAAGGAAGTTGTCAGATTTCCCAGATGCGCCGTCGATGACCATCATGGTTATGGAAGCCGCAGGCAAACATGTTCCGTGGACAGAACCGATTGATCTGACGATCGAGGAAGCAATTCAGCTTGTGCAGTCCGGGAAACCCTCGCATGCAGGTGACGTGCGGAACATCGCAATGGTTGACGGGCATGTGTATTGTGTGAGCGATCATTTGCCGCGTGACCTGTGGTCTAGTGTGTTGACAATCAACGATGGCGCGCAAGTATCGGAGCAGGATCTGATGCAGGATATTCCCTGGCCGCCCAGGCTCAAGGTCGGAACGTGTATCCGCCAGTGCGTGTGGATCGCGGTCGTGCTACTTCCGCTACCCTGGCTCTGGTTGAATCGAAAGGCGATCGTCCACACTCCCCCTGTTCCTGGTTAGACGCGTTCCAAGTATGAGAGCCACGGTACCGAAAAACCACGGATTGTTGCCAGCGATGACGCTCAGGTGTGGCCGAGGCATCTGGCCATCAACGCCTGCCAACCGGGCGGCATCTGGCTCGAAGCCAGTCGTCGGCGCGTCGCGGTAGCAAGGAACAGCACGGGTCGATCTACGGCAACTCCGGGGAATCATGATGACTTGGCGAAGAACGCTCAACGCGGCGCTCTTGGTTGCCTCGTCGTTGATCGCGTGGGCGGTGTATCGTGGCTCTCAAGCCGGTGCGACGGCAGTGTGCAGGAGCAATCTATATCAGGTGGCATGGTGCGTGCTACATTCCGATCGACAAGGGCGGCGAATTCTCCCCCCGGCAACTGCGCGCGATGAACGCAGCGCTGCCCTGCACAGCTGGCGCACGTTTGCAGCGGAAATCGCGGACATGGAGCCTGTCGTCACATACACGTATTCCGAGCCGTGGAACAGTCCAGGCAATGAGCGATTCGCCCAAGAGAAGCCGTTCGGTCGATTGTTCGCCTGTCCGCACGATCGTGGCGCAACATGTTTCCTGCGCACGGACTACGTGGCAGTTGTTGGAGCAGGCACGCTGTGGCGTGCGAGCGAGTCAAGGGATCTGTCCTCTCTGGGACCCGACATCGGGCAGAAGATCCTGCTGCTCGAGATACCCCGCTCCGACATCCTTTGGACGGAGCCGCGCGATATTTCGCTCGAGACGGCGCTGCAGCTCTTCACGTCCCCGGATGGATTGACCACTTCTCGCCATTCACAGGGGCTACACTTCATCACCGTGGACTTACAGATCCGGCCCGTCGCGTCGGTCGCAAGCCTCGAGGAGTTTCGGTCGCTGCTGTGCGTCACCGAGACGTCGAAAGGTTCGATGACGATCTCGCGGGCGGTGCGGGGAAGTACGCATACGGTGGATTGATGCCCGGCGTCCTCCCGCCTCCGCCGGGGCATGCGGCGGTCGATGTTGGACGGCCGGGGGAACGCGCGGTAGAATCAGGCCGTTGGCGGACTGTCAGCACACGAAGGATTTGGTGAGAGGAAGTGTCGGCCGACCGCAGTTCTGCTTGGCTGGAGCAACCGCAGTGCACCACGTCGATGCGAATCCATTTGAGTCACCACCCTTAGTCGCGTCCCTGAACGAGCCGAAGTCACGGGGCTGGTCCACGCGCAAGTACGTGGCTCTCGCCCTCGTGATAGTGCCATTTGTCGTCGCCTTTCCGTTGAATTACTGGATGATGAACTATGCCCCTTCTTGGGTTGTGGCGACTGACATCGACGCGAGATCGCGATTCGTCTGTCTCAGACTGATGTACCTGGGAGACATGGCTTGTCTCTCGGTCGTGTGCGTATTCGGTACCTCCCTACTGCTGTGGTGTGATCGTTGGCATCCGAGACTAACCGGCATTCTTGCCGTTTGCCTCGGCGTACTGATGGTCCCCGCTTTGTTTTGGATCTGGGTCGGTATTGATTCCTACCTTACATGGGGATGAATTTGAACGTGGCTACAGCCAACGGTGGGCCTCGATCCAGCCGCACGTCGGCTTGCGTGCCCGGCGCCACGTCCCAGGCGGTTTTCCAGAATACGACCTTTTGTTACCGATACCGCCTAGCGGTTCACTGAACAGCGACCGCCACCGATGGGAGCAAGTCACGTGCTCTGGCCGATTGTTTTGCCCCTGAAGATCACGGTCGCTCTGTTGGTTGGAATTGTGGCCGTAACCACAGCGAGTGCGCCACTACTCAGATGGAAGCGGACACAGACGTTCCTGATCTCGACCTTCATCGCCGTCCCAGCGTTCATCCCCACCTGTGCAGCAGTCAAGTCCTTCGTAGATAGGCATCGCTTTGGTGTGTTTGACATTCCAGGGTTCAGCAACGTGGAGGATGCCCGAGTGGAGCGCTACCTACCTCCAGCCGCTCGCGGTATCACCATCGAGAAGACGCCGATGGGATATCGCGCGAGGTTCACCATCACACAGGCTGAACTCGACCAATGGCTCGACGGCGTATGGAAACAGTTCAGCCAAGAGGCGATTGTCCGTCGGCGCGACGACAATCTGAAACAGAAGGTTGGTCGGGAGTTTACCGGTAAGATTTTTGAAGGGCTCGACTGGAAGATCCCCGATGACCTGATCGAATATGAGGGCCCCGTCGCGGCCAATGGAGCAGGATTCACGATTTGGTATGATGCACACACGCAGACCGCGTTTCAGCGTGCAGGTTACTGGTGAGGACGCCACCATTCATTGTGCAACCGAAGGGGAAGTCGTCCCACACATGGACCGTGTGCCGAGAACGTCTGCCTTTCCCGTTGCGTGGGTGCCGGGGCCGATGTTGGATGCCTCCCCGGAAACGGATACACTGGAGCGGTCGGCCGGGCGCTGACGAACGTAGCAATAAGGAGCCTTGGGGAACATGCTTCGTCGTCGCCGTGCACTACTGGGGGTGTTGGGTGTGCTCATCGTGGGCGTCCTCGTGTTTGGCGTGGATCGCGCCCGCCAGAGCTACAACCAGTTGTCCTGCAGGATGGCATTTCGACATGTGGCGTTGGGGCTGCAAAATTACCACGATGTTTTCCGGATCAGCCTGAGGCACGTCCCAGCGATTAAGGGAAATGGACGAGAACCCATACGAAACGCCCTGGTCATCAACCGTAGGCCGCCGTGAAGACGGCGTCACTTTGACTGCGCACCTTCGAGAGGTGCGCCAGGCACACCGATGGTGGTCGCGGTACTGCTGGCTATTTGGCGGTGTGGCAATACTTGTCGGCTTGCTCGGTTATCAGGTGTCGCAGGGCATTTACGCGGAGTATCGTACTGGCTGGCTGGTCGCGCAGATTAATGTTGCCGCAACCTGCCTGATCGCAGCCGGTTTCTTGCTGATTGCGTTTGGTCCCATCGCGTGGTTCTGGGGCCGCCGACGCCGATGACCTGACGATGTGCCCAACGTGTCGGCAAAAGACAGATGTCTGGAGGAATGAGCACTTTAGGGGGCAATGAGAATGAAGAAGGAGCACTGCCCAGTCTGCTCCACCGAATTGGAGGTGCGGGATGTCTCTCCATGTTGGGATTGCGGGCACGATTCAGCCGAGCTCATTCATCTTGCGGATGACAGACACACGTACTCGGAGTTCGAGGTGTTCGGCAGTCGGATCGTGCTGTGCGACAATTGCATGGTTGACTTCTCCTCATATGATGGGCAACAGTTTGGTTTGCCGCAGGGGAAGGCGATTGGGCTGGGTACGCCCGAGTTCAGAATAGTTCGGTCAGTTGAAAATCCCGTAGTCTCGAAGGACAAGGTGTGTCCAACGTGCAATCGCAGACGGGCGTTTCTGAACTGGGTGACGGAAGTGAAAGGTAAGACGTCGTGACAGTCGTGCCATTTATCTACCCATTGCTGCGCGGCGCTTGCCAGCCGGTGCCGAGGCATGGATGGCCGATAAAGGTGATCGGGAGGAATCGCTGAACGCCATGAGACGGGGCCGGAAGCAGACACCCTGCCCCCGGCCCTGCACCGGTTCGGAAAGTGGCGGCGCTACGGTGCGGCTTGGGGCAAGGTGAGGGGACGACAGCGGTCGGCGGTAGCGAACTGAGTGGCCCGTGCGGGATGAAGGAAGGGGCGCTGAGGCGGTGCGCGGCAGAAGAAACCGCGACTCCGCGCGGCGAGCGCGCACCGCGATCGGCCTGCCCAAGAGCGTGTCAAATTACGATCGTG
>JBGSHS010000393.1:0-5837 GCA_041752115.1 Pirellulaceae bacterium | reverse complement strand
TACGCGAACCCGGTGATCTCCGACTCTGCGATCTTCGGTGGCTTGACACGCTTGTGCGACATGCACATAAGATGACGCATCTGCCGCTCGCTCAGTCTGAAAAGAACATCGGCTAGCAAATCTCGCGCCGAACGATATTGCCCCTGGGGCCGAAGGGGGACAGAAAAGTGGGACCTCTGACGCGTCAACAACATGTCGACGAATCCGTACGGTCAGGGGCAAGGCAACCATTACGGGAACATACCGTCAGAGGTCCCACGGGCCAGATACGCCGGAGGACATCACGTCGAATGGCCGTGAGTTGGGGTTGTTTGAACCCAATCACGTCGAGGGTTGTCGACGGTCGATGTCAGCGGTGTGCGGGGGATGCGAACCAAGTGCCAAATCCGGTCGATTTTCCCGTGCCTCCCGATTGCAGTACTTAACATCTTTCCCTAAAACCCTTTATTGCAAGGCAATCCGGCTCCCGAGCGGGACTTTCTCACGCGTGTCGGGCTGCAGCCGGGTTTGTTCGATACAGCGAAACACAACACTCGAGGCAATCTGCATCAGTCGATGGGGATTCCTGCTTGGCTGGCGGCGCCGTTCGCCGCGTCAACCGCTCACAACGCCATTCGCCTCGGCAGCGAGAGAAATCCCATGCCACGTCCAATTGAGTATGTGCCAGGCGAGGCCCGCCGCGTGCTGATTGTCACCAACCCAGCGGCCGGACGCGGGTCGAATGGACGGAGGGTAGCGGAGTTGCAGGAACGGCTCACAAGCGATGGATGGTCCGTGGAGATCACGACGGAGCTGAATCGGTTGCCGGACTTTCTGGCTCCCGAACGCGTGTGCTCGCTGCGCGCTGTCGTGGCAGCCGGCGGTGACGGGACGGTGGCGGCGGTGGTCAATCGGACGTCGGCTGAGGTTCCGATTGCGATTTTACCCCTGGGAACGGAAAACCTGCTGGCAAAATACCTGCACATGCTGGTCACTCCCCAGGAGTTGTCGGATGCCATTACGCACGGGGCAACCGTCCGACTCGACGCGGGTCTGGCGGCCGATCGGGTTTTCCTTTTGATGGCCGGCTGTGGATTTGATGCGGACGTCGTCCAGCGGCTGCATCAGCGGCGAACGGGTAATATCCATCACCTGTCGTACATCAAACCCATCCTGGAGTCTGTGCGTGAGTACCGGTATCCTGCACTGCGCGTGTCCTATGTGCAGGCGGCACCCGGCGCGACCACCCTGAACGACCATGTTCCTGGCCCCGGCCGAAATGGGGAAATTACGTTTATCGCCCGGTGGCTGTTCGTCGTTAACATACCACGTTATGCGGGAGGCTTGCGGCTCGCCCCGGCAGCGGTCGGTACCGATGGACGGCTGGATGTCTGCGGTTTCGAAAAAGGCTCGCTCTGGCACGCTCTGAGATACTTGCGTGGAGTAGCCCGCGGCGAACACCTGGCGTGGCCCGATTGCCGTTGCGTACAAGCTCACCGGATCCGAGTGGAATCGGACGTCCCGGTTCCCTATCAGTTGGATGGCGATCCGGGCGGCGTGCTTCCGTTGGAAGTCACTGTGCTGCCGGCCCGTGTACGATTCGTGGCGACCGAGTCGTGGGCGTTGCGTCGGGGATTCCGCCATGAAGCAGGCACGACATCCAAGGGTCGATAGCCTCGCGGGAAATGATGTCTCCCGCACCAGAAGACATCGGATTTGTTTTCAATCCTTTCGCAAGACAGGTGTAGCTGAATCGTGCCAGACAATCCGTTTCCCATCGGGCGGTACCAGTGTGGCCGCGGGTGCCGACTGCTGTTAATTGCGGGCCCCTGCGTGCTGGAGTCTGAGGAACTGGCGTGGGAGATTGCCTCGCGATTGAAGGAGGCGGTACGTGAGCTGCCGGTCAACCTGGTCTTCAAGGCCTCGTTCGACAAGGCCAATCGGACGAGCATTTCTGCCTACCGAGGGCCCGGCTTTGAACCAGGACTGGCGATTCTCCAGCGGATCCGGGACGAACTCGACCTGCCGGTCACCACCGACATTCACGAATCGTGGCAAGCGGCCCACGCGGCCGACGTGTGTGAGGTGCTGCAGATACCCGCTTTTCTGGCTCGGCAAACGGACCTGTTATTGGCGGCGGCGGCAACCGGACGGGTGGTGCATGTGAAGAAAGGCCAGTTCATGGCACCTGGCGACATGCAGCACGTGACGCAGAAGCTGTTGGCTGTTGGCTGCCGGCGCATTATGTTGTGTGAGCGAGGGACTTTCTTCGGATACGGGCGACTGGTCAACGACATGCGTTCCTTGCCGCAAATGCGGGCTTTCGGAGTGCCGGTCGTGTTCGACGCCACGCACAGCGTCCAGGAACCGGGCGGACTGGGAGCGGCCACGGGAGGGAATCGAGCCATGGTGGAGCCCTTGGCGCGAGCGGCCGTGGCGGTGGGAGTGGACGGCTTGTTCTTCGAAACTCATCCAGCGCCCGAGAAGTCGCCCAGCGATGGGCCCAACATGGTACCGCTCGACGCGTTTCCCGCATTGCTGCAGCGTCTGGTGCAGATCCGTCAACTGGTGGAAACTTTGCCGACAGCGGAGGCGTAGTTACACTTGGTAGTTACACTTGTATCGTAGCGACGCGCGGCTGAAACCACGTTTGCTCGGGAACATCTGCCACTGAAGCGGGCAGCTCGCCCCCAAAATCAACTACTCCAGGATCTGTCCATGCTCGATGCCGACACTGGCCCAGTGCGTTCTCATTTGCCGCTCGACGCTGTCCTTCGCCGACGAACGGTGGACCTCTTGCTGCCCGCCACGCTGCTGCTCCTCGCGCTGCCACTGGGAGGTTGCCGCGAGCAGAAGGACTTGGCCGACCTGGAAGTCGCACGCAACAACGACAGCAAGCAGCCTGATGAGGATCACTTTGAAGCCGCCATCGATTTCCTGAAGATGCGCGACGAGCACAGCCAGGACCGGTCAGCCGGTCAAGTCAGCTACCACTTGAGCCGGTGGATTCGCGATCGGGCGGCGGATCCCGACTGGTCGATCGATCGTCCGCTGATCAACACTCTGCCTGACACGGTGCGCCGCGCTCCGGCTGCGAAGGAGAGCCTCTCGGATGCCTCGCTCGCACGGCTCGACTTTCGGCTGTCAGATGTGTTGATTTTGGAAGAATCGCGTTGGCTGCATGCCATCGCCAAGACGGCGTCTTCAGCCGAACCGCCGCCCGCTTTGGCTCAATGGCTGGCGACCTCCGGGCTGTCGAGAAAGTCCACTCGGAATCTCGCGGCGGCGGCGGCCCTGTTCGACTGGACGATCCGCAATATTCAGCTGGACCCGTTGTTGCCATATCCGAAGACGTCAGCTGCCGGCCCAGTGACCGACGCCCAGCAGGACGACCGAGCCCTTTGGTCCCCGCCCATGCAAGGCACGCCTGGCCCCGGCTACACCGGACTCCCATGGCACGTGCTGATGTATGGTCACGGCGACAGTCTCCAGCGTGCTCGCGTCTTCATTCTGCTGTTGCGCCAGCTGCGGATTGATGCCGGAATGCTCGCGATCGACAACCGGACGGGGCGTGCGGAGCCTTGGTTGCCAGCCGTCCTGATTGATCAGCAGCTGTACCTGTTCGACACTGAACTGGGGATTCCTCTGCCCGACGTGTCCGGCAAGGGAATCGCCACACTTTCGCAGGTCGTGGCCGACCCAGCTTTGCTCACGTCGCTCAACATCGGCAAGAACTACACCTATCGAGTCAACCCCGCAGACTTGAACCAGGTTGTCGTGTTGCTCGACGCGTCCCCGGAGGCCCTTTCACAGCGTATGTTGTTGGTAGAAGAGTTTCTCAACGCCAAGGATCAGATGGTGCTGACCATCGATCCGCACGAGTTGAAGCAACCGTTGCGTGCCTGCCAGGGCGTCACCGATGTTCGTCTGTGGGAGGTTCCCATTGAAGCGTCCGTCTACCAGCAGGCGTACACCATGCAGTTGGAGCGCGACCCCGAATTCCGCTCGAAAGAATTCCTGCAGCACGGGATTTTCGAAACGCTCAGTCCCGTGGTCAAAGGTCGCCGACGCTACCTGCTGGGGCAACTCCAGAAACAGGGTGATGAGGCGGGTGCCACCAGCTATTTCCTCAACGGCCGCATGACCGATTCCACGCTGGAGGTGATGGAAGATTCAAAGAGCGTTCAGAAGTCGATGGGGCTGGAACGACCGCTGGGCATGAATGAAGAAGAGTGGGCCTATCGCATCGCCCAGATCAAACGAATGCAAGTAGAATCCAAGCAACTCGCCAGCTACTGGCTCGGCTTGACGCACCTGGAACAGCGCAACTACGACGTGGCGGCCAGCTGGCTGAAGGACCGCTATCTCGACCACTATCCCGACGGCAGCTGGACGAACGGTGCCCGGTACAACCTGGCCCGCTGCTATGAGGCACTCGGCAAGTTCGACGACGCGAGACAGCTGTACATGATTGATGAGTCGCCTCAACGCTACGGTAATCTATTGAGAGCCAGAGCCCTGGAAGGTCATTCGTCAGAATCCACGACCTCCGATTCCCCAGCACCCGATTCCCCAGCACCCAATTCCGCAGCACCCGATGCGGCGCATCCACCCGCAGCGGCCCCTTCGACTCCCGAAACCGGCGAGCCGAGTTCGACCGGAACGTCGGCTGCGGAGGGGGCCGCTGAGTCGGCTGCCGAGGACCAGACTCCCTGAGAGCAAGGCAAACACCCCGCGATCTCTCAGCGTCTGGCAGCGGTTGCACAGCTTGCGGTGTTGGTCACGTAAGCACTTGCCGCTGGCTCAGCCGCCAGTTGCTCACCGGGAATCGGACTGGCGATGTTATTTCCAGGCGAACGTTGCCCCGGTGAGGCGTTCGTAGGCCTCGATGTATTTCTCGCGGGTCTTCGCCACCACGTCGGCAGGGAGGTCTGGCGGTGGGCTGTTCTTGTCCCACTTGGCAGCAGTGAGCCAATCGCGTACGAACTGTTTGTCATACGAAGGCTGACCATGCCCCGGCTCGTACTGGTCCGCGGGCCAGAAGCGAGAGCTGTCGGGAGTGAGCACTTCATCGACCAGGATCAAGTCGCCTTCGCAGTATCCCCACTCGAATTTGGTGTCGGCGATGATGATGCCTTTTTCGCGAGCCCAAGCAGCTCCCTGCTCGTACAACTCAATGCTCCGACGACGCAGCTCTTCCGCCGCCACGGCACCCGTGAGTGAGATCATGGTCTCGAAGGAGATGTTGATGTCGTGGCCCGTTTCTTCCTTGGTCGCCGGCGTGAAAACCGGCTCGGGCAATTGATCGCACTGCGTCAAACCGCTCGGCAAATCGATGCCGCAGACCTGACCCGACTGTTGGTATTCTTTCCAGCCCGATCCGTCCAGGTACCCGCGCACCACGCACTCGATCGGCACCACCTGGCACTTGCGCACGACCATGCTGCGGCCCTGCAAAGAGGCCACGTCCGTGCCGGCCGGCAGGAGATGTTCCGGCACGTCAGTCGAAATCACGTGATGGGGTGTGTTCAGTTGCTGGAACCAGAACTGGCTGAGCTGGGTGAGCACGCGCCCCTTGTCCGGAATCCCAGTCGGCAAGACCCAATCGAAAGCGCTGATGCGATCGGTACTGACCATCAGCAACTGGCCACCTAGGTCGTACACATCGCGTACCTTACCTCGCCGTACCGGCAAACCTTCGATGGTTGTCTGCAACGTCGCATCACTCATCGCTCTGCTCCTCACCGCGTTACCAATTTGAACACCGGGCACAAGCGTTCACGGTCCGCAGGGACCGCCGAGGCAGCCTCCACACGGACGATCCGGGCAGCCTGTCGGGCCCGAGTATAGCAGCGCGG
>JBGSHS010000392.1:0-22545 GCA_041752115.1 Pirellulaceae bacterium | reverse complement strand
TACGCGAACCCGGTGATCTCCGACTCTGCGATCTTCGGTGGCTTGACACGCTTGTGCGACATGCACATAAGATGACGCATCTGCCGCTCGCTCAGTCTGAAAAGAACATCGGCTAGCAAATCTCGCGCCGAACGATATTGCGAATGTCCCATTAAAGGAATCACGAATGGAATGGCGCGATTCCCAATGACGAATCAACTTGCCTCTTGAGCTCCGCGTGGCTCACTTTCGGCGCGACGGCTGATTCCTCAGTTTCCCTTCGTCATTGGGTCTTTCGTCATTCGGCATTTCATTGGGGATGGTCGATTCCCGAATGACCAGGCACTGATCGACCGCGACATCCTCCAGTCGGTCGATGGCGCCACCGAGCCATTGTACTTCCAGGTAATCGACTCGATCGTGTGCACCCAGGCCGAAGTGAAGTCGCGTTCCCCAGTGACTCTGGTAACCGCGGCCACTATGCACCTCGTCAACCAATACGAGGTCACCGGCCACCAGACGCACGCGGGCGCCCACGCCATCGCGGTTGGAGTGCCGGCCACTGAGCCGAACCTGGAGCCAGTGGTGATCGCAACCGTTCTCGCTCAGCAGGTTCTTGAGCAACGTCGGCGGCCGTCGTGAATTCAGCACGACGACATCCAGATCTCCGTCGTTATCCAGGTCGTCCATCGCGGCGCCACGACTGCTTTCACTGACGCGCAAACCGTCGCCACACCTAGGTGAGACGTTCACGAACCGCATCTGCCCGGTCTCGATGAGTTCGTTCATCAAGACCAGATTCGGGGCTCGGTAAACGCTATTCTCTTCGCGGTCGTCGAGGTGCCCGCTGGCGATGAACAGATCGCGATCCCCGTCATTGTCCAGATCAATCAGTCCGCACCCCCAGGTGACGTTGGCCGCGGTCCCTTCGCCAGCTCCCGTCAGGGCGGTCACATCCTGAAACTGACCGTGACCAAGATTGCGATAGAGTGTAGCCGTTTCGGACTGATAGGCGGTCACAAACAGATCGGGAAGGCCGTCATTGTCGACGTCAGCACTATCCGCGCCCATACTGCCGTGTGCCAGTCCGATCCCGTCATAGGCGATTCCGGAGAACACGGCGGCTTCGCGAAACACTCCCTGACCGTCGTTCTGGAACAGATAGTTTGACATCTCGTCGTTGGCCAGGTAAATATCGGTGTCGCCGTCCAGATCAAAGTCGCCGCAGACCGCGCCCATGCCCGTGCCGGAGGTGGCAGCCACTCCCGACGACTCGCTCGCGTCGGTCCAGGTCCCGTCGCCGCTATTACGAAAGAGGGAGTTACTTTCCTGCGGATAGTCGAGTGGGCCGGGATAAACCGTTCGGCCGCGACGGCGGGGAGCTCGATGCATCTCTTCAGAGAACTGCACGTAGTTTGCAGCGAAGAGGTCCACATTGCCATCGGCGTCGACGTCGAGAAAACAGGTCCCAGCACCCACCCGCTCGCCTCGCCCGACACCGGCGGTGGAAGTGACGTCACGGAACGTTCCGTCACCATTGTTACACAACAGGACATTGCCACCGAAATTGCTCAGGTAGATATCGCTCCACCCGTCGTTGTTGTAATCGGCCACGGCAATCCCCAGGCCATAAGCCGTGCAATGGACCCCTGCCGCCTCACTGACATCCTTAAATTGCAGGTTTCCCAGATTGCGATAGAGGGCATGGCGGGGTACCGGTTCGGAGGCGTGCGAGCCGGGCAGCGGCGCTCCATTACAGAAATAGATGTCGACCAGGCCGTCCCGATCGTAGTCGAACAACGCCAGGCCGCAGGAGACCGTCTCCATGATGTACCGGCGACCGGAACTGCCGTCGGTATGCACAAACTGAATCCCCGCTCGATCGGACCAATCCACGAGTTCAAAAAGAGGTTTGCCTGGCAGATTGGCAACCGACGGAGTACTGGCCGCTTTCGGGACCGCTGGCGGATCGACGGACGAGCCCTCCCGATGGCAGCCCTGGCAACCGCAAGCCACGACGAAGGCAACAAGCAGCGACATGAAGTCCGGCCGCTTGGCTGACGCGATGGTCCACCCCCGTGCCGATTGCAGTCGGATGCTCATGGCGGCAACTGATCCATGGTGGCACGTTGTCGATGGTAAGCCGTGTTGGCGGCATCGCCTCGCGCTTCGTAGTAGTCAGCCAAGGCTCGATGCGCCCCCGTATTGCCCGGTTGCAGTTGAAGCACGGCTTGCATCCACCGGGCGGCATCTTCGGGAGGACCAAACTGCATCAGAATCGTGCCAATCTCGTATTTGATGGCCGCATCGGCAGGATGCTCAAGCGATTCACGCAATAACCGATTGATGCGGCCGTTGGCCTGTTCCGCTTGGGCCACATAATCGAACTGAGCCTGAGCTTCTTCCGGGCGGCCGGAAGCCCGCAGCGCTCGTCCCATCGCCTCGCGGGCCAGGAAGTCGTAGGGACGCAGTGCCACGGCCGCTTCCAGCTCCTGGAGCGCCTCGTCGACCTTTCCCTGTGCCAAGTCCAACTGTCCCTTCAAACGTCGTGCCTCAAAATCATCGGGACCAAGCTGTAATGCTTCCGTGAGACGTTGAGAGGCCAGCGGCAGCTCGCCGCGCTTGTAGGCACATTGAGCCAGGACCAGCCAGACCTTCGGGTCGCGAGGCGTCTGGTCGACACAACGCAACAACTCCGCTTCCGCCTCCTGTGGCTGATTCGCCTGCAGCAATGTTTCCGCCAGCCGACGACGCATGGCCGCCTCGTCTGGAGCCAGTTTCAAACCCTGACGATAGAGCTCGATGGCCTGCTCGGGATCCTCCATGCTCTGCATCAGGTAGCCACGCATGAAATAGACCTGCGGATCATCCGGATAGGAGTCCTGCCACACGTCCAACAGCTGAACCGCGTCACCGCTCCGCAAGTTGGCGAAATACCCCTGCACGAAAGCCTGACAGATATCGGGACCGTCCTCCCCCGGGTTCAGGAGCAAATCGGGCAGCAACGCCTCGACCTCACTCAACTGCCCGGTCTGAGCCAACGACAACCGGCGTTCACGCTCAATCCGCTCTTCATCCCCCCCTAACGCCTCGGCCTGATTGAGCAGCAGGGACACGCGCGAGAGATTCCCCAGGCGACGGTGCGTGCGAGCCAGCAACAACAAGGTCCGCGGATCCTCCACGTCGGTGCGCAGAGCGGCCCGCAGCGGAACGAGTGCAGCCTGATCCTGACGCTGTGAAAGCAGCATCCGGCCGCGCGATTGGTGATACAGTAACGATAGCGGACGCCAGAACAGAGCCAGCGCCACTACGATTGCTATCAGAAAGACGAGCCTCAGAACGATCGAACCCCAGGACGGACGCTCTGTCGCAACTTGGGCCTCGTCTGCCGCCCCGTCGGCTGAATCCGAAGGGGGTAAGACAACTTCCCTTGCCTCGTTCGACATCAGATTCTCCCACCCCGCGCAGAGTCGATCACTTCCGCGTTGGCATCAGCAACGCTTCCAACCACTTTTCCCTCGCTCCCCACATCCGTGGAATCAGGCAAGACCGCCACAGAAGCGATTCGGCCACGACAGATCATGGCCTGCCCCGCTGATCCGATCGCATGGCAACTCAGCCAGCCTTCGGCTGCCAAAGCAACCGTCGCCATAGGGACGGTTCCCAACCGGCAAGACCACCAACCAATCGGGAAACGGCCCCGCCAGACCACTCCCCTCCAGACACTCAACACCCCACGGGCCCGTCGAATGCGAACGGCCTCGCAGTCAAACACCCTCTACTGCTCTTAATCATAGTTCTGCCACATACGGCCAGCAATGGCGAGCCACCCTGGACACGCCGGCCAACCGGGCGACTTGTCACCTGCCCGGCACATTACTAAGGCACGAGGGAAGAACAACTTCGGCGTTTCTCGTGAAGCCACGCTCGCGCAGAGCGTGGAAAACCGACTAACGACGGAAGTTGTTTTTCCCGCGATCCCAACCGCTGTGCCGGACACAGTTGGTTGGCTGTGCCGGACACAGTAATCACACGGCACCGCGGCGTATTGGGATCAACGCCCGGCGGGGGTATAATGCTCAGCAAGAGGTTCGCTCGCTCATGAAACAATTGATTCGCCATCTGTCGCTGCGCCGAGGAAGTCGCTCTGTTCTCTCTCTCGGTCTTGTCCTGCTGCTCCTCCTGACCGCCGGCGCCCTCTGGTACGGCTGGAACCGCTCGACCCCCGCCCAGCTCGAACACATCTACCAGCTCGGACTGCAGGCAGCGCGAGAAAGCAACCTGGGAGCCGTGCAAGCCGCCTCCGAAGCACTCAGCGGAATCGAGCAGACCGAGGCGCAAATGCATGTCCTGGAAGGCTTCCTCCATCTCCGCGCTGGCAGATTACGAGAAGCGGTTGCCGACCTGCAGCAGGGACTGAGCAACCCGGAAACGGCTCCCATCGCCAACATGTGGGCCGGAGAAGCCCTCTATCGAAACCGGCAGTTCCAGGAAGCGATCGAGGCACTTCGGGCCGCCTTGCAGCAAGATGATCAGCTCGTCGACGCCCATCGACGATTGGCTGCCGTTCTGTTCGACATCGGAACCACCGAGGAAGCGGTCGTTCACCTCCGCAAGGTCTCCCAGCTCGACCCACGCGACCCGCGACCACACCGACTGATGGGACTCATCTACAAAGACATGGAAAGCTTCGACAAAGCGATCCCCGAGTACCAGGAGGCCCTGCGACGAGCCCCTACACTCCCAGAACGGGAGGCTGTGGTCACGGAACTTGCTACCTGCTTCCTGAGACAACACGACTTCCAATCGCTGGAGGAGATCGCCGCGACAGCCCCGGTTTCCGCCGACATACTCGCCATGCAGGCCGAATCACAGTTTGAACAAGGACACGCTGAACCGGCCCTAGCCCTGGCCAACGAAGCGCTGAGTCTGAAGCCGGAACACCTCGAGGCCCTGCTCATGAAGGGCACCATCCAACTCTCCCAAGGATCCACCGATCAGGCGGTCGAGACCCTCAAGAAAACCGCCACCTTGTACCCCGTCGACTATCGCGTGCGCCATAAGCTCGCCCAAGCCTATTCACGGCTAGGCCAAGTAGAACAGGCCCAGACCGAGGCAGCTGAAACGGAACGGTTGCGAGAACTCCGCAGCCGCTTTGCCGATCTACACGGCAGAGCATCCGTTAATCCGCACGACGCTGACCTGCGGTACCAACTCGGCTTGCTCGCGCGCGAGCTGCAACGAGAGGACCTGGCGGTCAGCTGGTTCGCCGCCGCGACCGCGCTGGATCCAAATCATTCCGCCGCTCAAG
This sequence comes from Pirellulaceae bacterium, assembly GCA_041752115.1. Classification (GTDB taxonomy): domain Bacteria; phylum Planctomycetota; class Planctomycetia; order Pirellulales; family Pirellulaceae; genus JAJRVM01. The sequence continues at coordinate 17,255 of JBGSHS010000392.1, read as the reverse complement.
AGGCTCTCCAGGCCAGTTCCCCACGTCAGACCCAGCCGTTACCGCCTGACGTGCCGCCCTCGACTGAGCCAAAGCCGGATTAGCGTTGTGTGACATCGTGATTTCTGGGTTCCGTTTGCCACCACGCTTCGGGCACCCCTGGTTGGGCTGATGAAACGGGCGGAAGTTGGAGAGTACGCCGGCGATGACGCGGCCTGAGCCTCTTGCGTGGGGGCGCGAATTCAGTCCCCTGAATTCACCTCCATTCTCTCGCTCCTCCAAGCGAACTCGCTCACCTAAGAACCGTTCTTCCCCGCCTCTCCTCCAGCAGCTTCTGCTGGAGGAGAGGGGCGGGGGTGAGGGGGCAATCCGCGTCGCGTTCGCAATCCGGCTCGAACCTGCGTACGTCGCCCCCCGTGCACCGACGCTCGCTTTGAGCGCCCAAGAACGAGTCTTCGGCGGGGGCACCCCCTCATCCCCGGCCCTTCTCCCCGGGAAGCCCCGGCGGAGAAGGGAGGAAGAAGGACTACAGCGCGACGGGCGGTGCTGCCACTGCAAGCGGAAACACTCTCCTCTGAGGCAATTGAGCCACCTTACTACACCACCCATTTGAAACATTTCTCAATCGCGGCCACCAGCTGAAACACTCGCTTTCGCTGCCCCAGTGCGGGTCGTTCACGGCGGGATGCGATTCTCGCAAACATCAACTCGCGATTCTCGGCAACCGTTCCCCCGTCCCGGATTAGCCATCAAACACAAACCTGAGTTCTGCAAGTTGCATCCGCGCACCTTCCGACTAGAAAAACCTGCAGTAGTACTTCTTGAGGGGTACAAATGACCCACGGTGCGTAACACAGGAGTCGGACGAATGCAACACAAAACATTTGGTAGTAAGGTCTTTGGTCGAATGGGCCCGGCTGTCATGGCGGTGGCGGTGGCACTGGCCGGTGCGATCAGCAGTGAAGCCCGGGCGGATTACTCGTTCTCGCTCGATCTGGTGGCGGATTTTGAATTCGCCATCCTGAGTAACATACCTGGGCTCAATCCAGGCAATCCGAGCATGACTCCCTTTTTGCCCTATCAGGCTCAGGGGTCACTGACGTTTTCTTTGGACGACTCGATCCTCACAGATCTCAATGCCACGACGGTGGCATTCACTGACGTCGTGGGGACGTTGGATGGCGTATCGCCAGCGGAGATTCTCCCCTATCAAATCAGCCCGACCGAGTTCGTGGGGGGGAGCTTAACGAACATTGTGCGGGACGGGGGCGGCAATATCATCTCGGCCTATGTCGACAACCTGTCGATGAAGTGGGAGTTGACTTTTCCCGAGGCGCCTGGCATCCGGATTTTCTCCACCGTAGGACTCCCCTTCAGCGGGGCAGTGGGTGGTTTTCCAGTGCCCAACGGGACCGTGATCGCAGGCCCCAATCCTTTTGAAGGCTACTTGGACGTTGGATTCGGCGATCCGATTCTGGCGGTCATCGGCCAGAACCGCACACTCACCGTCGTGCCGGAACCGAGCACGTTGGCGTTGTTCGGCATGATGGCCACGGGACTGGCTGCCTGCGGAGTCTGGCACCGCCGCCGCCGCGTGTGAGAAGCCTGACAAAGCTCTCGTCGTCAATCTTCCGCCGGCGCATGGCCGGCGGGGAGAATTCAGCGGCCCACACTCCGCGACGACCGTGCCGATGGTGATAAGTATCTGCGAAGACAAGGTCCTCCTCTGCATCGAAGAGACGATCGAGCGTGCGCTCGCCACGCTGTGCCGATGGTTGAGAGGGATTGCCATGGCCTTCGCACTTGCCGTTCGTTGTGCGAAGAAATCCCCGGCCGCTGCAAGGACTCAGTGCGGTAGACCACTATCTATCGCGGCGCCGCAATGTCGACTCGCAACGACTTCAAGGCATAACGCTCGTACTCAATCTCGGAAGCCGTCCGGATCCCCAGGCGTCGAAAGACCGGCAACGGAGGGCACCACCCCTGGACGGCATGTTGCAGCAGAAACGCTGCCACCACTCCGGGCACGGCGAACCACTTGCGGCTGAGGGTGGCTCCCAGGGTCACGCCGATCAAGGAGACGACGGCTGCATTCGCCTCGAGCGTTCGTTCGATATCCCATTCCCGATCCAGTTCGGCCAATCGCTGGTCGATGGCTTCCTGGCCAGCCGCAGCGCAGTTAATGACTCGCTCCTCCGTATCCTGACGGATCTGTTCGTTCACGTGCTCAGCCGTGTTTTCTGGAACGCGTTTTAACGTCGATGGAATCATCGCTGTTCTCCTCACTCCATTCATTATGAGTTCGTAGTCGGTGGGCGTTCGGGTCGAACAACCCGCTCTGGCGGAAACCGGTTCAGCCACGAAGCGGTTCCTCCAGCGGCACCGTGCCGGCCAGAGGCAGGTGCCGGCCAGAGGCAGGTGCCATGGCACGGCGAGTCGCGGGGCGTGCCGGTTGAATGAAATGCAAATGCCGTTCCACGTTCGAATCCGTTGCTTTGGCCGTCGCCCAATTCGGGCAGTGGTTGCGAGCCCGCCAATCTGGCGGACCAGACGTCAGCCAGAGAGGTTCGTTGCCGCCCGCACATGAAGCGAGCCCCGCAGGTCGCCCGGTGGGCCAGCGAGTGTGTGGTTTCAGCTGGCTTGTTGGCTGCGGCGCGTCTATGGCACAATGGAGCGTCCCACGCAGCTCTCTCGCACCAAGGAGCACCTCCCATGGCACAGCCCCCCAGAACAACTCGACGCAGATTTCTCGCGCAGACGGTAGCCGCTTCTGCCGGCGCCATCGGACTACCCTCGATCATTCCCGCTTCAGCCCTGGGGCTCTCCGGCAGCGTCGCCCCGAGCGAGCGGATCACGATCGGCATGATCGGTGTCGGTCGCCAGACGCTCGCCTTCAATCTGCCCTATTTCGTCAGTCAGAACGATTGCGAGATCGTGGCGCTGTGCGATGTTGATCGTTGGCGGCTGGAGGTGACCGAAGAGCGGACAGCATCCTACTATGGCGAACAGAAGAATCGCTGTCCCAAGGTTCCCGATTGTCCGCGCTATGTCGATTTCCGTGAAGTACTCGATCGCCCCGACATTGACGCCGTCATGATCTCGACTCCTGATCACTGGCACGTGCCGATGTCGGTGATGGCCGTCAAGGCCGGCAAGGACGTCTGCTGCGAGAAACCACTGACTCGTAGTATCGCCGAAGGGCGGCTGTTGAGTGACCTGGTCACGCAGCATCAGCGGGTGTTCCGAACCGACAGCGAATTTCGATCGCTGCCGCAGTTTCATCGTGCGGTCGAGCTGGTGCGGAACGGGCGGATCGGCAAACTGCACACGATCCGTACCGGCGTTCCGTTAGGAGCTGATCCGTCGCAGCCCTGGCCGGTTCATATCGACATGCCCGTCCCCGAAGAGTTGGACTACAACATGTGGCAAGGACCGGCCCCGGAGCGCCCCTACACGCAACAGCGTGTGCATGGAGTGAAAGACTACGAGCGTCCGGGCTGGATGAACATCCGCGACTATTGCGATGGCATGATTTTGAATTGGACCACGCACCTCAACGATATTGCCCAGTGGGGTAACGACACCGAGCGAACCGGTCCGGTTGAAGTGGAAGGGCGTGGGACTTTTCCGCCCCCCGACAGTTTATGGAACGTCTGCTACGAATTCGCTTACACCTGCAAGTTCGCCAACGGCGTGACGCTTGTCTGCAAGACCGAGGATCCGTACACGCGATTTGAAGGTGATGAGGGCTGGATCCAGGCCAACTTCAGCAGCCAGAATCAGTTGCAGGCTGAGCCGGCTTCGCTGTTAAGTTCCCCGATCACCGACGACGAGTTGCACTTCCCGTTGCTGCCTGAGAAACGGGACTTCCTGGACGCCGTCAAGTCACGTGGCACAACTCTGGAAGATGCCGAAGTGGGACACCGCACGGCGTCGCTGGGCCACTTGGGCCACATCGCCATCCAGGTGGGGCGCCCGCTGAAGTTCGACCCTGAAGCGGAACGATTCGTCGACGATGACCAGGCCAATCGACTCCTCTCGCTCCCGCCAGGACGTAGTCCCTGGACGCTGTGACGCGTTGGAAGGTGAGCTATGAACAGGCGGTCTCGAGTCACACGGACGATCACCGTACTAGTGTTGTGGACACTCAGCTGCGGGCCCGCTCCGGCCCGCTGGCCCGACGGTGTGTTGAACTACTGCGGGTTCGAAGGGGTCTGGGACGAAGCCGGGTGGCGTGATGTCGGTTGGGCTCAAGGCGGTACGGAAGGCATGTCGTTTGACCGACAGACCAAGCGATTCGGAAAAGCATCGCTGCGCGTTGAGGGGGGCGAGGGCGAGACGCGAACAGCATTGCAGCTCAATGGGAACAGCATCGATCCAGACACGCAGTACGTCCTGCGCGTCTGGGTCAAAACACAGGACGTCCACGGTGAAGCGGCCCTGGGGCTACAGCCTCACGCCGAGAACGAGCCACTGAGTTTCGTCGATCTGGGAGAGGCCGCCAGGCTCAACGGCACTCACGACTGGACGCTGCTGGAGGTCCAAGTCCCTAAGCTCCCTTCGCAAGCGGTTCGAGTGCATTGCTACTTGTGGCTGAAAGGGACGGGGATTGCCTGGTTCGACGAACACTCGTTGGCCAAGCAAGGGGTCCCGGTTCCGTTGGGTGGCCAGCGACCGATCACCGACTCGGACTATGCTGGAGTACGTTTTGATGATGCTCAGTTGCCTCCGAATCTGCTGGAGAATTCGGGATTCGAAGAAGGCTTGAATCGGTGGTATATCGAGAATGGCAAGCCTGTGGTGGACGATGCCGTGCAGGGCGGAGGAACTCGCAGCTTGCGTTATGACGGGACTGATCAATGCACTTTCACGACGGTGGCAGTGCGTGTGCGGATTGATCCGAGGCGAGCTTATCGTCTGAGCGTCAAGCTCAAGACAGACCTGCGCGAGGGGCTCTCCTGCGTGAGGGTGATTCCGTTCAAAGCAACCGGCGAAGGGTTCGGCTGGTGGTTGAGCCAGGATCATGTCGACGAGTTCTGCTATGGGCGAGGGACTCAGGAGTGGCACGAAGAGACCGTCGTGCTGCGTCAGCTCCAACCGGAAACCGATTTCCTGAATGTCTATCTGGAGCTACAGGATGCGGTCGGAACGGTGTGGTGGGATGATGTCGCTCTGACTCCACTCACACTGACGGAGACAACGAAAGTGAGGGGCCAATGACCATGCCGCCTCGCTCTGAGCTGTTGCTGACGTGGGTTACCTTTGCGAGCTTGTTCGGCGCACTCCACGCAAGACCCGCTGCCGCTGAGGATCCATCCGCCTGGCAGCTCACTTTGAGTCCCTACGCCGCGGCTGCCGTGTTTGACGTGAAGGAGGACATTCAGCTGACCGCCACCGTGTGTCATGTGGCGGGTACTGGGCCGGATGCGACTCTGGCAATCGAGGTGTCCAACGATGACGGTTTACTCCTGCTTGAGCGTGAGGTCCCCGTTTCTGTTCCACCCGGAGAGGTCCGTCGCGTCGAATTGGTCCTGGCGCAGGCAGGACGGCTTCCTGCCGAGCAAGCGTTGAGCCTTGCGGTCGCGCTGCGAGCCGATGGCAAGGAGCAACTGGCTCTGCGCAAACATTTCGGCATTCTCCCTCAGCGCGCCGTCACCGCCGCTGCAGAATCGTCAGCCTTCGGACTTCTGGCGGAAGGAAACTGGTCGCTGGTCCAACGGCTCGGAATCCGGCATGTCCGACCGAACTGGAACTGGAATGAGCGTCCCATGGACTGGGCCCAGCGTTATGCCGTCAACTACTGCCCGCTCATCAACGAAGCTAATGCCTATGTGCGTGGCGAACTCACGCAACAAGAATACTTCGACTTTGTCTACGAGTCGGTACACCGCTTCAAAGGGTACGTGAAGTACTGGCAGTTGGGCAACGAATTCGACATCTTTCATCGAGACGGGCCGCGCGCCTATGTGGAAGCGCAGAAGATCGGCTACGCGGCGGCCAAAGCGGCCGACCCTCAGTGTGTCATCGTCGGCGGCAGCATTACCGAACTGCAGTGTCGCCAGGAGGGCTGGGCCGAGTCGCTGCAGGAGGGACTGGCCCAGTACTGCGACATCTATGACTTCCATTTCTATCGCGATCTCAAGACGACTCAGCAGCTCTTAGACTACATCCACGCAACCTGTAAGCAGCACTCGGCCGAGAAACCGATCTGGGTAACAGAGACGGCACAGGTCGACATGTTCGATCCCGACGACCGGAATCAGGCCGATTACATTCTCAAGCGTTATGCACATCTGCTGGCCAATGGGGTTTCGGTCGTCATGTGGCACTGCCATCGGTGGCCTTATCCGTACGAAGCTGACAAAGTCGCTGCCACGGGCATCGTCGACTACGACGGGTTTGCGCGCCCCGCACTGTTCGCTTTGGCAGCGATGACCAAGTCGTTGGAAGGAGCCGAGTTCGCCCGGCAGTGGCCGTTGGGAGAAGGAGAGTATGCCTACGAATTCCAGCGAGGAGAGCGGTCGGTTCTCGTCGCGTGGAGCGACGGCGAACAACGCACGATTCAGATCACGGCTGCGACGGGCAAAATCGGCGTCGTTTTCCCCAGCGGTCAGCGATCTGTCCCCTCGGCCAAATCCCCGGAAACGCGGCAGGTGCTCATTTCCCACCGACCGATCATCTACGAACTCCCCGGGACCATCATCGGACTCAGCCGATAGGTCGCGCTATCGAGCGCGCAGCGTGCTCAATCAACGGGCGACACGGCAACGTGTTGGAAGGCGGCGTCCGTGGTATATTCGTCTTTGTCATGAGTTTTCGGTCACACCGCTGATGAGGGAGGTCTGCCCATGGGGATCGCTCAGCATTGTCTCGCCATCGTTCTGCTGGCCTCGGCCGGGACCTCTCCCTGGGATGCCGTCCAGGCATTTCGCAGTGACACCAATCCGTCAGGACCGTGGAGCTACGGTTATACGGTCCCGGGCCAGCAGTCCTTCACGCTCCACAATACCCAGGGCACGACGGGCGAAGGATTCGCCTGCTGGTGGTCCGACAACTGGTCGGCGGTGGGTGGGGCGATCACGAAGTGCCCGGACGATGGGCCGCGCGAGATCAACGGCTTTCGCTTCGCGCCCGGTTGGTTGTTACTCCATCCCGGTCCACAAGACCAGAAGGCAACGCTCCGCTTCACGGCTCCGGCGAGCGGGGCGTTTCTGCTCAATGCACACTTCGCAGGAACAAACGCCGCTACATCCACAGATCTGCACCTGGTCCACGGCCCGCATGAACTGTTCGCGGCTTCCGTTCGTGGCGTGGCGGACTGGGATCAGCCACAGCGCACGCCACAGGCCGTGGCATCGTGCACCAGGCTTGTGAACCTGCAGGTCGGCGACACGCTGGATGTGCTCGTCGGCTTCGGAGGGGATGCCTACACGTGCGACTACACAGCAGTGCGACTGGTGGTCATTCCGCTCGAACACGAGCTTCAGCTGCTGACGGGTTCGGTTGCCTCGTATGCAGAGCCCTTGGCAGGATGTCGAGTCAGTACGACACTGTCCGGGCATGAGATTGCCGTGTCGACCGATTCGTCCGGCCGCTTTTCTTTGCACCTGCCGGCAGGAAAGCACGTGCTGCGTGTGACCAAGGCTCAATACGAAACGTGGGAAGCAGAGGTGACTGTCACGGCCGATCAGACCGCGGTGCCACCGATCCGGCTGCCCATGGCCGTGGATCATTCGTATACGTTTGCGCCGCCACATCGCTTGACGCTCTCGTGGCCCGGAGCCAGCTGCAAGACCCTGGCCGATGTTCACTCCGGCCACGTCCGCCTGTCGTGGACCAACCACGACATGACCGAAGTGCCACTGGGAGCGCCACCCATTCCCAATGCGGACCACTTCGTCGACATTCACTCGTCGCTTGACGGAATGCCGTTCGAACAGCATCATTGGGAACGTCCTCGAGAGGGCCTGCCGATCCTCATCGATCGGTATGAAACAAATGGCGTGTCGTTGCGATACGAGTACATCGGTGGGCGTGACGGCATGCTGGCGCGAGTTGAGGCGACGAATCGCGCCGTGGAGCAGCATGCGGTAGCAGTCCGCTGCCTCGACGCAGCCGGCGGGCAGGCCGTCGAATGGACCAGCCCGGAATCGCGGGGGGACGCGCTGACCGACGCCGGTCAGAAGGAGCTGCGATTCCTGACGATTGGCGCTCGGCACCACTTGCGGGATGCCGACATGGCGGCGTTGTTGTGGAACCTCGCACCCGGCGAGACTCGCGAGGGCTGGCTGATCCGACCTGCTGAGGCCTCTGTGGACGAGCTGGACGAGTTGCGGAGACGCGACTGGCCGGCGTCGTTCAACGAGTCGGTCCAGCGCTGGGAATCACTGCTTGGGCGGGCCATGCGGATCGAGCTGCCTGATGACCAGATGCAGCAGGCCTTTTATGCCTGCCTGGCCGATCTGCTCACGATGCAGGAACCCGCGGCCAACGGCAAACTCACTCAGGTCACCGGCAGTGAAGTGTACCGCTTCTCCAACGCAGGTGACTGTGCCGGTGGTGTGGTTGGCCTGGCGCTGGCAGGAATGCTCGACAATGCCATCGAAGTCTTCGACAACCAGTTGCATCTGGCGCAGAGCGATGGCAACTGGTCGGGGGGTGGTTTCCCTGACTTTGTAGCTTTTTCGGGTCTCAAAGCATGGGTGGCAATGGTCTTTTATCAGCTCAACCACGACCGGGGTTTTCTGGAAGGCGTTTACCCGTACATGCTCAATGGGTCGCGCTGGCACGCCCAGCGTCGCGAACCCTATCGACGCCTGGATGCTAACGGCCATCCGATCCGTGGTTACGGCCTGATCCAACCGACGATGCACGATTGTGGCATGAATGACGCGACGGGCACGGGAGTCTTCATCCCGCACAACATCTGGGCTGTGTACGCCGACAAAGTCGCATTGGACGTCGCCCGATTGCTGGGCAAGACAGCAGATATCGCCGAACTGGAGGCGATTTACGAGGCGGGACGTCGTGATCTGATGGACGCGATCCAGCGGGGTGCGATCGAAGAAAGCGGCTATCGCTGGATTCCCAGTTCTCCCAACGACCCCTCCGGCAGTTTCTGGGGAGCGTTGAATATCGCGTCTCCGTGTGGACTTCTTTCCTGCGATGATCCACTGGTGGAAGGGACCATTGCCAAGATGGAGTCGTTTGCGAGCCAAGGTGGTTTGACGAAATTCACTGGCTGGCAGAAAGAGGGACTGTGGGTGGCCGTCGTGTTGGACAATCTCGGCATGGTCTATCTGGCTCGTGGCGAAACGGATAAGTTCGCCCGCCAGTTGTACGCTGCCGTCAACCATGCCTCGCTGCTGGATACATGGCCCGAGGAGCATAATGAACTTCCCGGAACAACCATCGTGACGGGAGATCGGCAGCATATCTGGACCTCGGGTTCGTTCGTCACCGCCCTGCGATCGGCCCTGGTACTGGAACGAGGTGACTCGCTCTGCATTGGCGCAGGAATGCCGCGCGAGTGGCTCGCGTCGGGAAAGCCGGTATCGGTCACCAACGCCCCTACCGCATTCGGGCCCATTTCGTTCTCACTCTGCTACGACCGGCAGTCGCATCGATTGACCGGATCGGTCTCGGTTCCCGAATCGTGCGAAGCGAGCCAGTTGCGAGTCCATGTGCGTCTGCCTCTCGATTGGTCACCGTGTGGCGACGATCTTTCGGCTCCCTGGCGTATGGAGCAGCAGCAGCCGTTGGCCAAGAACACTCCCCCCTGTCCGGTCCTGATCAGCGATCGACCGCGCGGGCAGTTGCAGTTCAGCCTGCCAATTGATGAACGGCCATGAACCAGTAGAGAGGAACGACCGAGTGCTCTGAGCAGCTGCGATACAGAAGACTTGAGAGCCCCTGGATCGCGTCAGGCACGCTTGCTGGAAACCGGGATCGACGTGTTTGACGAAGAGGAACAGAGCGTCAACCAACGACTGCCGTGCTGCGGCTTGCCGCTGCCAATGTTGAATCATGCACGGTCATCGTACTGCCCGTACCCTGAGAAAGCTCACGCCGGCTTGATTCTGTCGAGCACGCGCATTCAAATAGACTGCGTAAGAACACACCTTGCGTTCCCGCCTTGAGAACTTCGGAGCTTTATCATGCGAACGGCACTGCTCCTGCTGCTTTGCCTGCAGTTGACGACGATACCTGTTCTGGCTGACCCACCTTCCTTGGACGTCGTGCCGCCTCAAGTACCTGACAAGCTCTCCCGTGTCATGCTCAGCCACCAGGAGCTGGATGGAGAACTCGATCGCCGCGTGGAGAACTTGATCTATCGCAACTACATGGTGATCGATCTTGACGGGAACTGGCTTGACCATTTCCGCCACCGCACCGATCGCGGTACGCAAAGTCACATCTATTACGGGGTCGGGAAGGTATTCGACGCCGGCAGTCTCTTCACGGCCTACACGGACGACCCGCAGGTCGCGGAGCGCACTCAGTACTTGATCGATGAGCTGGTGAAGTCGCGTGACCGAGACGGCTACTTGGGATTCTGGAGCGTTGAACCAGAAAACCGGCAGGACCACATCAACTGGATTCTGCACGAGCAGGAGTACATCAATCTGGCCTTGGTGCGCCACTATCGCTGCACCGGCGATCCGAAGTCGCTCGAACACGCCCGCGTGATGGCCGACTATATCCTCAAGACATTCCCAACCCCACAGAATCCGTGCTACAACCCGGGAGAGATCTGCACCGCCGGTCTGCCGGAAGGAATGCTGGAGCTTTACCGAGTGACGGGGGACAAACGCTATTTCGATTTTGCAGCCGATGTGCCGCATGGGAACAATCATGGCGAAGTCCAGCTGGCATCGCTGCGTACCTGGGAGCAGGATTTCAGTCGACCGCCCCGCCATGTGTACGTCATGCTCGCGAGGTGCTATGCCCAGACGGAACTATACCGCCTCACCGGCGAAGATAATCTGCTGAACATGAGCCGGTTCATGCGCAACGAACTGCTCAAGCAGGGCGAAGGAGGCATGCTCGTTACCGGCTCGTGCTCTGATGGCGAACAGTTCACGTACAACCAGAATGGACGGGGCGCGATCGGCGAGTCGTGTGTCACGGCGTACGTCTTGCGGTGGATCGACAGCCTGATGCGTCTGGAAGGAGACATGCGTTACGGCGACCTGCTGGAACGTACGATCTACAACGCCCTGTTCGCGGCCAATTCACCCGATGGACGGTGGATTCGTTACTTCACCCCCTTTACCGGCGATCGTCAGTACGACACGCGAGATTCGTTCTGCTGCTGTGGCAACTACCGCCGAGCGGTAGCGGAAGTACCGCAGAAAGTCTACTACCGCACACCCGACGGTGGCATCGCGCTCAATCTGTTCGCCCCCTCGACGAAAGCGTTTGATGTCAACGGGCAGACCGTCACGATTCGGCAGGAAACGGCCTACCCGAACGAAGGAAACGTGAAGCTGACTTTCTCGACCGACAAGGCCACTTCGTTTCCGTTTCAGTTCCGTACGCCACGCTGGTGCCGCGAGATCACACTGCGTGTGAACGATGAGAAGCCGGTGAAGATCGATCCGCTGCAGCAGCAACTCGGCTGTTATGTGCTTCGTCGAAACTGGCAGGATGGCGACGTCGTATCCATTTCGATTCCCATGACGTGGCGTCTGCTGCGAGGCAGAGCGATGCAGGACGGCCACGTCGCTCTGCTGCGTGGTCCGATTGTGTATTGCCTTGGCAGAGATCAGAACTCCGAAGTTCTGTCAAACTGTCCTGAGCCGCGCAATCTGGTCATCGACCCGGCTTCGATTTCAGACCCGGTCGCCGACGATTCGATTCGCCCCGGTGGCCTGAAGACGCTGGCCAAAGCCTGGCTCAACCAGGATCGGACCGGCGAGCAGGTCGATGTCACGCTGACCGAGTTCATCGATCCGAGCGGCCAGGATGTCTACTTCTGCGTGCCGAATCTGAATGATACGGCACCGATCCCGCTGATGGACGATGAGATCGTGACGTGGCCCAACGAGTACGTGAACGCTCACGTTATCAAGGCGTTGTATGGACCGAAGGCGCGCGGCAATATCGAAGCGATGTTCGAGCTGCGAGGCGATGTGGTCGCCGACCTGGCGGCCGACTACGTGAATCCCGCCGGAAAGACCGGTGTGAAGGGCGAGTTCCCCGACTCCACAGGCGGGTGCTGGTCGCTGCATAACTGCCGAAACGGCGGGCTCATGTCGACGGCGTCCGCTGATCAGGTGAAGGCACTTAGTTCTCAGTTCAAGGCCTTCGGGTCTCCGCTGGGCTTTGCCTACGGCTTGGAGAACCAGGGAGATGAACTCGGCTTCGTGTCGGACTATGCTCCCAGCGATCGGCAGGAAGATACCTGGCGAGTGCATTACACTCAACAGATGTTCGACCAGGCGCTCTCCGTGGCCGAGCGAACCCAATTTCTCTACACCCATCCGATTGCTGACACGGCGTGCTACAACGTTTTCCGCTGGACGCCGTCGGCCGACCTGCGCGGCAAAGAAGTCGCCCTCGCTGGCACACTGTTCTCGAATCTGGGAAACGGTGTGGAGTTGCGCGTCATTCGCTGGAACAGCGACACAGAGCACGATGATCTCGGCGCATTCAATACTCGAGACGCGGCGAACGGCAGATTCGGGACAGCGGAGTTCGTGTTGCGACTGCTTCCCGGCGAATTGGGATCGCACATTGATTTCGTGTTGCATAACGCTGGAGCTCACGTCTGCGACGCCACTGCCATGAGAATCCGAGCGTACACGAACGTCCAACGAGCCCTCGCCCAAGTCGATGTTACCGAGCGGGTACAAGCCAGGTTCCACAACCGACTTGTCACACCGCTGGGTTCCTACGCCACGCTGTTCAGCGATGCGGCCTCATCGAGCGACAAGACCCTCAAAGTCAAGTTCAACTTCTGGCGCGAGGGGATTGTGAAGTATCTCGAGTTCCCGGCCGACGCCCCACTGGATCTGACCGAGCGATAACGTGGCAGGAGGTACCAGGGAAGGGAATTGCTGGGCGTTGAAACGCAGTCGCGTCAGGAATAGAACCGAAAACTGCAGAATATCGAACAAGGAATATCCAATGGTGAAGCGAATCGCCGGGCTTTCGCCGGACCCCGATCCGGCTTCCCTTCCTTCATCGTTCTGCGGTGGGAAGGGGAACGACCGGGACTAATGTCCCAGGTGATCGTTATCGGTCCAACCGCTACGCGGTAAAGAACTGAACCAGCATAAGACAGAATCTCACCCCTGGAACAGGGTTCGACCACTACCGCCAGGGCGACTTCTCCCGGCCTGTCATCTTCCCACCCGTTCCGGAGCGCTGGCGAGCCGGCTCGGATTCAGTGTCTCGTGCGACCTCTCAGCGATGCTCCTGCCCGTGCCACGAGACGTCGTATGGCGGAAACGGAGAAACGCCGCTTGGCCGAGCCCTGTTCCGCGACGATCCGGCGCACGTCCTGCATCCATGCTCCCCGGACGCCGTGCGATTGGGCGTAGCTCAGTAACTGTTTCCATTCCGCGCGGGCCGCGGAACTGCGAAGCCGCACCTGCTTCAGACTGCGGCCCAGGTCAATCCCGGATGGAAAGCAGGCGGGCACTTCTTTCTCGCAGGCCAGGAAGTTCAGAATTGTGCGGACACACTTCTCGCACTGCCCGCAGTTCTTATCCCGGATTTCCCCCTCCCAACAGACACGCAGGTTGTTCGAGCCGGTCGCCCAATTCGAGATCTCGCGCACCTTTTCCGTACGCGAATACGCCGCTCCGTCATGCAGGACGCCGAACTCAGCCGAACCGAGCAGATGATCGGTGATGGGCGATGAGCCCCAGGGAATAACCAGCGAATCGTACGGTTCGCTGCTCCCGATCAAACAAGTCGAAGCGATGCGTTTGAGATGACTTAGCGCCGCGACCAGCGCCAGGGCACAAGAGTGTTCCCAGTTGGCTTGCGAGAGCTGCCGATAATTGGTGCGAATCAGAATCAACGGGATGCCCAACTCACGGAGCGTCATGCGGGCTCGGTCAGACGTCCTGTCAAAGGCAGCCTGATCATTCAGAGGGATGTCGAATCCATGGACCATGGCGCACGCTGGGATACCCTGCGAGCGCCATCCACAGAGTCGCTGGGAATGCCTCCAGACGGAGAAGGTCGCGTCGACGCCTCCCGAAAACGCGCAGACGGCACCTGCGGGCCGAGCCAGTACGTCACTCGGTTCGCGAACCTCATCCACTGCGATGGGCTGAACGTGGTAGTTCGGGATCCATTTGTGCCAGGCTTCCTGAAACTCCGTCAAATTCGACAGCAACGTCCTGCACACGCTCCCTCGGACCACCAACCGACGATCTTCACGCATGGCGTCCAGCACCAAGGCTGTCACGAAACTGTCGGCGTCCCGGTTCGGTGGCAACTCGATGCTTGCCCGATCGATCTGGTACTCGTACCACAAGACCTGTTCAGAAACCGGGTGCCCGCCGTCGAACCGCTGAACCGTGCACTGGCGCCGTATCCACTCACCCCGCTGTTGATCCTCAACCAAAGACAGAACCAGCTGTTTCTCGCCGGCCGCTCCGGTGCGGTCCTTCCCAATCCATGTCATGTCGGTTTCTTCCCCACTTCAAATCCACCGTTCACTACGACCTGGCCTGGCCACTTATCGATCGCTCGGTGCTGGCAGCAGAAATCCCTGTGCTACGGCATCCTCGATCAGTCGTTCGACATAGTGCCAGAGTCGCGGCGCTCCGTCCGCAATATGGCGATTGCGAGCCACGACCTGATCGGCCGTGATGCCATGCTGCATCCAGGCCTTGCCGCGCGTGTGGTAGTTATGCAGGATCGGCTGCAGTCGGTCAATCGCTGCAGCGAAGCGCGATTCCGCCGACTGGCGAGCTTCAAACTCCTCCCAGATCCCGCGAAATTCCTCGGCCTGCTCCACAGGAAGCAGGCCGAACAGCCGATCGGCCGCCACCTGTTCCCGCGCTTCCTTATCCAGCGCTCCCACATCGTCGTAGGCGAAGGTATCGCCGGCATCGATTTCCACCACGTCGTGAATCAGCACCATCTTGATGACTCGGGCCAGATCCACCCCGCTGTCGACCGCGTGTTCAGCCAAGACGAGCGCCATGACCCCCAGATGCCAGGAGTGCTCCGCGTCGTTCTCGCGCCGGGTCGCGTCCATCAGCCAGGTCTGACGCAAGACTTGCTTCAGCTTGTCCATTTCGACCAAGAACTCCATCTGCCGCTCGAGGCGGTCGTTCATACTCGGCTCCATCACGACTCCCGGTTTCTGCAGTTGTATTGAGTGTGGACGGTTCAGTTATCAGCCGCTTCCCGCAACACCCTGTCCATCGTACTGCAAATCGCGGATCACGTCGCGGTCGCACGGCGGATGCCAGGCGTTCCGCCCCCCATGGATCGTCCCTTGATTACGGCATGAACTGCATGAAAGAGCACCCTGTTTCCAGCATTCCGAGCGGTCCACCGCACCGTTGCCGTGAAACACCGACCAAGTGTTTCCAGAGGCGTCGCGACCCGATACAATCGACGTTCGTGATCCCGCGGCGAAGCCCGGACAAGCACGATCAGAGATCGAGGATCTCGCACGGCAACATCGCTCTCGGTGACGGCCGATCGAGTTACCACTCCCGCAGCGCTCTCATGACAGGGGAAAGACCAGCATGAACGACGAAAGACTCAATGTCGCCATGATCGGGTTGGGATTCGGTGCCGAGTTCATTCCGATCTACCAGCGTCATCCATTGGCCAACATGTACGCGATCTGCCAGCGGACCGAAGAGCACTTGAACAAGATCGGCGACACATTCGAGATCGACAAGAGATACTCCAGCTATGATGACGTGTTGGCCGATCCTGACGTCGATTTCGTCCATATCAACTCCCCCATTCCCGACCATGCCCCCATGTCGATTGCCGCGCTCAAGGCAGGCAAACATGTGATGTGCACGGTTCCCATGGCGACGACGGTGGATGAATGCCGGCAGATTGTCGAACTGGTGCGAGAAACCGGACTGAAGTACATGATGGCCGAGACCGTCGTCTACTCGCGTGAGTTCCTCTTCCTGAAGCAGATGTACGAATCAGGGGAACTGGGGAAGATCCAGTACCTGGCCGCGTCCCACCCGCAGGATATGGATGGCTGGCCTGCCTATTGGGAACGCATGATCCCGATGCATTATGCCACGCACGTGGTGAGTCCCTGCCTGGGCCTGATCAACGGCAAAGCAGAGTACGTTTCCTGCTTTGGATCGGGTACGGTCCGCGACGACATTCGCGAAAAGTCGGGGAGCGGTTTCGCGGTGGAATCGTGTCATATCAAAGTGAAAGATTCCGATGTGGTGGCACATATCTGGCGGTTCCTGTACGACACGGCTCGACAGTATCGAGAGAGCTTCGATGTGTACGGCACCAAACAGAGTTTCGAATGGACGCTGGTGGAAGGGGAGCCGCACGTGCTGCACACGGCGAAGAAGCCGGAACCTGAAATCCCGACCAGGATCGAGGTGCCTGACTTCGCTCACCTGCTGCCGGAACCCGTTCGTCCGTTCACCCGATCGATTCAGGATGCGGAGCATCTGTCTTTCATTCAGGGTGGCGGACACGGAGGTTCCCATCCGCACCTGGTGAACGAGTTCCTCAGCGCGCTGGCCGAAAACCGCGATCCACGGCCCAACGCCGTGACCTCCGCCAACTGGACGTGCGTCGGTATCTGCGCCCATCAATCGGCGCTGCGAGGCGGGGAGCTTGTCCGGCTTCCTGACTTCACCTTGTCCGACGACTAAACAAGGTCTGACGATTCGTCTTGACTCGCGTCGCGGGCATTGGCGTGGACGTGGAGCGCCCAGGCAGGAAAGAGGGGACTCGACCGATGAAGATCCTGTGGCTTGGGGCAACCGTTTCGTTGTCGATCGTGTTGACAGCAGCCTCCCAGCTCCTCGCGCAACCAACGACCCAATGGCGAGCTGGCCTGGCACGCGTGAACATTACGCCGCCACGGCCAGTCGTATTATTGGGGTACGGCGACCGCACCGGCCCGTTCGAGCGTGTGGTCGCCGACATCTTCGCCAAAGCCCTTGCGGGGGCGCAAATTAGCTGACCGGATCAACCGGCCGATGGTTCAGATTATTTGACCCCGCCCGAGCCCGTCGCTATCCCGCTCCTGACCCCGCTTGCGTAGATTACATCTCGGACCCCGCCTCTTCGAGTGGCGCGGC
>JBGSHS010000391.1:0-25332 GCA_041752115.1 Pirellulaceae bacterium | reverse complement strand
GATCTTGGCGGCGGTCGACTCGGCGGCCTTGATGATCTGCCGCAGCGAATCGCCCGTCTGATTGCTCAACTGCGCGCCCTCTTGCACACGCCGCGTTGATTCCTTGATCAACGTCGAGATTTCGCGGGCCGCTTGGTTGCTCCGCTCGGCCAACTTGCGGACCTCGTCGGCCACGACGGCGAAGCCCATGCCGTGCTCGCCGGCCCGGGCCGCCTCGATCGCCGCGTTCAGCGCCAAGAGATTCGTCTGGCTGGCGATTTCTGAGATCACCTGGATGATCTCGCTGATCTGCTGCGAGCTTTGACGGATCTGTTCCATCGACTCGATCGACTTGCGGACCGCCTTGCCTCCTTCGTCGGCCAGTTCGTTCGCCTGACGGGCGACCTCATTGGCAGCCAGGGCGTTTTCCTTGACGGCTTCGATCGAGCGAGTGAGTTCCTCGACGGCGGCCGACATCTCCTCAGCGCTGCTACTTTGGGTCTGCGTGCCCAGCGCGAGCGACTGCGAACTCTCGGCAATGACGCGTGCGCCCTCATTGAACTGGGCGGCGCTCTCGGTCACTTGGCCGATGACGCCGGAAAGATCCTCGATCATCCGCTTGATGCCGGCGGCCAGTTCGTCGATCGCCTCGTCGCCCTCGACGGTCACCGTCCGTGTCAGGTCGCCTTGGGCGGCGGCGTTGACCACTTCCAGCAACCGGTCGACCTTGTGACGTACGATCTCGGCGGCGCGACGTTCGGCCTCGGCCCGCTGGCGCTCCTTGGCGGCCTCTTCTTCTTGTCGCTTGTGTTCGGCCTCGGCCAACTGCCGTTGTTGCTCGGCTTGGGCGGACTCCAGACGCTGCTTCGCTTCGGCTGCGCGGCGCTCTTCCTCGGCCTGTTGGGCTTGGAGCAACTTCTCGCGCTCGGCGGCCTCTTTCACGTTCTGCATTGCCGTGGCCGTGGCTTCGACGGCTGTATTGATGGCCACCGACAAGCGGGCGATCTCGTCCTTGCCGGCGTGCGTCAGACGCTGACTATAGTCGCCTTGAGCCACACTTTCCATGACGTGCATCGCGCTGACCAGCGGCTTGGCCATTCGCGACGAAACGACCCAGGCAATGCCACCACAGAGCACGATCGCGGTCAGCGAAGCCAGCAGCACCCACAGCATCAGCTGGTTCGTCGCGGTTTCAACTCTTTGCGTGGCGTCGCGATAATCCTCTTCGTAGGCCCCGACGCCGATCACCCAGTCCCATGGTTGAAAGTAGGTGACCGCAGCGATCTTCCAACGCGGCGCCGACTCGCCTTGATTCATCCACGGATAACGTTCGAAATCGCACGTGCCTTCCTTGGTGGCCAGGGCCTTGTTGACGACGGACTGAATGAACAGGTTGCCGTCGGCGTCCTTGGCGTCCCAGATGTTCTCGCCGTCGCGCTGGCCTTGGTGCGAGATGATATACTTGCCCTTGTTTTCGCCCGAGCCGCCGATAATGTACGCATAGCCGGTCTTGCCGGCGACGACGTCCATGATCCCTTTGCGCAGATCAGGCACGCTTTCCTGCGGAATGCCGAAATACAGGGCGCCGACAATCTCATTTGCGGCGTCGCGAATCGGTTCGTAGGCCGCGAGATACCAGTCGTCGACCACGAAGGCGCTTCCCACGTAACGCTCGCCGCGCAGTAGACTGGCAACCACGGGGTTGGACGTGCCGTCGGGATTCTTGGCGGGAATGTAAGTGCCGATGGCGCGGGAGCCGTCCTTCTGCCGCACGTTGGTGCAAACGCGCAGCATGTCGCCCTCGGCGTTCATCCTTTGGAAGACGGTGCAGGTGCCGCCCACCAGCGTCTTGACCTTGTCGACCAAGGGCGAGGCGACGTCGGCTTCCTTGTTTTGGCCCAACCACTGGTTGCCTATTTGCATCTTCGGCAGTATCAGTTGTCGGGACTGTTTCGTAAACTGATCGACGGCCGTCCAGGAAACCGATTCACTCGACAAGTTGACTCCGCCCGAGGTCTGGGCCAGGTCGCGGACGACATTCAGGCTGTGGCCAAGCTGCTTCTGCAGATTCTCGTGATTGACACGCAGCATCAGGTAGACATCCTTGGCGATCTTCGCACATTCTTCGCGGCCGAGCTTGTCCATTTCCGCGGATGTCTTCGCGTTCAGATCGGCCTTCTGTACCAGCAGCACGGCCAGAACAGCGACGTTGGTGACGGCCAACCCCAGCACGCTCAGTCCCAGGATTTTGGTTTTGAAACTCATCGTCCGCTCGCCAATTCTTAGACAGAGGCAAGAATGTCGCCAACCGCACATCGCTCAGGCGCCTACGGAACCATAGCACCCGCATGTGGGGACTGGCCAGTGTTTTTCGCAGTTCTTTCTGGAACGCCGGACTGTCGTGCCGCGCGTTACAGCCTCTCATATCCATACCACAGGGCCGGACTCATCCGCATGCGCCGCACAGACTGCATACACATCCCCATCGGTCAACCACGTCCATGCGACCCATCATGATTCTTCTGGCCGATCTCCCCCGGGCAGGCGGGCAGAGTCAGAAGCCGGTATGGGGCTTGTCAGGCTTGCGTGCCGGTGATTTGCGGGTAGACTCAGTCACTAAGGCACTCACTTCTCCACTAGGTTGAGAGTGTCGTCGATGCCACCGTGCTGGGCCTCGGCTGGTGACTCCCTTTGCATGGCCGATGCCCCCACGTCGGCAGGGTTTGTCGGATCAACGGTGGTGTCACGAGCTGGCAGCATTTGGGTGAAGACGATCGGATTCGCCTTGTTTTTGGCTACGCGCCCATAGCTCAGTTGGATAGAGCATCGGATTTCTAATCCGACGGTCGCAGGTTCGAGTCCTGCTGGGCGTACTTTCGGTGCGGTGTGTTCCACGCCGCACGCAACGATTGACCACAACGGGTACGGAGTGCACGGAGGTTCAGCGGACTTGTCGGGGGATTCAGGTCTGCCGAGTTGTCCCGTGGAATGTGACAATCGCTGGATCGCGTTAGGCGCCACGGTTCTATGCCTTCCACGGTCCGTGATTCCTGTTCGGCAGGAGGGCTTTTCTGCAGGTGTTTCCGCCATTGAGTGGACGGTTCACGCCGATTCAGCATAGGCGGGATCGACCACCTGCTGATGGGAATCAGGTTGATTGCTCACCATCGTGCAGCGGCCGGTATCTGTCTCCTCAATGTCTTCGAGGTTCACTCCTCTCGTTTCGATGCGCAGGCACCAGGTGAGTGCGGCGCCGATCAGCGAGGTCACGACCAGTGCGATCAGCAGGGGACGTGTTCCGATGTCTTTGAGCAGAATCGGAAAGAAGAACGCGGTGACGACGGCTCCGATCTTGGCGGTGGAGGCTGCCAGTCCAGCTCCTTTGCCGCGAACAGAGGTGGGAAACACTTCGCCGGCGATCAGATAGGTCATCGAATTCGGGCCCAGGTTGTTCATGAAGCTGTAGAGCATGAATCCGGCGAAGACCAGGACGATGCCGAGCCGATCGTGTTGGTGTCCGATGGACAAGCTCGCCAACAGCAGCCCGGCAGCGCAGCCCACGAAGCCGGCGACTTGGAGCCGCATGCGTCCCACGCGATCGGCCAGCAATACGGCGGCACCAATTCCCGCGATGAGCAGGAGGTCGATGAAGGCCGCTCCTTTGGCTGCCAGCATATCGTGGTGCACGAGATCCGCGATATTGCGTTCCGACTGACTGGCTTGGCCGACGACAGTCGCCAGAATCGTCGGTGTGAAGATACCGATGCCATAGGTTCCAATGTCTTGGAGGAACCAGGGGATGGAGGCCAGGATGGTTGCCCTTAGAGTCTGGCCGCGGAGCAGATCGAGATAGCCGCTGCGCGGTGCCGCCGTCAGGTCCTCGCGCGCTGCACCACTTGCACCGGTCAAGATGATCTCCTTGGGATAGGGTGGATCCCGGTAGAGGAGTCGTCGCAACTCGCGCTCAGCATCTTCGATGCGGCCTTGCTGTACGAGCCAGTGGCCACTGTCGGAAATCGTGAACCGTCCCAGCAGCACCAGCAGTGTAGGCAGGATGGCCGCGGCGTACATCAAACGCCAGGCATCAAGTTCCGCATGCAGATAGAGAATCAGATATCCGACGCCCGTCCCGAACAACGCTCCGATAGCCTGGAATCCGAAGGCGCTGAGCACGAGCCGTCCGCGGACTCGGCTGGGGATGCTCTCGGAGATGATGATGTGGCCCGTGGGATAGTCACATCCCAACGCGAGTCCAACTGCGAACAGACAGACTAGAAGCCAGGCAAAACTTTGAGCGATGGCCAGGAGGACGAGGAACACGGCCAACAGGATCATCTCGGCGATGAACATGGCTTTTCGCCCGTATCGATCAGCGAGTGATCCGAGGGCCGTGGCACCGACCAGAATACCGAACAGAGGTGCGGCGCCGATGCTCCCTTTCTCAAGCGTCGACAGGTTGAACTCCCTCGTAAGCAGCGGCAGTGCCACGCCTGTCATGAAGACGATCATGCCCTCGAAGAATTTCCCCGCAGAGGCAAGTCCCCAGATCCGCCATTGCATGGCAGTGATCGGTGACGACTCGACGCGCGTGCCGTCGGCCCAGAACGGTGTCTCGTCGATGTAAGCCTGAACCGTCTTCGCTTCGGCATTGTGGACCGTTTCTGCTGCCACGTTGTTCTTCCGTCTCTTGCTGAGGCTCGTCGTCCGATTCGAACCGGAAAGTGTAGCTTACTAATTGCTGGGGGGGAGTGGCCGCGGTCGCGTAGACGGCGGGAGAAGCGGAGGGCGGATAGCAGGGCGGATGGCGGTGTCGGAAGGGGACGCTGCGACGGAGTAACGCATTCTCCGCTGGAACAAGAGTTGCGCAGCTTGAGATGCTCGCGCTCCTCCAACTGCGATTTCCGTCGCATCCTCACTCGCCTTGAGACCAGGAGCGAGCGTTTCCCACGGCTTATCGCCGAAGTAGCTGTGTCGAGCGCCGGCGGCGACAACCAGGGTATCCTAGTCGATGGTTCCAGCAGCGAGTAAAACGCGGTGGCTGGCGGGATCGAAGCCGATCACGTTTTCCAACGGAGCCTGCGTGTTCTTGTGGCGGCGGAGGATACCGCGCAGTGGTGCTGCAATAATGGCTGGCGACAGCGCGCCCATGGCCACCTGATAGAGCAGCGACTGGAAGAGATGGAAATTGCGCCGGTCCACCAAGGTGGGTCGAAAGGGGGGGCCCTTGTCAGGCGAACGGTTGCGTGCAGTCCCCCGAACCCGCCGCCAACGACCACCACATGATGCGTGAACTTCACTACGTCCCGACTCCAACCAGCATCGTCAGTAGAAACGACTGCTGTGTTACGTATCGGACGCGCAGCGTATTGTGGCTGCCTGGCTTCGTCCCATCAAGGCGTGATGAGAGGGGTATGCACGGCTGCACTGACGCCTGCTCGCGATCAACGTCTGGGGCGGTCATTGACCTCACGGAGGCGCAGAGACACAGAGACACAGAGGTTCCGTTTCGTGCTTCTGCGTGCCTCTGTGACTCCGTGAGAAACTACACGTTCTGAACGTCAACGGGCCAGTTGCTTCTGCAACTGGAGCAGTCGTTGCCGGACCGGTTCGAGCTCCGGTGCGATCGACCGGTAGAACGCGGCGAGCGCTGCCGTCTGCTCAGCGGTGCGCTGTGATTCCGGCGTCGCGATGATTCTAGCCAGTGACGGAGGAATGTCAGTCAGAGGCGGATCGGATGCGGTGACCGAAAACCTCAGTCGCTCCTGGAAGGTACGATCGCCAGGTCGGTTTGCAGGGAAAGCCAGCCGAAACAGGGTCCCCTGAGGATATCCTGCCGGGCGCCGCGTCTGGAGGATGGCTACCTGCCGCGCCGATTCCTGCGCGTCGTCCGTAGGATACGAAGCGGTCCACTCCACCAGAGTCTGGACCAGTTCCACGCGCATGGGTGACAGATCGAGTGTCAGCCGCGGGTTCGGCGGCTCGGCGATTCTCTCTTGCCACACGGCCTGACGCGTCTCGTCCAGTAGCGATACTCGGAAGTCGCTCAGCCGGTTCTCCAACTCCCCGTCGGTGCGATTGTAGATCACGATTCGTTGGATCGGCGCTACCGACTGCAAGTCCACCTCCCACCAGGGATCGGGCTCGTGGCCGGTGTGAGTTACCGAATTGCTGCCCCAGGATCCGTCCGTCACGCCGTCGATCGCGCGCGATGCAACGGCTTCCATGCCGGTACTCGACTGGCTGGCCACTCCCTGTGGAGCGATGTTCTGGTCCCCACTGCACACCTGGACTTCCGCCATGTGCAGGAACTCGGTGCGGCCAGGAATCTCGATACGCACGAAGCGGCCGCGCAGTGGCTGCCCATCCTCGCGCTGTGCTGTCACCGTGAGCGATTGTGGCAGGGAAGCAAGAGCGGCAGCCCGATCGGAATCGGCCGATGGTTGCCTGTCAGGGAGCAGCTCCAATCGCAAGCCGCTGATGCCTGTCAGGGAGGTGTGATATTCCAGCGGTCGGGACCCCTCGGAGTCCTGTGGGTTACCTGTGAGCGTGGCGGTGGATGAGTGCGAGTCGTGGGCCGACGCGGGAGCGAGTTCCTCCCACTTCGCCTGCGATTCCCACGTTTTCTGAGGTGCCGTCAACTGCGGCGTCGAGACGAGGAGCTGCGCTTGCAGTTGTTGGATTTCTTCTTCCGCCCAATCTCGCCATTGAGCCAGCGGCAGTTCTTGCTTCAAGGTCACCGGGCCCAGGAGGCCGGAATCGGTGGGGCCAAGGTTCTCCGAGTGATTGGTGACCGTGTAGTCTGGCGCGATGGTGTTGGCAACGCGTATCTCGAGTTGATTCGCTCCCTCTTTGAGCAGACTCGTCACGTCGAACTGGAAGGGTCTTGCCAGGCGAATGCCTGCGGAGCGACCATTCATCAACACCTCGGCGGCGACCAGTACCTGGCCGAGGTCCAGCACCGTGCGACGATCAAGCTGTTCGGCCGAGCAGGCGAAGGTCTGTCGGTAGACGCCGATCCCGCTGTACGTTGGCAATCCCCAATCGGCCCAGAGACCTGGTTGAATGGTACCGCCCTGCAATTCGATGCTCAGGGGTAACGGGAATGCTGCGCCCGCGTAGGCACCCGGTTGCATCTGCACTTGCATGGCAACGGTGGAGTGACCGGTCGGTGGTTGGGACAGGCGAGCAATGCCGTTGTGCACCTCGACTGGTTCGCCATCAACCCATATTCGAGCGGGCGCTGACGTATGCAAGGTCAGCGCTTTCAGACCGGGAGGGGCCTGGAAGCGGAACCAGCCGCTGCGGGGCGTTCCCTGTGGCTTAACGTCGTAGATGACTTCCGGCGTCTGCTGGAAGCAGGTCAGGTAAGGAGAGGGGAGATCGATCGACAGCGACCGGTGCGGCTCTGTCACGACTCCCTGGTTCTCGAGCGGCGCCGTGCCCCAAGGCTCTTCGCCCATGGCTGCCAGCTTGGCTGCCGGTTTCCAGTCAGCATCGTCAAAGTCGAGCTGCTGCCACTTATCGGTTTCGTTACTGGCCGCACGCCACGAATCGTCCGACACGATCTCGACTTCGCGGCCGTCGCTCATGCGCATGCGCAGGACGCAGGCGAGTGCTTTCATTTCCGCTTCACCATGGACATTCTGACCTGCATAGGCTTGGACCCAGGCGGCAATCACGTTCTTGCCGGGGCGCAGATAGGGAGCGACGTTGAAAGACTCCGGATGAGTCCAGTTAGCCCATGGTCCGATCTCTTCGTGGATCTTCTTGCCGTTGACGAACAGCTGATAGCCGGTGTACGCGGTGGCCACGATGCGTGCTTCACGAGGGAGTTCCTCGAGCACGATCGTGCGGCGCAGATAACCCTCGGCGGGGTCGGATCCACGAATCCACTGCGCGGAGCGCAGGTCGGGAGCGACGTGGCCGCGAGCGGCCTCGGCCATCGAGCCCGCCGTGGGCGGATCACGCTGGACGTAGAGCATGCCATGCCCGCCATCGGGCAGATCGAGCAACACGGTGTTCTCTCCGGCGTTGAGCGGAAGGTTGCCGACCGCGTCTTCAAACGGCTGCTCGACACCGTTGACCCACATCCGTGCGGACGAATTGCGAAGTTCGACGCGCAGCCCAAGTCGCACAGGCTGGGGCACCCGCAGACGGGTGAAGAGCAGTTTGCGTCCGGGAGGCAGGTCGATGAACTCCTGGTCGATTGCGCCGTCCGGGTAACCGCTGTGTCCGCCCCACGGAGCCGGGCGAGCCAGGCCAATCGTCTGCGAGAACTCGACATTCTTCCAGGCGGCCACATCACTCTCCCAAGTCGCCGCCGCGCCAGCTTGAATGTCGCCGGTCCCTGACAAAATGTCGTCCGGCACAGTCGCCTGGGGTGACAGTTCTGTGAGGCACAGCCAGTACGGTCCGATGCTGTAGCGAGCCACTGACCAGGTTGTGTCATCGAAGGAGGGACGTTGCCAGCCGGCTGCCAGGCCCTCTTCGACGGACGCCTCCGCATAGCGGAAGCTGCGGATTTCCGGCCCGATCAGTTGGTCGGAGGGAGGCCAGCGGAACTCGCCCCAGCGATTATCGCGCGTCGGGATCACCGAGAACTCCCACTGGTCGGAGAGTGGAATCTCCCGCCCGTCCGGCTGCAGCAAGCCGGCCATCGGGCTGCCGGTCTGTTCGTCACCCGGTCGAAAGACAATCAACTGCGCTACGTTGCCCTGCAGCAGATGCTGTACGGAAGTGTAGGTCCCTCGTCGTTGGAACGATCCGATCGGCTGCACATCGCCCGTGAAAGGATCCCACACTTCGGGGACGCCGTCGACTCGACAGAGCGCATCGAGTTCGACTGCGGCGGCCTCGGTGGCGTTTTGTACGAGGTACACGTTGACATCGTGGATGCGGCGGTGAGTGACGAAGACGCCGGGTGACTTCGCGATGAAGTCGCGCTGAATCTGCTGGCTCAGCAGGCCCGGCAACTGTTCCAGTTCACCCGGCATGAAGACCGCCAATCCGCCCGCGCCGGTGCGACGCGAGATGCCTTGTGCCGGATCCAATTCCGCTGCAGGCCGACCAAAGAGCCGTTCCAAGTGCTGCGGCAACTGCTGATCTTCTCGTCCACGCTCAGTCGTGGCCGTGGGGAGTCGGCCGACGAACACGACCGTGCCGCCGCTTTCGACCAGGGCGATGGCCTGTTTGAGTATCGACGGCCGGATGGTCGTCTGGGGAGGAAACACCAGTGCCTGGTAACGATTGTTGCCGGCGATCAGGCATCCCTGATCGATCTGAGCCCTCAGGATCGAATCGTCGTCAATGATGTCATTGTCCAGTGAGTCATCGAACAGGCGGCGTGAGATCTGCATGTAGTAGTTGTAATCCGGACGCTCCTCGCTGGGCGGGTCGCCTGCCAGCAGGCTGACCACCGGATAATGCACGGCGACGTCCACAACGTGCGTTCCCTGGCTCATGAGAAAGCTGGTGCGCGCCACCCAGTCCGACAACTGGCGGTAGTATCGCCAGTAGGGCTGTCGCCAATGGGGATCGGGGGCGGCATGTTCCCACGTGCTGGCACGGGCGGAGTAGTACAGTCCGTGTTCGTCGTAGAGATTGGCACCGAACACGTAGTTGGCCGAAAGCCAGCTGAGCGTCTGGTCGGTTGTGCGTCCCCAACCGCTGGAGTGAAACGCTTCGGACCAGACGCGCGGTCGCTGGTAGAGCCGGGCGATGGACGCGGCGATCTTGGTGTCGTAGTAGTTGCGGCGACTCACGGGCTCAGTCCCCGCGTCGTCATATCCAGGAGCTGAGAACCAGCGTTGCGTACGGAAGTAATCGATGTAGCCGCGACTCTGCTGATCAATATTCTGGCGCCCCCAGTTGTCATGGCTGGTCAGTAGCCCGCGCGCGGAAATCCACTGATAGACCCGCTGCCAATAGCAGAACTGGTCCAGGGCCAGGTAGACGTCGAAGAAGTCGGTGCGGTATTTGGGAGTTGCTGGTCCAACATCGAAGTGGAGTGCCGGGATGGCTCGAGTTATGTCGTAGCCACAACGTTGTCGAAAGGCCGCGGCGAGTCTGCTGGTGTAGATGTCACGTGGTGTCGGAGGGTGTTCATCCTGAAACACGCCGACCAACGTCTTGCCCATGGCCTCGCGTCCGACTCGCCGCTCGATTTCCCCATAGAGCATGTCGATAAACGTGTCTCCCGCTTGAGGGCTCAGCTGAAAGGCGACATCATCGGTGGCGATGCAAACGGCCACTCGCCAAGCGCCGGAGGGCGGAGTCCATCGCAGACGCGAGTCCGTCACGGAAGTGGAGATATCCAGGCTTCCACGGTCATCGAATCCCTGTTCGCCGCGTGGGAACGCTCGAGCGCTGAGCAGTTGTCCGGCAGGCAGATCCAGATCGATCGGCTCAGCAGCCGAGCCATCGGCCGCGAGGAAGTGGAGTCGTTTGGTTTCCTTGTCACCGGCCTGAGCGGCGGCCTTTTCCAGCCACCCGTAATGTCCGTAGCCCACCTGATCGTACGCCCACAGGGTCATTCCCAGACGCGTGCATTCTTGATGGACGAATGTGAACATGTCCCACCATTCGGGACTGAACGACGGCGGATCGCAGCGCCCAGGAGAACGTTGGATCGGGCAGACCGACTTGACGCCGGCTTCTGCCAGCGTCTCCAGTTGCCAGGTGACACGGGACTTTGCCATGCGATCCCCTTCCCACCACCACAAAGGGACTTCGCCCCAGCGCGCAGGGTCGGGGACTGCGAATTGCGATCGCAGGAATTGATACGAATGCACCGGAGAAGGGGGAGCGTCTTCGTCCGCCCCAGTGACTGTGCTGGTGAGCAATACGAAGCTGAGGACCCAGAAGACCTGGCGATGTTGGTTCCTTGGCATGCTGGCTGCTCCGCATCCTGTGGTCACGGGAGTCAAAGATCGCAGTAGTTGTGGTCGATTATAATCCATGACCTGCGGCAGGTGTTGACGTGCGGTGAGATTGCGAGGAGCAACATGAATGAGACGGCGCTGATTTCCGTGGCGGCGCGTCGTTGGTCAAACCTGGAGTGAAGAACAAGTTGGGGGCGTTTTCTATTCGTTTCGCGCCGCGCAGCCTGATCCGGAAACTCACGGCGCGACTGAATCGGCCGCCTTGAAAGGGCACTACGCCGATCGCTGTGGGGCGGCGAGAATGCACTGAAACGACGATGTGGAGTTGCGCCGGTTCGCGGAGCACGAGGGTTTTGTCAACACTCAAGATTCGGCTGCCACGGACCTCGCCCGTGCAGCACTGGCAAGGGCTAACCAGCTGCGGCACTGGCGAAGCCAGCGGCAGCCAACCCGTAATTCCAGCGTTGACAGCGCATTAGCGTGCCGGATTACTGCTGGGCATCGATGACGGGTATCAGAAACCAGATGATTTCGTTGACCATGATCGGCGGCAGATCGGGAAGCGGCTGGCCGGTGATCTGGCTGATCGCCCACGCGCACGCATAGCCTACTTCACTCTGCAGACCGCGTCCGAAGCCGACGTTCTGCAGGCCGGGAAGCGTCGGGGCAGCTTTCATGCGTCCCAGTGCCACGGCAGCCATGGCACCGACATGAGGGTCCTCGGGAATCATGGAGTTGATGTCCAGCACGCGAGCAATCAGCATGTCGGCCAGAGTCTCTTCCGGGTTATCGGCGTAGAGTCGTCCGAGTGCCCAGATCGCCGCGCCGCGCGTATTGGTGTCGAAGGGAGCTGTCTTGGGCACGAGTTTGCGCAGCGCCTGATCGGCTGGCATGTAGTTCATCTGTCCCATTGCCTGGGCGAGGTGACTGAGTTGCACGTTCGTCTGGCTGATCGATCGCTGCCCCGATCCCCACGAAGCGCACTTGCGTTCGAAGATTTCAAGGATCGGTGCCAGGGTCTCCGGTACCTCCAGGCGGCTGAGTCCCCAGGCTGCCGTCGTGTGCACTTCGGGACGCTCCACTTCGAGCAATTCCAGCAGCCTGTTGGCGATCGACTTGTCATCCAAAGAAACGAGCAGCAACGTCGCCTGTTCCTGACCACGCCAATCGTTGCCTGCCAGCAAATCACGGCTGTGGGAGACAATGGCCTCGTGCAGTGCCGGGTCTTTGGCCAACTCCACACAACCGTGGCAGACGTGGCGTCGCAGACCGGGATCGGGATCATTCAACAACGCGAGCAGACTCACAGTGCGGTCGGGAGTTGCACGAGCGATCAGGGTCTCGGCTGCCCAGCGGCGCACGTTCGCATCGTGCGACGCGATCGCGACGTCGAGCAAGGGCAGAATCAGATCGGGATTGATCTGAAACAGAGATTCCAGCGCACATGCCTGGATGGAGGGCTGCGGATCCGCCGCGATTTCGGTCAGCAGTTGTTCAGCCTCGGCACCACGATGATGGGCCAGCAGTCGGACGGCCACCAGCCGATCCAGGAAGGCGGTGGGGGACTTGTCGGCCAGCAGCGAGCGAGCGACGTTTTCCAGTCCCGATGACTGGATCTTTCCCAACGCGATGGCTGCTTCCACGCGGACATTGACCGGTGTGTTGCGGTCCTGGGACAGTTGTAGCAGTCGTGGCTGAGCGGCTGATTCGTTGAGTTCGGCCAATCCGCGGACGGCCAGGATGTGCCATCTGCGGACCTCAATCGGCTGTTCGAGCCGGGCGAGCCACGGCTGGCGCATCGGAGCGTACTTCCAGCGTGCCAGTGCCGGTTCGACCAGTTCTGCCATATCCAGGTTCCCGTCGCGCAGCTGTTGAAACAGGAGATCGGCAGCCTGCTGAGCCTCCAGTTGAACGAGAGCCTGCACGGCCGTCAGGCGAATGGTTGGTTCCAGGTCGGGTTGCTGGAGCAACTTCATCAGGGGCTCCGCTGTCGCTTCCAATCCGGGCACGCCCGACTGATTTCCCAGCGTCACGGCAGCCGCCGCACGGCGTTTGAGGTCGCGAGCAGGAAGTTCCAGGGCCTTGCTCCAGAGTTCGGGCAGACCAGGGGGGTAATTCGGCTGCATGACCGCCTGGGGCAGCACCGGATCGTGATACATGATCCACTGCGTCTCCACCGCGACAGCCGGTGAGAGGACTGTGCCGCTCAGCCACAATGGGCCGATAGCGATGGCCAGGCAACCGAGGCACCAGAGCAGATACGGGCGGGGCAGGGGTGTCGACGTCATTGTGGCGATATCCCAAGAGTGTTGCCAGGAAGTTACTGTGGGCGAGTCAACTGCCACGTGCGCAGCAGCAGAATCGCGCCCGACAGCACACATAATCCACCCATCCACCACCAGTTGTTTGGTACCAGACTGTAGCTCGTGAAGCCCGGCGCTTCGATGATGGTCAAGGCCGCGGCCATCGGATTGATTTCGAGAACAGACTCCACCGTGGCATGACCGAACGTGACGTCGCGACCCAGCCAGAACAGCATCGTGCCAAAGCAGATGATTCCCAAAAGAGCATAAGCGATGGTTGTTGCCGGAGCCGCCCGTCGGCACAGGCTACTGACAGCGGCCGACGACAGCATGGCGAAGATGACCATCCAGCCGAGGCAGATCAGTACCTGCCAGACCTGCCATCGCAAGGGAGGGTGAATTGCGATCATTACGATGTAGCCCGGGAGGGTCGCGAACAAGACCATAATCAAGGTCAGCAGAACACTCAGTAACTTCCCTGTCACGATGCGTGCGGCCGAAAGGGGAGTCATCATCAAGAGGTTCCAGCCGCCGCTCTCCTGTTCCGCACTGATCAGATTGGCGGCCAGGCTGGGCGTGATGACCACGATCAGGGCTACCTGCAGGACGACCATGATGCCGCCGATGGTCTCCACTCCCGAATGGATCGTACCGGTCACGGCAGCATACGTCAGTAGCAGGGAAATGACCGCCGACAACGCGATCAGTCGCAGCAGCCAATGCGTGCGGCCGAACCTGCGTGTGCGGAATTCCTTGACCATCACCGGGTTCATCCAGAATCCAATCCCCTTTTTTCGGCGATGTGGATCGACCAGAAATACCATCCGGCGCAGCCACTGCTGGACACGCGATCGGTCGTCGGTAACGGTCCCTTGTGGCCGCGGCCGGTCGAGCAGGAATGAGCTGAGGCGGCGGACGGTCAACGAGGCGAAGATGATCGAGGAGATCAAGGCGGTCCAGACAAACCGTTGGACGGTCGAAGCGGATGAAGAAACGCCGGCGCTGGCCACGTCCGCGTGTCCCACGAGTTCCATGACGGCAGGAATCGGCGAGAGGCAACGCAGTCTTTCGGCTGCTCGAGGAAGCTGGCCCGGCTTGCCTTGCAGAAAGAAATGGGGTCCGACGGTACCGAGAGCCAGCAGCAGCACCAGTCCATAGGTGATGCGGAGTGCCGAGTCGATGGAACTGGCATACGAGCTGATCAGCAATGCCAAGGTGGTGTACTGAAGCAGGACGAGAAACAGCACGCCGTAGAGAGGAAGAACCTGGTGGAGAAACGAAATGCCTCCCATGGCGTACGCTGCGGCGGCAGCGGGCAAGCTGAGCCCGAGCACCAGCGTGACGAACACCTGCATGCCCAGTGCCTTACCGAGATAGATCGAAGCGGACGACATGGGGGAGTTGAGCAGCAGCGTCAACGTGCCACGGATCTTCTCCCGCACGATGCTCGTGGCAGGAAAGGCGGGTACGAGCAGCAGCAGGACCGTCAGAAGCCCGTAGGCGAACAGCCGGAACACCTCTTGGGCCTGGGATCCGGAGAGTTCTACCGTCGCGTCGCTCGGCCAGCGTGTGATGACGAGCAGGGCGAACACGAGAGTGGCCCCCGCCAGCAGCAGGAGCGTGCGGGTTGTGCGGAGGGTGCCGAGGAGTTCTCGCTGAATGATCGGATGCGCCATGAAGTCGTCACCTGCAGCTTGTACGTTGCCGGGCCCGAAACGGCTCGTCGGGGTCCCGCTGGTTCCATCGCTTACGACACGATCGCGTCGGTTACTCGTTCACTGTTGTCGGCCCGCCGCGTGACGGTCAGAAACGCATCTTCCAGGTCGGATTGGATCTCCCGGAATTGCGTGACGTCAATCTGTTCGTTGATCAGCTGGACGAGCAGCTGCCCGAGTTCGCGTTCGGATCTTATGGTGCGAAACCGCACACAGGCCTCGGACGAAGAGGGCATCACCTCGGCCTCCGGTTCGACGTAGGCGCTGACGATATCCGTGGCGCGCTGCAGCCGTTCGCTGCTGGCCAGCTGCACTTCGACCGTCCGCTGCTGACTGACACTTCGCATGATGTCAGCCAGCGTGCCGGAGGCCAGCAGGCGGCCTCGATTGACGATGGCAATCCGGTTACAGATGCGGGCCAGTTCGGGCAGAATGTGACTGGTCACAATCAGCGTCTTGCCGAGTTCGGCCAGCCGCAGCAGGATCTGCCGCATTTCGAACCTGGCAGCCGGATCGAGTCCATTGGCCGGTTCGTCCAGGATCAGCACCACGGGATCGTGGAGCAACGTGCGGGCGATCGCGACACGTTGCTTCATGCCGTGGCTGAGCGTCTCCACAAACCGATCACGCATGTAGGTCGAGCCGGTCATGGCCATGACTTCGTCGATTCGCTCGGTGCGCTGCGTGCCGTTGAGCCCAAACGCCGCACCAAAAAAATCAAGATACTCCCAGACACGCATGTTGTCGTAGGACCCGAAGACGTCAGGCATGTAACCGACCAGCCGCTTGATGCGTTTCGACTGATGAACGCAGTCGCAGCCGGCGATGAAGGCGGTCCCACTGGTGGGGCGAGCCAACCCGACCATGATCTTGATCGCTGTCGTCTTCCCGGCTCCGTTGGGCCCGATCAGGCCCAGGATCTGGCCTGCCTCGAGCCGCAGAGTCAGGTGATCCAGGGCAGTCAGGTCTCCATAGACCTTCGTCAGATCGTTGACGACGACGACGGCCGAGTCTTGATTCATGTTATTCTCCGCAAGCGGCACCGCCGCCAGGATGTCAGGGAACTGAGAGGCCGCGATTTGCGGCCACGTCCCGGGATTACGGCCAACCTAAGGCAATACGGTTCCGACTACCTCCAACTGCAGACCTTCCATCTGCCACGGCGCTTCCCCCAACTCGGCTTCGCCCGGCGCTGCCTCATTGGCACTCACCTGGATCGCCAGCGTCAGACCGCCCGCGGCATCCAACTGGAGCAACTCCGGGCGATCCACGACGGCGGAAAAAGAACCGATCGGTCGAGACCGCGAAAATACGGTGGCCGGCCGTTCACCATCAAATGCCAGAATGTTGAGCGAGCGAGAAGGAGCGCGTATGTTTACGGACAGCGTGGCTCGTTCGATCTGCAGAGGCAGCACGCTCTCGGGTAACTGGAATCGCAGATGATCCGTGGCTCCCGATCGAATGGACACCCATTGGCGTGTGAGATTCGAAAAGGAGGTGGGTGGGTTGCCATCCGCGTCAGGCACTGCACGATAGGGAATAAACGACGCCGGTATGAGAACCCGCGTTCCCGCCGGTGACTTGACCAGACGCAAGGGGATCGAGAGCAACGTGGTCCCCAGCTGCTGGTCTTGCGGGAACTGGAAACCCATGTCTGTGGGGCCAGTCCAGGCGTAGAGTTGCAGGGGGAGCGAATTGTCGTGCTTGCGTGAGTGGCGCAGCAGCTGGTCATACACTGCCTGACGCCGTCGCTGCGTGTCGCTCAGCAATGCACTGGAGATATAGGTTCCCGGCGGAAGCACATCGTCGCTTGTCGCGTTGAAGACGCCACCTGCCTCGAACTGCACGGCGATACAGTTCCCCTGCTGAGGCACAATCAGGGCGTCGTCGAGCGTTTCGTGTGGGACGTGCAACAGCGTTCCCTGCAGGCCATCAGGGCCGAACTGCGCACAACAATCGACCACCCGATCGATCGGCATGTGGAAGTCAAATGGTGCCGTGCGCACACCTGCAGGCAACTCCAGGTCAGCCCAGTGCCAGGCCCCTTCATCGGTCCAGACCATCCGCCGGCGTTTTCCCGTCATGGATGTCATGTCGGGAAAAAAAATGCCGCCGCGCGTGGCCCCCATCCGCTCATGGCTCGTGTTCTGATTGTAGACGGCTGCCAGGCCGGTTGCATGTGCCGTGTTGACTCCGGGCTGGTAGGTGACGCGCGCAATGGTCGCCGCCGTCGGCGGCACCGCCTTCTTGGTGACGATCCCGATGCTGACAAACACGACGCAGAACAGCGCGGAAAGCAGCGGGACTGTCCACAACAGTCGTTCCGGGCGGCCTGCTCGGTACATCCACCAGCCAGTGACCAACAGCAATGAACAGAATCCCAACAGAATACTGGCCACGACGCTGCGACTGACAATGCGATATCCAATCTGCTCCGATAGGATGGGTCGCAGGAGCGAGTTTTCGACATGAGCAGCGGTTCGCACCTGAAAACATTCCGCGGAAAAACACTTCATAGGCTCCCGCGGATAGTAAGTCGTTTCTTCACCCTGCTGACGCGGCGGAGGATCCCTCGGTGTGGCGTGGCGCATCCAGGCGGCCGGGCCGACCGTCGTGAAGAACACCTTCCCTTTCCCGAACGGCTGCCAGAAAGCTGCCGGCCAATCGTCAATCGTATCGGTTACCGTCGCGCCTCGTACGATCACGCGAGCAAAATCGACCGGCGCATCAAACGTCAGGAGATCGCTCTCTTTGTCATAGGCTAGATCCGTCCGCTGGTTCTTCATCGTCAACTGCGTCAAGTGAACGCGGTCGACAAGTTCCGAAGCGAACGAGTCACCCAGAATCGCCGCCGCCGTCTCGGGCTGCACTTCCGTCAACAGGATCCACAAGTGCCCGCCGCCGAGCAGCCAGGCGCGAACTGCCGCAATCCCACCCGGATCGCTGGCCAACTGATCGTTGCTCAGAACAAGCACGTCGAGTACATCCAGACATCCGGGATCAGCAGGCAGGTCTTCGGGCTCGAACACGCTGATGCGGTGCGACAAATCACGATAACGCCGCGCCGCAAGTATCAACTCGTAAACACGTTCATCGGGAGGTTGAGGCGGGGGCAGGTTGCCTACGTAGTAGCGAGTGGTATCGCCCCACGGCGTTGGGATATGCATGTCACCGATCATGCCCGTCGCGGGGGTCTCGTGATCGATCATCAGCGGCTGTGCACTCATCTTCACCTCTTGCGTCGTGCGATTGGTGATCGCTTCGCCCGGCGGAGGGTCGACCTGCTGCGTGTAAAACTCGACAGCACGCTCATGGGGCGCGATGAACGACGGGACCAGGATGGGACAGGTGGATCGCAGAATGGAGTGGGGGGGGACCAGGACGCGCCGCGAGAACTGGAGGGTCGGATCGCCGGCAAACCGCAGCACAGCTTCGGTTTCGACCGTCTGGTCGGTATCATTGGTGGCCCGCATTTCCACCAGCCCCCACACGCCGGGGCGATACCGACGCGCCCCGACCATGGGACCGATGTGGCTCCCCACAAAATTGCTGGGAGTCGAAGAGTCGGCAGCCGACAGCTCGGAACTGGGGGAAATCGCGTCCGCCGGCGAGGCCGCTGCGCTGATCGGGTCTGTCGATTCCTCCGCACGTACCGCCCCGGCAAAGCTCATGAGGAACAACACACAACAACCAGCCGTCCTCAGGATAAGCCCAGAGCTTTCCGTGCGTTGTACCATGCGGATACTCCTCAATACTCCCCAGAAACTCGTTCCCCAAGAACCCATTCCCCAGATCGTCTCGATTCGCGCCCTGCAGTGGTTCCTAGTCCGGCCACGTCATTTCGCCACCGTGCGGTGGGACGCTCCGCCAAGTTGGGGATACAACCGCACCGACCTCGCTCGCTGGCAAATCACGAGCGCACGCCATCCGCGTCTGGCTGAAAAGTGGGGTATTCCATCGATCGTCACACGCTCTGCGGCGGTCACGCCGAAAGCATACCGAATGTTCAAGAGCGTGGTTGGGACGCCGCAGCGGGCTTGATGGCACCGGCCCGCCCGGCAGACGCGGCCAGTCGCCGCTCCACCGGACTCCTCAACATACCCGCTGCCGCGGCGAGTCTCAATTCCCCAAATTGTCGGAAGTTGCCCGCCTGGGGGACGAGTCCCACGAAATTCCGCGTGCAACGACCGTCTGTCTGAGGCGGGCGGGCACGGCGGAGTCGGCCACCTGCGGGCCGGTTGCCCCAATCCTGTGTCGGGCGCTACGCCGGCTAACTCAGGATCAGTTTCAGGTCCTCAGCGGTCAACTTGCGGATCAGGCTGTCATTGGCGGTGATGATGGCGTTGGCTAGTTCCCGCTTGCCTTCCTGGAGCTGCAGCACTTTTTCTTCCACGGTATCCCGCGCGATAATCCGGTACGCAAAGACGTGCTGAGACTGGCCGATGCGGTGAGCCCGATCGATGGCCTGCATTTCGGCGGCAGGGTTCCACCAGGGGTCGAGAATGAAGACGTAGTCAGCGGCAGTCAAGTTCAGGCCTTGCCCTCCTGCCTTGAGGCTGATCAAGAAGACCTGGCACTGCTCATCCTCTTGGAATTGCTGTACGACTTGTTTGCGTTTGGTCGTGCTGCCATCCAGGTACGCGTAGGTCATGCCGCGTTTGTCGAGTCGATCGCGGACCAGCGTCAACAGACTTGTGAACTGCGAGAACACCAGGGCCTTGTGCCCCTCGCCCACCGCTTCCTCGAGTTGTTCCAGCAGGGTATCCAGTTTCGCGCTGGAGTCTTTGGCCTTGTTGGGATCGATCAGGCCCTGGTGACAGGCAGCTTGCCGCAGTCGCAGGAGCGCTTCCAGGACGTGGATCTTGGCCTGTCGCAGTCCTCGTTCATCGATCACTTTGGACAGTTTTGCCCGGAAGAAGTCGCGCAGATCGTTATAAGCTTTGCGCTCTTTGGGGCTCAATTCGCAGTAGATCGTCTGCTCCGTCTTGGCCGGCAGTTCGTGAAGCACCTGCTGTTTGGTGCGTCGCAGGATGAAGGGGGCAATAGCGCGGGCCAGACTGCTGAGCGCCTGCTGGTCGCTGCCGCGAATGGATTTGCAGAGTGCTGCAAACGACGTCGATCGTCCGAGCATCCCCGGATTCAGGAACTCGAAGAGCGACCAGAGTTCTCCCAGGTGGTTTTCGATCGGAGTTCCGGTCAGCGCCAGGCGATGGTCGGATTGCAGCAGCAGGCACGCTTTGGCGGCCTGGCTGCGCGAATTCTTGATCGCCTGAGCCTCGTCGAGGATCACATAATCGAACCGGATGTCCTTCAAGGTAACGATGTCGCGCCGCAGCGTGCCGTATGTGGTAAGAATCAGATCGGCCTGGTCGAATGCCTCTCGCTGCTGCTGGCGATCCTGGCCCGTGAAGTTGACGCACCGCAGACCGGGCGTAAAGCGAGATGCTTCATCCATCCAGTTGAAGATCAGACTCTTGGGAACCACCGCCAGCGATGGCCGCCGTGTCTCCCCGTTCTGGAGCTCTCGCGTGCGGCGGGCCTCCAGCAGCGCGAGGACTTGGATGGTCTTGCCGAGCCCCATGTCGTCAGCCAGGCAGCCCCCCACCTCCAGCTCGTGAAGGAGCTGGAACCAGCCCAGCCCCTCTTGCTGATAGCCACGCAGCGTTCCCCGGAACGACTCGGGAGCTTCGAGCGGTGCGACTCCGTGCACGTTTCTCAGACGCTCACGATACTCCGCATAGTCCGGATCGACTTGGAGATGTTCCTGTTCGGCCAGCAAAGCGTCCAAGAGAAGGGCTTGCGAGCGAGCGAACCGGATCTTCCCCTCGGTCGCCTCTCCCAAATCGGCCATGTCGGAATAGCGTTTGAGCCATTGCAGGGGGAGCATACCACGCGAACCGTCCCCCAGTTCCACGTAACGGTCGCCGCGTCGCACCGCACGCAGTAGATCGGGAAGCTGCACCTGCATGCCGTCGAAATCGATGCTGGCATGTACGTCGAACCAGTCGATGCCCGACTGGACCTCGATGTGGACATCACCCGCTGTGCGAAACAGACGGCCCTCGGCCTCCACCTTCCAGCCGCGTGGCAACAGCAACTCCACGATCCCTGGGAGATGCTTCTTCTTCAAGTGGAGACTGCCAGGGTTGGGATCGTACTGGTCCCGGCCAATTGAAGGAAGCTGATTGAGCTCGGCGATCCGCTGTCGCTCGGCTTCCCGATCGCGCAGACGCACCTGGGTCAGCGGGCCGCCGTCATCATCCGCCCGGGGGAATCCCGACTCCATCGCGTCGGGACCCACGATGCGTTCGCCATAGTCAAATCGCACTTCAGCCGCCAGGTAATCACGATACGAGCGCTGTCGGTCTTCTCGTACACGAAGCAGCGGCTGAGGCGGTTCGGCGATCGGGGTCAACGCCAGGTTCGCCGGCCAGACCAGAGAAGGTAGATCGGGCTTCTGCCACAGTCGGGCCAGGAAATAATCCCGGTCGTGATACGGGACTACCATCGACGCGTGGCGGTTGAGCCATCGAATCCAGGCGTCCGGAACGTCTGTATCGAAAAATGCCAGCCTGTGGGCGTACAGGAACAGGTTATGGTGATCGAGCGCACGCACCTGATCGAGAACCAAAACCTGCTCGCCTTGCACCAGCCGAAAAGTCAAGGTCCATTGCTTCTTCGCGTCATCCGCGGTGATGACGATGTCATAACGCCATCGCTCCGTATCTAGGGAGAGGGACGCGAGCGCCGCCAGAGAATCGGCTGATGCGGACTCCAGTTCAATGGTTTCGGGGTCGCAGATGAATCGTCCAGTAGCGACCAGACCGGGTAGTAAGACGCCATAGAACGATGGAGGCAGATAGACCTCGGACATCGACTGCGGCCGTGCCGAGCTGGCAAAGGAGTATTGGTATGGCGACCGATAGCGATCCCATGTCGGGTTGTTTTGCGCGCAGACGAACAGTTGCGGCAGCAACTGGCGATCTCGCGGATCGTCAAAATCCCTGGTCATCTGCGGTGAATAGGTCAGCCGCTTGCAACGCCCGAATTCCCCGCTCTTGAGTCGTTCCTGCTGGTACAGCCGAACCCTGAATGATTGTTCCGGTCGATCCGTGTCCACCTCCAGCGCATACCAGGCTCGCCGTGCGATGCGGCCGAATTCCTGCCAAGGAGCGTTGGGGCTGTCATCGGTGTTACGCCGATAGAGTGCAGCCAGCGATCGATCCCACTCACTCTGCACCCGCCCCGCGTTCTGATCGCTGCCAGAGGGATGCCCGCCCATGCGTTGCGTGGTCCCGCGGACAATCTCGTTCATACGTTCCAGGGCCAGAATCGCGTCCCGATCGTTGCCTTCGTCCTCTGCGTCATCCTCGTCGTCCTCGTCACCATACCAATCCCAGCGGTCGTCGTCGTCAACATCGTCTTCCGCCAGATCGTGTTCGACCTGCAGAGATGTGGGGCCTGCGATGACCAGATCCGGGTACTTTTTGTCAATGGTCAGGAGCGTCGCCCAGACGTGCTTGCACGTGTTCCCCTCTTCGAAATGGGGGCATGTGCAGCTGACGAACACCGTCCCACTCGCCGCTTCCGACCAGTCGATCATGACGTCGTAGGGCTGGCGGCGGGATCCTTCAACGGTGGCTATCACCGACTCGCCGTCAAACTGCGCCAACCGGACAGAATTGCCACTTGCGTAAATAGCGCCTCGGGATTGTGTCAAGCGGTCGATGTACGCCTGACATCGTCGAGCCAGTGACATGCGAGACCTCGGTGACAGGAGAAGTGACTGCCCGTACCCTGTGGCTGGGTTGCCCCATTTTGCCGCGGATGCCTGCTCCCAACGCGAGGTGGGTCTGGCAGGCGAGAAGACCTCGATTGTGGCGGGAACCCGCTGCCTCGGCAAGGGTACTCGGCGGGGCGGCCCACGGCTTGTCGCGCCGGTCTGTTGACCGCCTGCCAGGTGGGGAGTACCGTAAACCAGCGCCGGCGTGTCACACGACCAGTCACCGCGCGGGCCGATGCGAATCTCGCATACCTGGCCGATGCATCGCGCGACCTATCGATTTAGAGGAGAACACCGATGAGCCGAACCGATCGAAGAACGTTTCTGGGAGCCACGGCGGCCGCGGCCGGCGCAGCCTGGCTGCAATCGCGCGTCGAGCCGCTGCACGCCGCGGTGGCGGAACCGAAAACGCTGCAACTGGGCGTGATTGGTGTCGGATGGTACGGCATGGTCGACGCTCAAGCGGCATTGAAAGTCGGCAATGTTGAGATCGCCGCCGTCTGCGATGTGGACAGTGATCACCTGCAGCAAGCCGCCAGCCAGCTGGAAAAAGAGCAGGGACGACGTCCCCAGACCTTCAAACTCTACGATGAACTGCTCGCCTTGAAGTCGCTCGACGCCGTCATTATCGCCACTCCACCGCAGTGGCATGCGCTGCAGTTGATTGCGGCCCTCAAGGCCGGCAAGCACGTCTACTGCGAAAAGCCGCTGGCCTATGATGTGCGCGAAGGACAGGCGATGGTGACCGCAGTGGAAAAGAGCGATCGGATTGTGGAAGTCGGCTTCCAGCGACGTCAAAGCGCGGCCCTCAAGCAGGCGACCGACCTGGTCAAGTCAGGAACACTCGGCGACCTGGTGCAGGTCGATGCGCAAATCCACTATCGGGCCGGTCTGGAGGATCCGACGCCTCAGTCGCCTCCCGCTTCACTCGATTGGCCGCTCTGGTGCGGGCCCGGTCCGCTCATTCCGTATAGTCCGCAGGTGGGGCACAAGAGCTGGCGACTGGAACACACCAGTGGGCATGGACATCTGGTCGATTGGGGCATTCACCTGATCGATGCAACCCGCAGCTTCCTCGGGCTCGAGATGCCCAAACGGATTACCGCTGCAGGCGGCCTCTTCGCGCTGCAGGGACGGATCACCACTCCCGACACTCTCTCGGTGCACCTTGAGTTCGATCAGGTGCCGGTCCACTGGCGGCATCGTATCTGGGGAGCGACGGAAGTCGTACCGGAACTGTCCAATGGAATCTTCTTCTTCTGTCGCGAAGGAACCGTGTTCGCCACCGACCACGATTGGTTTGTGCTCCGGAGTGATGGTCAGAAAGTAGAGCATCATGTGGATGCGGATCTGGGCACGCTCCACATGGCCGATTTCCTGGAGGCGGTGCGGGCCAATCGCCAGCCGCTGTGCCAGATGCGAGATGCTTTTAAGTCGACCGCCACGGTCCAGCTGGCCATGATCTCATACGAAACAGGCACGACCGTCCAATGGGACAGCCAGACGCTGGAGATCGTCGACAATCCCACCGCATCCGCGCTGTTGCAGCGCACTTACCGCGCCCCTTGGCAACACCCGTATGCGCAGCAGTCGTAGCCACGCTCGCGCCGCGCTGTACAGAGCAGATGATCTCGCACGGAGGCACAGAGGCACGGAGGGGAGAACGTGGAGGATGTGGGCGAGACCTGCACAGAAACCTCTTAACCAATCTTGCTCTTCTCCGCGAGCTCTGTGTCTCCGTGAGGTCTGTCCGAGTTGCGACCCGCTGAGGTGCTATCGTGGCACGCTCGCCATTCGTATCCGTCCTTCGCGCCTTTGCGCCTTGGCCACAAGGAAAAAAGCTAATTCGGCGTTTCACTCGTAGCCACGCTCGCGCAGAGCGTGGGAATCCGGCCGACCACCGAAGTTATTCTTCCCGCGTTCCTTAGCGTGAGATTTGATGGACAGGGCAGTTTGTCTCTCACGGAGACTCGGAGGGTGGGACGCGGAAGGCGTGCTGTTACCTGCTCAGGTGCGTGGCCGTTGACCTAGACGCGTTGCCACTCGTCGCCCGGTTCGCAGACCGGCGAAACGTCACACATTCCTGTGGCTACATTACGCCCCCATGCTGTCTCATGCCGCGACAACGGAACCTGCACCATTACAGCTCGGTTCTGGAGAGTGTCCCTCGTGCAGGCGCCTTTCACAGGTCCGCTTGCGCAACGGAGTGCTCGAAATCGTCCACCCGCCATGCCACATTGGGGTGACACGTTGTGTCCATCCGTTGTGCGGCCATCGATCCGGCTCACGCGGCAGGCACCGCATCGCGTGATCTCTCAGCTGCCCGCCTGCATTGCGGACGTGTTGAGATCCTGATCCACTCGCCGACAAGTCCATTGTGAGATTTCAGGAACTGCTGCCATGCCCGCGTCGGCCGACCGGAACCTGCTCATCGGGATCGTCGCTCTGCAGATGGACTTCATCAATCGCGAGCAGCTGATCGCCGCCATGAACGCCTGGGTGCTCGACAAGTCGCGTTCGCTGGACGCGATTCTGCGCGATCAGGGGGCCTTGCGCGAGGACACCCAGGCGCTGCTGGCGGCGCTGGCCGAGGATGTGGAACGGTGGCTGGCCGAGGAACCGGTTTCTGTCTGGCGCGAGCCGCTGGGC
This sequence comes from Pirellulaceae bacterium, assembly GCA_041752115.1. GTDB lineage: Bacteria > Planctomycetota > Planctomycetia > Pirellulales > Pirellulaceae > JAJRVM01. The sequence goes on along the minus strand of JBGSHS010000391.1, from coordinate 23 downwards.
GTGCGGCTGCGGCGCTGGGTGCG
>JBGSHS010000390.1:0-32480 GCA_041752115.1 Pirellulaceae bacterium | reverse complement strand
CGGTGAACCAGATGGTGAGCTACATCGCCGCTCACCCCCTTCCTCCCTGACCCCCACGAGCTCCGCTCGTGCGGTGAACCAGATGGTGAGCTACATCGCCGCCCGCCCCCTCCCTCACCGACCCCCACCAGCTCCGTTCGTGCGGTGAAACAGATGGTGAGCTACATCGCCGCTCGCCCTCTCCCTCACCAACCCCCACGAGCTCCGCTCGTGCGGTGAACCAGATGGTGAGCTACGGCGCCGGCAATCGATTCCTCGCCGCCTGCATCGAGTACTCGCCGAACGTACCGACGTAGAACCCCGAGCTCCAGACACGTCCCAGTCGCAGCAGATGCGCGAGGTTGTTCTGATAGCAAAACGCGATCTCCAGCAGTGCCGTGTCCGGCGCGGCACGCAACGCCGCGTGGATATGACTTAGCAAGATCGACAGCCGAGCCACCGTGTGTCCTTTGCGGTCAGCGATCCGCAGGAAGGCAGCGCGCATACCGGTCAGCACCGGCCAGGACTCAAGACGAGCGTGCTGCTCGACGACCACGGACCGCCACCTTCCGGCTGAAGCGCTAGCCGACCATCTGGTTCACCGCACGAGCAGAGCTCGTGGGGGTCCGAGAGGAGTGAGGAGGCAGTGCGACTAGCTGACCATCTGCTTCACCGCACGAGCGGAGCTCGTGGGGGTCGGGGATGGGTGAGGAGGCAGTGCGACTAGCTGACCATCTGCTTCACCGCACGAGCCGAGCTCGTGGGGGCCTGGGAGGGGTGAGGAGGCAGCGCGACTAGCTGACCATCTGCTTCACCGCACGAGCCGAGCTCGTGGGGGTCCGAGAGGAGTGAGGAGGCAGCGCGGATTCAGCCCCAACGATTCGCGTTACCGGTCCCGTGGTCAGTACGGATTCGATGGCGCCATCTCCCAGCTCGTGACGCTCTCGACCCGTGCCTCTCCTTCTTCGGCGAAGAGTACAACACGCAGGCTGTCCGATCGAGCAGGATAGACGCGCCGCCCGATCGCCTGACGATCGTTGGCATACACCTCGACGACCGATTTGTCGATGAAAATGCGCAGCACAAGCGGCTCATTCTCTGCCAGTTCCAGAGGAGCCTGTTCCAACACCCGTCGTCCATCATTGCCGCTGCGGGTCGCGTCGAAGCAGAGTTCTTTGTGTGTGGCATCATAGTAGAGGAGTGTTTCTTCGGCACGATCACTAGAGGCTCGAACCCGGACACCATATCGCTGGGCCGTTCCGGGCGCGAACCGGATCTCCAACTCGCAACTGTCACCGGCCACGCCTTGCAAAACTCGCTCGCTTTTATCGGCCAGAGCAATGGACGACCAGCTCTTCTCGCAACAGCGTAACATCTGCAGTTCTTTCACGGGAGCCATGCGTAGAGTACCGTCGGGGCCGAGCCACAGCGAACGAGGCAAGCCATAGACGCCTGACCATCCCTTCACCTCTTCGCTAGCCGGATTGTCAGTCAGCCAGGCCCACATGATCTGCCGGCCTTGCGCGTCCACCAGGGCTTCCGGTGCGAAGTACGTGTTATCGACCCAGGTCATTCGCCCGTGGCAATCGGGCCGGAAGCGATCGTGCTGGGTGTCGTAATCGCCGACATAGTATTGGCACCCTTTGTTGTGGCTAATGAACAAGAGCAAATGCTTTCCACTGGGCGCGCCGCCATCGCAGCTCGCCGGCAACGGCAGAAAACTCGGGCACATGTTGTCTTCGCTCGCATCGGTCCAGGCGTCTCGTCGTTCGTAGAAGACACCCTGGTACGTCCAATTCGAAAGGTCGTCCGAGGCGAATAGATAGAGACGATCTCCACGCATCGACGGCGGAGCATCGCTCTGGCGTCCGTACTTGTTCAGGACCAGCAGATTACCGGTCAGGATGTAGTACTTGCCGTCCTTCTTCCAGATATTAGATGGATCTGCCGAGCCGTAGATCAGCGTCTGCCCATCCGGATCAACGGTCTCCGTAATTCCCCATTCACTCGACTTGATAACCGGATTGGCAGGGAGCTTCTGCCACTGGTCATAGTTGCCGTCCGTGCTGCGGGCCAGACCGATCCCTTTATCCCCCCAGAGCATCCAGTAGCTCAGGTACGCTGTCGAATCGTCGTCGACGAAGGCACCGCCGCTAAAACACCCTTCGTCGCCGTCACCGGGACCGATCGCATCCGGATGATGCCGCCAGTGAACCAGATCATGACTGGAGATATGTCCCCATGAAAAGCCCGCCCCGCTGCGATTGTACAGGTACATCAGATGATAACGCCCGCCGGCATAGAAACAGCCGTTGGGATCACCAGGCATCCCATTATCTTCCGGTACGCAGAAGTGATATCGAGGACGATACGGATCGCTCAGAAACTTCTCGCGCAGCAGCCGACTCGACTGCACAACCGCCGCCGGCACCGCTTCGTCTCTGGACCAGTTGGTGGGAATCTCCGCGGCGCCAGAACCGTCGTCAGACAGTGTGGCCAACATCAACGGCCGACTTCCCTCCAGGACCAGACAACCGTTCTGCAGCCTCGCTCCACCGGTCAGTTTGATTTGATTGAATCGCCCGGCCCGATCGTACGTACCGGTCGTGGCAAAATCCCACCAGGCCCACGGCGGCAGGTCCGACGCGGCTTCTCCCGGTCGCAAGGCGGTAATTGTCTGCTGGTCAAGTGGCTGAGCATAGATCCGGGCATCGCGAATGCGTCCCTGAAAACAGTCGACACCTGGATTCAGATGACGCTGTCCAAAGAGCACCGCGGTGTGGCGTCCGAACGAGTATGGCGGTCCGTCCGTGGTGTATTCCGCGTGTTTCTCTCCGTCGCGATAGAGCGTGATGTGCTGTCCCTCGTAGACAATGGCAACTTGCACCAGCGATCCGTCGGCCACCGTTTCTTTCGGCCAGCTCGTCTGGTCCTGACAGGTACGGCTGTAGCCGTTGCTCCCCGGCATCCACACGCCAGGTTCCAGTTCCCCGAAGATGATGCCATCGAAACGGTCCATGGTCGTGTCGTTGACCGTCAGCGCCGAGCCCCCTTTTTGCGTCAGATTGGCTGGGGATACCCAGACCACAAGCGTCTTATCCGTCAGCGGCGTGCTGGCCTGATCATCCGCCACAACGTCCAGTGTTCCAGCCACTGCCACGAGAACAACCGCCACGATTGTCACACGCACAGCACTTCTACGCCCGATTGCCATGTTGATATCTCGCTCTCTGAAGCTCGCCACAGACGACCCACCGGCTGACCATTATCCTTTCCCCTGGTTCGCGTGTCGAGCGCGTCACATGGCACTCCCTAAAAAGAGCGGAACCGCCGAGACGATCGTCTGTCGACAGGAAAGGAGGACAAAAAGATGAGATGACAAGAAGATTGGATGCCCTCTCGATCTTCTTGTCATCCCATCTTTTTGTCCTCGAACCCGAGCAGAAAGAGAACCTTAGGGCAGAGGATGACGCTGAAAGAACTCCCACATCATGTCGTTGGCGGAAATGTCGGCAGTCGATTTGCCAATCAATCCCAGGGGAGAAGGAACTCCGGGCCAGGTATGACCACCGCCGTCGATCTCAATCAGCACCACCTCCGCACCACCCGCCCCCGCAGAGAATGTCTTCTTCGTGACGTTCGTCCCGTCCTCGAATCGATCAGGCAAGTCTTCCACAATGGGCTCGGTCCGGCAACCGTTGATCTTTGTCCAGATCTGGATGGTCTGCGGAACTGACTTGAACGAGATGAACTTCGGCGTGCCATCATTGGGACCATCAAACGAAACCATCCCGTCGGCCGTGCCATGGAAATGCATGATGGGGACCGGCCGCGACGGCTGGGCCACGTCCATCGCCATCGTACCGCTCACCGGCGCGATCGCTGCGATGCGCCCCGCTAACTCCGCTGCCAGTCGATAGCACATCATGCCCCCGTTGGACATCCCCGTGGCAAAGACCCGCTTCGCGTCAACACGCACCACTGTGGACAGATCATCGAGCAGCGAACCTATGAAACGCACATCATCAGGTCGTCCGTCAGCCTTTCGCCCCGTCACTCCGCCGGCATTGAATGTCAGGAAGATGCCCGTTCCGGTTCCGTTGGGATACACGGCCACGAAACCAGCTGCATCGGCCTTCTTGTTCATGCCGCAGAACGGGATCATCATCCTCCCGTTCATTCCGGCACCATGTAGAATCAGGACTACCGGCACAGGCTTGGTTAAGTCCAGAGAATCGGGAATGTGAATGAGATAGGAGCGATCTTGGCCATCCACCTCCACCGTTCGTCGATGGTCACCCGCACCAAGGGGCTGCATGAACAACAAAGAGCCAATCAGCAGCCATGAACCCATAGTCGATCCCTCTTTGCCCCCACGTATCTCGGCAGCTTGCCAACGCCCTTGCCGTGCCAAAAACACCGCGATGCGGCAGTGTACCGCGTACCTGGGGAACATTATCCTCATCGGACATTCGATTGTCGAGCAACTTGTCGCGGGGCAGTGATCGCACGGCTCTCCCAGGACCATCAAGCCCAACAACCGCGGTCGAGCAGCGGAGCACTTTCCCCGCACACGTTCTGATTTGGTATGCTGGCAGGCAGACCAACTCAGTTTTCAGGAGTCAAGGCCATGCATCGCCGACGATTTATTCAGGGACTGGTCGCGGCCGGGGCTACGGCCGGACTGTCGGAGATGACCGTCGCCGACGATCCGTCGCAGGGGACAGCTTCCCATGCGGTGCCGAGCACACGTTCGTTTCGTGATCGGGGTTGGGTGTGGGAAGGGCAGGGAATCGACCCGGAGGTACCTCCATCGATCTACGGGTTGGGGCAGGGCGCTCGCTATTTCGGGCTGTCACGTGCGAACTTCCTTTTCCACCCCAACGATGAGCATGCACTGACACTGCTTCAGGGTTACGACGAAGTGACCTGCGACATCAGCAAGTGGGGGTGGGAATGGAATGCGGACGGGCGTCCCGCGTGCAAAGCCCAGGGGGACCCAGCCACTGTCCAAGCCGAAGGTGAAAAAGTCGCACGACTGGCCCAGACGTTCACGAACGTGACGGGAGCGTATTGCGACGACCTGCTCGGGCTGATGAAGACGTTTCACTATGGCCCCGCTGAGTTTGCCCGGATTCGTGCCGCCATTCGTGAACGGAACCCGACCCTCAAGCTTTGGTCGGTGATCTACACCCATGAGTTTGACGAGGCAGACTTCTGGGCCGCCATGCGTCCTCATTTGGACGTCATCTCGCTCTGGATCTGGAACTCGGAGCATATCCCGCATTTACGTCGTTATGTGGAAGAGAGTCGCACGCTGTTTCCCGACAAACCGATTGTGATGGGCATCTACTTGCGGGACTACGCGAAGAGGGCGCCGGTGCCACTGGATCGGATCCAGCTCCAGATGGAGGGAATTGCCCGTCTGGTGGATGAAAGCAAGTTAGATGGGTATACGATCCTGGCCTCGGTGCTGATTGACGGCCACCGCCCCCAGGCGGAAGCCGTACGCAATTTCATTGCTGCACAATCTGGGCAGCCGGCCCTGGATGATTGACGCCTCCCTCGCGATCGGCTATCAAGGCAGGTAACAGCCTGTACCCCTCCTCCGCTACGACCACGCCTCGAATCAGCGGGCACCTGCGACATGCGATACCACGTGCAACCCCTCCAATCCACTCAGCTCCGTTGTCCAATCAACGCCGATCGAACTCGGTTCGCGAACAATCGAGCGTACGGTCTCGTTCAGACGCGGCGACGCGACTGTCTGGCGTTGATCGTCACGTGCGTGTTCCTGCTCACTGCTCTCGGGGCTCTCCCGACGCGAGCGCAGGAAACCACCGCCAATCCGGCGCTGGACCAAGCCTTCAAGAAGCTGGCGGCGCTTGAGTTGGGGCAGGACCTGCAGGCGTTTGCTCCCATCTATCAGGCGGTCGCGCAAGCGCACAGCGACCCACGAGTGCGTGCCGATCTGGAATCGCGCCTGATCGGGATGCTGCAGAGCGACGCGACCGATTTGGCCAAAGACCTCGCCTGCCGGGAGCTCACATTAGTCGGGTCGGACGCCTCGATTCCCGCATTGTCTCAACTGCTTCCCAACGAACGTCTTTCGTCTATGGCGCGGTACGCTCTGGAGGGAATCGGCGGCAGCCAGGCGACCGCATCGCTGCGCGACATGTTGAGTCAAACTCAGGGTCGGCCGCGCGTTGGCATTGTGATCTCGCTGGGGCGCATGGCGGACGACCAGGCGGCGGAGCTGCTGGCTGCACTTCTGACCAATGACGACCGAGAACTGCGAGAAGCGGTGATCATTGCCTTGGGAAGAATCGGCAATGTCGCGGCTGCCGATGCGCTGCGACAGTTTGCGGCGACGGCTCCCGATGACCTGCGTGACACGGTAACAAACGCGTTGTTGAGTGCCGGTGGCTCACTCTCTCGCAAGGGCGAATTCGAAGCAGCCACAGAGTGTTATCAAGCGCTCGAGTCATCCACTGACGAGCGAGTCCGAGCGGCGGCGTTTCGCGGTTTGATCGGGGCCATGCCCACGGAATCTGCAGCCATGATCTTGGCCGGCCTGGCCAGCGACGAACCGTGGAAGCGAGCGGTCGCGGCTGACTGCCTGTGCGGCGTCCTGCGACCGGACGAACTGGGCGTGATTGCCTCGTCCATCGCCCAGCTGCCCGACGCGGGGCAGTTAGCCGCGCTGGGAAGCCTGCAATCACGACGCGAGAGCGTTGTGCGCGATGCGGCGCTCGCGGCATTGTCCCATATGAACCGTGATATTCGTCTGGCCGCACTCTCGGCACTGAGAGCCTCCGCCACGGCCGAGGACGTCGCTCGGTTGGCGCAGCTCGCCTGCACCGCTTCCGACCCGACAGAAGGGGAGGCCGCGATGGACACGCTCCGCCTGATGTCTGCCGCGGGCACCAACGAGGCGTTACTCGCTGTCATACGACGCAACGACAATCCACATCCTGTCTTGATCCGCTGTGCTCTGGCCAGGCGGACCCCCGAATTCACCCCCGTGTTTCTGCAGGCTGCCGAGTCCTCCAACGCCGACACCCGATTGGCGGCGTTGCAGGCCTTGGAAATCATGTCCACCGCACAGGAGATCGAGCCGCTGATTCGGCTGCTCTGCCATAGCGATCCAGGCGCCGAGCGTGAAGCAGCGGACCGCGCTGTCTGGATGAGCTGCCAGCAAATTGCCGATCCCGTCCAGCGAGCGGCTCCATTGCTGGCCGCGTTACGGGCAGCTGACAAACAGCAGCGGTGTGCCATCTTGCCGTCACTGGCTCGTCTGGGTGGCGAAGAGGCACTGGCCACTGTGCATCAGGCGATGCAGGACCCTGACCAGGCGATTCAAGAAGCGGGCTATCGAGCATTGTGCAATTGGCCCGACGATTCGGTGGCCGACGAACTGCTCCAGATCGCCAAGACGGCGGACGTTCCGGCGTACCGGATCTGGGCACTGCGTGCCTACGCTCGCCTGGTCACGCTTCCCAGCCAGCGGTCGCCGCAAGAGACCTTCACGCTGCTCCGCCAGACGCTCGACCTTGCCACTCGCGCCGAAGATCGGGCACTCATCGTGACTCGACTCGGAACAGTGCGTACGCCAGAAGCACTCGATCTGCTGCTGACCTTTCTCGATCAATCGGACATGCGAAGCGCTGCGATCCCCGCCGTGTTCGAGCTGGCCAAAGGACTGAGCCAATCCCATCCCGATCAGGCGAATGCCGCTTTGACACGAATCCTTGAGATGACCGACGACCCGGCCCTTCGGCAGCAGATTCCCAAAGTGTTGCGCGACATCGAAGTGCGGCAAGCCGGACAGAATCCCTAGGAGGCCCAGGACATGACAACCAACCGATCTGCACGTTATTCACGCCGCACCATGCTGAAACGTTCGGCCGCCTTGGCCGGCGTCGTAGCCGCTCCCTGGATCATTCCGGGTTCGGCCCTGGGACTGGATGACACGACGGCCCCCAGCAATCGAATCACCATCGGCTCAATCGGCGTCGGGATGATGGGGAGTGGCCACTTTCGACTCTTAGCTCGCAATCCCGACGTCCAGCTGATGGCACTGAGCGATGTCGACCCATGGCGACGTGAAGAGGCCACCAAGGTCCTGAGGCGCGCTTATGGCGCCCGTCAGCCCGGCGGCCAGTTTCATGGCTTCGAGGGGTATAACGACTTTCGAGATTTGCTCGCCCGCGACGACATTGATGCCGTCGTCATCGCGACTGGCGAGCGATGGCATCCGGCCATCAGTGTGCTGGCCGCGCAGGCGGGCAAAGACATCTACTGCGAGAAGCCGATCTCGTTAACCATTCGCCAGGCGAGGACCATGGCCGAAACGATGCGGCGCCACAATCGGGTCTTTCAAACGGGCCTGCAACAACGCAACTCGCCCGAATACCGCAAGGCCATGGAAATGGTCCACGCCGGACGGATCGGCGACGTGAAGCTGGCGTACGTGTCAACGTCCGGCGTCAGTCCGTATCAGAACTTTCCGGCCGAACCGCTGCCGGATGGACTCGACTGGGACATGTGGCTCGGTCCCTGTCCCTGGTATCCCTACAACTACCGCTACCATCAAACGGGCAAACCTCAGCATGTCGTCCCTTGGTGCTGCAATCGAGCTTTCGGCGCTGGCGACATGACCTCTGGCTTGGTCCACGGCCTCGACTCGGCTCATGAGGGGCTCCGGAAGGATGGCACCGGTCCTGTGAAGATCACACCGCCCGGCGTCGACAACGAGCCATCCTTGACGTACACCTACGCCGACGGGACACGGATCATTTCTTCCACTACTCTTCAACCGGGCCAGCACGTCATTCCGGCCGGATGGGATCCGAAGACCCCCATCGTCAACTTCGGGGTGCTGTTCGTCGGCGACAAAGGATGGATTCATGTGGAGCGATTTGGGGTGCTGAGATGTTACCCATCCTACGTGCTGGACGCCAAAGTACCCGAGAGCCACAGTGTGGAAACGAACCACCGCGACTGGCTCGACTGCATTCGCTCACGGCGTCGACCGCGGGCAGACGTTGAGATTGGCGCCTGCTCCACGATTCTCGCGCACCTGGGCTGCATCGCTTACTGGACGGGGCGGACTCTCAACTGGGATCCTCTGCGCGAAGAGTTCATCGACGACCACGAAGCCAACTCGCTGCGATCGCGTGCTTCGCGCGAACCCTGGAGCGTGTGACATCGAGCGCCAAGACCACCTGCACTGCAAGGTAGCAAGACGAGACAATACAAGACCATGCAACGAGGAACACGACAATGACAACGTCCCTTCGCACCGGCCTGCTAAGCGTTCTGTTGGTGTGCTGCACCTCGGCGGTGATGGCTCAGAAGCCGCGCCCGCCGCTCTCTGACGAAGCGAAGCAGAAGATCGAATCAGTCCTTCCGTCCCAGGCTCCCGCCACGCCCGCCGCCGACCGAAAACTGCTCATCTACGACGGGAATGTTGGCTACGGCGGACATGGATCGATTCCCTATGCCAACTACGCATTCACGCGCATGGGGGAGACAACCGGAGCATTCACGACCGTCGTGTCGCGCGATCCGGCGGTGTTTGAGCGTGACAATTTGCAGCAGTTTGACGCGGTCTGCCTCAACAATACCGTCGGCAATCTCTTCATCGATCCGAAACTGCGACAGAATCTCCTGGAGTTCGTTCTCAGCGGAGGCGGGCTCCTCGGCATTCACGGCACTACCGTGGCATTTACCGACTTTCAGCAGGGAGCGAAAGAAACCTGGCCCGAATTCGGCATCATGCTGGGTGGTCGCGGTGCTGCTCACCTGGCGCAAGACGAGCACGTTTCTGTCAAGCTGGACTGTCCCGATCATCCGCTGAATCGTCCCTTTGGCGGCGCAGGATTCGAGCATGTCAGCGAGTTCTTCCGGGTCGGTGGCACATACTCCCGCGATCGAGTCCGGGTTCTTTTCAGTATTGACGTCGACAAGACATCCCTTCCACCCAAAGGCACTCATCCGGGCCTCGAACGGGCCGACGAAGACTATGCTCTGGCCTGGACGCGGAACTACGGTCGTGGCCGGGTCGCCTACTGCACGATCGGCCACAGCCCCAGCGACTTCATGGATCCGAAGATCCTGGAGTTCTACCTGGGGGCGATCCAGTTCATCATGGGAGATCTCGACGGCTCAACAATGCCCAGCAACAAATTGACTCCAGCCATCATCGCTCAGGAGAAACTCGGATGGCGATTTGGGGTCACCACCTGGGGCCTGCACGAATTCACGCTCTTTGAAAGCCTCGAGAAGACACAACAGCTCGGCCTCGCTTACATCGGCGGCCTCAGCTTTCAGAAGGTGAGCAAGGAAATCAACAAGGACTTCGACTGCAACCTGTCCGACGAGGAACTGGAACTGATCCGCCTGAAGATGGATGCTACCGGTATTCGCATGCCTACCTGCTTCTATGCGACGATTCCCGGCGACGAAGAAGGATGCCGGAAAGTGTTCGAATTCGGGCGCAAACTGGGTATCGAAACGTTCATCTCCGAACCCGCTCCCGAATCACTCGACGTGATCGAACGGTTCTGTGATCAGTACGAAATCAACCTGGCCATCCATAACCATGGCCCCGATCAGTCCCCCATCTATTGGCAGCCTGAAGGCGTATTGAAAGTCTGCGAGGGCCGCAGCAAGCGGATTGGCGCGTGCCCCGATACCGGATACTGGCTGCGCAGCGGTGTCGATCCGATCGAGGGGATTCGCAAGCTGGGGGATCGTTTGATCACGATCCAGCCTCACGATCTGAACGAAATCTCACCAGACGGACATGATGTCCCCTGGGGAACTGGCAAAGCCCGCTTCGCCGAGATGCTGCTGGAGATGCATCGCTTGGGAATCAAGCCCACCCAGTTCGGCCTGGAATACTCCTACGACTACTCAGACAACATGGACGAAATGGCTCAGTGTGTCGAGTTCTTCAACCGCTTCACACAGGAACTGGCTGCGGAACCGAAGTGACAGGAGCCATGCGCGCGCAGAGCCGTAGCCATGCTCGCGCAGAGCCGTAGCCATGCTCGCGCAGAGCATGGGAAGATGGTCATACGCGACCCACTTCCCCGCGGCTCCACCGGCCGTATGCTGAGGCCGCAACAATGCCGCACATGATCTGTTTTCATTGTTGCACTGTCGCATTGCCGCACTGTCGCATTCCCAATTCCACTCACGACTTCCTTCAAGCGAGTCCTGCCCAGCAGCGGCCATGGACGCCGCTCGGAGCTTGAAGCCGCATTGATTCCCCCTCACCCCCGGCCCCTCTCCCTCAAACAAAGCTTGGGGGGAGAGGGGAGACAGAACGGTGTTGGCGCGCAGAGCATGGGAAGATGGTCATACGCGACCCACTTCCCCGCGGTCTACGCGACCGCGGCCACCGGTCTACGCGACCGCGGCCACGACGCGGCGCTGGTTCCTAATGCGGACATGGCCCGCCGGCATGCTGGAAGAAATCGTTGCCCTTGTCATCGACGAGGATAAACGCCGGGAAGTCCTCGACCTCGATCTTCCAGATCGCTTCCATTCCCAGCTCTGCAAACTCGACGACTTCCACGTGGCGAATGTTCTCTTTGGCCAGGATGGCAGCCGGTCCGCCAATGCTCCCCAAGTAGAAGCCGCCGTGCTTGCGACAAGCGGCAGTGACTTGCGGTCCGCGGTTTCCTTTGGCAATCATCACCAGGCTCCCGCCGTGGCTCTGAAACAGATCCACATACGCATCCATGCGCCCGGCCGTCGTGGGACCAAACGAACCGCTCGGCGAGTTGGCCGGCTTCTTGGCTGGGCCAGCGTAGTAGACGGGATGGTTTCTGAAATAGTCAGGCAGCGGCTGCCCCGCATCGAGCCGTTCCTTGAGTTTGGCATGAGCGATATCGCGAGCGACAATCAGCGGTCCCGAGAGCAGCAACCGGGTCGTCACGCGGTGGCGTGTCAGATCGGCCAGGATCTCGGGCATGGGGCGATTCAGATCGATCCGCACCGCCCCTTCATCCTGGCGATCGCGTAGCGTCTCGGGGATGTACTTGTGCGGTGCAAACTCCAGTTGCTCGAGGAACACGCCGTCCCGCGTGATCTTGCCCTTGGCCTGCCGGTCAGCACTGCAGGAAACGCCGACTCCCACGGGCAGCGAGGCGCCGTGTCGAGGCAGTCGAATGACACGCACATCCAAAGCGAAGTATTTGCCGCCGAACTGGGCGCCGATCCCGCAGCGGTGGGCCACCTCCAGCAGTTCAGCTTCCAACTGGACGTCGCGAAACGCCCGCCCATGCTCATTGCCAGTGGTCGGCAGATGATCCAGGTATTTGGTGGAAGCCAGCTTGACCGTCTTCAGATTCGCTTCCGCCGATGTCCCTCCCACCACAAAGGCCAGATGATAGGGGGGACAGGCTGCGGTGCCAAGCGAGGCCATTTTGTGAGTCAAGAACTCCACCAGCGTCTGGGGATTAAGCAGTGCTCGCGTTTCCTGATAAAGGAACGTCTTGTTCGCCGAGCCGCCACCTTTCGCAATGAACAGGAAGTCGTATCGGTCACCATCGCATGCGGCCAGATCGATCTGGGCAGGCAGATTCGTCTGCGTGTTAATCTCCTCCCACATGGTAAGCGGCGCGTTTTGCGAATAACGCAGATTGTTCTCCGTGTAGGCTGCATAGACGCCGCGTGCCAAGGCCTCTTCGTCTCCGACCGACCAGACGGCATTTCCCTTTTTGCCCATGATGATTGCTGTTCCCGTGTCCTGGCAGAAGGGGAGCACCCCGGCGCTGGCGACCTCCGCGTTCTTGAGCATCGTCAGAGCTACCATCTGATCGTTGTCCGATGCCTCCGGATCCTCCAGCACTGCAGCCACCTGCTGCAGATGCGTCGGGCGAAGAAAGAAGTTAATGTCGTGAAACGCCTGTGCTGCCAGCAGCGTCAGCGCCTCGGGCTCGACACGCAGCACTTCCTGGCCATCCCACGCTCTCACCTGAACGTGATCTTTGGTTAGCAGTCGATAATCCGTCGCCTCGGGTCCTAACTCAAACAGACGCTGAAAATGAAAAGGCTTGGAGGTCATGACTCAACCTTGACATGAAAAGAGAACGCACCACAAAGGAACGGAGGCATTCGCTTAACCAGCCGCCTGGAATCCAGCCAATCTCGCCCTGCCTGATCAAACAGGCGAAATGACCCCAACTCAGACGCCGAGTTTTCCCTGAAAATGCTCGAACCAACGCACCCGCGCGAATCCGCTCGGCATGCGTTCCGCGTCGTCTCAAGGTACCAGAAAGCGCCGGTCAGATCGATGGGTGCGTGGCGGTAAGGAACTGGCAGTTCTGCGGCAAGCCGAACGGGCACGTCGGTGAGAATCTGCTCAACGCAGGCCTGCTACGCTGTCGGGTTCGCGGCAGCCTGCTCCCTGGTCCAACCAGGTTCGCCCGATGCGACGCACCTCGTCCCAATCCGCAGCCGAACCGAGCAGGACAAAGAACCAACGACGCTCCGTCCACCGATTCAACTGCATGTCACGGCAGGATGCCGGGTAGTCCGTTCCGATCGCCTTGATCCGCTGGCCCTCCGGCACGAAGAACTGCCCCAGGGAACCAAAGCTGTACGCATAGGGCGAACCCGGTTTCCAATACGACGTCTGCGAATTCAACCAGCCGATCGGCCAGTGATCCCACAGTCCGGTGCCCCAACCAGCTCCCCCCTCGGCCCCGGGAGTGGAGTGATCCATCAGCTGATTTCGACCGGTAACGAATCCCGAAGCGTTTCCCAGCACGGCGAACATCAGCCGATCACGAAACGGCATCACCAAGGCACAGCCCGGTGACAGGGAAATGGCGGCCAACGTCGCATCATCGCCGCTGCGGCGAACATGACCCTGCTCATCCCAGTACAGATCGTAACGACGATCGCTGTACAGGTCCAATGCCGTGTGGGTCAGATAGTCTCCGTGTTCCGCATCGCGTGGGAAGAGGTCCTTGATGGTCGTACCCACCGGGGCCACGCCAAACAGCTCCACCGGCTGCGTGCTGTAGCCAACGATGCTATCGGGCATCAGACTCTCATAACGCATACGACGCAACACGAGCCCGTTGGGATAAGCAAAGTAGTCTTCGGTTCCCCGCAGCCTCGGTTGGCTGTCGTCCTGCATGTTCACGCAAAAGTAGGTCCAGCGGACCCAGACGCGTTGAGGCCCTTGCTCGACCACATCGACGAAGCTGTTCTGCTCCTTGCGTCCCAGATCGTTGAACAGCTCTGCATCTCCCAGATTCCCTTCAAAGAACTGGTTGCACATCGCCGCGCCGCTGGGCAGTTCAAACAGCGGGCAGTAGCTCGCTTCGTGGCTGAACACGAACCGCTCGGCATGGTCCTTCCAGAAGACGATAAATGCCCTCTTCGGATTCATATCCGCATGAGGGGGGCTCGGCGTGAGCTCTCCTGCGTAATGCCCTGGCACGTAATCCGTCACCTCGCACACCGAAACCCCTGAAGTTACCGCGCTATTGAGCTGAGCCATCGTGATCGGCGCAGGATCTGGATCACCTGCTGCCGGATCCTCCCCTCGCAGGCCGCACACCAACCCACAGAGCAACCAGCACCAGCTCAGACTTGTCACGGCTCGGTTCATGAGGTTTCTCCGAACTTCAGGTATACTGGGATGACCACGAACAGACCAAGGATACCCGACCCACCGAGCCACCGCAAACGCCCTCACGATCCAAACACGAAGTGAAAAGCCATGCCTCACTGTCTCCCATTCCCAGCCCACCGCGTCCTGCCACGACTCAGAACGCACATCATCCGGCGCACATGGCAGATCGTCTCCACAATCAGTTGCGTCGCACTGCTCGCACTGTCTGGCCAGCAAGGTCGCACCGAAGACGCGTTTCGAGATGATTTCGGTTCGATAGCACCGTGGAAGGCACGTCCTGAGTGGATCAGTCCCCATACCGACACGCCGCAGGCGGAGGCCGACTCGGGCGTCGGGAGGTTTTCCGTACCGGATCAAGAAACGGGAATGAAATGGTCTCGCGCGTTCGAGATGCCCGTCGAACCCGACATGACTCCGTGGCTGGTGATCCGCTATCGTGCCATTAACATCGCGCAGGACAGACTCGACTACTTCGTCTGGCTCGAAGGAAGTGGTAACGACCACGGCGGCGTCAACGTGCTCAAGGGGGATGCGGTCCAAGCGGACAATCAGTGGCACACGACCAAGGTACACCTGCCTGAAGCTGGAGTTGCTTCGCCAGTGACCGGGATCGCCGTGCAGTGCTTCGCTAATGGCGATGGAAACGCGGAACTGTGGGTCGATTACCTCGCCATCACCGACCTGCCGCCAGAGGAAGCTGACGAGCACACGCCAATCTCCGCGCCGGCCAGTGTGACTCCAATCGATCTTCGGCACTGCCAGCAGTGGACTATCCAACCCGATTGGCTCGGCAACTTCACACAGCACCACGATCAGTCCGTGACAGACTCTGGTCGGAAGTTCTCGGTCCGCGACGGCATGAAAGGGGCCAAGTGGTCCTTCCCGCTCCCCCAGCCGCTCTCCGGACAACGGTACGTCGCGCTGCGGTACCGAGCGCGCAATACCCGCGCGTGGGGCGATTACGTACTCTACGCTTCATCGGGCGGTCCATCTCCTCAAGAGCAGAACCTGATTCGTGAGGGCGAGTTGTCGGCCGATGGTGACTGGCATGTGGCAGTGACCCGAGTGGAGCTCAGCGAAATCCGCCTGCTGGCTGTTCAGGTGCAGGCGTTGCGCGACGATGCCTTCCTGGAGATCGCCGAGCTGAAATTTTCGGACCAGCGACCGGAAGTCAAACTGACCGACACCTTCGAGAGCGTCGCCGGCTGGCCAGCGTTGGGGGATACATGGCGGGTCGTCAATCTACCGCCGGGGAACATGTCGAGCCTCGATCTGGCGAGGAAACTGGGTGCCAGCGGAACACTGCCCGCCGGCGAGCTCACCGTTTCTGGCGTTCCGCTGCTCGTACGCGGCGGAACCGACGCGGTGCATATGACGCCCCTGTCGGAACCAGGCCAAATCGATGTCCCCTTGAGTGGTCAGGCCGCGGAAGCGTACCTGTTGCTGGCCGCTCAATTCCCGCAGCGCGACGAGCCTTCCTACGCCGGCACAGCGGGCCAGATCAGCCATGTGCACCGTCTGGTCGCCCGCATCACCTATGACGATGGCTCCCGTGAAGATCAGTTTCCCTTCTCCGTCAGCGCCGGCAAACATGCCGTGTCGCACTCTCTGCGTGTCTATGCGCTGGCCCTCGATCCCACCAAACCACTCAAAACGATCTCGCTGATCGACGGCATGCAGCGAGGCGCGTTCGGCCTGGTTGGACTGACACTGTGCCGCGACCCAGGCCCTGCCACAGCGGCAACGCAACTGCAGGCAAACCCAACGCTGGCGTCCCAGCATTCGGCCACAGCCCAATCACCGGCAACCCAATCATCGGGCATCGAGTACCGCGACGACTGCCTGACAATCAGCAGCCAGACGATCCGAATGATCCTGCGATTGAAGCCGGGACTGATGGTCCAGCGAGTTGAGAATTTGACTAGCGCTGAGACATCGAATTACATCTCGGCTGGACCGCTGTTTCGCATTCTGGGCGACGGGTTTGAGCTGAGTTCAGATCAGTTTGAGATCCAAAGCGTTACGCCGGAGCCAGACGGTCAAGGCACCACACTGCGTCTTGACCTGCAGCATCGCAGCGAGCACCGCACGATCGCCGTTGGTATCTGGGTCGACGTACGTGATCCGCAAGAGATCGGACTGCGCGCCCACATCGAGCTGCCAGACGCTGACAAGGCCACGACCAGCTTCCTTTTTCCTGAGCTGCGGGAAATCACTCTGGGTGGGCCACTGTCCGACTGCTGGATCTGGTGTCCTCGTCGCGGTGATGTCATCACATCTGCCGCCGTGTCGCTGCGCGAGCCGTACGCCGGTGCCGGCAACCCGTTGCAGATTATCGGGACCTTCGATCCGCGGCGGGGAACGGGGCTGTACCTGATGACACAGGACCTGGAGGCACGGTCCAAGTTCTACCATGTCGAGAAGTCGAGCGAAGGAGCTCGCCTGGCCATTGAATACACGCCGTTACATGAGAGCGATTCTCCCCGCACGGTGATCGGATGCAGCCAAGGCGACTGGCACGCTCAGTTCGCTCGATACCAGCAGTGGGTGAACTCCTGGTATCAGCCAGCCGCTACTCGCCAGCCATGGTTTCGCCAGGTCTGGAACTTTCGCCAGCAGTTCATGCACTTCGCATTGCCCGTCAAGAGCGGGATATTCGATGAAGCGAGCAAGACCATCAAGCTGAAAGAGGTGGTGGAAACCGATGCCCGTGCCTTTGGCGGTGTTGACTACCTGCACCTGTTTGATTGGGGATGGGACCCGGTCCACGGTCGGTGCGGAGACTACCAACCTTGGGACTATCTGGGAGGTGTCGCCAGTTTCCGCCAGGCCGTGGATGAGGTGACGAGCCAGGGAATCCCCGTGGGGCTCTACCTCGAAGGAATCCTGGTTGATCCCCAGTCCGAGATCGGCAAAGCACATGGCGCTTCATGGCAGATGCTCGGTCCGTCCGGCAAACCGTACGAGTACTTTGCTCCCAGCTTCCACATCTGCCCGCATGTAACCGAGTGGCAGACGTATCTGTCGGATACGTACCAGCGAGTGGCCGAGCAGACTGGCGCGCGAGGGTTCTACATTGATGAGTATGGATTCTCCGGTCCCACGTACTGGTGCTACAACCCGACGCACGGTCACCCGATTCCGGTGACTCCCGTGTTGGGAGAGCGAGCGATGCTCCAACAGGTGCGAAAGAAGCTGGGAGATTCGGCCGCCATCTACACGGAAGAGAGTCCCACTGACGTCAATTCCCAATACCAGGACGGCAGTTTCACTTACAACATCTCCTCGGTCATGGACGAATGGTCTCCCAGCCATGTGAACCTGTATCGCTTTGCCTTCCCCAGCTTTAAGACCATCGAGATCATCTGCTGCGATCAGCCGCTGGGAACCAACGTCGAGGCAGTCAAGCGATGCCTGTTCAATGGGGAAGCCATCTGGATCGAAGGGATCTGGGACCGTTGGTTCGCTCCGGAAGTGCGCGCCCAGATAGCATTGAATCACCGGATTCTGCAATCGAACCGAGAGTGCTTTACCAGCGACTACGTAGCTCCCCTGGTGCCGACCTTGCTGAGCGGTCTGTATGCGAACCGGTTTGATGAACGGGACGACCGTACAGGCAAGACGTGCTGGACGATCTACAACACGAACTACCGCACGGTTCGCGCCGAGGTGATCGCCGTCGATACTGCCGACGGCGCCGAGTACCAGAACGAAATGGACTCGCAGGCAGTCGCCGTCCGCGTGGCCGGCCCGTTGACTTACCTGACCCTGGAAATCCCGCCGCGCGAGGTCGTCGTGGTTTCACGCCAGGTGCATGTGGAATGAGCACCGTGCGGCAACGCCGGCACAGGAGTGCCAGGGGGACAAAAAGAGGAGGGACAGAAAAATCGGACAATCGGTGGCAATACTGCCACTGCCATCCCTGCACCACGGGAAAATGACGAGGCCACTACACCGCTTCCGCATAGCGGTATGTTGGATTCGGGCGGCCCGGCCGGAAACTCTGTGTCTGCCGAGTCTCGAAAGTGGCACCCATCGCCTGACAGACCGCTTGCACAACGGCTTCCACCTGTTGCTGCAGAATCTCCGGAGCGATGGCCACTCGAGCGTTGACGACCACTTCCGCATGATCGGTCTGACAGCGCGACTCGTGTGACAGCACAGCCGGCGTGTCGCTGCTCACAAGATTGGCCACAGCGTGATCCTGTCCGGAAATGCAGATCGTCTTCAGATGAGCCGGTTCCGCATCGCACAGCGCCAGCGCCTGCTGCAACTGCTGCACGATCGCCTGCGCGAGCTCATCGAGCGAAAAGGGAGCGTCGGCGTCCACCTGTAAACTGCTGTTGAGCCAGCCCAGCTCCGCCTCACCCTCGGCATAGATGTCATAATCGAGCTCCAGAATCCGGCGTCCGAAGCTGCCTTGCTGATCGAGCACTTCAAGCAGTCCTTCGAAACCGGCTCCAGTCTTCGCTGACATGCGCACGATCGGTACGCCGGGATACCCGGCATTGAGCAGGCTGGTCAATTCCTCGACCTCGTTTGGCGGCAATTCGTCGACCCGATTGATAATGATGAAGTCAGCTTCCTCCAACTGCTTGCGGAATATATACGCCGCATTGGGTGAGAAGCCCGCTTTGGGGGCATTGCGGAGAATCTTCCGACCGTGACTCGGCTTGAGGATGACTCCGTACGGCGCGACGGCAAACTTCCCCTGGTAAAGCTGCCGCAGCGGCTGAATAACAGTGGCCACAATGTCGGTGCAGCTCCCCACCGGTTCGGCCAGGATCACGTCCGGACGTTGATGCGACTCCAACTGCTCCACAGCACCGGCCAGAGCGTGAAAATTGCAGCAGAAACAGGAACCGGCCACTTCCCCCACATCAAATCCAGCCGCGCGCAGTGCATGCGTGTCGACCAGGTCGGAGGCCTGATCGTTCGTGACAATCCCTACATTCAAACCCTGCTCACAGAAAGTCTTCGCCAACCGAGCAATCGTGCTGGTCTTGCCGGCCCCCAGAAATCCGCCGATCAGAATGAAACGCACTGCTGACATGTCAGGTCCCACCTATGGATTCGAGTATCACCCGTTGCATCTGGCGCGTAATCAGAATTCGAGACCGGGAAAGAACTCGCCCGCCTTGCCATCCACGAGCCAGCGCGCGATTCTGCGCTGACCGCTGGCGGAGTCAGTGCCGCGCAGCACGGCAGCCTAACGACGCCTGGGCCGACGCTCTGAATCGGTCGGCTCCGACAACGCGTGCGACTGTTCCTGCCGGCCAAACCCGCGATCGAACCGAATACTGCAACAGCCAAGCTGGATGGCATCCTCAGCAGGAGAACGTTGAATTTCGGACGACAGGCAGTAACGTACCGACTTGCCGCTGCGCTGTGATACAACCATTCCTGCCCGCCGCAACACCTGGAGGTGATGCGACAACAGGCTCTGCTCGACTCGCAGCCGCGCGTTCAGCTCGCTCACGTGCCGCGGCCCGCTCAACAGCTCCTGCACGACCGCTAATCGTGTCTCATCGGCTAAGATCCGCAGCCACTTGGCACAGTATCCGGCCGCCAGCTCAGGACTATCCACCAGCTTCACCCTCCTCATTACTTTCCCGATCGTACATGAATGACGGTTCATGTCAACCGGCACCCCGAGGCAGAAGGGACTCGGAACGTCGAGCAGACCTATTGGATGCCGAACTTCTGAGCCAGCGCGTATTTTTCCTCCACGCCGATCAGCTCATTGAACTGGGCAAAGGTCATCAGCTGCTGTTCTTCACCGGTCGTGGTTCCGTCCCGCTGCAGCTTGCGGTACATGGCGTCCAATGCTCGAGCGGCGGCATAGAGTCCGGACAGCGGATAGAGGATCAGTTGAAAACCCATCTGCACCAGTTCTTGCCGGGGAAGGACGGGGGTCCTGCCACCTTCGATCATGTTGGCCACATTGGGTGTGGGCGAGCGACGTCCGATTTCCTTCAGGTCGTCGAGACTGCTCGGAGCCTCAATAAAGCTGGCGTTGGCCCCGGCTTCGCGTGCCGCCACGACACGAGCCAGTGCTTCGTCCATGCCTTCCACAGCCAACGCGTCGGTGCGTGCCACAATGAAGAAATCGCGATCTCCGCGCGCCTCTGCCGCCGCTCGGATCTTGTGAATGTAGTCCGCCCGAGCAATGATCTGCTTGCCCCGCATATGCCCGCACTTTTTCGGCCACACCTGGTCCTCCAGAAAGCACCCGGCCGCTCCACCAGCAATCAACTGGTTGACCGTGCGGTACACGTTCAACGGATTCCCGTAACCGGTGTCGGCATCCACGATGATCGGGATGCCCACACTGCCGCAGATCTGTCGAGCGCGATCGACCATCTCGGTCTGTGTGAGCAACCCCATATCGGGCTCGCCAATCGATGTTGCCGCGACCGAGTAGCCCGAGATAAAGGCCATCGGAAACCCGGCTCGCTGCGCAATCCGGGCCGAGAGGGTGTCGAACACGCCAGGAAACGCCATGGCGCCGACTCGGGCGAGAATCTGCTCAATACTTGTCGTTCCCATGACCGCATTCTCCTGCGGATAGTACACTTACCTCGAAACGAGCCGAATTGACCGTCCAGCGAATCACTTGGGTTGAGCCATTGACGGCGTTGTTCAGGGAGGCGTCTGAACCGCAAGATATCTGAACAAGGAATATCTGAACAAGGAATAACCAATCAACAAGTGGAACAATCATGTTAGCAGTCTCGGGCGAATGCTCGATGGTCGCTCACGACATGCCTTCTCTTTCTTCTTCCTTCTCCGGTTCCTTGTGGGATATTCTGCGGTTTTCTGTCGGATCTATCGTGCGATGAGAGCCCTCCGCGGAGTTGCCTTCCACGTCTCGTGGCAACTCGCGCCTCTGCGAAGACGCTGATCTTATCGTACGACAGAAGGGAAATCGGAATCAATATGCCAGCCAAGCAGTTCCACTGGCAGCCTGAACTGATGCGGACCGTGAGGACGCCGGTGCCCCGCAGAGCTTACTTTACGCGGGATAGCAACTGCATGACACCGTCAGTGACCTGGCTGACCCTCTTGATTTGCTCCCCAAACTCATCGGGCACCGAAATACCGAAATGTTCTTCCAATTCCATCGTGATCTCGACAATATCGAGACTGTCACAGCCAAGATCCTCCTCCAGTAGATCCGTCTCCCGAATCTGCTGCGGATCCATTCCCATTTGCTCGGCAATCACCCCCACCACCCCCTGCAGCACTTCAGCCCGATCTCGAGTTCCGACACTACTTGCACGATCGCTGTATTCCATGCTCACAACCTCCACAACATGCGTGACAACAAGACAAACAACATCCGTGATTCCGTGACTGACTGACCTTGTACCGTGAGCGGCGTCGGTCATCGAGGTGGCCGAACCGTAGAATCGTCGGTCATCGAGGTGGCCGAACCGTAGAATATCGAACAGGGATGATCCAATTCCCAAGCGGGAAAATCTCGCCCGGCAGTACCTCGCGTTCGCTCGATTGTCGCTCAGCAGGATAAATGTACACGTGCACGCATTCTTCCCCCTGGGACGCTAACGAGCGGCTGATTCGGCTTCCGCAGCATTCATCGCCACCACAAGTTTGCGGACAGTGGCAAAATCTGGCGTCGTGCGTCCTCGCTCGATCCGATTGAGCGTCTCGCACCGAATCCCGGCCCGACGGGCCAACTCCGCTTGCGTTAATCCGGTCGCTCGTCGGCGACGAATCAGCTTTTCGGCCAGCGAGGCACCGTCGGCTTCCAACGACGGCAACACGTCTGAATCAACTTCACCCCCTGGCGTTGCGGAAACACCTGCCTGCGCACACAACCGCTCGAACACCGCCTCCCGCACGATCACATACCGTACCCCCTCCAACTCCATCCGCGTGCACTCGATCATGCGACGCCGCTTCTTTCCCATGACTTCTCCTCCGGAATTCTCTCCCGCGGGGCGACCCGGCCACTCACCACATCAGTCCGATCATATGCGAAATTGCCTTTCACGTCAATATTATTGACTTTTACAGCATACACCCCTTGAGGGATCCTGGCGCGTCGTCCGCCGGACCGGGCGACATTAGTCCGCAGCAGGTCAGTCAGCGCACCGCCAGCCCGGCGTTAAATGGCGAGGCTAGAGGACTAGCGGGAGTGCGAGAGGCGGAAGCGCACACCCGCCGATTAACGGCCGCTCATGCCGGGCGGATACTGGAGGAGTATGGGAAGGCACATCACAAGCATCTTGGAAGCAGCGATTGTCCATGCGCGGCGTGTCACCACCAATGACGAATGAAACCTCAGCAATGACAGACTGGCTCGTCAGCGACTTTCAAGAAGTCACCGTGGACGGGCCGGTTCGGCATTCGACATTCGGCATTCCATTCGTCATTGGGTATTTCGTCATTCGACATTCGGGCGGGTGCTGTCGAATGGAGCGAGCTTACCTACTTCTTCGGCCGCTCAAACTGGGGCACCGTCAACTGCTCGCCATCTTTAAACGACGACTCGTGAGCGACGATGCCGGGCACAGTCATCGCCAGCGACTCGTAGAGATCGATTTCCGGCTCGCGATCCTCCAGCAATGCATTGATGAACTCGGCCGTGATGAAGATAGCCGAGCCACCGTGCCCGGAGTCATGGCGCATGGCAGGCGGCAGCATGGGAGAGTCCTTCCAGTAGAGTGGCACCTCGACCGGCTGAATCCCCTGGCTGTGATTGCGTTGCACATTTCCGTGCAGACCATCGCACACCATGTAGAACGTCGCGCCGTCGCCAAACCACTGCGCTCGCTCACCACTCGCCAGGCAGCGCCAGAAGATATTGCAGCGGGACGAGTGATTTTGATCGGTCAGCATCAGCGCCGTCTGATTCCAGAAGGGGTTCTTGTAGACATTTTCGGTCCGCAGAGGATGCTCGCGCAGAGCCGGCTGATTGCTCTTCCAGCCAATGCAGGAGACCTTGACGACACGCTCTCCCGTGACCCCCACGAGGAAGCCGGTATTGTGGGTCGGGTAGAGCATGGGCGGAAATCCCCATCGCCACGATCGGCTGCCGTCGGGGTTATAGACCAGCGAGCCGATGTTCGACGTGACTTTGTCGGGATCACCGCCATCGTGGTAGTATTCGGTTTCGGTGTAGAACAGCTCTCCGAACGCACCCGCCTGGAACAGATTCCGGGCAAAGATCGTCTCTTGCCGATACCAGCTCGATTCGGCCAGCATATACTTCAGACCGGTACGTTCCTTCACTTCCTTGAGCATCTCGGCTTCCTCGAGTGAGACGCAGGTCGGCACGGCACTGACCGTGTGCCAGCCACGCTCCATACACATGCGCACGTGTCGCGCATGATCGGGAGCTCCGGAAAAGACAGCGACCGCGTCGACATCCTTCGCCTCGCGCAGCATGTCTTCCAGGGATTCATAGACCGCATCGCACGAAAAGCGGTTCTTGAGGGTCTCACGCCGAGCCGGATAGAGATCTGTGACCGCCGTCACGCGACAGTTCGGATGTTCGTGCCACCAGAAGGTCGAACCAAAACCACCTCCGACCACGGCCATTCGAATCGTCTTGCCAGACGTTTCACCGTACGCTCGCCCCGTCGGCATCAACCATGCCGCCGCAGCCAGCGCGCTGCCACGCCCGCTGAGTTCCAGGAACATGCGGCGAGACACCTTTGGTTCTATCGAAGCTCCGGAATCGGCTCTCGCAAAATCGTCTGCCGGATGGTTCATGTGATGAACGGCCATGGCGCATTTCTCCCGAGACAATTCATCATCGGTGATTCCGCATTGCTGCGAGGCTTCCGTCGCACGACAATCGCCGGCAATCGCGATGAGGGGTCCATATCCTGATGGTCACATGCGGTTTTCGGAGGGGCTATCGTGCGTTGCAGCAGAATCCCGCTCCGTATAAGACATAATAAGCCAAACCGACAGCAGATGCACCGGCAGTTGGCGAGATGGTCGGCCAGCGGCGCAACCTTTTTTCGCGGTGGCGAGGAACCTGCTTCGTGTACACAAGCATTTCCACTTTGGGGATACGCGACGTGAAGGCCGTGCGGCGTCACACAGTTTGTGGCATGCTCGGCCTGGCCGTGCTGTTGACGTTGTCGTGCCGCGATGCCGCGACTCCTCTGTCCGGCGCCATAGAACTC
Source organism: Pirellulaceae bacterium (assembly GCA_041752115.1). Lineage (GTDB taxonomy): Bacteria > Planctomycetota > Planctomycetia > Pirellulales > Pirellulaceae > JAJRVM01. Next base: position 7,676 of record JBGSHS010000390.1, on the reverse strand, counting down.
GGCCAGACCGACGTGGACTTCACCATCTACTGGCCCCCCAAGGACAGCGAAACGACGGCTCCCGATACCGCTCGACCGCTCCTCCAAGGAAGACTGACCCTGGCTGCCAAACCGGCGACGCCGCACGACGATACCATTTGCATCACGGTCACGCTCACTCGCCCCTCCACGCCCGCAGATCGCGAGTCGTGGAACAGTGTACTGGCATTTGCCGATGTCCCGTGGATGGATCAGGTACGCGTCTGGGACAAGGAATCGCAGTGGCAGTGGCCTAACCTCCCCTACCTGCTGCGTCTGCCGGGAATCGAGCGTATCGAGCGATACGGTGGGGTCGACCCGGGCAAGGGAGTCGATAACGATTTCGCCGCCGTCTTGATTCGCAGCTATGATGCGCGCGGTCAGCAGGAATCGTCCGCGACACGCACCAGACCGCTCGTATCGGCCGAATGGCACGCGGTGGGAGCTGCGGAAACGGATTTGCAGAGTGTCGTTCATGTGGCGCGCAGTGACCAGTTTCTGGTTCACCCGGGTAGTGAAGAGAACCTGACGCGGGGGCAGTTGAAAATCTGGTTAGTCTATGCCGATTTCCTGGGATCTCCCACGCCGCGCGGATGGCCTGTGCAACGGGAATGGGCCGGCGGGATCCTGGCCTACTTTGAAGTCGATTGGGAGATGACGCCGGATCGTCAGTGCCGCGTGGTTGCTCGGCAGACTCGCCCCACAGCCAATACGAAGTTCGACTGGAAGTCGTGGGTCCAACATCCTCCCGGTGCGGATTGTGCCACAGCAGCGGCACGGCTCTCGGATGTCAGCAACTGACGGTTGCCCGTTCCTGGGGGGGGCGTCTCATTCTTTCGCTCCCGCCTGGCCCACAGGTAATGGCCGCTCCCGAGTCAGCGTGGCATAATGGACTTGCCGTCGGCGGCACTGCGCGGTCAGAACCTCGCGGGCCGCCTGGATTGCCTCGGAGAGCGCGAGGCAACTGTCTGGAGGTTTTCCACCTGACTCACAAGGCCATCATCATGCCGACCAAGACCACTCGTCGCGAATTCCTGGGCACAGCCGCAGTGGCCACCGCAACGGCTGCCTGGACCAGTAGTCCACTTCCTCAATCATCGGCTGCGCAATCGAGCGCCAATGAAACGATCAATCTGGGCCTGATCGGGTGCGGTGGCGAAGGTCGCTCCGTCATGATCAGTCATCTCCAGTGCCCGAATACGCGGATCGTCGCGGTTTGCGATGTGAACGAGCAGCGACTGGGAATGGGGGTGCAGGCGAGTGGCAACAGTTCGGTGGCTACGTATCGTGACTTCCGCAAGCTCTTGGAGCGGAAAGACATCGACGCCGTAATCGTGGGAACGAACGATCATTGGCACTGCCTCTGTACGATCCATGCCTGTCAGGCGGGCAAGCACGTGTACGTGGAAAAGCCGCTGGGAACGTCGATTGGCGAAGGGCGCGCGGCTGTGAATGCAGCTCGCAAGTACGACCGCATCGTGCAGATTGGCACGCAACAGCACAGCTGGCCGCACTACCTGCAGGCAGCTCAGGAGATTCAGTCGGGCCGTCTGGGAGAAATCTGCGAAGTCAAGGTCTGGGACTACGACTACATGTACCCCGGTTTCGGCTCGCCGCCCGACTCGGCTCCACCTCCCGAGTTCGGCGAGGAGTACTGGGACTTCTGGCTCGGACCATCACCCCAGCGTCCCTACAATCCCAATCGGTTTGTCAATCACTACTGGTTCTTCGATTATGCCGGAGCGTGGCAGGTCGATTGGGGCGTGCATCATTACGATATCGTGCACATGTGCCTGCAGGTTTCGGCGCCCTTCTCGGCCACCGCTTCGGGCGGCATGCTCTGTTTCGACAAGACGAACACGGAGTGGCCGGACACATTCTCCGGTGTATGCGAGTACGGCCCTGGACCAGTTGCGAAGAAGGGATTTCTCCTGCAGTATTCGTTCCGGGCGGGATGCCGGCGCGAGCAGCGCTCGCACGCCAAGCTGTTCTGTGGCACGGAAGCGTCCATGCTGCTGGACCGCAGCGGGTACACGATCAAGCCGGAAATTGGCAAGCCGGGCGAGGAAGAATCGGTGGGCAATGTGTACCGAGGCGATTCGGTACACGTCGACAGCATCGCCGCGCACGCCCAGGTCTTTCTCGACTGCATCCGCTCCCATCAACGGCCACCCGCTGACGTGCAGCAGGGACATTTCGCCACCAATCCTGGCCATCTGATGAACATCGCCTGGAAAACGGGACGGAAGATCCGCTGGGATGCCGACAAGGAACAGGTGCTGGACGACCCGGAAGCCAATGCGCTGGTGACCAAACCGTACCGGGCCCCGTGGACTCTGGATGTTTGACCTCCCGGCAGGAACGGGACTGTCACTGCACAGCCGCGACCGCAGCGGCGGAATGCTCAGCAGTCCGTGGGCACGGGGGAAAAACGACTTCGGCGTTTCCCTTGTAGCCACGCTCACGCAGAGCGTGGGAAACCGGTAACCACCGACGTTTATTTTGCCGCGTTGCTTAGTCCGTTTTCTCAAGCCCAACCCCGTTATCTTTGTGTCCTCCCTTGCTGCATGCCGGAAGCCAGATCATGAGTTGCACTTGCCATCGCGCCGCCTGGATCGCCTTGGTGCTTGTCGCCGGAATATTGGAGACTACGATCTGCTGCGGACAGGAAACCGGGGCGTGGCAGCCTCCAGACTCCTTGGATCAGCTGCCATCCGCGCAAGAGCTTCCCGAACTTCTCCGTATGACCAACGGTCAGCAGATCAGGACGCCCGAGCAGTGGCAACAGCATCGTACGGAACTAAAGGACATGCTGCAGTATTATGAGTACGGACACCTGCCTCCTCGTCCCGACTCGGTTACCGCGGATCAGCTCGTTTCCTCGCTCTCCAACGACCCGGCGGTAGTGCAGCAGCGGCTGGAACTGGTCATCGGCACCCGAGAACAGCTCCGCATGCAAGTGGCGATCTCACGTCCCCAGCCAGACGGGCGATATCCGGTGATCGTGACGGAAGTTCACAGCATCGCACCGCTCCCGTGCATACCGCTGTTCATTGAACAGGGATACATGTTCGTGCAATACCAGCGGGAAAATCTGGCACCTGATCGAGCTGATGTTGTAAGCAGTGCTCGGCAGGCTTATCCGAACCAGGATGGGGCCACGCTCGCCATCTGGGCCTGGGGAGCCATGCGCGTGGTCGATTATCTCGAAACTCGCTGCGATGTGGATCTGGCCCGAGTGGCGATCACCGGACACTCGCGCGGTGGCAAGGCCGCACTGTTGGCTGGAGCCCTGGACGAGCGATTTGCCCTCGTGGCACCCAACGGGTCGGGGTGTGGCGGGGCCGGCTGCTTTCGCGACACGCCGCGCACCGCCGAGTCGCTCGAACAGATCACCGATCCTCGGCGGTTTGGCTATTGGTTTCACCCTCGGCTGAGGTGGTTCGCCGGGCGGGAAGACCGCCTGCCGTTCGACCAGCATTTTCTCAAAGCCTTGGTCGCCCCTCGCGCGCTGCTCTGTACCGAGGCGCGCGGTGATCTCTGGGCGAATCCCCCTGGCACGATCCGTACCAGCCAGGCCGCGCAACAGGTGTTTCAATTCCTGGCAGTCCCAGATAAGCAGGGGCTCCACTTTCGCGAGGGCCAGCACGACCAGACGCTCGAAGACTGGCAGGCGCTGCTGACGTTTGCACAGTGGCATTTCCGCGGGATCCCTCCCGACGACATCACCGTGTTTCAGGTACCACCACCTGAACAACCTTGAGAGAGACAAGAAACAACATGAGACACTCGATCCTCCTGTCCATAGTACTGTGCAGCTCCTTCGCTGCTACTCAGCTGCAGGCTCAGGCCCCATCAGGAGCTGGCAGAACTCCGACGCTGACCATCGCACCGGACGGCTCCTTGCTCAAGGACAATCAGCCCTACCGAGGCGTAGGGGCGAATTACTTCGACTTGTTCCTCCGCGTGCTGCAGGATCCCTCCAACACGTCCAGTCTCGACGGTCTTCAGAAACTCAGCGAGGCTGGAATACCTTTCGTGCGCTTCGCCGTGGCCTACGATAACCGTCAATGGCGAGTGTTCTTTGATCAGCAGGATGAGTTCCTGCGCCGACTCGATCTGGTAGTGCGCAGAGCTGAAGAGGCCAACATCGGACTGATTCCGTCCTTCTTCTGGAGCTTCACGAGCTTCCCCGATCTGGTCGATGAACCGCGTGATCAATGGGGGAACCCGTCCAGCCAGACGAGCGTCAAGATGCGCGAGGTAGTCAGCACGATTGTGCAGCGATACAAAGACTCGCCGGCGATCTGGGGCTGGGAGTTCGGCAATGAGCCGAACCTGCAGGCCGACCTGCCGAACGCAGAACAGTTCCGCAAGAAAGGAGGTACGCAGCGCGATGATCTGACCTCGCCGGTCATGGTCACGATGCTCACGGAATTTGCCAAGGAAGTGCGCCACTACGACTCACAGCGTCCGATCTTTGCCGGTCATTCGCATCCACGGCCAGCAGCCTGGCACAATACGGCTGAACGAAGCTGGACGGCCGACACACGCGAACAGACACTGGAAGTGATCCGGCGTGATAATCCCCAGCCGCTCAACACAATCTCCATACACATTTATGGCGCTCAATCGGTCGAGAAGGAAATTGCTTCGTGGGCCAGCTCGCATGCAGAGTACCTGCGTATCGTGTGCGACCTGGCGCGAGCCATGAAGCGGCCAGTGTTTGTCGGCGAGTTCGGACTCGACAGCAGCGACACGCCGGAGCAAACCCGGATTCGGTTCGAGCAGATCCTCTCCGCCATGGAATCGTCCAAGGTTGACCTGGCCGCATTCTGGATCTTTGATTTCAAGAGCCAGGACAACACCTGGAACGTCACATTCGACAACCCCCGTGCCTATATGCTGCAGCTGATCGCCGAGGCCAATCGGCGGTGGAATGAAGCGGCGCGAGCGAGTAACCACTGACGGCTCGCCTCCTGCCAAGCGTGCCTCTCTTCGTACCGAGTGAGGCCGTCGCAGCCTGCTCGGCAGTCCACGGGAAGTGGATTGTGTACGACAATTAGCCCACGCTCTACGCGAGCGTGGTGACGAAGCCTCGGGCCAGATCACACAGAGTTCACTTCACTTCGATATTGAACGTGTTGGGCCCGTCGGTAATGGTGGTGGTGATGCCCGACGTCGCCGGGTCATGGAACTTCTTCGGAACGTCGACAAATTTCGGAGCGTCCCCTTTGCCCTTGCCCTCTTTGGCACCAGCCATCATGCGTCCCATCATCATGCCTCGGCCGGCATCGGTGTTCACGGCAACTTGCACCTCGCCTAACGGAACGTGCTTGAGCTGGTAGTAACCGCTCTCGTCCGCCGCTCCCGTAGACGCAGGTGCCTGACTGCTGGCCACAATGACCAGCGCATACGGCACCGGCTGCCCGTTGCAGGTGACCTTTCCTTCCAGCGTCGCATCCGACAGTTCGATATACTCGACGTCCGAACAGGACGCCATCATCAGGCAATACCCGGTCAGACATAGCCAAGCCGTCACTTCGCACTTACGTTTCATGTCCATATCCGTCATATGTAGTTCGTGGTGATGTGTCGACCGAACGCAGCGTGCAGTTCCAGGATCGGGCGCTCGCACGAAGCTCCAATGACCCTTGGTCCGCTGAGATCGATCATGCCGATGGTCCAGGCCCCGATCACAACACCGGTCCAAACAGACATATCGCGATCAGCTCGGCAACAGTGCCGCTCCCAAACAGTGCCGCTCCCACACAGTGCCGCTCCCACACAGTGCCGATCCCACACAGTGCCGATCCCACACACGGGAATCGGCACTCATTCTCACTGCCTCGCCTCGTCCCCCGGAGACTGGTTACCATCGCCGACTACGGAGCTGGATTCGTGTCCAGCTCTCCACTGGCCGGCGTGACCATGGCAGACCACACGAGGATGTCGATGTTGTTATTGATGGACTGGACGCTGCCGTCACCCATCAACGTGTTGCAGACGCCCCCGGCGTGGTTCGGGTAAATGTTGCTCGCCTGCTGTACATCCGGTGCATAGTTCACCGACGGCGGTTGAAAGAACTCACGCGTAACTCCGCGGTAGGTGAACGTACAGTCTCCCAACCACCACTGGCCGTGAAGATCGTCCCAGGTCACGTTCGGATCGTTGCAGTTATAGCCAAACACGGCCACGCCACGCTCCGCGATGTCGGTCTTTCCCCACACGTTCGCTCCATCCCACGGGTCATCCGAGTTCTGAACTCCCCAGCCGCTGAGCCTGATGACGTTATTCCCGACGATCATGGGCTTCTCGATCTCGCACATCGTGTTCGACGTTCCGTCGGCGAAGTCCCCCAGGTCCTTTTCCCCGCTGGCATTATCCCAAGTGATGTTCCACCAATCCTGGGTGCCCAGCGCTGTCCTCTTGCCAAAGGCTCGGGCGTTGGGAACATAACTGGTCAGACTCACCGGCTGGTCCGTACCTCCCATGATCCAACTGTAGCCTCCCACGTACACCCGTTTCTCCTTGGAAGCATCGCTCGGGCACTGCAATACAGTCGGCGCAGTCATATCCCACCACGTGCCGGGATTGGAACTGGATTCCGCCAGCACGGAGTTCTCCCAGATCGGATCGTCCTTCATCTGCTGCAACTCCATGAACGGCAGAAGGCAGAAGAAGTACGTGATCTTGTGCCCTTCGTTCGTCGGATTCCCGTACGCACCAAGGTACTTCACGGTATTCGCACCGGGATAGATATTGCCGTACATATTGATCAGGATCGGCGGGAACTCCTGATATACATCGTGCGCATTGTGCAATGCGAGACCATGCTGCTTCACATTGTTTGTGCACTGCATTCTCCGCGCCGCTTCGCGCGCCGACTGCACGGCCGGCAGCAAGAGCGACACCAGTATGCCGATAATGGCTATCACCACCAGCAGCTCCACCAACGTAAAACCGGTTCGTTGCTTTCGCATCGTTAAGCACCCCATATTGTGAGCAATGAAGAGATGAAAGAAACCGCAGACACGAGCGCACACAGCACTCGGACATCGGTGGCCAGATACTGCCCCCAGCCGCACCAGAAGAGAAGAACTCGCACCAGTCAGAATACCCGCATGCTAACAGACGGCTGGACGAAAAGCAACGAATCCGAAACACGCCGCATCAGCAGTAACCTCATGGATTACCTGCGATTGCGACAGTGCAGTATGGAGAGAAATTACATGGCCTATATAGCCACTGCGTAGCATGGGGAATGACCCCATCTATCTTGCACTCGCGAGACACTCAGCTGTGGCGGCCGACTCCGCAGCGACCACTCAGTGACACACTTGTGACAGCACCGCACACTCCGGCACAGGGACATAGTGACAGCTCTGTGTAACTGCATGCTAGATGCGATGACGCCCTGGCTGCCATCGCGTAGACCGGTGGCCGCGGTCGCGTAGACCAGTGGCCGCGGTCGCGTAGACCGCGGGGGAAGTGGCAAACGCAAGACGATTCTCCCATGCTCTGCGCGAGCATGGCTACGTTCTGCATTCTGGTGGCCGCGGTCGCGTAGACCGCGGGGGAAGTGGCAAACGCAAGACGATTCTCCCATGCTCTGCGCGAGCATGGCTACGTTCTGCATTCTGGTGGCCGCGGTCGCG
>JBGSHS010000389.1:0-31614 GCA_041752115.1 Pirellulaceae bacterium | reverse complement strand
ACCCGACGGCCCAGCGTCCGCGGCAGTAGCTGATGCGCCGCCTGCAGCGCCGGAGGCCGCGGAAGGTACCACGTTCGTGGACTGCGCCGCCGTCATCGTTGATCCTGTTTTGGCTTGATCCGATGGCGAGCGCCGAGGCGGTAGAATCGGTGGAAGCGTGTTCGCTCCGCCGGTCGGCGGCTCGATGGAACGGTGCGAAGCGACCGTCCCCCCTTCTGCCGGCCACCAGAGAAGAGCTGCCGTCATGCCGAAGGCTACCAACGTGGCGATGGCTCCACCGGCAACGTACCGCTTACGCACACCTGATCCGCGTCCCAGGACCGCCTCCTGCCGAAGACGATGGAACGTATCCCGCTGGGACGACGGCGGCAGCGGCCCCAACGCAGGCGTGAATTCCAGCGATGCATCGCCTTGGCTGGCCGCCGGATTGTCAGGTGGCGGAGGGGGTATGATGAGCGTTGCACGCACCTGACCTGTCGTCAGAGTCACGTTCGGCACGCATGCGGTGTCCTTTTCCTGCATAAGCCACTCGCGCAAAGCTCGCTGCAGTTCCTGCATCGACGCGAAACGTTGCTCAGGATCGACCGCCACCGCCCCGGCCACAACGGCCGCCAATGACTCGGGCGTGTCCGGACGCAGTCGCAGCAGTTGAGCCGTCGAAGCGGTCATCGAACCATCGGTCGACGCGGGATCTTGTTCGTGCACACTTCGCGGCGCATAGCCGGTCAGCAGGTATTGGGCAGTCATCCCCAGCGAGTAGATGTCCGAGGCTGCACTGCCGGGAGTCCCGCTGATGCGTTGCTCTGGAGCCCGGTAGTCAGCCAGACGATCGACCGTCCCGCGGTGTGCTGACCGCGGCCCGAAAGGCCCGGTCGCGGCCAAGTATCCGACCCCCAGCCCCAGGACCTTGACGGTCTCTTTCTCGTCCACCATCAGGTTTTCCGGACGCACGTCGCGGTGGAAGACCCCATGTTCGTGGGCATGAGCCAAGCCACCAGCCGCCTGGGCCAGGTATTCGACGGCAGTCGCAAACGGGAGCGGGCCCGCTCCTTCCACCAGACGCTGCAGGTCGCGCCCAATAATGTATTCCATGACCATGAAGTACTGGCCATCGTCACTGTCGATATCCAATAAGTGGACCAGATTATGATGATCAAGAGCGGCCACTTGGCGAGCTTCCTCCAGGAATCGCTCAACCATGGCACGATCACGCGTGAAACGCCGTGACAAGGTCTTGATGGCCACCTCGCGTTGCAGCGGAATGTGCTCCGCCAAAAAGACCCGACCATACTCCGAACGCCCCACCTGGCTGCAAAGACGGTGATTGCCCAGCCGCAACTGGTTCCAGCCAACCAGCAGTTGTCCGGCTTGCCAGCGAGTCAGCAGCCCCTTTGCCATCAGACGACGAGCCAGCGTCGTGGGAGAGGAGACTTCCGGCTCCAGCTGATGTGCAAAGAGCATCTGCTCCTCACTGAGAATGCGACTTTCTGCCAGCAGCCGCACAAAATCGCTCGGTGTCTTGATCTCCGCAGGCTTTGCCATCCACCGTTTCTCCGAGGCGTTTGCCCTGACACACACCACCGAGCGCCGCGCGCGGATCGTCGTCATGTCCCCTGGAGGACGGACCGCGCAGGGGCCAGAGCGGCTCTCGGGAACTCACCCAGGCTCTTCAATTCTGTCAGGCAGCGTCCAGTCTCGCAAGCAACTGCGAGGTTGAGGCGGATCCCGGACCCGGCAGCAATCCGCCTCCGCCAGAAACGGAGGGCTGGGGGGACGGAGCATCCACCCAAATCGACCATTTCGCCCAATCTTCCGACAACCGCCAGCGACTCGACCGGTTTTCACGACAAATGGATGAGTTTCCCCCCGAATCCCAGGAAACACCCAAATTTCGCGGGCAAGTTTGCCGATTATCCAAAGTGTTCCGGCAGCGCCGAAAGTGTTGGTTCTAATCATTGCGCCAGACCGATAGGTCATGACAAGGACTCTGGAAACTTCGGTGGGTAAACGTTGAACAAGCGTTTGTCCCAAGCTGCCACCCATACGAATCGCAAACTCAATTGCCCGTTACAAGCGGCCAAGCAGCCCGACGGTTGCGCCCTGACAATTCGCATTCGTGCCGCGGAGAATTTACCAATGAGAATCCAAAGGTCGTGGGTACTTTGCGTGCTGACAATCACTGCGATGGCGATTGCCGGGCACGAGACTTGGGCCCAGTCGTATCCGTACCCGGGTTCGGCACCAGCAGCTGCACCCTACGGCTCGGTGCCGCAGGGTCAACCGGACATGCTGGGTCCCGCGGCGAGCGCGCCGAGTTTTGCACCGCAGTACGCTCCAGAGAATGTGGGAGCCATGGGGATGATGCCGGCGAGCTACGGTGCCTATGGTCCCCCAGCAGCTCCAGGTCCGTACACTCCGCAGGGGCCGATGATGCCACCTGGCGGACCTTACGGATACCAGCCAGCGGGCTACTATGACCCGACGCAGGGGGCTCCCCCACAGCAACTCAATCCGTCACCGGCGATGCCGATGGTCGACGCCAGCGGACCGATGCCCGAGTACGGCGGGTCCGAGTACATGGGGGAAGGGCAACCCTGCATGTACTGTGGCGGCTACGGCTGCGAGATGTGCGCGGGGGCCTGCGATGATTTCGACCTCAATCTCCTGCGATGGCTCCTCCCGTATGGTGCGGGCGGCTGCGGAGCTCAACGATGGTATGACGCCTCGGCCGACTGGGTCTATCTGAAGCGCGACGATATCGGCAGCACGACGATCTTCGCCACCGAAGGACCCGACGGCATCCCAGTGCTGGGAAGTGAGCAGTTGGACTTCCCCGAAACGTCGGGATTCCGTGCCAGTTTCGCCATCCAGCTGGGTGCCGGCAACCTGCTCGAAACGACTTACCTCGGGGCCTTCAACTGGGCCTCCAAATCCGAAGTCACCAACGGTTTCGACGACTTATTCTCGATCATCAGCGATTATGGTTTAGATCCTCCGTTCGGTTTCACTGATACCGATCGCGCATCGGTCCAGCGCATCGAGTACTCCTCGACGTTTGATACGATCGAACTGAACTACCGTCAGCGTTGGGCCGGCCCCAATACCCGCCTCCAGGGTTCGTGGCTGGTGGGGGTCCGCTACATGAACCTGGTGGAAGATTTCAACTACCTGACGTTTGCTCCCGCCAACCCCGGCTGGATGAACTACTTCGTCAGCACCTCCAACAGCTTGACCGGTGCGCAACTGGGTGGCGACCTGTGGGTCTGCATTATCCCCGGCCTGAGCATTGGCAGCGAAGCGAAGGTAGGACTCTACGGTAACCACGCAACTCAACGCACGACCATCGAGGCATATTCGATCGTCGACCCCATCCGGGAACGCGTCACGGAGAACGGGGCGGCCTTCCTGGGTGACGCCAATGTGACACTCCTGTGGCGCCTGAGCCAGAATTGGACCTTCAAAGCTGGCTACATGTTCCTCTGGATGGATCAGGTCGCGCTGGCTGCCAATAACTTCAATCCGGAGCCTCCGTTCGTGGCCGATGCCCGATATCCAGTGATCAACAACAGCAGCGACGTGTTCTATCACGGTGCGTTGCTGGGCCTGGAATACATGTGGTAAATCGCCAGCCATCGCTGGGGTACGAAATCCGCGAAAGAACGAGCGGGCACCGTTGAGGAACGAACGGTGCCCGTGCCGATTTCTTGCCGGCCTCGCTCCCGTACTTCCCCAAGGGCCCCCATGCAGCGGTGCCGCTTCGTTCACGCAACCCCACCACAGCACCTTCCCGCCGCCCCCGCGTCCGCTGTGGCCTGATGGGACGGCGAGCCGTTCCGAGGGCCTGAGCCGGTTTTCTGTCCAAAGATCACCGTCTCGCGGCCTCTGCCGCTTGCTTGCTATCCCGGCTCGCTCCCCCAGAGCGGCATCGACCGGTTCGTGGTGGGGCCCTGCGGCTGCCCGTCTTCAGCATCAATCCCATCCCCGTCATTCGAAGGGACCTCGATAGAATCCGGCCCTCCCATCCACTCTCCATCGCGGGGGGCAACTCGCGATTTGGTTGACATGGAATTTCTGGCAATTACGATCGAATTATCTGACTCTCCCGAAATTACCCAAATACCACATCTTAACATTTGACGCGCCGGTGTTTGGGGGTTTGGAGGTTGGCGTTGCACGAAATGGCGCTTTCGAGGCACGCCAAATTGTAGCGTCCGATTGCGGTGCCGTTTACATTAAACAGATCTGCGATTCTGTCGTGCCCGTCGTATGAAAATTCATCCAGCTGCAAGTGGGGTTAAGACCGTGAAGTCAAGACTGTCGAAAAGTTTGCGTAAGAGCCGCAGAAACCGAGGCCAGTGGGCCTCGCAGCTTACCCGAAGTCGGGGCCTGCGTGTCGAGACTCTGGAAGATCGTCGCCTGCTGACGGTGGCAGCCGGATGGGAAAGTCTGGGTCCGGTGGAGAGCGGCGCGGAGGGGGAGGCTACGACTCCAAATTATATTCCTGGTCAGTTGCTCGTCGAGTTCCTTCCGGGCTTGACGACGGCAGCGCGGAACCAGGTGTTGAACCAGCAGGGGGCCAAGCTGCTGCAAACGTACTACGGAATCGACTGGGCCTTGATTGAGTTGCCCCTATCCGCCATTTCGTCGCCGATCAACGGGGTAGTGAGCCAGTGGGAAGCACTGCCGCAGATTGTGGACGCCGAACCGAATTACGTTCTGGCCGAGAGCTTTGCGATTCCCAATGATCAGTTCTTTGTCTACGAATGGGGCATGAACAATACGGGCCAGACCGGCGGTGTTCCGGACGCCGACATCGACATGGTGGAGGCGTGGAACATTTTCACCGGTTCTCCCGATACGGTCGTGGCCGTGATTGACACCGGAGTGGATTATCTGCATGCGGACCTGCGCAACAACATGTGGCGCAACCCGGGTGAAATTCCCGACGACGACATCGACAATGACGGCAACGGTTACATTGACGACATCTACGGGATTGCACCGGCGATGGGAGCCACGAACGTGGATCCCATGGACACGGTGGGCCACGGCACGCATGTGGCAGGCACCATCGGCGCTCAGGGCGACAACACGATCGGCGTGGCGGGTGTGAACTGGGACGTCCAGATCATGGCGATCAACATCCTGGAAGGGCCTGCGGCCGGGACCGGCGCGGTGCTGGCAGGAATCTCGTACGTGACCATGATGCGTGAGCAGTACAACATCAATGTCCTGGTGAGCAACAACAGTTGGGGCTGGGACCCAGGCACGCCTCCCTTGGCATCGGTGTACGATGCCATTGACCGTCACATCGAGGCCGACATTCTGTTTGTGGCGGCGGCCGGCAATGACACCAACAACAACGACGCGGTAGCCAGCTATCCGAACGGCTTTGACTTGGACGGGATTATCTCGGTCGCAGCAACCAGTCATTTTGATACGATTGCCAGCTACTCCAACTTTGGACAGCGAACCGTTGATTTAGCGGCCCCTGGCGGAGACGGAAGCGATCTGGAGGTCATCATCAGCACGTGGCCAGCATCGGTCGATCCGTTCTCGCAGTACAACTTCATTCAGGGTACATCGATGGCCTCGCCCCACGTGGCTGGGGTTGCCGCTCTGATTCGCGGCATGGCTCCCGAGCTGTCGGTCCTGGAAGTCAAGCAGTTGATCCTCGACACGGTCGATCCATTGCCGAGCTTGCAGGGATTGGTGGGCACTGGTGGTCGTCTGAACGCGTTCAGTGCCCTGTCTCACGTCTTCTCCTCCGAGGTCGAGGGCACGGTTTGGTCTGATATCAATGGCAATACGGTTCGCGAAACCAGCGAACCGGGCCTGTCGAACTGGACCGTCTATATCGACTTGAACAACAACGGACAGCTCGACGGGACCGAGCCGTCTGATGTCACCGACGAGAACGGCGACTACTCGATTGCCACGTTTGCCTCTCCCGGCACTTATACGCTGCGAGAGATCGTCCCGCCGTATTGGACTCCAACCAATCCGGCATCGGGCACGCACCGTATCACGTTTGTCACACGTGGCGACGTCATCACGGACAAGGACTTCGGCAACAAGCCGAGCCCAGGCGGCGTGAGAGGGGTGAAGTGGAACGACCTGGATGGAGATGGCATCCGCGACCCGAATGAACCAGGCATGGCGGGCATCTACATTTACGCTGACATGAACAACGACGGCATGATCGCGTTAGGCGAACCAGCTGCGATTACCGCGGCCGACGGCAGCTATGTGATCAATGGCATTCCCGCGGGCCAGGTGTCGATTCGGGAAGTATTGAATCCGGGTTGGGAAATCACCTACCCGCTGTTGGGCTATCACGTGGTTGACGTGACTCCGGCCCAGACCGTCGCGAACATCAACTTCGGCAACGCGTCGAGCGTTGACTACGGCGACGCTCCCGCTCCTTATGCGACGCTGAAGGCCAACAACGGTGCATCACACGGCGTACTCCCCGGCTTCCAACTGGGTGCTTTGGTTGATGGCGAGACCGATGGGCGGCCGCATCTGACGGCATCCGGCGATGACACGGACAATCTGGACGACGAAGATGGCGTGATCATTTCCGGCCCGATGTTTGCCGGTGGCACCTCGTCGGTCGACGTGATCGTTCAGACCTCCGGATACCCTCGGGGCTATCTGAATGCCTGGATCGACTTCAATGGCGATGGCGACTGGAGCGATGCTGGCGAGCAGATCGCAACCAGTCTGCGACTGGCCGAGGGAACTCACACGATTTCCTTCCCGGTCCCGGTCACAGCCGAAGTCGGTGGAACATTTGCTCGGTTCCGCTACGGTCTGGAACGGGAACTCGGTCCGACTGGTCCTGCGAGTGCCGGCGAAATCGAGGATCATGCCGTGCTGGTACTCAAAGATGAGCCGGTGGCCAATGCCGACAGCTTTGAGGTGGAGCAGGATTCGATCAACAATACCTTGGATGTGCTGGAAAACGACTTCCCCAGTTCCTCCGGAATCCTGACGATTACGGCCGTCACGCAGCCGGAAAATGGCACGGTCGCAATCGGTCCAAGCGGGCAGTCGGTCCTCTTCACGCCGAACTTCGGTATCTTCAGCCCGCCGGTGGAAACCTTCACCTACACGATCAGCGACGGTACAGGCAAGACGAGCACGGCTTCTGTGAGCGTCTACGTGCGACCGCAGCTGGTCGCTCCACAAGCGGTGGACGATATCTTCCGCGTCACCCCGGGCTCGGGCGCAAATCAGCTGCTCGTGCTGGCCAACGACCTGTCGGGAGTTCTCGGCACCGTGCAGCTGACTTCCGTCACGGCGCCCGGCTTCGGCACCGCCACCATCAACAACAACGGCACTGCCGATCCGTTGGACGACTACATTGCCTACACACCCAACGGTTCGTTTGCCTCACTCGACCAGTTCCAGTACACCATCAGCAATGCCAACGGTTCCAGTACGGCGACCGTGACCATTCAGGCCATGCCCGCACCGGCCAACATCACGACCGACTTCAACATCTCGTTTGAGAATCTCTTGGGTGAAGCGATCAGCGAGATCAACCTTGGTGACGAGTTCTATATGGTCGTCACGGTGCAGGATCTGCGAACCGGCCTCGATGAGGCGGATGCCGGTATCTTCGCCGCGTACATGGATCTGCTCTATAACCGCGGCCTGGTATTGCCCGTCTTTGATGCCAGCAACGCGTTGGGAATCGACATCACGTTCTCGGCATCGTATCCCAATTTCGATCCAGGAACCGACGCGCAAACTCCCGGTCTGATTGACGAAGTGGGAGCGTTCCAGTTCTTTGCCACACCGTTGGAAGGGCTCGGTACCGGGCCGGTGGAACTCTTCCGCGCGGTCTTCACGGCCAATGCGGTAGGCACGGCTGAGTTCAAGGCCGATCCAGCCGACGAGTCGCCCGCCCATGACACCGTGTACTTCAGCCCGATTGAGGCGGTTGATCCTGCCGATATCAGCTACGGCATCTCGTCGCTGGTGATCGTCGATCCCAACGCCTCTGGCGACGGGACGGTGGAAGGCGAAGATCTGGACGTCAACGCCGACGGCAGCATATCACCGATCGACGTGCTGATGGTGATCAGTCACCTCAACGTCGCCGGCGCTCATCCCACCAGCACTGGTGGAGCCAATCCGCGTTTCGACGTGAATCGCGACAGCAGGATTTCGCCGATGGATGCTCTCCTGATTATCAGCTACCTGAATCATGGCGGCAGCGAAGGCGAGGGTGAGTTTGTGAGCATGGCCGTGACGGGCGATACCGGCACGACACCAACCGATCTGCTCAGCGATCTGCCGCTCGTGGTGTCGGGCCTGATCAGCACGACTCCCACAACAGCGTCCCCGGCGGCCAAAGCGTCGGTCACGCCAGCAGCACCCCATATTCCGTTGGCAAGCCAGGATTGGCGACTGCAGATTGGTCAACCGGCAGCTTCGGCAGCCGGCCAGGTTGACGTGGATGAAGTACTCAGCCAGAACTGGGAGTCGCTGCTCGACACGCTGGCCGAGGATGTGCTGGAAGCGTGGCTGGACGGTGAAGACGCCTAGCGGATTGCTCACCGCATCATATGCCGTTTGACGTATCGGGACATCGGAGCGAGTCCGGTGTCCCGGGTAAGCAAGTTGAGCCAGCTGAAGACAGGGTGCTCCCAACGAAGCACAAACGGCTTCCTGGGGGCAAGGCAACCGACGGCTCGCCATCTCCGGCGAGCCGTTTTTTTTTGGCGTCAGCGCAGAGGCAGTTCATCCGGTACTCGACACAAGGTTCGTCCGGACGAACTGTGGCTGGCACCATTGTCGAAATCCGTCCGCCAGCTCACTGACCCATTTCTCCAGTATTCCGGACGAGACGGACGAGCGTGGGGCGAAGATGCAGGCCAACACGTGTGCGTCGGAAGAAGTGACTTTTGCCAACTGTGAGTCCTTGACGGGCGTTCCCAGCGGCTGCGAATGATCACCCTCGTGTCGGCATACGCACAACAGCCCCGTCAGATCGAGCTGCTGACCGGCCTGGTTGAAAACGAACGACTCGCCGGCGGCACCGTAGCGGACGAGCAGCGGTATGCCGATCCTGCCGATGGCCAACAGCGAGATGGGTAATCCGCTGCGCAAAGAAACGACATTCAGGAGATCGACTGCATTGAAGATGGCCGGCCACTGGTCTGGCTCTTGAGCCACCCGCCACAAATACTCTTGAGCCGGTTTGCTGCGTCCTGAGGGTTTGAACCCGCCCCAGCGCAGCAGTTGTCGCACCGCCTGACGCCGCTCGTCCGCTCCTTCGGGCCCCTCCTGCACCGCAAGTCGAACGCTCTGGGAGCAATACGCGACGAGTTCGGGCGGAGACGCGGCGATGCGCATCCCTCCGGCCTCGACGAGCCCGACCAACAGGTCCTTCACTCGCGCATCAATCGTCAGCAAGTCATTCATCGAGTTCCTCGGGCATCTTGTCTGCAGGCGGCACCGGACGGCTTCCCGCCGTCGTCGGCGATCTCGGCCGGTAGACGCAGTATACTGCCTCCCTCCGATCGTTGTGGCCAGAGCCATCTTGCCGAGCAGGAGCTGACCTCACGACTGCCCAGCGTGATCTGCCCAGCGTACGGCACAATCCTTGGCCGCGCTGATCCGGTACAGATCGGGGGCCGAGGGGAGGGAGTGGACCAGCATGGCCGGACCGCCGTCACGATGTCAAGGTAGGGTGCGCAACCGAAGACGGCTGAGCTCTCTGGCAACTCAGCCGTCTTCCCGATGCGTGGGGTCTTCGGGGCCGGTCCGGCTAGCGGGCCTGTTGAACCTGGGCCGCCACTTGAGGACGCAGACGCTTCTGAATATCGGTCTCCAGCACGCCGAACACGGCCTCATGGCGTTGGACCGACATCTGCAGAGCGGCCAGCAGGCGTTTGGCCGTATAGAAGTTCACAATAATCCGCTGCTTCACTTCGATCGGGTCCTTAGGGACTCCGACCGGCTGGGGATTCAGTCCGAAGTCGATGATCAGCTCTTCCGGCGACCCGGTGACGCGGCAGAAATTCGCATAACAGGCGATGGCATTGGCGTCATTGACCTGCAGCTGGTGTACAGGTGGTCGCGGTTGGGTCGGCTGTTCACTCGCGGTCTCGACTTCGGTGACTTGTTCCGGCTTGTCATTACTGGCCATTCAGATGTCTCCTTTTTCTTCCTGCTGATACTCAGCACATCAAAAACAAACACAACATCAGCGTCAACGCTACGGTACCAATGGGACTCGAACGATCGAGTCGCCCTGAACGAGGGACGGCAGAGCAAGGGTTCTCCGAGTCACAAACTCCTTTTCATTCTTACAGTTCGAAATGGAACGTACGTGTGATGAAGCGGTAAACACGGTGGGCCAAAGGCTGCCAGCCGGTGTAGAGTTTCGCTTTTCCCCGCATTCCCAACTGCACTGCGCCACCCGTATCGGGCAACGGAGCGATCGCGGGATAGGAAGTACTCAGTGGTCGAGGAACCCCCGTCTGTGCGTCGGCCACCGAGTCGACATCGCCGCCGGCGTGCGTCGAGAGGCCCAAGGGCGTTTCGTCTAATTCGGCCAGGGCGACACGTTCAATGGTGGTGTCGAGGGTCAGTCCGGGGAGCGAATCGAGCATCAGTTGCACGGGGACGCCCGGCTCACCATCTCGCTCACGCCAGGCCATCGCGGCACGCACCAGCTCCACATCGCCCTGGTCGACGATGATCTCGGCCACCAGGTTCTGCGGATTTCCGACCTGGCAGAGACGATCGTTGGCTGCCAGATGAGCATGGATGTTCTTCGCTTCCAGCGCTCCACCACTCCAGCCGGGCAGTTGTCCATCAGGCGACTCGCGATCCGGTTTGTCGACGACCGGCAGGACGGTTCCTGTCACCGGGGCCTTGACGGTCAGGTTGGCCAGTTCCTGCCGACGATCTGCCAGCACCTGCTCGATCGCCTGTCGCTGTTCCCGGATTTCATTGATGCGCAGTCCGGCGTTTTCATCGAACCGCTGCTGTTTCTCCAGCACCTTGACCTCCGCGTCCATCTCGCTGAGTTGTCCTTCCAGGGCCAGCACATTCAATTTCAGCTCCACGTTGTCCAGCACGGCGACCACATCGCCCTGGTTCACCTGATCCCCAGCAGCCACTCGAACCTCCATCAGACGTCCCGGAACGGCCGCGTAAACCGTGGCAGCATCCCGCGGCTTGACATCGAAATTGCAGTTGATATGGAATGGCAGAGGGACGAACAGAAAGATCCCCACCAGGGCCGCCACGACAGCCAACGAGGCGATCAGTCGATAACGCTTCACCTTATGCATCCTCCCCGGCGTGTAGAAGAACTTGCCCAGCTGCCAGAGTGGTTGTACCACCAATCCAAACACTCCCATCAGGCCAATCAGGCGTCCGATGATCTTCAACCCGTACGGTTCCAGCACCTCATTGAGGAACATCAGAATCGAAAACACCACGATCCAGCGGTAGAAGACGGCAGCGACCGTGTAGAGGCCGAAGAGGAACCTGTTCCGCTGAGGAAGAAACGGGTTCTCCGGTTGTTCAATTCCCAGACAGAGCCAGACCATGAACCGTTTGAGCACTTCGGTCGATTTCTGGCGCAGATTCGGAATTTCGATCAGGTCCATCAGGATGTAGTAGCCGTCGAAACGGAGCAGGGGATTGCCGTTGAACAAGATCGTGCTGACCGAACAGATGAACATCAGGCTCAGACAGACCTGATTGAGCAACGTCGTGCGATCGGTCGTCCACCAGATGAAGGTGGCGATCGATGCCAGAAACATCTCCACATACATCCCCGCTGCGCCGATGAATGCCCGATGCCACTTGCTGGGCAGCATCCATGAATCCGAGACATTGCAGTACAGCGCCGGCGTGAAGACCAGCAGCATGAACCCCATTTCATGGCATTCACCACCAAAGTGTTTGCAGGAGAGCCCGTGACCGAACTCGTGCAACACCTTCGCGCCGGCCATGACGACGGCCATCACCAGCCAGTTCTGCCAGTTGCCAAAGAACTGATGGAAGCTCGGCAACCGCGACTGAAAGACATCGAACTGGACCGTGATCAGCAGCAGGGCCGAGAGGGCCAGGAGCAGATTGATGATCATCATCGGGCGGGAAAAGAACCAGCCCGTGAAAGGATAGATCTTGTTGAGTATCCACTCCGGATCGATCCCTCGCCAGCGGAGTGCAAATACGTTCGAGAGCTTGCCGAGCATTTCTCGCCGGCGTTTCTCGTCCCGGCGTTTCTTCAGCTGATGCCCCTGGCCAATCGCGTTAGCCACCACCAGGCCACTGCGATGGAGCATCCCGACGAACTGCTGCAGATCCTGGAACGTGATCTTCTGCGGCGTGAATTCCTGCTCAAACCGTTCTTTGATGCTCTCCAGACTGCTGGCTCCGTCGAGCATGCAGAGGATGGCATACTCCTCTTCATGGAAGCGGAAGTAGTTCAGGCCGATCGGTTCCTTGACCACCCAGTACGATTGGCCGTGGTAGCGATGGCGGCGCGCAGTCAGGTCGGGTCGCATCCGCAGGGTCAGCGACCGCGAGGCACTGCTAACAAGGCTGTCGGCGAGCGTAGCCATCGATCGTAGATTCCACAACTGAGGGGACGGACAGATTCGGCCAGCTATTGAGCGTCACGCTGTGACGGGGCGCGTTGCAGCAGGATGGTAATTTCGGCATCGAGTCCCGGGCGGACGGCCCACTGTCCGTTCGCTTTGCGCGGGTTGTCAAACTCGGCATGAATCAGGAACTCGCCGCTGGGGTCAACGACAGGACTGACGAAGTCGATCTTCGCATCGAACTCCTCCTTGCCCTGCGGAGTGATGACGCGGATCTTGACCGGCATGCCGGCAATTTCTTCCGGCATGAAATCGGACGCGTTCAACATTCCCTCAACCCGCAAACGATCCATATGCACGACCCGGTAGATCGGTTCGCCAGCCTGTGCCCATTCTCCCTCGTTGTGATAGCGTTCCACGATCACGCCGTTGAGCGGACTGGTGATCTGTCGGCGGTTGATTTCATTGTTGACCGCTTCGAGCTGTGCCATTTTGGCACCGCGTGTGAGCTGGTTGACTTCGTGTTCGACCTTGGCCACGTCGCGCTGGAACTCCGATTTCTCGTGTGTCAGCTTCTGGCGCCGTTCTTCAAAGTCGCTGATCGCGTTGGGGGCCCGCATCTTGATCTCGCGCGTCCCTTCATATTCCGCCTTGGCCACTCCGATCGTTGCTTCAGCTGCCAGCACGTTAGCGTTGCTGGCCGCCTGTGTGCTGGCCACCGCCAATTCACTTTCGGCAATCGCCTTGCGGATCAAAGCGTCCGAATCGTCGACGCGTCCCATCACTTCGTCCTTCTGAACGATCTGTCCCTTCTTCGCGTCGAGCTTGACCAGTACCCCCGGCTCACGAGCGGGGACCCGTACATCGTAAATCAGCGTCACGACAAAATTACTCAGCCGTGCCACCGTGGCATCCTCCTGGCCATCGGAACGCTCCGCGGTCTGACCAGTGACCAACAGCATGGAAGCAAGCAGCGCAGCAGTGACGTTCATCGCGTTTGAACTCCAGTTGATATGCGACGCATGACTCGACCTGTCCCCTCGGGGGTCTTACGCCACGAGCACCGGCCGCCAGCCGCACAATAAGGGCCCCAATTAGAAGAGAATGTGCTTCTGTATCCACTCAATGGCTTCGTGAAACCAGCTGTACCCCAAGGAGCAGCGTCCACACTTGACTTTCGCCGTCACCGTCGTACCCGGACTTGGTTTGAACAGATCCTGAGGATCGATGTCGACCGTCATCTTGACCGTCGGCCCTTCCTCCCCTTTCACCTGCGTGTTCTCGTAGACCTTCTTGAGGACACCTTGCTGGGGAGAACGGGGGTCCGCCGCCGATACGTAGCTGACTGGCAGCGCTGTGCCGTCCCGGTCCAACGCCACTCGAACATGGCCCATCCGCCGCTCCGGCATGGCCAGCTCCAACTCCCAGTCCCCCGTCGGATCGGCGATCGTCATGACCCGCTGGCCCGTCACGACCGGCCGATGCTTGAGCGATTGTTCGGCATCCCACGGCAACAACACCTGACCGTCGATCGGGCTGCGGACAGTCAGTTTTTCCCGCTTCTCCTCGATCAGCTTCAATTGCCCCCGCAGGCTCTTTTCGCGTTCGACCAACTGCAAATACTCTCCCGAGATCTGCGTCATCTGCGCCGGCTGAAGACTCGTGTTCTGCTTGGCACGTCGCAGACTGTCCAGACGTTCGGTGGTTTCACTGATCTGTCCCAACACCTTTTGCCACTCTTGCTCGAGGTCATGGTTCTGCAGCTTGATCAGAGGATCGCCTTGCTTCACCAGTTGATCACTCGTCACCAGGACATCGGTGATCGTCCCGTCCACGTCGAAAAACACGTCGCGCCGCACTATCGGCTGCAGCGTCCCTTCGGCCTTCAAATTGAAATCCGTGCGGATCAGGAAGAGGGCCAGGATCGCCGCCACAATCGCTCCCCCGATGGTGAGCGTCTTGGGAAGATTGCGCCCTTTGACCAGCACCGTGGAACTGCCAATCGCTCTCCAGAGCGGCATCAGGAAGATGTTGTGATAATTGAGAGCGTTCGACAGCGCGCGGGTACTGTGTTCGTACACCAAGTCGATGCGGGGCTCGAGTATCTCGCGAGGCAGATCGGTTTCGATCTGCTCGACAATCAAGGCCCCGATAATCTCCCGCTCAATGTGCACTTCGCCAATCAGATCGGCATTGCGGCCGCTCCGCGTGGCTTCGTTGGGATCGCCCGGTTTTCGCAACGGGAGGACAATCACGTTCTTGGAATACGATTCGTCGACATAAGCGTCGATCGCCTCTTCCACCTGCGGCGGCAGGTCTTCCGTGTTTCCCTCGTACCACAACGATTCCCCCGTCGCAACCACTCGAGTCGCCACCTTGCCCAACAGCGTCACAATGTTCGAGCGACTCTCAATGGTGTCCTGCCCGCTAATCGCTTCGACCTTGCATAACGACCCGCGTTTGACCGCCACACTCACCCGATCGCAGCCAATCAATCGCCGCCCTTCGTTGACAATCGTGTAAGCCGTCTCGCGGACATCCAGGTTCTCATGAACCATGCGGGCAAACTGATCGGCTTGAGCCCACAACGAATGGCGATTGCTGAAATGCTTCAGCTTGCGCGACTTGAGCCACTCCCCGGCCAGTTCGCACATCTGAATCAGAAACCTCAGGTAACCGCGCTGCGTCGCCGGCTGCGAATCAGGCCGCTGAAAAACCTCGATCACCCCCTCCATTACGCCGTCGCTCACCAGCGGTGCCAGAACCAGCAGGTAGGCCGTCGGATTTCCTCCCGCCTCATCCCCCTCGGCACCCGACATCGGCGGGACTAATTGCGGCTCGCCGGAGCGAGTCACATGGTGCAGCAGTCGCAGGTGACGAGTCGCCTCCTCGCCGCCCGGACGCAACAGCGTTTCACTCAAATTGATCTGATACGCCAACTCCGGACGACTTGCCTCGCCCATGAGCCACACCGCACCACCAACTGCGGCCAGAGCGGACACGACACGCTGCATAAATGCGGCATAGTATTCCTCCGCGTCCACATCGCTCTTGGATAACTGGGCAATCTCCCCGACCAGACTGCGTATCTGCTGCTTCGTCTGCTCAACGGTCTGAGCATTCACGGAGGATTGTTCTGATGACATGAACGAGTAATCCGCAAGTTTGCTGGTTAGTAGTGTTCGAGGCCTCAATCATTCAGGAGACCGGACCGCTCAAGATCGATTGGGTACCCGGCGGACAACATGCTGGCCTGGTCGAGATCGATGGCCGGGAATCCCCCGCGATCGCGTCTCCACCACAAGCTCTCCTGACTGACAGCGTAACGGAACAGCCTCTGTGTGACGAGCCATTGGCACAGTCCTCGATGCACTTAGCTCCCAATCGCCAGCGGAACCAAGGACTACGCTCCCCACAAAGCACATGATCAAGCCGCAACGGCACCGCGGCGGGCACAATTACCATTCACTTCATGGTTATTCGACCGCGCCCGATGCACCCTTCATCGACGACTCAGTGAAACGTAGCTTATCCTCAACCTCACTTGGGGAGTTTCTCGCCCGCTCAAACCCTTATCTCCGAAAGTGAATGAGCCGCTCAGTTGCGTCGGAGCTCCTCCGTCTCCTCATCGCCATAACCGGCAAAGTCGCACCAGTCCGGTACGGAGAGAGCACATTGGGTAGACTCCCAATAACCGGCGTCCAACCGTGCGTCGGAGCAGCCACCGGTGCCGGCTTCGCGTCCACTACGATTCCCCACTTCGGTCAGTTCATCCAATTCGCTCCAAACATCACAAATGATGGACGCGGTACTCAGACTTCCCCAGCGCACATCGCATGCTCCCAGCGGCAGCTGAAGGGGACGCGTATCAACCGTCAACGAGTTCACATCACTCCACCAATCGTCGCGCCATCGCAGACCTTCCCCCGCCGCTCCGCCGGCCAAGCTGACAATGGCTGCCGAAGCGGCCCATTCCACCTCGACGGGCCGGACGTCCGTGCTGAAGAACATCTCGGAGTTGTCCCTGGCACTGCGCGGGAAGAGGTTGACGCGCCGGCGGGCCGCCATGGCAACCAGCACCTCGATCTCGTGTGCCGTAAGCGGATCGGCTTGAGCCCCTGCCAGATACCTCTGCGCTTCTTCCAGCGACAACTGGGCGTGCAGCCCCATGTCCTCCCGTCGTTGGCGCAGCCAGTCGACCAGAGCTCCCCATTGTCGCTCCACTCGGTCCGGTCTCGTCATCGTTCCAGGTCCTTTGCTTGCAGGTATTCCTCGATCCACCGGCATTTCTGCACCAATCGCCGACGGGCTCGCTTTCGTGCCGTGTAAATGGACGCGGCTGTCGTTCCCAACTGCTCCGCCAAAGCTTCCGCCGTGAGGTCCGGCTCGCCGTCCACGTCCGACTGCACCACCGCTCGTTCCAGGGTGGGCAACTCACTGATCGCCTGGCGAAGCTGCTCCACGCGTTCGGCCGACACTAATGCCGCGACCGGATCCTCGCCGGCAGCCAATGACGCGTGAGTTACCTCATCCAGCAACGAAAAACTCACGCGTCGTCGCCGCAACAACCGCACCGCATGCTGATGCGCCAGCAGCAGAAACCAGGCGGCCAGCGTCCCGCGCTGGGCATCGAATGTTGTCTCCAGAGCCAACAGGGCGTCAGTCATCACATCCTGCAACTCCGTCACATCGAGCGAGGGAAATCGTTGCCGCAGGTAACCCCGCACCCGTCCACCATAATGCTCGAGCAACAGCGTGTACGCCTGCTGGGGATCGACCTCCAGCAGTTGGAGCATCTGCAGGTCAGTGATGTCACTGGACCAGACCATGAGTTCGCAAGCCAAACAGCAGAGGCGGCGCCGCTCACGGCGTCCCCTGTTGGTCCTCTAGAAATAGATATGAGAGCCAGGCCAAAACTCTGACTCGGAATTCGCGGATTTTGCGGAATTCGCGTCCTGGCCGACCTGCCACTCCCTTGACTGGCAGCCGCAACCGTGCCGATCGCTCCAATGTGCCCCCTGGCCGCAGAGCATGGGCAAGGCGTGGACAAGGCCGCACGTCAGGCTAATCGGCCGTATCCAGGAACGGGTCCTGCCCCATTTCACGCTGCATCTTCTTCCGCTCCTTTTCGTGATGCAACAGCATATTCCGGTCGCGCAGATGCCGACGTTCCACCTTGTGCTGTGCACGGCGGAACATCCTGGCATACTGACTCATCAGCCCCTGGCCGCGGGCACCAATTGTCTCCACCTTGTCGGCGTAATCGGGTCCCATGCCACTGCGAATAATCTCATCATCCAGAGCCAAATACTGGCGATAGCTTCCGGGATCCCCTTGTCGACCGCACCGCCCATACAGCTGACGATCGATGCGGGCGGCATCATGCATTTCGGTACCGATCACATGCAGGCCCCCCAACTCCGCCACTCCCGGCTCCAGTTTGATGTCCGTACCGCGACCGGCCATATTGGTGGCGACCGTCACCTTTCCTCGTTGGCCTGCCAACGACACGATCTCCGCCTCCCGTGCGATCTCGTTGGCGTTCAATACGCAATGCTCCACGCCCGCTGCTGACAAGAGACGCGAGAGCGTTTCCGATTTGTCGATGGACCGTGTGCCGATCAGCACGGGACGCCCGCTCTCATGCAACTGCAGTACCTCCTCCACAATGGCATTCCATTTCTGCTCGCTCGACCCGTACACGGCCACCGGCAGCGATTGTCGTTGTACCGGACGATTGGTGGGGACACGGGTGACCGGAGTGTGGTAGATCTTGCGGAACTCCCGGGCCGAAGTGATCGCCGTTCCGGTCATGCCGGCCAGAAAGCGATAGCGCAGGAACAGGTCTTGAATCGTAATCCGCGCCGCCTGTCCGGTCGGAACGCTCACTTCCACCCCTTCCTTGGCCTCGATGGCCTGGTGAATCCCGTCACGCCACTTTCGCCCTTCCGCCAATCGACCAGTGAACTCGTCAACAATGACGATTTCTCCATCGCGAACCACATACTGCCGATCCAGGTGAAAGTCCCGATAGACCTTGACCGCTCGCTCCGTGTACTCGTACAGGTCGATCAAGCCGACTCCACGCAGCAGATCGGGGGCCGGTAAGGAACGCATGAACTGTCGGCCCTCGGCCGTCAATTCCACCTTGCGCGTGTCATGGTCGTAATCATAATGCTCTTGCTCCACATACATGGGGGCCTGTTCGGCGGCCCACTGATAGGTGGCGACTACCTGAGCTCGCGCCTTCTCACCAAGTGAGCCAATGATCAGTGGTGTGCGCGCCTCGTCGATCAAGATGCTGTCGGCCTCGTCCACCAGGGCGAAATGGGCTTGTCGCTGGACCGGCTGCTCACCGGAATCATCCCAGCGTTGGCTGCTGCCGTCGCCCAGGAAATCGTCCTGGGTCCGTCCCATGCGGCGCAGCAGCAGTCGGTCACGCAAGAAGTCGAAGCCGAACTCCTTGGCCGTGCCATAAGTTATGTCGCAGGCGTACGCCACACGGCGTTGGTCCTGCCGGTCCGGTGTCTGGATGACGCCGACCGTCAACCCGAGCATTTCATAGACCGGTTTCATCAGCTCCGCGTCACGCGCTGCGAGATAGTCATTCACCGTCGCCAGATGAGCCCCCTTGCCCACCAATGCGTGAATATACATGGGAAGCGTGGCGGTGAGCGTCTTGCCTTCCCCCGTATCCATCTCAGCGATCCGCCCGTGAAACAGAATGATCCCTCCCATCATTTGAACATCGAAATGACGCATGCGGATCGTTCGCCGAGCCGCTTCGCGGACCAGCGCGAACCCTTCAGGTACGAGCCCCGCCAGAGCCTCTCCGCTCTTGGCCCGGAATCGCAGCGACAAACTCCGTTTACGCAACGCCCGGTCGTCCAGCGATACCAGTTCCCCCTCCAGCTCGTTAATCTTCTCCACCAGCTTCCACCAACGACTCGGCGGACGGTGCCGTGTGCGTCCCAGAGGCAAGGCTGAGAAAACGACCTGAGGGACCCCCAACGCTGCGTTCATGTCACTTCCTATCTGCAATCTCGTGAGGTCAGAACACGCCTCATCTGTCTATGTACTCTACCAGGAAAGCCGTTTCGTGCGACCGCCGTCCGTGGCACGGTCACGGAAACGGCGTTTCGCCCTCAACGGACGCGTCCGTACATCCGCGCCATTTGGTCTCCTGCACAATAAATGATTAACCACTATTTCAGCTACGTGCCGAAGAAATCATACCACAGCCCCGCTTTGCGGCCCGGGAGAAGTTTACCGGAGGCGCCTGGAGGAATAAACAACCCTGGAAAACAGGGAAGAATGGCGGGCCTATAAGGCCATTAGCGGTCATTCTGGTGTTCGGGCCTGTGCCGACCGATCTCTACAAAGTAGGACGATCTCAATTTGTCTTTCGCCGGCGAGCACTGATCATGATTGCACGTATCACACTTGTCGCCCTCGCAGTCGCCACGTGGGGATTGCTCAGCCATGTGGCTTCCGCCCAGTCAGGACCGACCTATCCGGTGTCGGCGGTCAGCTTCAACCACGGCGATGCCGAACCGGCCGAAGTGGGATGCGCTGAATGCGGCGATGTCAGCTGCTGCGACACTGGCTGCTGCGATGGCGGCGGCTGTAATGGCGGATGTGACGATGGCTGGCTCACAGGCTGGCGATTGGGCCTGAAACACCAGCCGAACTGCTGCTGCCCGTGGTGCCGTCCGCGGCACAGTTGGGCCAGCTTCGATGTTCTTATGTGGTGGGGCAAAGGCCGATCCGTTCCACCGCTGGTAACTACGAATCCCAATGACGGCGTGCTGCCGGATGCCACTATCCTCTTCGGCAACGGAGATGTCGGCAACCAGATGGCCGCCGGTGCCCGAACCGACTTCGGGTTCTGGTTGGATGAATGTGAAACACTCGGCCTGGGGGCCAAGATCTGGGGCATCGACGGCGACGATTCCAGCTATCATGTCGAATCATCTGCCGCGGGCGATCCACTGCTGGCTCGTCCCTTTACCAACGTCTTCCTGGACGGCGAAGATGCGCTGCTGATCGCCGCGCCGGGGGTCTTGTCGGCCACCATGGACGTGGAAACCTCCAGCAGCGTTCTGGCCGTCGAAGCGTACCTTCGTTCCAGCATTATGGCGGGACGGGGCTACAACATCGACCTGCTGGGCGGGTACCACTTCCTGCGACTCGACGACGAACTGTCGATCCACAGCCTGGGCGAATCGCTCGATCCGTCCAGCGGTCAGGCCGTCGGTACGACGATCGATCTGCTCGATATGTTCGACACCCAGAACGAATTCCACGGCGGCGAACTGGGGATCGTCAGCGAGATTCGTTATCGCCAGTTGACCCTGCTCGGCCTGGCAAAAATGAGCGTGGGTAACATGCATCAGTCGGTCCGGATCGATGGAGCGACAACCGTTACGACGCCCAATAATCCTTCCACCACCACGCAGGGTGGCATGCTGGCGCTGCCGACCAATATGGGTACGTTCTCCCGCGACCAAACCGCCTGGATTCCGGAAGTCGGAATCACGGCTGCCTACGAGGTCCGCAGTTGGCTGCGACTGTCCGCCGGCTATACCGCGATCTGGATGTCGGACGTCGTCTTCTCCGGTGACCAGATCGACATGACAGTGAACCCATCGCAGTTTAACGGCGGGGTATTGATCCCTCCCCCAAGCCCCTTGTTCGCGTTCCGCGATACGGAGTACTGGCTGCACGGTATGACGCTGGGTGTGACCCTGTCGTACTAGACGAACGTTACCCGCACCGCTCGTACCGCCAGGTCAGCTGACAAGAAAGACTCAGACCCCGACTTCCCGCTGCAAGTCGGGGTCTGTGGTTTCTTGCTGTACCGAACGCCTTCAGACAGCTCAGGCCCAGTCGCCGGCTCCAAACACGGCATCCACGCCCTCGGCATAGCGACCGGAGTCAGCAGCCGCCAGCATCTCGATCGTGTCTCCTTCCGACATCGCCTCACCTTCCCCATCGTGGGCAGCCAGGTCAAAACCAAAATCGGCCGCCGAGCCCTTCAGGAAGACGACGCAGCCGTCGACGCGAGGATCACCGGCAAAATCGTAGTCCCGGAAGTACGACAGCGACTTCTGATAGGTCTGACCGTTGGTGCCGACGACGGTCAGCATCGCCGTAGCCATGCCTTCGGGCGTCATATGATTCGCGAAATCGAAGCTGATCGATTCCACGCCTTCCCAGCCTTGCTGCACCGCGAACCAGTAGGTCTCGCCGTCGCCATCCGTCCCCAACATGATGCCCTTGCGGGTCGAAGCCAGATACTGCGAGAGCTTGATGTACTTGCTCGACAAACCGGCTTCACCGAAGGAATAGTTGCTGGCTGACCGGTCGGTTCCCCACACTCCCAGGTTGATGCCGGCGAAGACGTCATTGCCTGCCTGGCCCGGAGTGTAGTTCTCGTCCGCCAGCATGTCGATAATCGTCTCTCGCCCGTCATTCAGATACTTAGGCGTCCGTGCTGCGATCGAGTACCCAACTGTATCGCCCTCAGCATTCGGCAGAATACCAGCGAACGTGAACACGCCATGAGCATCCGTCTTCACGGTCAGATCCACCGCGGTGCCACGAATATTCGTGCCGGTGAGCGTCACATCAATGCCGCCCAGAGTCAGCTCATGGGACTGCTGGATGCCATCACCGTTTGCATCAATGTAAATGACACCGGAAAGGTCACTGGGCACTGCGTCGATGACATCGACCTCCACCGCTCCAATGTCTTCGCCACCGCGACCGTCCTGAACCACATACTCGAATGTGTCCAGATCGTTACCTACCGTCTCGAAGTCGGTGTCGGGCGTGTAAATAATGGTCAGCCGGTCCCCCGAGACCGTCGCAGTCCCGTGAGGCGTCTTGATCGAATTGACCACCTGATCGTTGGCATCGAGCAACCCCTTGATGGTCAGCGTTTCGTCTTCCGGACGATCGGGAAATACCGAGTCATTAACGATCACGTCCAGCACCTGATTCTCGAAGTTCTTCAGGGCCATCAGCGAGTCATCCGCGGCCAGCGGGGCGTCATTGACGTCATTCACCGTCACCGTGACCGTCGCCGTCGCCTCCAATCCTCCCTCGTCCACAATCGTGTACGTGAAGGTTTCCGTGCCAAAGAAATCGGCGGCCGGAGTGTACTTGATCACCTGATTGACGGCATCCATCACGGCCGTTCCACCCTGCGATGGAATACCAACGCTCTTGAGCGAAATCGAGTCGACGTCCGCTTCGTTCGCCGGGCCGACCGAATCGTCCGCCAGAACGTCGATGATGTTGTCAACCGAGTCCTCGTCGACGGTCGCCGAGTCGTTCACGGCGATCGGGGCGTCGTTGACATTCTCCACCACCAAGACGACCGTGGCCGGTTCCGATACGGCCCCAAACGCGTCACGGATCGTGTAGGTAAACGTGTCGAGGCCAAAGTAATGGGCATTCGGTGTGTAGATGAACGACTTCTCGTCGGCACTCTTGACAATCGTTCCGTGCGATGGGCCACTCACGACCGCCTGCACGAAGATCGCTTCCGTTTCGTTGGCCGGCCCGGCCTTGTCGTTGCCCAGGACCAGCAGCGTGGATGCCTGATCTTCCAGAATCGTTGCCAGATTCTGATTGTCATCCACGGCGATGGGAGCATCATTGACGCTGGTGACCGTGACAGTGACGGTCGCCGTGCTGGGCACGCTCCCCTCAAAGTTGTCGTCAATCACGTACTGGAACGAATCCGTTCCGAAATAATCGGCGGCCGGCTGATAAACAATGATGTCGCCATTAATGATCACCGTTCCATGAGACGGCCCTTGGCCTGCGACGATCTCGAACAGAGTCCGCTGAGCTCCATCATTGAACACGTCGTTCGTCAAAACGGGT
This sequence comes from Pirellulaceae bacterium, assembly GCA_041752115.1. Taxonomy (GTDB): domain Bacteria; phylum Planctomycetota; class Planctomycetia; order Pirellulales; family Pirellulaceae; genus JAJRVM01. The sequence goes on along the minus strand of JBGSHS010000389.1, from coordinate 8,137 downwards.
ATCGACACCTGCCCGTCTTCGGCTACCGTCGCCTGATCGTTGCGAGCTCGTGGTCGTACCACCGGCTCCACAGTCACCGTAACCGTCGCGGTCGATTCCAGGCCTCCAGAATCGCGAATCGTGTAAGTGAACGTCTCGTCGTAGAACCCTTCGGCGCCCGTCTTCGGCGTGAAGAGCAGACTCTGACCGTTATTGATGATCTCAACCGTCCCCAGCTTGTCCGGCGTCGAGACCGCCACGATCCGAATCGTGTCGGACACTTCATTGTCTGGCCCCGCCTTGTCGTTAGCCAGAACCAGCAGCTCAGTGCCCGGATCGGCCGCATCGAGCCGTTCATCGGCGCTCAGAATGTCATTGACCGCGATCGGGCCGTCGTTCACGTTCACAACGTTGACAATGACGGTCGCGGTGTCGGTCAAGCCGCCGTCGGAGATCGTGTACTGGAAGCTGTCCTGCCCGAAGAAATTGGCGGGAGGAGTGTAGTTGACCTTGCCAGCAACCACCGCAACAGTACCACCTTGATTCGTCTGACCCGCTCCCGTCCCGTCCGTCTTATTGACCGCGGTGATGGTCAGCGTCTCACCGACGTCCGGAAGAATCGAGTCGTTGGCCAGCACGTCCAGCGCCGTCGTGGCGTCCTCCTGGACATTGTTGAAAATATTGTCATTGGCCGTCGGCGGATCGTTCACATTGTTCACGGTGATGGAAACCGTGCCCGTGGCCGTTCCACCAGCTCCATCCGAAATCGTGTAAGTGAAACTGTCGCTGCCAAAATAGTCGGCGGCCGGCGTGTACTGAACCTGCAGATTGCCCGGTACGATCACCGCCACGCCATGCGCCGGCTGGGTTATCGCCGTGATGATCAGCTCCTGACCTGCTTCGTCCGCTCCACCGCCAGGCAAGTCGTTGGCCAACACATTGATGACATGGGCACCTGAGTCCTCGTCGACCGCGACGGTGTCGATGACGGCTATCGGATCGTCGTTCACCTCGTTGACCGTAATCGAGACGGTTGCGGTGTCCGTATTGCCGCTGGCATCACGCGCTGTGTACGTGAAGCTGTCCGTGCCATTAAAGTTCGCCGCCGGCGTGTAGACAAACCGCCCGTTGACTATCTGCAACGTGCCATGAGCCGGCTGGCTATAACCGTCAGCTACCAGCGACAATGGACCCGTCGTTGAACTGTCGAGCACATCGTTTGCCAGCACATCGATCGTCACCGGCATGTCTTCGTCCGTCGTCTCCTCCGGGTCGTCGATGGCGTACACCGGCCTGTAGATCGTTACGAAACTTGAGCCAAAAAGGATGTCGTCTTCCGTCGGTGGGTGGCTGACATCATTGAAAAACAAAACGTCGCCTTGTCCCATGTTCGACTGGAACGTAACGGTCCCTGCTTTGTCAGAATCAGACGGCAACTCCGCAGTCAGCTGCACATAGGCTAACGTGACAACCCGGTTTCCGAGATTGCCCGAGAGATTCGTCCAGAAACCTCCAACTTCATCAAACTCGTCGGCCACCATGTCGCCGTCACAGGACACCCAGTTCGGAGCAGTCCCAAATCGCCACGGACAGGCCGTCGGCAGCCCGTTGCCATACTCTTCCCCACGCGTCCAGAACGAATCAAACAGCGGACTGTACAACCGGGGACTGCCCGGAGGTGTGTCGTTCGGGAACTCGCTCGGATCATTGCCCCCCAAAGTGAACAACTCGAAAGCATCGTTGATGTCATTGCTGTAGCCGACATCCACATAGGCCGAATACACGCCAGTCCCATTCGGCCGGAGATCCTGAACCGTAATCAGCACCTGGAACTCGTCGCCAGCCTTCACCCGATTGTTCGGCAACGCGTTCCCGTTTGCATCCAGAACCTGGACGCCATACGACATCAACTCCCCCACTCCTTCACCGTCATTGAGCGCACGGATCACCAAGAGGGCATCGCGGGGACTGAGAGCATTGTCACCACTAACGTCGATCTTCCCGATCGCCACGGATGCGGCGTCGGCCTCAGGCCCCACAGACAGCGAGCGGGAACCGCCAGCGTTAAGCTCGCTGATAACGACCAGGGCGTCCCGAGGCGAGATGACTCTGTCGCCAGTGACGTCTTCGGCCGTGTGCACATTGTGGTAGGAATTGTGATAGGTACCGTCGGCCAATACCGCCAATAGCCGTCGATCTTCAAGTCGTTCGGCGAACAGCGGTCGAGCTGTATTTCGCCTTGAACGAGCCGTACAATGGCGAGCCACACTGTTACCCTGGCGATGCGTGCGACGGCGTTGCTTGTTCATTTGACTTCCCATAATTCGCAGCTTACCCCTATTACCATTCCGACTCGACCCACAACAGGGTGGCTCACTCCCAACCATTACCCGGATCGGCGTCACGGCGTGGTGGAAACCCGGCACCCAAAGAGACAACTTGCGTAATTTGGAAAAAATACACAAGAAAAGAGCTCTGTCTCGGTTACATGTATCTTCCACAATAATCACGATGCAGCTCGCTTGCAAACAATTTGCGCATGACGCACAAACTCCCAATTTATAAGATTTTTCGCCCGTTTCTTTGTGGCCGCAGCTCCAGGATTACAGACTGCCTCCCCCAAAAAGTGCTGCGCACACGGGACCAGATTGGCACCGTCTTGGTCGTATCGCGATCGTCCTCAACAGCACGATTGTCGAGTACCTGCCGAGTCGACAGAGCTAACTCCATCTAGGTGAATGGGCCCCCCAATCGATGAGATGGGTGGATCATGCGGGCTGCACGCACTAGAACAGCCATAAAAGGGGGTTAGATATCATCCGAAAATGGCAAATTCCCTCGACTTGATGACCGTTTCATTGACGGTTGCAAGGGAACTTCACCGACTCGAGTGCCAGGAGTCAGGGGAGTTGAGCCCCCGGCCGCGGACGAGAAACACCCCGCCAGCGCGTTCGAGCACCGAACAGTGCCGCAGAAGCACCACAGACCTGGAGATGAAGCAGCCACCGTCCCGTGGGGGCAAATCAGAATCCCGGACCGGAAAGAACAAACCCGGCCCATTTGCGGATGGGCAGTCTCGCGGCCGTTTCCTGCGGGGTTCGGTTCGGCAGCGTCACCGTACTGGTCAGCACAGGGCCACGTTCTTGCGTCGTGGTCCGACTTTGGTGTCGCATGATAAGAAGCTGAGCCTGGCGAAGGGCCTGGAGAGGTGGAAGCTGCTCGCGCCAGAGCAGTCGATAGAATTCCTGCATTAATTCGACCGTCGCGCGATCGTCGACTTTCCATAGCGTGGCGATGACATTTCGAGCCCCCGCCACATGGAATGCGGTTTGAACGCTGAACACGCCATCGCCGTGAACAACATCACCACATCCCGAATCACAGGCACTGATCACGACCACTTCCAGCTGTCGGCAATCGAGACCGGCGATTTCTTCCGCGGTGAGAATTCCCTCCACGCGGTGCGGAACTCCCAGCTCGTCGACGGGGCCGACATGATTCGCTCCCGCCAGCGCCAATCCGGCTCGAATGAACGGATTTCGGTTCAGCGGACTCGATCGAGAACGATTCACTCTTACCAATTCAGGCTCGGGCGTCTCGGAATCGATGTGCAGGACCTCCCTCAACGGATCATCAATAAAGAAGCCATGCGTAGCAAAATGGGCCCAGCCGCAGCGAGGCAGCTGATCGAGCACCTTTTCCGGCGTGGCTTCCAATCCAGCCAACACAAGTTTCTCTCGGTCACCCACAGCGGCAGCCACAGAAGCAATCTCAACGCCGCTGGCCTGCAGTGGCAACCAGGTCAGCTGCTTGACTCCCAGGTCCGACACGTCGCCCGGTTCGAGTGGATACCCGTAGTCGACGTTTCCCACTAGCAGGATCCTCTCCGGCCGATTGGCAACGGGTTCGATGCGGGACAACTGTTCCACAAGGAAGGGCCCATGCGGTACCGTGGCAATCGCCAACGAGTCGATCAGCATCTGTCCCTTCTCCGTGGCCGGCAATACGTTCCAGGGAATCAGGGACAACACTCCGTCGGGGGCAACGTAGACCGTCTGAGTATTGGACGGAAAGCGACTCGCCACTGGATCCCATACCCGCTGCCGCAGCAACTCGCCGGATGGATCTTCACGATCTTCGAGCAGAGCTGATCGCCACTGCGTCACAAGTCGTTCAATCGCCAGAGAATCGCCCAGATCGACGCAGACGATTGGCTGGTTATGCGAGATGACAAACGCCAAGAACCCAGCTGAATCACCTTCTGCCTGCGACACAGGTGAGGAGGCTGTGCAGTAACGCACGAAGTCCACCATGACAGCATCAGAGGGAAGAACGTCGACTAACTGCTGCGGCGTCAGCAACTCGCGCATCGGCTCGGCCATTCGCGCGATCGCATCATGCTGCCGATCATTCTGAGTGGAATCGCGCCCTCCAGCCCAAGACCGAACGGTGGCAAATATTTCGTCCTGCGTCGCAGAAACGAGCAGTGCTCGAGCCATTTCCTGCCGTGTTCTCCGATCCTCCTCGTGTGCCGCAGGAGCGTCGAGACCCGCTGCCCCACGCAGTGCGGCGTTCCGAGTCAGGATTCTCGGAACGAGACCTCTTCGCAGCCATACATACTCGTAGATCTCACTTGCCGGGCGATCAGTGTGCCGCCAACAGTCCAGAAGATATGACATCGAACGCAGTCTGCGTGCAGCAATGTTGATAAGGAGGCGTTCACAATCGACGACGATAGAAGACGCAACAACGTCATGTTCGATTTCAACTGATTCTGCGAAGCACTCGAAAGCAGCGTCATGCTGCCCGGAAGCCTCAAGAACGAGACCAAGGTCCGCTAGACTATTGGCAATAAGAGGATGTCCCGATGGAAACGCCTTTGGCGGGCATAATTCACGGCGAACGCTCAATGAACTTCTATGGTGCGATTCGGCTTGTCCCAACCGACCTGCACCATGCAACGCCTTCCCCAGTCCTCCTAAGGCCATTGCAGTGACGAGTCGCTCTTCTCCGCTATCCGGCGACGATAAGTCCGCGGAGTCCGTATAGGTTCTCAGAGCTTGGTTGAAGTACTGCTCGGCCGAATCAAAGTGATGAGTGGAGAGTTTGAGCTCTCCCAGACTTCTCCATACTAGCGATAGCTCATACTTTCGGCATGAACGGGTTGGCTCGCAAACGGATAACGCGGCAAGATCACGAGCTCGATGTAAATACTCCTCGGCTGCGTCAAACTCGCCCTCGCGCAAAAGCACATTTCCCCATCCCAAATACGCCATAATAAGTGCGTGGTGTCCGCAGGGGAACTCACTTAGCGGGTACAACAGTTCGGCCATGGCTACGCTCTCACTGAAGAGCGCTGCTGCTGCATTAGTCTCTCCCAGAAGCCAAAGATGTGTTGCCAGATTCTCAGTCGCTATAAGCAAGACCGGGTGCCCTTTGGGAAAGTCACTTGATACGAAAATGCTACGAGCATCTCTCAATGCCGTCACAAACTCGCCAAGGGCTTTGCCGTATTCTCCTTTAACTTGGTAGCATCGGCCCAAATAACTGCTAACCAATACCATCTTCGAATTCCGCGGCTCTTTGCAATCCAAATCAACTGTCGATTCGAGTAATTCGCGAGCCCTTTTCAAATGCACTTCCGCTTGTGAACTTATCGCCAACTCCACGTTCGAGGCTGCTAACGCCAATTCTGCATCTGCGATTAACGTTTTGATCGCGGGATTAGCTATGAAGCGGTCTATTGTAGCGAGTTCGGCCTCCAAGAGTCTTTGAGTGTGAAGCAACTCACTATCGGAATTCTGAGCCTCAGCTAATAACAGTAACTGAATGTACACAGCCAGTCGTCGACATGCACACGTAACAGATTCGGATTTCAGCTCATCCGTCTCACTAAGCGCGTGGTTTAAATACCAGGACGCTTTCGACAGATTCCCCATTTGATACATGACCGTGCCGTTCTCCACGAGAGCGTCAACAACGGCACAACGAGCCTCTTCGGTTGGGTCAATAAAGAGGAGCTCCAGTCGACGCGCCAAGGCATCCCGCGAATGCGATTCCGCGTTGCTAAGTTGCCCCGCACTCCTAAGCAGTTGCCCGAACAGAAACCGAGAATTGGACACATGAAAGCAGCGCACGACATAGGATTTCGTTTCGGATATTTGCTCAGAGACACTGAGTGCAAGACGTGAGTGTTCTATCGCTTGAGGAAGCAGCCCTTGACGTTCCAAGCATGTTGCCAAATTGACGTGAAGCTTCGCCAACAGTTTTAGATGTTCATCTCGTGCATGTGTTTCAGCGCCCAGCGAGTGTACCTCGATGGCTTCGAGCAGGAATTGGCGACCTTTGGAGTATTGGCATTTGCGGACGAGGGCGTTGCCGGTGTTGGCGAGCATGCTGGCGAGGTCGGGATGTCCGTGTGGGTACTTGTGGCGGGGGAAGAGGCGGCGGCACATGGCCAGTCCCTCCTGACAGTACTGCCATTGAAGATCATATTCTTTCAGACTGTCGGTGACGCGGCAGAGGTCGCGATAGCAGAGCACGATGTACGGGTGTCCGTCGGGGAACTGGTCCAGGGGATAAAGTTCTTGCAGGAGCGTGAGCAGTTCCTGTAGTCCGCTGAGTGTGGCCCGGTCGTCCCCCTGTTCCCACAGTCGCTTGACGCGTGGGGCGAGTTCGTTGTGGCGTCGAATCAGTTCGGGGGGAGGGTTCGCGGGGGAAGCAGCGGGCTCGGCCGGAGGATCGTCTGCGGCAGGAGCAGGTTGCCAGGCGGCGAGAGTTCCCACCAGGAAGAGCAGGATGGGGAGCAGGGGAGGGCGATGTGGTCGACGCTCTGGCTGGCACCACATGGGCGGCTCCTTCACGGCTGTTGCGAAGAAATGGATGTGGAGCGTTGTGTTTCGTTCGCTTCCTGGTTCGTCACAGGAAAACTGACGGCATAGATCAAGTCGAAATGGGGGCACAGCTGTTGTACGAGAAAACCGTGGACGTCGAGCAGCGGGTCGTGAAGGGTATCCACGCGGCCGATCAGCGGATGGCGGTCGCGGCCATGAGCTGCTGAAGCAGGTATGACGCGGAACTGTCGGTCCTGATACGACGCGACGCAGAGGCGACTGATCGCAGGGCGCGGAGGCGGGTTGCGGAGCAACTCCCGCAGATCCACGGTCTCTGGGAGCGGGGAAGAGCGCGCCAGCAGCAGGAGGGTCTCCATACCATTGCAGCGGACCTGAGTGGGCCAGGCCTGGGAGAGGGCAGGCGGCAGAGCCAGGGCCGTGTGTGGTGTTTCCGTGGCGGGCGTTCGATCCCAATGCCCCTGTCTCCAGGGATACAACGGCAGGAGCGTGCCTTGGACCTCGATCCACAGCAAGTAGACATAGCCTGGCTGATTCAGTTGTGCGTCAACTCGCACCCGATCGCCATGGCGCAGGGGGAGTGCCGCTGGCGCGTCGAGACAAAGTCCCTGTCGCGGGTCGTCTTCGGTTCCCCAGACGACCAGGTCCACGGTTCCGGTCAAGGGGATCCGGGGAGTCGGCACGATCGCCGTCGGTCGGGGATAGAACATGCCAATCAACAGGGTGAGCAGGGCTACGATTGCGAGCAGCGACGTGCGTTGGAGCGTGCGTCCGCCTGACGTCGGTTCTACTCGACGGAGGTCGTCGGCCAGGTCCGCCGCGGTGGCGTAACGGCTGGCCGCCTTCCGCGCCAGACAGCGCAGACAGATCTGCTCCTGGTGCCGCGTAACGCTCGGGTTGATCTGGCGCAGCGGGCGCGGGTCGCGCTGTTCGATCTCGGCGATGAGTTCCTCGCGATCCAGGCCCTCGAAAGGAACGCAGCCGGTCAACATCTTGTAGAGGATCGCTCCCAGCGACCAGACGTCGGCACGTCCGTCGAGCAAGTGCGATTCGCCGCGCAGCTGTTCGGGTGCCATATACGCCAAAGTGCCTGCCAGTTCACCGCGCCGCTGCGGCTGGTCCGCGACGTTGATGGCCAAACCGAAATCGCAGACGTGTGGCTCGTGGCTTTCGTCGAGCAGAATGTTGCCCGGCTTCAAATCGCGATGGTAGACGCCGGCACAGTGGGCGGCGGCCATGACGTCGGCCACTCGCGCCGCGATCGCACATGCCTCGTCAGGTGCGAGCCGCTGCGTGCGGAGCACCTC
>JBGSHS010000388.1:0-7168 GCA_041752115.1 Pirellulaceae bacterium | reverse complement strand
GGGAGCCGATGTGACGGCCGTCGACATTCATCAGCCGTTTCTCGATGATCTGCTGCGGCGGGCCGTTGAACAAGGGTTGGCTGAGCGGCTGACGCCCGTCTGTGCTGATATGGGTGAGCCTCCGTTTGCTCCCCACTCCTTTGATCTGGTCTGGTGCGAGGGGGCGATCTATCTGGTAGGGTTTGAGGAGGGGTTGCGTCGTTGGCGACCGCTGGTCAAGCCGGGTGGCTGCGTTGCGGTGAGCCACGTCGCCTGGCTGGTGGAAAGTCCGCCACGCCGAGCGGTGGAGTTCTGGACCTGCGAAGAAACGGGCATTCGTTCGGTGAGCGAGGATCTTCTGACGCTACGTGGCGCCGGGTATCAGCTGCTGGAACATTTTGTCTTGCCACCCCAGGATTGGGCCGACTACTACGATCCGTTGCAGGAACTGCTGGTGGAATTTCGCCAGACGCATGCTGCCGATCATGCGGTGCAGCAGTTCGCCGACTCTCTGCAGAACGAGATGGACGTGTGGCGCGAGTGCGGCGACAGCTTCGGGTATGTTTTCTATTTGGCACGCGTGGTGTGACAGGCGTCTGTCTTCGGAGCAACAGCCTTGACGCGCTGGAACCAGGAAACCGATCTGGACTTGTTGCAGGAGCTTCGCGCACTGCTGGGCGATGAACGCGATCCGATCGCGAATGCGGCCAATATGTCCGCGCTTCTGTTCCAGCGACTTCCCAAAATCAATTGGGTTGGCTTCTATTTCCTGCGGGGGGACGAGTTGGTATTGGGACCGTTTCAAGGCAAGCCGGCATGCGTGCGCATCGCCAGCGGCCGCGGCGTCTGTGGCCAGGCCGTCCTGCGACGACGCACGCTCGTGGTTCCCGATGTGCACGCTTTTCCCGGGCATATTGCCTGCGACTCTGCTTCGTGCAGTGAAGTCGTCATACCGTTGTTCCACCAGGACGAAGTAATCGGCGTGTTGGATATCGACAGCCCGGTGCCCAACCGATTCGGCCCGGAAGAAGCCGCCTGCCTGGAGCAGTTGGTGGCCAGTTATCTGGAGCTGTCGGACGTTGAGCGGAGCACGCACTTCCGTGCGTGACCTACCCTCCCCCTCCTCTGCAGCACGGCACTTCCGTGCGTGAGTCATCCGGCCCTCACACGTTCCTGAGGCCCACCTCGGCGGCAAACTCGGGCGGCCTTCCGCAGCCCGCGGTATACCGCCGGGGAGGAACCATCGGCGACTGGCACGTCGCGTGCACGGTCAAGTGGGGCAGCTGCCCCGGTGGCTTGAAAAGGCCATGCAAGCTAGTCTAGTTCTTACGGATATGCCGCAATGCCGTCGGAATTGACGCGGCCTTGCGGGTGAGACAATAAACTCCAGTGGGAAAAAAGGCGAAGAATACGGTAATCCGACGGGTTAGGGCGTCTGGGAGGTAGTCGGGCATGCTGGTTACAGCCCCTCCTGTGGGTTAGTCCCTGGGCAAGGCACCAGAAACGCATACAAACCGTAGGAACAGCAAATCGTCGACCGCTGAGCCGTTTTTTCCCCGCCATCGAGACATTGCCGCAAGAGTATGCAGGTTGCTATGGGTCCTCAACAGCTAGCACAGCCGTCCGAGATGATTGACCACGTCAGTTCTCCAACGCGTGCGGCGGATGCCGCAGAAACGCGTGACTGGCTGGAGTCTCTGGAAGATGTTTTGCATTCGCGTGGTCACCGTCGCGTGCGCGAGATCCTGACTGAGCTGCAGATCTACGCGCAGAAGCGGGGCGTCTCGCTGCCGATGACGAGTCGTACGCCCTATGTCAACTCGATTGCGCCCGACCGGCAGCCGCCGTTTCCGGGTAATCGCGAGTTGGAGCGGAGGATCAAGAGCATCATTCGCTGGAACGCCATGGCGATGGTGGTCAAAGCGAACCGAGAGAATGACGGCATTGGCGGGCATATTTCGTCCTATGCGTCATCGGCGACGCTGTATGAAGTGGGATTCAACCATTTCTTCCGCGGTCCGGATCATCCGAGCGGTGGCGATCTAATCTTTTTTCAAGGGCATGCGTCGCCGGGCATTTACTCGCGTGCCTTCCTGGAAGGGCGGCTCACCGAGAAACAGCTGGAGCATTTTCGCCGCGACTTGGCGCCAGGAGGCGGTGCCAGTTCCTATCCGCACCCTTGGCTGATGCCGGGTTTCTGGCAGTTTCCGACCGTATCGATGGGGTTGGGCCCGATCATGGCGATCTATCAGGCCCGCTTCATCCGCTATCTGGACGATCGAGGACTGCGCCCCTATCACGGCCAGAAAGTCTGGGCGTATCTGGGGGATGGGGAGACGGACGAACCGGAAACGCTCGGCGCGATAAGCCTCGCCAGCCGCGAGCGTCTGGACAACCTGATCTTCGTTGTGAACTGCAATTTGCAGCGGCTCGACGGACCGGTGCGCGGCAACGGGAGTATTGTGCAGGAGTTGGAAGCGGTTTTCCGCGGTGTCGGCTGGAACGTGATCAAAGTTCTGTGGGGGAGCGATTGGGACGACCTATTGGCTCGTGATGACGACGGTCGGCTGGCGCGCCGAATGAGCGAGGTGGTCGACGGTGAATACCAGAAGTACGCGGTGGAAGGAGGGGCCTACATTCGCAAGCACTTCTGGGAAGTGGATCCGCAGCTGTCCAACATGGTGCGCCACATGTCGGACGATCAGTTGTGGCGGATGAATCTCGGTGGGCACGATCCGCTGAAGGTGTACGCGGCCTACAAAGCGGCGGTCGAGTGTATTGGTCAGCCGACGGTGATTCTGGCGCGCACGATCAAGGGCTATGGACTGGGAGAGGCTGGGGAAGGCAAGAACATTACGCACCAGCAGAAGAAGCTGAACGAAGCGGAGATGCTGGATTTCCGCGATCGGTTCCGGATTCCGTTGAGCGATGAAGAGGTGCGGCGGTCGCCAATTTACCGCCCGGCTGATGACACTCCGGAGATGGCCTACCTTCACGACCGCCGTCGTCTGCTCGGGGGCTATCTCCCGCAACGGATTAATCGAGCAGCGGCGCTCCCGATGCCGGATGCGACGCTGTTTGACGAGTTTCGCGAAGGAAGTGGCGACCGAACTGTGTCGACGACGATGGCATTCGTGCGCATCCTGACGAAGCTGCTCAAAGACAAACGCATTGGCTCACACATTGTGCCGATCGTGCCGGACGAGGCGCGGACGTTCGGCATGGAGGCGTTGTTTCGCCAGTGCGGCATTTACTCGCACGTTGGCCAGTTGTACGAGCCGGTGGACGCCGATCAACTGATGTATTACAAGGAGGCGCGGGACGGGCAGATCCTGGAGGAAGGGATCAACGAGGCCGGGGCGATGAGTTCCTTCATTGCGGCTGGCACGGCCTACGCCAATCAGGGCGTGTTTACCGTTCCGTTCTACATCTACTATTCGATGTTCGGGTTTCAGCGGGTGGGAGATCTGATCTGGGCGGCGGGCGATCTGCGGTGTCGCGGTTTCCTGGTTGGGGGGACTGCGGGTCGCACCACGCTCAACGGCGAGGGGCTGCAACATCAGGACGGGCATTCGCACCTGATTGCCATGTCGGTGCCGAATCTGCAGGCCTACGATCCGGCCTTCGCCTATGAGATTGCGGTGATCGTTCGGGACGGGCTGCGGCGAATGTATGTGGAGAACGAGGACATCTTCTATTACATGAGCGTCGGCAACGAGAACTACGTGCAGGCGCCGATGCCGGAGGGAGCCGAGGAGGGAATTCTGAAGGGGATGTATCTCTTCCGCGGCGGCCAGAAGCGCGGGAAGAAAACCCCCGCAAAGAACTCGCCGAGACTTCTGGGGAGCGGATCGATTCTACTGCAGGTGCTCGAAGCGCAGCGGATCCTGGAGGAGCGGTATCAGATCTCTGCCGATGTGTACAGTGTGACCAGCTATAAGCAGTTGCATCGCGACGCGGTGGATGCGGAGCGTCACAGCATGTTGCATCCACAGGAGCCGCCGCGAGTCGCTTACGTGAACGAGATTCTGCCTCGCGACGGTCGCGTGGTGGTGGCGGCATCCGATTACATGAAGGCACTCCCCGCCATGCTCGGCCGCTGGTTGGGAGACGATCTGCTCGCTCTGGGGACGGATGGATTCGGCCGCAGCGAAACGCGACCGGTGCTGCGAGACTTCTTCGAGGTCGACGCCAGGCACGTCGTGTTAGCCACCCTGTACGCCATGGCACGCAAAGGGCAGGTGGCGGCCGAACTCCCTTCCCAGGCCATTCGCGACCTGGGTATCAATCCTGACAAACTCAATCCCTGGTACGCTTGATATAGCGAGGAACGTGAACGATGGCGGTAGTCTTCAAGCTGCCTGATTTGGGCGAAAACATTACGTCGGCGCAGGTCGTGTCCATCGCGGCTGCTGTAGGCGATATGATCGAAGCGGAACAGACGATCATTGAGGTGGAAACCGACAAAGCGGTGACGGACGTGCCGGCCCCGATTGGCGGTCGACTGGTGGAACTGGCCGTGTCGGTCGGTGACAAGCTGGCGGTGGGCGATATCATTGCCAAGATCGACGAGGTGCCCGGCGGATCGGTTGCGGCGGGGGCCAAGTCGGGTCAGGCTGGCAAGGCGGTGCCAGCTGCGCCCGTGGCGCCGAGCAAGCGGGAAACGCAGGAGCCGGAGGCGGACCACAACAAAGCGGACCACAACAAAGCGGACCACGACAAAGCGGACCACGACGAAGCGGACCACGACGAAGCGACTGCGGCTCCCGCCCAGGTATCGGTACCGGTGGTGGCCGACGATCGCCCCATCCAGGCCGCTCCCTCGGTACGCCGGTTTGCGCGGGAAATCGGAGTGGATATCAGTGCCGTGATCGGCTCGGGACCGGCGGGACGCGTCTCCATCGACGACGTCAAGTCGCATGCGCGGCGCATGCCGGGAGGGGGTCCGCGCGCAGCAGTCCGCAAGGCTCTGCCCGATTTCCGCAAATGGGGCGAGATCGAGCGGAAAGAGATGTCCAATGTGCGCAAGAAGACGGCGCTGCAGATGGAGACCGGCTGGCAGGCCCCGCATGTCACGCTCCATGACAAAGCCGATGTGACGGCCCTCGAGCAGTTCCGTCAGCAGTACAAAGCGACCGTCGAGCAGTCGGGTGGCAAGCTGACGATCACGGCCATGCTGCTGCGGATCGCATCGGCTGCGCTGAGGAAGTTTCCTGCGCTGAACTGCAGCATCGATATGTCGCAGGACGAGGTCGTTTACAAGAAGTACGTCAATGTCGGCGTAGCGGCCGACACTCCGCGCGGTCTGGTCGTGCCGGTGATCCTCAATGCGGATCAAAAGACGGTGACGCAGCTGTCGGTGGAACTGACCGAAATGGCCGCTCGCGCTCGGGCCGGCAAGCTCTCCCTGGAAGAGATGTCGGGGGGGACCTTCACGATCACGAACCTGGGCGGGATCGGGATCGGACACTTCACCCCCATCATCAACGATCCGGAAGTTGCTATACTGGGCCTCGGTCGAAGCAACTATGAGCCGATCTATATGGATGGGCAATTCCAGCCGCGCCTGATGATGCCGTTGAGTCTCTCCTTTGATCATCGCATCGTCGACGGGGCGGACGGAGCTCGATTCTTGCGGTGGATCGTGCAGGCAGTGGAACAACCGATGTTGCTGGCAATGGAAGGCTGAACCTACAGTACAAGATCATGACCGAGAATCATTCGAAAACACAGGTGTTGGTTCTGGGGGGAGGTCCCGGCGGATATCCCGCCGCGTTCCTGGCCGCCGATTTGGGGCTGGGGGTTGCCCTGGTCGATGCCAAGCCGAACCCGGGCGGCATCTGCCTGTTCGAGGGGTGTATTCCCTCCAAGACGCTGCTCCACGCAGCGCGGCTGATCAATGAGCTCGAGGAAGCGCAGAAGATGGGGCTGTTCTTTCAGCCTCCCAAGCTCGATCTCGATAAGCTGCGCGATTTCAAGAACGGCGTCGTCGGCAAATTGACCGGCGGCCTCGGCGTCCTCAAGAACAAGCGGAAAGTGAACTTCGTGCGTGGGCACGGTGTCATCACTTCGCCGCATACGGTCGTCGTGCAGCGGCACGAGGGTGGTGAGCAAACCATCGAGTTCGAGAACTTGATTATTGCCACCGGCTCCTCGCCCACTCGGTTGCCCTTCCTGAATCACGAATCCCCGCATGTCTGGGATTCGACCGATGCGCTCGAGCTGAAGGAAATTCCGCGCCGGCTGCTCGTGATCGGCGGCGGCTATATCGGAATGGAGATGGGAACCGTCTACTCGGCACTCGGTTCCCAAGTCACGGTGGTCGAGGCGTTGGGATCGATTATCGCGGCCGCTGATCCCGATCTGGTGGCTCCTGTGTTCGCCAATGCCACAAGACACTTCGCTGACGTGTTGATCAATACGAAGGTGACCGAAGTGACGGAAGGCCCCGACGGCATGCACGTGAAACTGCTGGGGGTTGATCTGGCAGAACCGGAACGGGTCTTTGACAAGATCCTCGTCAGCGTGGGACGGCGTCCGAACTCACAGAATATCGGCCTGGAGAGCACGTCGATCAAGGTCGATGCCAAGGGATTCATTGAGACGGATCACCAGCGGCGTACGGCCGAACCGCACATCTTCGCGATCGGCGACGTGGCCGGGGAGCCCATGCTCGCGCACAAAGCCAGCTACGAAGGACGCGTAGCCGCGGAAGTGCTCGCCGGCAAAGCGGCAGCCTACGATCCCAAGTGTATTCCGGCCGTCGTGTTCACGGACCCGGAACTCGCCTGGGTGGGGATTACCGAAACGGAGGCCCGCAATCGCAACATCTCCTATAAGCTCGCCGCGTTCCCCTGGTCCGCCGCGGGGCGGGCGACCTCACTGGATCGCAATGACGGTCTGACGAAGATGATCGTGGACCCGGTGAGTGAAGTCATTCTAGGGGTCGGCATTGTCGGCGTCGGGGCTGGGGAGCTGATCGCCGAAGGTGCACTCGCCATCGAAATGGGGTGTACGATTACCGACCTGAAGATGACGGTACACGCGCACCCCACCCTGTCGGAAACGGTGATGGAGTCGGCCGAGGTTTACCACGGCCATAGCGCTCATTACATCCCGCGCGGCCGCTAGTCGTTCTGTGGAAGAGTCCGCAAGGGGAGTGGCCGCGGTCGCGCAGACCGCGGGGGAA
>JBGSHS010000387.1:0-14513 GCA_041752115.1 Pirellulaceae bacterium | reverse complement strand
CATCGATCCGCTGTTCCAGCAACGTCGTGCGCTTGGTGTAGAGCTGACGCTGCTCGCGCCGCAGAGAGACGTGCACCGCCACTCGAGCCACTGAAGCTGCCGCAGCCCGAGCCTCGTGTTTAAGCTGCTCGATCGTGCCTGCGATCGTCTGCGTATCCGGCAGACGACGGCAGACGTCGATCACGCCCGAGACCGAGCCAGGCTGACGCTGGAAACGTGGAGCATGCAGGTTTTGCAGTTCCAGCTGGCCCGGCACGCCGACCGTCTGGTACCGGCTGCGGAAACTCTCGAACACAGCCGTCGTGGCATCGTTGACCTGGAAGTTGTCCGGACCTTCGATCAGCACTTCAAACACGGCTGAACCGTCGTGCCCATAGTAGATGCTCAGCTCGGTCGGTTCACCGAGTATGGCATAGTCGGGCCGCAGGTCCATCGAAGGGAGCGTCTCCTGCATCAAGTGACGCAAACCGAGACTCCCACCCTGCTCTTCCGAGACCGTCGCCGCCACCACCACGTTGCCTCGCAGTGGCAACAACGCTCGCCGCAGCAGCGCACCGGCATAAATCTGAGCGGCCAGACCGGCTTTGCAGTCCGAGGCGCCGAGTCCATGCAGGACGCCACCCGAAATGTCGCCGCTCAGTGGCGCTTCTCGCCAGGCATCCGCATCACCGACGTCCGCCGTGTCCATGTGCGAACTGAGTAAGACCGTCGGCTGCCCTTGCCGTCCCGGCAGCACGCCGATGACGTTCCCGTAGTCGTCAACCAGCACGTTCTCGTAACCGAGCTCCTGCATCTGCTGTTCAACCAACCGAGCAACACCGCTTTCTTCCAGCGAAGGACTGGGCGTACGGATGAGCTGCTGCGCAAACTCCAGTGCCTCCGCATGCACAAGTCGGTTCTTGGCTGCCAATAATGAGTACATGGGCGTGATCTCCTTCCGCTTGTCCGGTCACTGGTTCGCGGGACCCTCTGCCATCAGCGTGTCTCGTCGGCATGACGTGCCTCGTCCTCATGACGTAAGGCAGATGGCGTGCCCATCGGCGCTTTCCTGCGCGACGTGCGCCGACCACCGCTCGTTCCGCCTGTCGCCCGCTTGCCAGGTACGGAGCCCCGGTCGGTACCGGAAACCACGTGGAGATAAGGCTTTGCGGTCGGCCGGCAACCGGCCGGCCAGAGCGATGCGAAGCCACTCCCCTCTTGGTTGCAGCCATCCACCGGCCAACAGGACCCTTGAACGGGAGGTCGCCACACTCCACAATATATTTCAAAATGCAATCATGACATTTCAAATTGAAATACGGAGTCCGTCATGAAAGCGGAAGAGCTGGCGTTATCGGAGTTGCTGGAGCTGTCGGACGGGCGATTCGACTTGCACGGGCGGCGGCTGGTGCTCCATTCGTCCGACGCGCTGGCTCAACTGCGCAAGGACCTGGTGGAGATGGTGGGGCGGGACCAGGCACGGCGTGTTTTCACCCGGTTTGGGAATTTCTGGGGACGCGCGGACGCGGCGGCCATGAAGCGGATTTTCCGCTGGGACAGCCTGGAGGACTGGGTGAAGGCAGGGCCGCGCATGCATACTCTGCAGGGGGTCGCGCGGGTCGTCGTCCGCAGCCTGGACGTGGATGTCGGCGCGGGTCGGTTCCAGATGGAAGTGACGTGGCACGGATCGACCGAGGCGGACGAGCAGCGTCAGGCATTGGGGAAGTCGAGCGAGCCGGTCTGCTGGACGTTAGTCGGCTACGCCAGCGGCTACGCTTCCTTTTGTACCGGGCTGGAAATCTTCTTTGTGGAAGACAAATGCCGTGGCAAAGGGGATCGCGTCTGTTCGGCCGTGGGCCGGGATCGCCAGTCGTGGGGCGCAGCGATCGAGCCCTCCGTATCGTATTATCGGGCCGATGACATCCAGGGTCACATCCTGCGTCTGACGGAGGAACTCAAAGTCAAGATGCAGGAGATCGCGCGTCAGCGTCGCCGGATCGCGCGTCTCGAGAAAGCGGTGGCGATGACGCCCGTGGAAGTGCACAGTGCCGCCTACCGGCAGGTGCTCGAATTCGCCACGCGGGTGGCCCGACACGACTCGTCGGTGATCATCACCGGGGAAAGCGGAGCGGGCAAAGAGGTGTTGGCCAGGCACATTCATCGCGTGTCGCCGCGCGGGAAAGGGCCGTTCTTGCCGGTCAACTGCGGTGCGCTGCCCGAGACGCTGTTGGAGAGCGAGTTGTTTGGCCACAAGGCAGGCGCCTTTACCGGCGCTGCGGAGGACCGGCTGGGGTTGTTCGAAGAGGCGAATGGCGGCACGGTCTTCCTGGACGAGATCGGCGATGTTTCCCCGGCCATGCAGACCAAGCTGTTGCGCGTGCTGCAGGAGCGCGAGATTGTCCGAGTGGGTGAGAATCGACCGCGCAAGGTCGACTTCCGCGTGATTGCGGCCAGCAACAAAGACATCAAACGAGAGGTGTTCGAAGGGCGTTTTCGCGAGGACCTGTACTATCGGCTGGGAGTGATCGAAATCGAGGTGCCACCGCTGCGCAGTCGCCCCGAAGATATCGCGTCGCTGGCCAGACACCTCGTAGCGAAAACCGCCACGCGGCTGGGACTGAGCGATCTGCGTCTCGACTCCACTGCCCTGGACGCACTGACATCGTACTCCTGGCCGGGAAACGTGCGGGAACTGGAAAACGTGCTCGAACGGGCCGCCGTGTTGTGTAAGGACGGAGTGATTCGGCCCGACGACTTGCCCGGTGGCATCGTGCACAACCATCAGGAAACAAGTCCTGTAGCTGGTGGTCCTCGACAAACGCTGCAGGAGGTCGAGCAGCGCCATATCCAGGCGGTACTCAAGTCGACGGGTGGCAACCGAGCGCAAGCAGCCAGGATCCTCGGCATCAGTACCGCCACACTCTGGCGGCGGCTCAAACAGTGAACCGTCGATTCTACCGAGGGTCGATCTGGTCCATAATCGCCGTAGTTTTCTGCAGCGCGTCGATGATCGTGGCCAGTTGGTTGAGATCGGTCGGCGTGAGCAGACGTCGCCGGCGTTGTTTCAACCAGCGCGGAAGTACCTGGTAACCTCCCATGCGAAATTGCCACACGTCCGGCGGCACACGATGCGGCCAGACGCATTGTCGACTCAGACTTAATCGCTCCTCCTCCCATACGGGATACCCGCCAGCCATCGCCTGCGGCGGTCCCGGGCAGGTCCAGCTGCCGCCCGACTCGTGCTCGCCCGGCTCCGAAGCGTTCCGGTCAGGAACACGGCAATGCGCTTCCACGAGTTCCTGGCCCAGTTGGCACAAGCGCAGGAAGTGAGCCCGGTCGTGGGGCCAGGCAATGCGCGGGAAATCGACGCAGAGCAGGTCGTGATACGCGCGTCGATAGGAGCGATCGTGGGCGGCGGCATAGAGCCAATGCATCACATCCTGAGGACCGCACACGTAAGGCAGTTTTCCTCCCTGTTCGCCATACGCAATGCCAATGCGTTGCTCCAGTTGGTCCAGGAAATCAGGCCGCAGGTTGGCCACGACTCGATCCTGTCGCCGCACGAGCAGCGGCGCGAGGAAGGGAGCGCCGTGCGCGCTGTAGAAGACGCGATCGGACACGAGCACTTCGGTCACCAGGAAGTAGTCGTACGGCGATTGGGCCGCTGCCTGCCGCATGAAGACCAGCGCCGGACTGTCCGCGACCCAATCGCGCAGCAGCCCCTGGCGAGCGCGCCCCAACAAGCGTGGCTCATAGTAGACCCATCGCACGTCCAGCGGCGCAACCATGTAAGGGCGGATACAACGAGGATCAAACGCCACACCGACCGCCTTGTCGCGCAGCCAGCCGGGAATCTCCGCGGCAAAGTCGCCGACCGCCGCCCCGCGCAGGAAACGCTCAATGCGCTGCTCCAGCTGCTGGCGCGCGAAGCCTACAAACAGCGAATCGCACTTGGTCTGCACGCCCGAGATGTAGGAGCTGAAGATCTCATCCAGCTTCGGTCCCGCGTAATAGTCTCCAGCGTGGTCGTCCGACGCCGCGGAAGCGCGTGGCGGCGTGAACAAGTACCATGGTGCCTGGAGATCGCACCGCTTCCAGCGGATCGTCCCGACATCGCTGACCGCCAGCGACTGCAGTTTCGAGCCGCGCGTCCCCCACAGCTCGGCATGCATCACCCGCCGTTTCAACGCCGCTCGACCTGTCTTCACCAGCAGGCTGATGGCAACACCCTGCTGTATCGGAAAGACGTTTTCATCCTCTCGACCATCGGGAGCCGTTTCACGCTTCTTGCTGCTCCCGTGCAGATCGAGCAGATACAGCTGGTCAAACGTCTCGCACAACGAAGCGCGCATCCGACGGTGCGTGATCCCGTTGAGCCAGGTGTTGTTGGTGACCATCGCGACCATGCCGCAGGGAGCCTGATCGATCCAATACTGCGCCCAGCGCATAAACTTGATGTAGTCGTCATTCAAGTTCAACTTCTTCTCGTTCAGTCCCCGCTTGTATTCGTCCAGCTGGGCGAGTATCCACGGCTCCCGGTTGCGCCGGCCGAAGTTCGCATAAGGCGGGTTTCCCACGATCACGGGCACACGCTGCGCAAACAGACGGCGCATCAGCTGCACGTCGCTCAACGGATTGCCGCAGTGCGCTGACCAGCCGCCGGGCGCCGACGACAGCTCCTGATCGGCCATCGGGGCAGAACCGCCCGAGCGAGCCAGGAACTGCCGCACCAACAAACCGCTTGCGCCGCAGCAGGCGGGCATCACATCAATTCCAGTCAGGCTCGGCAACAACTGGCTTTCCGCAAACGACGGCCACGTCGCATCCCCCTGTGCCGCCAGAATTCGCTCGCGCGCATACTGCAGAACTCCCAGCAGAAACGCTCCACTCCCGCAGGCAGGATCGATGATCCGCAAGGAAGTCTCGCGCGTGACCAATCCGTCACGGACGCCCAGCTCACTCTGCAACAGAGAATCGACGCTGCGCAGAATGTACTGGACCAGGGGATACGGAGTGAAATAGACTCCGCGGCCGCGTCGCAGCGATTGGTTACTGAGCGAGAACAGCCGCTCAAAGGCGTGCACCAGGGGCTGCTCCGGAGCTTCAGCCACCAGTTCCCGCCAGATGATGTCCGAATCGACTTGCTCGAGCAACGCATCGATCGCATCCACCACACGGGCCACCCCCGCATCCTGTCGACGCGGCGGATCTCCCCACACCCGCGCGGGATGCGAAGCGGGCCAGCCATCCGGTGACTCCTGCGCCGCAGGTGGCCGTGGCAGTCGTTGCAGCAGTGCCTCAAAGACCCACAACAGGGATTGCTGCTGTGGCGCAGCGATCCCGGCAGCCTCGCTCGCCACCAGACCTGTTTCCGCAACCGCCTGTTCCAGCTGTCCGGCCAACTCACCCAGCGCATGAAGCAAGCGACTCAGCTGACCGCGAGCGGACCGAGGCGTGCCGGACGTGAGAGAGCTCATAAGCGAAACAGGCGTAAGGTAGTGTACAGCCCTCGATTTTCAACGTGACAAACAATAGGGACCGTCTGGAGACTCTCGTAGCTTGAACTGGTGGCAAGGTTGGTCACTGCGGCGTTTGAACCGCAGAATATCGTACGTCGAATGAGCACTGCATCCACCACCGTCAGAGCATCGACCCAACTGAGCCTGTGCGTCGCAATCATTCGCTTGTCCCAGTGCGGGGGAATCTCGTCAATACACGTCTCTTCATACTCAAGTTCAGTCAGCTTGTCGATCCGGTTGATCTTCATTCCGTTTCGGCAGTCAGATGGAATGACAAGAAGATCTGCTTCGGACTACCCAAGCGTTTCTTCATCTTTCTGTCATCCCATCTTTGTGTCTCCTCCTGGCGGGAGCACGCCGTCCAGCCCCGCAAATGCTAGCACTGCGGGGCGTCTCCCATTCTCTAATCGCTCTTGCCTTCAGTCACCAGAACGTGTACAAGCTTCGCCGCTTATCGTTGCAGGCCCTGTCGCGCGCTGCAGTCAGCGGTACTCTTCTGGCGTCGCGGCAGAGTATTCCATTGCATTGTCCTCCGTACGGCTACGGCCGATGCGGAGTGACTGTCGGGGAGTCCATCGCATGAGACTGATTGTTCTGTCACTCCTGGCCATGTGGGTGTGGAGTTCGTGGGCTGCGCAGGTGGAAGCGCAGAACATCTTCTCCAAGCCAACCAAGGACATTAACGGGAAGGTTAACCCCGAGTACTTGCGGGAACTGCTCGTGAAAGGCTTAAAGGCCACTCGAGAGAACGAGAAGGTTTACCTCGATTGGGTCGTGGGCTGGGTGGAGAAGGACAAGCTTCCTGTGTCGCTCGTCTATGCTTCGTTCCAGTACTCCCGAAAGCGTCGCCCCGATTATCCGTTTCCCTACTTTGTCTACAGCCTGGAGACGCTGATCGTACGGAACAAAATCGTATTAGAAGACGACTGATCGCAGCGCTTGCCGCCCGATCTTGACTCTTTTCGGTGGAGTACGCGGCCGAACGCGCCAGTCAGATCAGCTCCAGTATCCACCGAGCGCGTGGTCGAATTGGACTTCCTGTCCGATAGGTGACTCGGCGAATTTCCCGTCCCAGTAGACTTGTCGTCCCAACACCCAGGTTCGGACCGGCCATCCCACCAGCTCAGTGCCATGCCACGGGCTCCAACCACATTTGGTCTGCTGCGCTTCGTTCCGCACCGTCTGTCGCTTCTCGAGATCGACCAGCACCAGATCCGCGTCAGAGCCACGAACAACGCGTCCCTTGTTGACCACATCCCACACGCGGGCCGGCGCCTCACACATCCACTGAACAACCTGCTCGATCGTGCAGCGTCCCAAATGGACCTGATGCAGCATCAAGGCAAGCGAGTTCTCCACGGCCGGCAGACCAGAAGGGGATTTCGGGTAGGGGGCCGCTTTCTCCTCGAGCGTGTGCGGCGCGTGATCGGTGGCAATCACCTGAATCCGGCCATCGATCAGCGCTTGCCATAACTGGTGCGTGTCTTGGACCGTTTTGACCGACGGGTTCATCTGGATCAGTGTTCCCAGTCGAGCATAGTCCGCGGTCGTGAAGAACAGGTGATGCGGACATACCTCCGCGGTGATCAGACGATGATGATCCCCGAGCAATTCCGCTTCGGCGCCGGTCGAGACATGCAGCACGTGGAAGCGATGCTTGTGTCGCAACGCCAGGTCAATGGCCCGCCGAGTGGCAATCAGGGCCGCCCGGGAATCGCGTATCCGGGAATGGTCCTCCACGCGGTCGGTGCCGGCCAGTCGCTGTGTGTTGCTGCGGACCGTGGTTTCGTCTTCGCAATGAGCTGCAATGGGGAGCGTGGTCTCGGCAAAGATCCGCTCGAGTGCCCCCTGATCATCCACCAGCAAATCCCCGGTGCTCGACCCAATGAAGATCTTGATTCCCGGAGTGCGTCGTGCCGCAGCAAGCTCCGGCACGTTATCCGGCGTCGCCCCAATATAGAACGCGTAGTTCACCAGACACTGTTGTGCGGCCAGAGCAAGCTTGTCGTCCAGGCGGGCGACCGAGACTGTGGTGGGCCGCGTATTGGGCATATCAAAGAAGCTCGTAACCCCCCCCTTGGCACAGGCCCGAGTCGCATGTCGGAAGTCTTCCTTGTGCGTCAGGCCCGGCTCGCGGAAATGAACCTGATCGTCGATCACTCCGGGGATCAGATGAAGGCCCCGCGCATCGACCACTTCATCGACCCGGATCTGGGGAGCCGGGTCGAGATCGGCGATTTGTGTTCCGTCGATCAGGACCGAAACCGGCGTGCAGCCGGCCGGCAGGACGACCGTGGCGTTCTTGATGAGCGTTTTCATAAGTGACCCTGAGGTGGTTCGCGGTCTGCTGGGGGCCTATTGCCCAGGGCTTCCGCCAGCGGTTGCCGCGCGCATGCTTCTCTCTTCAGCGTAATCGCCAGAACCGTCATCAACTGCTGGCGGAGTACCGCCGGGATGGCCGAAACCGGGGTGGGAATCGGCAATTCCTTGCCAGCGCTCCGCTGGCTGAATAGGATAGACTCTCGGGGATTGTTCGCCCAGATTCCATTGCTGGAGGGGGTCCCGGGCCAGCGCTTCCCCTCTAGAATTATGAGACTCCTGAGTCCGCTGAGTAGGAGCGGGCTTGACGGCTGGTGGTGTGGTCGGAGCAACGTGTGTTGGGAGCAACTATTGCACTCAAGCATGGCCTGAGTGTCAGAGAGGAGAGACGAATGAACGAGAAACCGCTGGTGATATGTGATCTTGAGGAGCGTGGTGCGACCAACGGGACGACGCAGATTGATCTGATGAAGGAGATCGTCGCTCAGGTACGGCTCGACAGCCAGCGAGGCACCGAGGAGTACTTGGACGAGACGACCGTTCCCCACGGTGGCGAATAGCGTGGCGTTGCTGGACCGTTTGATGGGACTGGAGACGGAGTACGCGATCCGTTTTCGTCCCCGGGAGGGACTGGGCCCAGCTCCCTCCCGGTTTCATCTGTATCAGGCTGTGATTGCCCGCGTGGGACAGCACGTCTTGACCGCTCCAGCTCGGCATTTCAAGGAGGGAGTGTTTCTAGCCAATGGGGGAGCAGTCTGGTTTGAGGCAGAGCGGCCGGCGGCTGGAGGTGGCTTAATCGAAGGGGCCACCCCCGAGTGTCGCGGTCCGCGCGAGGTGCTGCGTTACCAGCGGGCTCAGGACCAGTTGCTCGGCCAGTGCGCTCACCTCTCGAAAGTGGACGGGCACCTCTCGCTGATCAAGAACGACCGCGATGCCCGGGGCCACGTCTATGGGGCTCAGGAGAACTACGAAGTGCCCCTGGGGGGCTCGTGGTCAATGGCCCTTTGGCGCATCGGCCTGGTGCTGCTGATCCCGGTGCTCCTGGTGACGTGGTTGGGAATCCTCCTGATGATTGGAGGCATTCTGCTGTACTTGGCCATTGCCGGCCTGATCTATCTTCCCCTGCAGCTCGTGGTAGCTCATCCGCGCAAGTTGGCCCTGACCCTGTTTGGGCGCGACATGGTGGAGGGAAAGGAGACGGGTGGTCCGACTCCGATCTGGCTGGAGTCGATGCTGTTGTGGGCCACGCGCATCGTATCAGCGCCGCTGGCGGTCTGCCTGCTCGCCCTCACTTCTGCCGCAGCGTTCCGGCGCGTGCGGCGCGAGCTGATGCCTTTGCTGATCAGTCGCTCGATCGTCTGCGGTGCGGGGATGGTGGACGTCGACGGCCGACTGGCGTTGGCCGACAAAGCACTGGCGATCAACTGTGGCGTTGGGTTGGGAGGATTTCTGAAAGACCGCCCCATGTTCACGATGGGGCATTTCTTCAAGACGATGTGTGCCGAATCGTGGCTCTCGCCGCGCGAGTACTTCCTGTTGTTCTGGCGCCACCAGCGATTGCAGATTGGCCTCGGGGACTCGAACATGGCCGAGGTCGCAGAATTCCTGCGGGTGGGGACCACTGCGCTGGTGCTCGACGTCATCGAAGCCAACGCCTTGCCTCCCCTTCCCCGACTGTCTCAGCCCATCCGAGCTTTGCATCAGATCTGCCGCGATCCTTCGCTGAACCAGCGTGTTCGATTCGCTCGTGGGCACCAGATGTCGGCGCTCGAGATTCAGCGATTCTACCTGAATGCCTGCCGAGCCTTTGTTGATCGTCAACTGGAAGTCTCGAGTGAGGCGCGCGAAGTGATCGCCCGCTGGGAAGAGGTGCTGGACGGCTTAGAAACTTATCGCCTGACCGGGCATGCTCCGACTGCGCTGATTGGCAGCGTCGACTGGATAACCAAGAAGCACTTGCTGGACGAAGCGGGACCTGACTTGACCTGGAACGCTCGCAAGAAAATCGACCTGCGGTACCACGAACTGTCGCCGGTCGGCTACTTTCAGATGCTGCAGGCAGCCGGCCTGGCCGCGTCACTGGTACATCCGTCGGACGTGCAGCGCGCCACGCGCACACCGCCCGCCAACTCTCCGGCCACCATGCGCGGGCACTTCATCCGGGAGTTTTCGTCCGACTCGACCCAGTTGTCGGTCAACTGGAAGAGAGTCCTGATCAGTGAGCACGGGAGCACCAGGACCATTCGACTCGATCGGTACCGACGGCGACGACCGACCGATGCGAGCCCTTCGCAGAACGCCGCCAGCCCCGACCATTCTTCCTGTGATGATCTGCCCTGAATCCGCCCTCACGATGTTGGGACGCCCCGCCAAGCCAAGTGACGAATGACGAAATACCCAATGACGAATGGAATGACGAATTTCGAAGGCCGAACCAACCGGCCATACACACTCTGCGAAATCCGGTTGCGGCGCGACTCAGGCAGGAGGGAAGAATGACTTCGGCGCATTTCTCCCAGCCACGTTCGGGCAGAGCGTGGGAAACCGCCCACCTAGCGTCTGGGGACGGCAGCCACAAATACCGCAGCGGCTCTTCCCGCGGTCCCAACCGGAGCGGCGGTCCCAACCAGGGCCCCTGAACACTTAAACCTGGGCAAAGGCCACAACATAGTTCTTGCCGTAGTGTTTCGCGCATTTGGGGCACGTCGTGTAGAAGAAATACAGCTTCTCAAGCCTCTTGCCGGCCGTGACGACGCGTGCTTCCATGTCGCGAACCCACTTTCTAGCGTCGGAATATGGACCCTCATAGACCTTGCTCTGATAGGTCCCTGATAGCCTGGTCATCTGGCAATTTGGCACTTCCTTGGTGACCGCGAAGTAGTGTTCGCCGCGCCAGGGAGTCGGATCGGTGGAGAGGGTAAGGTAGGTGTCGGGAAGAGCTGCTTCAGCCGCCACGATCTTGGACCAGGTGGCCTTCATGACCGAACCGATATTCAGCGGAATGTGCAGGAAGTTCCGAGTCGTGGCCAGCACAAACAGGCGGTCGTGAAACTCAAACTCCTGTTCATCCCACGGTGCCGGCTGAAACCGTGGACAGCAGCCGGTTTCGGAATTGTTCATGTCGATCTGCGGAAGGGTTGTGTGGACCATGCTAGACCCCTTTCTGAAACGTCAATCCAAGAGACGACGGTCGCCCGTGCCGACGTGTGCAGCGCCCGCGCGATCGTCGGGAACTGTGCCACAGGGGAACTGTGCCACCCGGACACCCCACTTCGCTCCTGGACCTCGCCTGCCGTCTGTCGCATGAACAACCGCAGACTAAAGGTCCAGGCGGTTCGATTTCGTCAACTGCACGCCGTTGCCGTTCTCCGCGGGGTAGATACAGCGTCCTTGCTCCAGCCGTACACCCGTCGCCACATCTTCACCCAGGAGCAGTGCCCCGTCCATGTCGACGTAATCGAGCAGTGGAAGGAGTTGGGCGATCGCGGAGATGCCGACTGTCGACTCGGTCATGCAGCCGATCATCACCGCCAATCCCAATTCTCGAGCCTGCTGGATCATCCGGCGGGCCGGCGTCAGCCCGCCACACTTGCACAGCTTGATGTTGATCCCGTGAAAGTAGCCGCGGCAGCGCGCTACGTCGCTTTCGACAATACAGCTCTCGTCCGCGATCAGCGGCAACTCCGCTTGCTCACAAACGCGCTGCATACCTTCCCACTGATCGGCGGCCATCGGCTGTTCAATGAACTGCACTCCGAGTTGTTTCAGCTCCCGCGCGTTGCGAATCGTCTCCTCAACCGTCCAGGCACCGTTGGCATCGACTCGAAAGACGGCGTTCGTATGACGACGCAGCTCGCGGATGATCTCCAGATCGTGCGGAGTTCCCAGCTTGATCTTGTAGATCGGCCAATCGGGAAACTCATTCATCTTGCCCACCATCACATCGATCTTGTCAATGCCAATGGTGTAGTCCGACAGAGGATTATTGTCTGTTTCCAGGCCCAGTAGTTCATAGACGGGCTTTCCTTGCTTCTTACCCCAGAGATCATAGGCCGCCTGGTCGAGTGCACATTGCGCGAACGGATTCGACTCCAGGGCCGGATGCAGCTGTTGCCACAGCCGGGCAGGGTCATCCAGCGACTGAGACTCCAGCAGCGGTCGAACGCCGTGGAGTGCCGCTGCCATGTTCTTGATCGTGAATCCGTAATAGCTGTTGGTGGTCGATTCGCCAAATCCGTGAAAATCGCCATCCACGAGTTCTACGACGAGCGTTGTCTGCACCTCAGTCGATTCGCGAGAGATCGTGAACACATGCCGCAGCCGCAGGTCAAACGCGTGAAGGTAGAGCTTCATTGATCAATCCAGTTACAAACCAGCAGCGCCATGAGAACGTCCCGTACTGCGGTCAGCCAAAAAAAGAGCGTCCGCAGAATCGTGCGAGGTGTTTCCTCATCAACTTCTGCTCGCACTGTCCGCACGATGGTACCGGTAGTGTACCTGAAGGGACTTCCGCACCCAAGAACCCGCGTCCTGCCCCGGCTCGGCACAGTCGCGATGGCGACCCTGGCAGTGCCGGGTGCGGCACCTGCAGGTTACCGGACCGACACACAGACGAACAGGTCCGTCGTGTCGAAGAGAACTCCCCAGGGAGTGAGATGGGGGATGCGATGCGCCATGTCAGCGGCTCGAACGGCTTGTCGACAGCGGCATCGCCGTGCACCCGAAAGGACGATGCCGCACCTGAATTCGGCTGGCCGCTGGCCAAGTGTGAGGCTGACTGTGGGCCTGGTACTCTGTGACAGTTATAAACTGGGTGCCACGGGCTTGGCCAGTGTTCCTCCGGCTACCGGGCAGGGCTACACTGGCAGAGCCAGTGCCACCCAACCCGAGAGTTCAGCTTTCACAAGCCACTAGAAGGACCAGTCCAGTCCGACAAACGCGCCGTGATAGAACGCGTTGGAGTCCACGTCGATGCCCCTTCCCGAGACGAAATTGGACACAGGCACCTGCTCGCTGGCCAGAGCCGTTCCGCTGACCCATAACACTCGGTAATCCGCTCGCAGCGTCAGCCAGTTGGTCAGGCGATAGGCTCCCCCGATTCCCGTTTCGCCCACGAATGATGCCACGTCGTGTCGGTCGGCCACGTAGAACGCAGCTCCCTGGTCTTCCCACACGGCGCTGCGTTGAGCTGCCGAGTTTCCATAGATCCCGGCGGTGAGCATTCCGGTGAGGGAGAGCCGCGACGCTTCCAGGATCTTGACCTGGGTACCGAGCTGAGCACCCCACAGCCGATTCTGCACTTCCACGGTGTGCGATACAGCCGGTACGCCACCTCCCGGATTGACCATCGCCGTGCCCAGGCTCTCATCCAACTCGACCGTCCGCAGCCCCACGATCCACTTCACGGCTGGTCCCCACGCCGATTGACAGTAGTAGTTCAGCTCGAACGAGGAGAGCTCCGAGGTCATACGCGTCGACAGATCGCGCGGACCCAGGACGATGACGGGTGGAACGGAGTTGACCTGCACGTCGCCCGGAAAACTTGCCACCGCATCGGCCGTCCATCCGTCGACCATGAACAGGCGGGCCACAATATCGTCACCGTTGTTGATATTGCGGCGCCCCAGTTCCACTTGGAAGCCGCTTTGCCAGCCGAAGTCGAAGGCCGAACCCCGCATCGAACGGGTCGTATCCAGGTAGAGCACGTCGTCGTCCGGACTGCTGCGGCCGAGGAAGATCGCCCCAGCCGATGCCACCCAGGCCGGACATGAGCAGTCGCAACAGGCTCCATCCAGACAGGCTCCATCCAGACAACCACCGTCGAGGCCCGAGGGCTGCGCCAACCACTCCTCAGCAGGCTGCGGATCCGCCGCCACCGCCTGGTCTTCTGGCAGCGGTCCCAGCGGCATGGTCGTCGCCGACGGCAGTCCTGCCTGAGCCACTCCCGCCAGTCCTCTGAGCACGATCATCCATGTTGCCAGCCGGCAACTCCAGCGGAGACATCCCGTCATCTGACTCACCTCCATGAATTGTTGAAACGCGAGCAGCGGGATCGAAGGAACCACTCCGCGATCGCCGCGTCAGCAACTTCGAGGCCCCTGCGTTTCTCTGCCCCCTCGCCATGCCTTGCACTGCTGCGGGAGAGTGTCCTGGTCATCCTCAAATCGAAAACAGACGGTCGTTGCTCTGATGCATCGTCATCCTGCCTCCATGGGGGTCACAATTTGACCGCCCACCCCGCGATTCGCCACAAGCGCTGCGAGCCCGTTAGACGATTCAGGCCGACCACCATGCTCATCCCACAAATCCCGCACGACAGGCACGGCACCCACGAGACCCACAACCGGCAAAGTCACAGGCGACCTGCTGCAACGATTGGATCGTCGCGCCAGTGTCTGAGCGCGCTGGCCCGACGCGCGCTCAGCTGCGCGTCGGGCGGCGCTGTCTGAGCTAAGTCCCTGTGCGGCGCGGGCGCCAACTCGGCGGGCGTCATGCTTCTGTCGGCCACTGCGGCCAGCTGCCCCCTCACCACCCTCCAACCCCCGCGAGCTCTGCTCAATGGTACTAAGCTTGTTTTTTTGTTTTGGCCTTTGTTCGTTTTGTATTGCGAGCTCGCTTGCTGGATTTGGCGGACGTGGTGTGAGGATGCTTGGAGTGTCGCTTGTGGTTGGTGGACTTTTTGCGTCGCGGAAAACT
>JBGSHS010000386.1:0-15231 GCA_041752115.1 Pirellulaceae bacterium | reverse complement strand
CTGTCGCGCGCTGCGTGGATAGATTCTCCCATGCGATCGCAAGAACGAGTTTTCACGGAGTCACAGCGACACGGTGAGGCATTATGGCTGTGACAGCACTGCGCACGCTTGTTCTCGCCGCCAGAATAGTCCCTGCCAGCAAGCTGTACTATTGTATCGCGGTTCCGTTCTCGATGCGAAACATTGCCGTGGCATCCTCGACAGTGAGCGCCGGAAACTGGAGTTCCGGTGCCTCGGCCGCGGCATAGGCCACCAGGCAATCGAGCAGGTAGCGGAAGCAAATCTCGACTCTTCCGCGGTTGCGGGCCGGTTTGGCTGCGGCCATACTACGTGAGTTCCGATGCACCTTGCGCATTGACAGCGGGAACAATGCCCGCCCCCCATGCCAACCGACATTGCCATGCGTTTCGACGACGGTGCTTGCTCGAAACGGACTTCATGACAGGAGATAGCCCCATGCTCAAGAAATACACGCTGGTGCTCGTGCTGTTGGGGATGCTCAGCGGCGGCGCTCTCGCGGAGGATGAGCTGGCTGACGGTTTTCGCACTCCGCCGAATGAGGCCAAGCCGCGGGTTTACTGGTGGTGGCTGAACAATCTGGTCAGCCGAGAGGGGATCACACGCGACCTCGAGGAATTTCAGGCGAAGGGAATCGGCGGCGTGTTGCTCTTCAACGCGGGGATGGCAGCGGGACCGATGGCCAGCGGACCCGACTTCATGAGTCCCGAGTGGCGCGATCTAGTGAAGCACTCTGTGCGCGAGGCCGATCGCCTGGGGCTTGAGGTCAGCATTAATCTGTGCAGCGGTTGGGACGCCGGCGGGCCGTGGATCACGAACGAGACCGCCAGTCACCATTATGTTCAAGCCGAACTCGACGTCACGGGTCCTCAGAAATTCTCGGGCAGACTTCCACAACCACCCGGCAATGCCGAGGCGTATCACGATGTCGCGGTCCAAGCTTTCCCCATAACCGCGAATCCCGAAAGGCCATCGACCCCAGAGCCGAGCGTGACGGCCAGTAGTGCGCAGAACGATTACCCGGCGGCGAAGTCCGTGGACGGCGACGAACAGACCATGTGGGTCTCCAACGGGTGCAAGGAAGGCGATGCGCCGACGCCGCAGCGCCCCGAGTGGTTGCAGCTCGAGTACGCGCAGCCCATCACCACCGAGATGCTGTGGATTACGCCCCGTCATCCGTACGGCCCGCACGAGATTGAGGTCCAGACATCGGTTGACGGAAAGACATTCACGGTCCTCAAGAAACAGAGCCTGGAACGCGACGGGGATCAGGTCCTTTCCCTGCCGACGACACGCGCGCGGATCTTCCGCATTCTGGTCACCTCCTCATACGCGGCCGAGAACTGCCAGATCGCCGAAGTGGCACTGGTCAGGCCAGCGAATCCCGTATCGCGGCGACTGCTGGCGATCAAGGCCGGACGCGATTCCATCAGCGACATGGGGTCGGTCCGTGCCGGCGTCGAGGCGCCTTTGGGAGCGTCGCCATTCCATCCCCAGGCTCCGACCATTGATCCTGGGGCGATCG
The DNA here is from genome assembly GCA_041752115.1 of Pirellulaceae bacterium. Lineage (GTDB taxonomy): Bacteria > Planctomycetota > Planctomycetia > Pirellulales > Pirellulaceae > JAJRVM01. Next base: position 13,688 of record JBGSHS010000386.1, on the reverse strand, counting down.
TGGACTTGACCGACCGGATTCAGGGCGACGGCACGCTGACTTGGGACGTGCCCGCAGGCGAATGGACCATCGTTCGTACGGGCTACACTGTTACCGGTCAGCCGGTCAGTTGCAGCACTCGAGGCGGCGAAGGGCCTGAAATGGACTGGCTCGATACGCGCGCAATGGACCTGCACTTCAAGTCCATGGCCGACGTGCTGCTGGATGATTCTGCTCCGCTGGTGGGCAAGTCACTCAAATACCTGCACGATGATAGTTGGGAGGTTGGCCTGCCCAACTGGACGCGAGGTTTCCTCGAGGAGTTTCAGAAGTACCGCGGTTACGATGCTCGACCGTACTTGCCGGTGCTGGCCGGCCACGCGGTGGGGAGTTCCGAGATCTCCGACCGCTTCCTGTACGACCTGCGCAAGACCATCGCCGATTGCCTGGCGGAGAATCACTATGCCCGTTTCTCCGAACTGGCGCGCGCTCGTGGCGTCGGCATCCATCCCGAGGCCGGCGGACCGTGCTGGCCCAAGATCATGCCGATGGACGCGCTGAAAAACCTCGGGCACTGTGACATTCCGATGGGCGAGTTCTGGCAATCGAATCACTGGCGCGAAGGGGCCAATCAGAACACCAATGGCAAGCAAACGGCCACCGCTGCCCACGTTTACGGCAAGCGTTGGGTGATGGCCGAAGCATTTACCAGTATGGGGCCGCACTGGGAGGAAGGACCGGCCGAACTCAAACCTGCGGCCGATATCGCCCTCTGTGAAGGAATCAATCGCTTCGTGCATCACACCGCGACAAGCACTCGTCCCGAGGATGGCAAACCGGGCTACGAATATTTTGCTGGCACGCATTTCAATCCGAACATCACTTGGTGGGAGCAAGCGGGAGCCTGGACCGATTACATTGCCCGCTGCCAGTGGCTGCTGTCACGCGGCTTGTTCGCGGCGGATGTGCTCTATTACAACGGTGATGGAGCGCCCAACCTGGTGGTGCCCAAACGCGTCGACCCGCTGCTGGGACAGGGCTACGATTACGATGCCTGCAACTCGGAGGTGCTGTTGACGCGCGTGAGCGTGAAGGACGGTCGACTCGTGTTGCCCGACGGGATGAGCTACCGCGTGCTGGTCCTGCCCGATCGCAACAGCATGCCGGTGGAGATTCTGCGGAAGATCAAGGAACTGGTCGAAGCCGGCGCGATCGTGATTGGACCTCGGCCCGAGCGGGACCCGGGTCTGAAGGACTACCCGCAGTGCGACGAACAGGTCCGGGAACTGGCGAGCGAACTCTGGGGCGAGTGCGACGGGAAGACGGTCAAACAGCGCCGAGTCGGCCAGGGTCGCATCGTCTGCGGCCAATCGCCGCGCGAAATCCTCGCCGAGAATAACGTACCCCCAGATTTTGAATGCGCGGGAAACGACCAGAGCACGTTCCTCGATTTCATCCACCGCCGCGATGGCGAAACCGAAATCTACTTCGTTGCCAACCGCTTGAATCGCGACGAAGCCACTCGCTGTACCTTCCGCATCAGCGGCCGCCAGCCCGAATTGTGGGACCCGGTCAGCGGCGCGGTGCTCGAGGCGGCGGCCTTTACCCAAGCCGGCGGCCGCACCACGGTTCCCTTGGAGTTCGCCCCATACGGATCGCTCTTCGTCGTCTTCCGTAGCCCCATTCCGCAGGACCAGCAAGGAACCGCCCCTGCGAACACTCCGCAACTCTCGGAACCGGTGGAACTGCCCAGTGCTTGGACCGTCAGTTTCGCTCCCGAGTGGGGCGGTCCCGAATCCATCCGCTTCGAGAAGCTCTACGATTGGACGACGGCAGACGTCGACGGCGTCAAGTACTACTCAGGCAGCGCCACCTACACGTCCGAGACGTTCGTGCTGCCCGCGTCTCTGATTCACGATCCGCCGTCGGCCATCTACCTTGATTTGGGCGACGTCAAGAACATCGCCCAGGTGCGGTTGAACGGCAGAGACTTGGGCGTGCTCTGGACGCGCCCGTTCTGCGTCGAGATCACCGGCGCGGTTCAGCCCGTCGGCAACCGGTTGGAAATCACGGTGACCAACCTGTGGCCCAATCGCTTAATCGGCGACGCCGCGTTGCCGGCGGAGCAGCGCTTGACGCGCACCCACGTGACCAAGTTTACGAAAGACACGCCTCTGCTCTCCTCCGGCCTGCTGGGCCCGGTGACGCTGCGAGCAGGGCACCGGCCGTGATCCCCACTGCTGAGTCTTCCCGAACTCGAGATGCAATTCAGCCTCCCCAGGGCGCGTGGCGAAACGCCGCGCACTCTGGGCTTTGTTACCGTTGTCCCTTCGGGACGCAAGAACGACGCAGGGATTTCGGTCGCAGCGTGACGACTCTGACAAAGCCTGAGTTGAGCCGCGTTTTCGAGTTGGGCGTAGCCCCAGGTACACTTCACCGGGGACCGGGCGGAAGGTGTTCGAGCAGATACCGCGTCATGAGCATGCGCAGATGAACTGCCGTGCCGCGGCCTTCGCGCAGTCCGTGATCGCGATGCGGATACGCCATGTAGTCGAATCGCTTGCCGAGTTCGATCAAGCGATCCACCAGGCCTTCGGTGATCTGCAGGTGAGTGTTCGTTTCCCCTGTGCCGTGGATGATCAACAGATCTCCCTTCAAACCTTCGGCGAAGTTGATCGGTGCTGCGCGGCGGTATCCGTCCGGATTCGTCTCGGGAGTTTCCATGTAGATCTCTTGGAACCACGCGTTGTAGAGTTGCGGCTGCGGCTTGGGCGCGACGGCGATGCCCACGTGATACACGTCCGGCTCGCGAAACATCGCGTTCAGGGTGTTCGAGCCTCCGCCACTCCAACCCCAAATGCCGACGCGGGATAAGTCGACATAAGGACGCGTGCGGCCGAGTTCTCTCACCCCGGCGGCCTGTTCTGCGGTGGAAAGGGGGCCGAGGCTGCCGAAAATGGCCCGCCGCCAAGCGGCCCCCTTCGGACCCGGCGTCCCTCGATTGTCAATCGACACCACCAGATATCCCAGGTCGGCGATCACGCGATGGTAGTCGGCATGAACGATTCCCCAGGCGTCCAGCACAGTCTGCGCATGCGGCTCTCCATACACGTAAACAAAGACAGGATATTTCTTGGACGGATCGAAGTTCGCTGGTTTAATCATCCACGCGTCCATGACCACGCCCTGACCGAGCTCGAGTTGGAAGAACTCCGTGGGCTGCGCGACTACCGACTCCATCTTGTGACGCAACTCCTGATTGTCCTCCAGCACGCGGATGACGCGGTGTTCCGGCAGTTGCACAAGTTCGACCACCGGGGGAGTATCAAACGTCGAGTACGTGTGAAATGCCCACTTGGCGTCCGGCGCGAATTCATAGTCGTGGGTGCCCGCCTGATCGGCGGGGGTGACTCGTTCCGGCTCTGCCTCTGCATCCAGGCGGACACGGTAGAGGTACTTCTGCGTGGCATTGCTCGGTGACGCGTAGAAGTAGAACCAGCCTCCTGCCTCGTCGACTACGGCTCGCTCGAGAATGTCATACGTACCGGGCGTCAGGCAAACCAGTTCCTGGCCGTCGCGACCATAGACGTAGGCATGCCGCCAGCCGTCCTTTTCGGTCAAGACGATGAATGCCTGGCCGTCTCGAATCCACATCAACCCGTCATTAGTGCCTTGACTCGCGACGACCCAGGCCGGATCCGATTCGTGGAAGATGCACCGGATGGCACCGGTGGAAACGTCCGCCAGGAGAAACTGGCGTTCGTCCCGAAATCGGCTCAGCTTTTCGATCAGCAGTTCCTGCGAGTTGCCAGCCCACTCGACTTGCCCCAGGTAGTATCCTTCGGACGCGATCGGTACGGAGAGCCAGCGAGTCTCCTTTCCTTGAGCGTCGACCACGCCGATTCGCAGCGTCGGGATGGCCTCGCCGACCCGGGCAAATCGGACGTGTTGAACTTCCGGATACGTCGGGTCACTCGGAACGAGGACCGGCCTGAGTCGCACATGGGACTCGTCCGACTGCACAAAGACGATCCAGTTACCATCCGGGCTCCAGGTTGCCCGATCGTTCGACAACGCGCTGTCGGTGGCATTGTGCGTGAGTTGAATCTTCACGTCATTGCTTAGCTCACGCACAAACAGATTCCCCTGTTCGGAGATCAGGATGCGCTGGCCATCTGGGGACAGGTCGCCCGATCGGCCGGGCCCTTCTTTCCGTGGCAGGTCCAGGACCGTTCGATTGCCGCTGGCTGCATCGTAGCGCGCGAGTACCTGATCCTTCCCATCGGCACCCGGTTCCATTACGGTATACGCGGTGCTGTCGGGCAACCAGTCCGCGCGGAACGGCTTGGCCCGAGACTCGTTTCGATCGTAGATCGCGCGCAGTCGCGACTCAGCACTCTCGAGCGTTGGTTCTGGAACACGGTCTGCTCGAATCTCTGACGCGGCGAGCGCGCTGAGGAGGCCGGCCAAGAAGACCCAGTCAGTTGGAATGCCAGTTTTCATCGGGGTATCTTTCGTTCGAGGTGATTGACTCCACGTTGGCTCGGCGATCGTTGCGTCAGTTCGTGGTGAGCATCTCCAGCCAAATCCGCCGTACGAACGTGCGATTTCCGTGTGATGACCGTAGCCAAGATACTCTGTCTCACCACGGGATAACTCCGTTCGCTCTGCTTCTTCCGGCGGTCGCGGCTTCGTTCGGTGATCGGAGTGCCGTGACTATGTTGCTGACGAAGGGATCCTAATGGACGCTTCGGCGAAGGCCTTACCGATCTGGGCCAGGATCTTGGCGCTGTCCGCGCAATCGTATTCGGCGTTGGAGGCGCCGTCCGCAATGGTTCGATCAGGATCGGTTGCCATCCGACATGTTCACCTGCCTTTGTCTTGGCGATCTGCTGAGAGAATGGTAATGGAGCCCTCATTTCTCAGTCTGTGCTTCGCGCGCACCCGGGGCTTCGACAATAGGCCACGAGGCGCGTAACGCGTCCTGATAGGGTCCGATCTTTTCGAACGGGATAGGCTCGAAACCCAACTTCAGCGCCGGCGAAGCGGGCTGAAGTCGGTAGTTGTCATGTGCGGGATCGATAAACAATGGATCGGCGACCACCGAATGTTCGTCCCTGCCCGCCGCTTGCCAGCTTTCCCACTCGCCCGCCAGTTCCGCTTCTCTTAACGATACATCATCAAGCCGGAAGCTCCCTGATCCCTTGGGGAAGTTGATCCGCCACATCAGCGTATCCATGGTGGATTTGTACTCCCGGTCGCCTTCTTCGGGCAGGCGAAACAGAAGCTCGTACTGTCGCCATTCAGGAGTGACTGCGGCCGTGGACTGCACATCCCAACTGTGTTCGCCTTTCTTCCAGGAAAACACACTTAGCACCACTGGTGTGAGTTCGCCTTCGCTCTTCATCCAGAGGCTGAGACGATAGGCCTTCCCTGGTTGAAAGGGCATGGCACCCAGGGTCAGGTACACAGTCTTTGCACTTGTCGACGATTCTGCCACTCTTGCGGGCTCGATCAACGCAGCGCATGCCCCCTCGTGCGTCTGGTCGGTCACCACGCGGACTCGAGCCCCATCGTCCGGGAACGCCGCCGTGCTCCACCCTTGGGGAGCTTTGCCAACCTCACCCTCTTCCAGCCCGGCATTGGCGATCAGATTTGGTCCGGTTTCTGACTTGGCCGCTGTTACACCCGTCCGCAGAGGTTGTCCCGCATGGTGAATCACATTGAAGTCGGACTGATTGTGCTCAAGGGGCACTGTCTCCATTGTGAACAAGGCGGCGTGCGGATCGGTGTAGTGAATGATATTGCGACGAAAGACGTTGCCGGTCATGACTCGATGATCGGGCAGCGGAACTCGACGTGGATCCTTCAGCGCCGGAACGTCGCGCCAAGCGGCATGTTCCATGGCCTGCTCATAGTGTTCAATCCATCCATCGACCATCGTGCTCCAGAATCCCTCTTCCGTCGTCCACCCTCTCCAATGCATCTGCGTCAGACCGCCGTCGATCAGAATGTTGTTTTCGATCACGTTGTCTCGCCCGCTGTGCAGGAAAAGGCACGCGCGAGGGGCCCGCACAAGTACGTTGCCGACGATGGTCACGCCGCTGGCGGCCCAGTCCGGGTAGAGAGCGGCCGTGAAGTAGGGTGACACCCACTTGTCGGTCTGCGTGTCGTAACCATACCCCAGTGTGTCGTGGATATAGTTGTATCGAATGACCGTGTCCAACCAACCGAGCCAGTCAATGGCGCCGCCGCCAATAGCGCCCGTATCCTCGCTTTCGGTGCACGTATGCCGAAGGTGATTGTACTCGACAGTATGTTGGCTGCCCCACAGGAAGATCCCGCTCTGCGGAGTATCGTGGATCAAGTTGTGGGTAATGCGGATGCCCGCGCACTGGCCGATGCTGCGGCCGTCGCGAAATCCCAGCGTCAAGGCGACTCCCTTCGCATCCCTTCTGATGAGTCCGACGTGATGTATGTAGTTGTTGTCGATGCGGATCTCGGCTGGCATCAGGCTGATCACGTCACCCGCGGCAAGGCGGACTCCGTCGGAACCCACGTTATGAATATCATTGCCGACAACTCCGATGTGTCGACCGCCTTCGATCGTCACGCCGCATCCGTCCACGTCACCTGCATTACGGATCGTGTTCCCAGCCACAAGACAATCCGTGCAGTCCTTGAGCAGCACGGCCGTGCCATTGCAGCATTCCATCGTAAAGCCCCGCACTGTGACTTGGGCGCAGTTGTTCAGTTCGATGAGATGCGTCAGCGCAGCCAGGTGCACTGCCTTGTTTTCGAGCCGAGTCGGCGGCCAGAAGTACAGGATGTCCGCCTCCTGATCCAGGTACCATTCCCCCGGACTGTCGAGTTCTTCGAACAGACCGCGTACGAAATAGCGGTCGCCCGGACGAATCTCATAGTAGCAGCCTGGCTCCAGCTGCAATTGCCGCTTGGCGGAATCAAACGACTTGACCTTGGGCAGGGAATGTTCCCAGTTGAATCGCGGAAAAATGGACACTTCCGCCTGTGCCGGAAGACGCCACAGACGGACATCCTGAGATTGGACGGTGAGGGTCTGTGTGAGTCGTGGAATGTTTCGCTGCCAGAAATCGAGGCGCTGATTCTGCTTCAGGTAGTTGTCTTCGTCCGGTGAATCCGTGTACATGCTATATCGCGTGCCGTCCGCATAGGCCCAGTTGCCTCCACCAACAGCCTGGGGATTGGAGTTGGGATAACGTGCCAGTTCTTGACGCTGACCATCGAATGTGAGCACTCGCGCACCAGCGTCTGCCAAACCCAGCGTTTTGACATCGGCCTTGAGTATCCCCTCCCGATGCGAAGTGAATCCTTTGATTTCCCGTCCCCCGACAAGCACCGGCTTTTCATTTTCGCAGGCTCGATACACGATCGGGGCCGCATCCGTACCCGAATCCTGCGGACCAAGTACCAGCGCCTTCTCCAGCGGATAATTCCCCTGCCCGACAAAGACCGTCACCGGTTCCGTGAGTTCGCCGCCTGCCTTGAGGACGCGGATCGCGTCACGCGCACGCTGCAATGTGGCATACGGTTGCGATCGGGTACCAGGGAAATCATCTGATCCGCCGGGCGACACGTAAAACTCCGTCCCCCATGCTCGCGAGATTATCAACGACGTAAGCAGTGCGAAGGCCAATGTGCGCATGTCATTCTTGCTCAACGTGGAGGGGGAGTCTCGGGATCGGCGGCGGCACGGGGAATAGCGACAATCCTATCAGGCGGCGTGACTGTCGCCAACCAGCGGGGCGTCTCGACCAGTTGGCGTACCAGATGGAATCGCCCAGTATGGTTTTTCGGAGGAAACGCCTCAATCACGACCCTCAAGCGACCCACGAGCTCTGGGGAAGGAAATGGGACTGGCACGTTTTCGCCCGCAGTCTGGGGGACCTAGGCAACCGGGTCGCGGTAGACTCGTAAAACAGTGACGATATAACGTCACGTATATCACGCCGTTGATCAGCAGATGAAGCTCCGAAATCGACCGGTTAGGTTGAGAGGCCCGCTCGCGCTGCTGCCCGTGCGGCAATCGGCACAGTTCTCTCCGCCCGAGGCGTGGAGAGGCAAGGTCGCTCAAGCCGCAGAAATCGGTTAGCCAGCTGCAGGAGGTCACATCCACCTGGTGTAGTTGGCTGAAAGTCTGGTGCCGTCCGGACGATTCGCCGATGGGCGCCGCTCGCGTGGAACCCACAAATCAGATTGACGGCGCACCTCAACTGCAGCAGGTCTGTCAGACCCGTGCGCGCAACAGCTTGAGAGGTTGCGGCTTGGACAACCGCCGCTGCCCTGTCAATCGAATCTCACGCCAAGGCGCAAAGGCGCGAAGGACGGATGTGAATGGCGCGTGTGCCACACATTTCTTTGCGCCTTAGCGCCTTGGCTTGAGATTTACAAGAGCATCAATCAACTATGCGGCGTTTCCTCAGTTGGTTGAGCTGTATGCCACGAGCGGACAGCTACCACAGTACCCCAGCGGTCTGCAATTCGAATGGATCTCACAGAGACACGGAGCTCACGGAGAAGAGTCAGAGTGGCCAGAGATTTCCATGCCGGTCTTGCCCGCTCCCTCCGTGTCTCTGTGTCTCTGTGAGACGCCAATTGCCCTGTCAATCATGACGCGGCGAGTGGTTCGTCACGTTCGAGGTACCGCGGCGGCGGACCATCGGGATCCGCGCCGAATTGGCGCTCGCCCCAGGCCGGCCCAACTCCACCAAGTCACATCCCCCGGTGCGCGCAAGCTGCGAAGCCTGTGCCGTCGCAATGACGCGGCCATCGGTAGTGCCGTTCCGGTCGCCGCCCTATCAGACTGACGACAAGCGAAAGGTGTCGCGGGGCTGTCAAACCCGTGCGCGCAACGGACTGATCGGAAATCGCCTGGATGTGCGTCACCGTCGCTACAATGTCCGGAAAAGCCTGGCCGGTTGAGGGAACCGCCGACACGGCCGCGGAGCGACCTGCGGAAGGCCTATACGTCAGTAATGCGTTAATGTCATGTGGTCAGGCAACCAACTCTACGGCCTGCGAGACCTGGGCGGCACCTATCGTCTTGATGCGCAGGGTCGCGTGTGGGCTCTCAGTTTTCATCGCTGCCCTCTCAACGCGTTGACACAATTGCAGCACGATGCGAAGGGGGTGCTGAACCAGCGAGGCTCTGTCTGGTGACCGTCCCTGTCGGTCGCGATACGATAGCTACAGGATGTGACTTGTTGTATGATCGGCAGTGCGAACGGCACGTCGATCTGGGTAGTCTATTTGCCACTGACCTGAATGGCGTGTATGCCGATCGCCTGCCTGTTGGTCGTAGTGAACGTATACCGGAAGCCACTCTGCCGATGAAAGCAAATCCGTTATGAAGAGCCTCGTTGTCCTTTCGTTGTCTCTATGCGTTCTTGGTGGACGTTCGTCAGCCGCGCAGGAACCGTTACATGTCGTCAACGGCGACTTCAGCGACCTGAGCGAACTCAAGCCATACGGTGAACATGGGTGGTACGAGGGAGTTCCCGCCGGTTGGCAGGCATCCTCGAAAACCCCTCTTTACGCGGTCCATGCGGGAGCTGATGGAAAGCAGCCAGCCTGCAATGTGTCGCAGCTTGGTGTTCTTGAACAGAATGTCGGAACGCTCACTCAGGCAGCCGATGTGGTGCTCACCATGGATGTCACGGACGAGTGGGGCAAAGGTGCGGAATTGGTCGCGGAGATTACGGATGCCGATGGCGAGCCGCTTGGCCGTATCCAGCTCACAACGGGCCGCGCGCAGCGCCTCGTCGCGGGGAGTGTGTCGGCAGGCACCACCATCCTCGTTCGGTTTCAGGCGCTCAACGCCACAACGCCGGCATTGGATAACGTGTTGGTCGCGAGCTTCGCGGCCGCGTCCCAGACTCCCACGCCGCAGGTGACGATCCGCCGTTTTCAGCCGGACCAGCCGCTGGCCCGCGCGCGGCGGGTGGCGTCGGTTTCCGCGGATCTCGAAGGCCTGGGCGCGGAGGATATGGAATTGGAGGTCACGCTCTCACTACCGGCCGGAGTCCGCGCCGTGCAGTCGAACGTAGTCAAGCCTCTTCGCATCACTTCATCCGAAGGTTGGTCGCGACTGACATGGAGTCTCGAAGCCGCCGAGCCCATGGCCGCGGACATGGTCCTCGAACTCAAGGCCATGGACGGAAGCCCCGTCGCACATCAGTCGCTGCGCATGCTCTTTCTTCCGCCCGTGGAAAAGTTCTCGCCACCGTACATTCCCGAGCCGATACCGGCTCCCACGTCCGTGCTCGTCGGCGCGCACCATTGTCCGCTGTGGGAAGCGGACAAGCCGCAGATGTGGCTCAACGTCCTCAAGCATCCCGAACGCACTCCCGCGCTCGGGTTCTACTCGCAGGAGAATCCGGAGGTGTCTGACTGGGAGACGAAGTGGGCGGTCGAACATGGCATCTCGTTCTTCGTCTACTGCTGGTATCGCACCGAACAGGGAGGCGCGGTCAAGACACGATTTGGCAGCGCGATTCATGACGCTTTGTTCAAATCACGTTTCGTGAACAAGATGAAGTTCACCCTCATGTGGGAAAACCAGACGCGTGGCCAGGCGGGCGTGGCCGACGAACGAGACCTCTTTACGAACCTGCTGCCTTATTGGATGGAGAACTACTTCAAGCACCCCAGCTACCTGAAGGTGGACAACAAACCGGTGTTGTTCATCTATCGGCCGGAGTTCCTCATCGACGATCTGGGTGGCGTGACGAATGTGGCCAACGCATTCTCACGCATGCGGCAGGTGTGCTGCGAGTCCGGTTTTGACGGGCTCTATCTGCTGGGCGAATACCGCGGCACCGACCCGAAACATCTCGAACTGATGAAGAGCCTGGGGCTCGATTACACGTTTGCCTATTGCTGGCACGTGTACGACAACCCTACGCTGGAGCGGGCCATTCAGACGCAGATGGACTACATCCGCAAGACGCAGGAACTCAACATCCTGCCACAAGTCGTCACCGTGTCCCAGGCCTGGAGCGGGTGGCAGGACGAAGGGACCATCTGGAAAATCCCTCCGCCGCAATTTGAGACCTTGCTGCGGCAGGCCCAGGAGTTCACAGCCACCTTGCCGCGGGAGCAACTCGGCAGCCGTATGCTCCTGCTCGACAACTGGAATGAGTGGGGTGAAGGCCACTATCTCGCGCCCTATCGAGAATATGGCTTCGGCTATCTCGATGCGGTGCGCAATGTCTTCTCCACCACGACAGAAGAACATCTGGACCTTCTGCCCGAAGACGTTCATCGAGGTCCTTATGACACTGCAGTCCGTGCATATTTCGAGGCGGTCGAACAGAAAGCTCGACTCCTCTCGAAGCGGGTCGTGAAAGCGGATGCGCCGAGCGGACTGGTCGCGTGGTGGACGTTTGATGAACTGGAGGACAGTCCCACGGCGCTCGACTATTCCGGGCATCGGAATGGCGGATGGCTTGAAGAGATGCGGCGCACGGCGGGATGGGAAGGTAACGCTCTGGTCTGCGATGGCGGCAGCGTGCTGCTCCCCCGCAGTCCGCTGCTGGGCGAACTCCAGAGGTTCACTGTCGAGTGCCGAATCCGAACCGACGTCGCCGCGCAGGACAACCGTTGGCTGGTCAACAGCGTCTTCCAGCACAACGCCACCAGCGGTTTTCGACTGGGGGTGCTGCGCGACAGACCCTGTTTCCAAGTGCCGCAGACGGCCTGGAGCCATCACCTCAGCGGTGATGAGCCGCTGCCAACCGGACAATGGGTGCATCTGGCCGCGACCTTCGACGGCACCACGATGCGACTCTACATGGACGGCCAAGAGTGCGGTACCATGTCCCGCCCGGGCGTTCTCTTGCCGACGGACGGCCGCTTCGTTCTCGGCAACTACGAACTGGACCATCGCTCTTACTTTCAAGGTCTGCTCGACGACGTGCGGATTTATCGGCGCGTGCTGTCGGGAGACGCCATTCGAGCAAACGCCAACGCGTCACGCAAGCCATCGACGAACTAGCCGATCGTGTGTTGCGTGCAGCCCAAGCAAAGTGAACAAGGTTTCAAAGGAGCGACTCGATGGGAACGCTGAATTCGGCCAAGCATTTGCCTTGGGTCGTCGGAGTACTTGTATTGCTGTGCGCCCCACGCTCGCGTTCGGATGAGCCAAGTCGAAGCGCGCCGTTGGGAGCTGTCTCAGATGTCGTGCCAGAATCAGCGCCACCTGAGGTGCTTGGCCGACTCTTTCCCAAGGGGCTGCCGACGGCCAAGTGGTGCCAGTTTGCCTCGCAGGGCTTCACCAGGCCGGTCACGGGAGTCATTCACCGACGCGACTTTCGACCCGTGTGCGGTGCGCCCATCGGCGCGGTGGACACCGGCGCATTAGATATCGAGGCCGGTGGCACGTTCGGTTACAGTTCGATCTTCAACGATCTCTCCCCCTTGGGCGGACCGGTGAACCAGCCGTTTCTCGGCTTGAGCGTGGGTGGCCAAACCTGGGTGCTCGCCACCGGCCAGACCAAACTCTACGATGGCGGCCACCTTCCGCCCTTGCCCGGCGGAGTCCCGAATCTGGTCATGGAAGGCGAAGACATGCTGCTCCAGTCGCCGGACACACGGTGGCAGGACGTTGGCGAGGTGCTGGCGGTGGGGCACAACCAGTTTCCCATCGTTTTCCGCACGTCTGTGGATCAGAAGATCTTCCAGGCTGGCGATTTTGGCGGACATACTCCACCCCTGAGCGGCAGCGGCACTTACTCCGATTATTCCTTCATCAAATGGACCGCCCCGGCAGCCATGACCGTCCGGGTGGTGGGGGGGGCCTGGTCCTGCTTCGATGGGCGCACCTGTGACTTCGTCATCCGCCACAACGGCCGCGACGTTTTCGGCGGGTTGCCCGATGGAAAACTGGGGCGCCTGACGATCGATCCGGCGGCAACGTCCGAACGGCCCGTGCTGTTCGAACTGCCTGCCATCGAGGTGCAGCAGGACGACGTGATTCTCTTCGCCTTTCGCACGAACGGGCGAGTTCTGTTCGAACCAAAGTATTCCGATATGGGCACGTTCTTCGGCCTGCGCGCGGCAGTGATCGGTCCGGACAAGGACTGGTCACTGACGCGCGATTTCCGTCCGCAGATCAACCCGGATGGCGTGTGGTCCTACGGTTACAACTTCAAGAATTCGCCGCCCGTCAGTCCGGATCTGGAACTGGCCGGCGTGAAGAAGGCCCAGGACATCGAGTACTTCGGCCACTACCCGGTGATTGACCTGGAGTACGAGACCGACGCGCCGGTATCTGTGGGCACGCGCATTTGGTCACCGTTCGTGCCGGGCGACCTGAAGACGGCCAATACGCCGGGAGCGGTGTTCGAGGTGCATCTGCGCAACCCTGGACCGACCGCCCACTCGGGCTCGATCGTGATGAGTTTCCCAGGCTTCAAGGATCACCAGACCACCAATCGGACGGTCGGTTTTCCCAACGTGGCTGCCGAACCGAAACCGCCGGTGTCGGCGCTGAAACGGACCGAGCTTGCGAGAACCAATCTCCAGGGAGTTTCCGTGCGGGACGAAGGGTGGAACGTCGGCTACACCCTGGCGGCGATCACCAGCCAGGCGGCGCGGAGCGGTGGCGGCCTCGGCGCGGACGGGGCGAAATGGGCCGCGTTCGGAACGAGTTTGCCCGCGGCCGCCGCGGA
>JBGSHS010000385.1:0-67455 GCA_041752115.1 Pirellulaceae bacterium | reverse complement strand
GAGTACGGATTGTTGAACAAACTTGCGGCGATTCAGTTCAGCAGCCATGAGGGCCTCCCGTATGAAACGTGAACGTAGGATGCTTCTGTCGATACAATGGCAATGGCTATTTCAGCTCGGCCAGCACTCCGCGCAGGAAGTCGACGCTGGCCTTCATGTTTTCGTCGGATCCATGGCACTCAATCGAGACAACTCCGTCCCATTTCGTTTCGTGGAGGTAGGCGAAGACTTTCTTGATGTTTTCGGCGTTCACTCCACCCCCAATGGGGACCTGGGAACTGCCGATGCCCGTCTCCTCGCCTCGCACCGCGGCCGCCAGCGACGCGCTGACATCTTTGATGTGGGCGTGAATCAGGTATTTTCGAAATCGCTTGCAGTAGTCAACCGGGTCGAGTCCGGCGATGAAGCTGTTGCCCGTGTCGTGATTGAAACGCAGGTATTCGGAGTCGAAATAGTCGAACAGACGCTGCATGAAATCGCCGTCGTTGGTGTAAGGGCCGTGTGGTTCGACGGCAATCATAATGCCATAGTCTTCGGCCCACGACAGGCATTGGCGATAGTTGTCACAGGTAATGCGGAAGATCTCTTCGCGAGAGAACCCCGGAATCTCGAACGCGCCATCCGTGGTGTCCACGCTGGGACAGCCCAGTTCGGCGGCGAAGCGAATCGCCTGCTGGACGTACTGTACGCCGTAGGTCGAGCCGTTGGGGCCCATGAGCGGATACGCGCCGTCGATCTGGGACACTTTCATCCCCTTCGCGTCGAGGTACCGCTTGAGCGCCTTGGCATTGGACTGCAGAGAGATTCCCGGGTCGTAGCCCATGGCCTGGATGAAGTTCTGGCCGTGGATGGCAGCGAACTCGACGTGCATCAGGCCCAGCTCCAGGCCCTTCTCGACAGCCCCCTCGAAACTCACGCTCAAGGGACGCCAGTTATCAGTGTGAAATCCCAATTCGATCATGCTTGGCTACCTTTCATCCATAAGCGAAGACAGGCAAAAATGCTCGGTCGTGTATCACGCTCTGTCGGCCTGCCAACACCGGCTCGGGCCGACGAGGGAAACCGGGCGTTTGTTGTGACGTCTGCGCATCGTGTCGGGTTGCTGCGGTACGGCTTCGAGATACGCCGCCGATGAGGCGCTACCCGTTGTACAGCACTACCCGTTGTACCGCGCTGCCACAGTGCAGGAGAGACCAAATGTTCGTGATCCGGATCACGTTGAGGGATAAATTGACTGCTCACGTCGCTCTGGCGCTGGGCGCAGCAGCTCCGTGACGGCATTCTCCCACACGGGAACCTGCAGCGGCGTGAACCGGCGCGCGATTCACGCCCCGAGGAAAGGCGACTTTGTGTGTGAGTGCGTTAACCACGAGTATACGTCCAGCGAGGAATCAATGTAAACCCAGAAGCAAACCAAATGACCGCTCTGGGGCCGACCTGCTCCCCGAGACGGTCCGTGGGGCAGCCCACGCTCACTGGCCAGGGGTCTGCGGATGGGGCTGGATGTGACGCGACAACCTGGTGACCCCGATCCGGTGTGCGATTCCCGCGGCACCCAGTGCAGCTCGGCTGCGCGACCGCCTCCCCACCGTCACCACCGCGGTCCCTCCAGGGGCACGACCGGCGTACGGCGACGGGGCCAAACCATGGGGGCCTCGGGACGCACGGCTGACAGGCTCGTGGAGGCCGGGTAAACTGGTAGGACCGGACGCCACCTTGGCACAGCAGGTGGCGCTCCCCGCCAAACGGCGGTAACACGTCGGGCCACGACGTGCGGTTCGCATGACCTACCAGTAACCTCCAGGAGATTCACCATGGACCCGTGGAAGATTTCACGTCGTGAAGCGCTGCAGATTGGCACCGCCACGCTTTGTGCTGCCGCCCTGGCCCGGCCGGTCTGGTCAGCGGAAAACGCCCCGAAGAAGGTGCTCTATTTCACCAAGTCGGCCGGCTTCGAACATTCGGTCGTGCATCGCCCGGAAAACGATCTGGCGTACTCGGAGAAAATTCTGGTGGAACTCGGCAAGAAGCATGGTTTTGACATCACGCCGAGCAAAGATGGAACGGTCTTCAACGGCGATCACAAGAAGTACGACGCCTACGTCTTCTACACGTCGGGCAATCTCACCGAGACAGGAACCGATGGAGCTCCTGCGATGAGCGATGAAGGTAAGCAGGCGCTGCTGGATGCCGTGGCAGGGGGCAAGGGTTTCTTGGGAATTCACGCCGCCACCGACACGTTTCGCGGTGATCCGAACATCGATCCGTACACCCGCATGATTGGCGCCGAGTTCACTGGCCATGGTGAACAACAGAAGACACGCATGACGGTGATCGACCCGCAGTTTCCGGGTATGAAGGACCTGGGCGGCGGATTCGAGATGTTTGAAGAATGGTATGCGATGAAGAATTTTGCTCCCGATCTGCACGTTCTGCTGGTTACCGAGACCGGGCAGATGAAGGGACGCGATTACGAGCGACCACCGTTCCCCGGGACGTGGGCTCGCCAACATGGAGACGGAAAGGTGTTCTATACCTCGATGGGACATCGTGAAGACGTCTGGACCAACCCGATCTTCGAGCAGACGATCGTCGGTGCGCTGAACTGGGTGACCGGATTGGCTCAGGCCGAAGTGCCGACCAATGTCGACCAGGTGACACCGCGCGCCAATCAGATGTCCAATTGACGCGGCAGATAGCCGCCGCTAGGTTAGAGAGCCTGGAAAACAGGCGGTTTGCGCCTGCTCTGCGCGCAGCCCTGGTTCGGGGCGCAGGGTGGGGGGAACCGATGGTGTGCGTTGGGACGAGCTCTTGTCTCACAAGCTTCAACTGACCAGAAGGAGTAGCAGATGCCACAACGACCTCTTAACGTCGGGTTGATCGGAGGGGGTGGCGGCGCGTTCATCGTGCAGCCTCATCAGCGAGCGATCTTTTTCGATGGTACACGGCGCGTCACCGCAGCCGCCCTGCATCCCAACCCTGAAGTGGCGTTGAAGGAAGCCGAAGCCTGGGCCTACCCGATCAAGGGATATCGCAGCTACGACGAGATGATCGCCGAGGAGTGCAGAAAGCCGCTGGGCGAGCGGATCGACTACGCGTTGATCGTGACGCCCAACCACGTGCACTTTGACCCGGCGATGAAATGTATCAAGGCCGGCATTCCCGTTTTCTGCGAAAAGCCGCTCACCGTCACGCTGGAGGAATCGGATCAGCTGGTCAAGGCAGTAGCTGATGCCAAAATCCCCTTCGGAGTTGCCCATACGTATCTTGGCCACTGGACCACGCGTTTCGCTCGATTCCTTGTCACCAGCGGACTGATTGGCGATGTGCGGTGGGTCGATTCCTACTATATCCAGGGCTGGCTGGCCGGACGTACGGAAGATCAGGGAGTAATGCAGGCCGAATGGCGAGTCGATCCCAAGAAGGCCGGTGCGAGTTGCTGCGGCGGCGATATCGGGACGCACGCCTTGATGCATCTGCGCTTCATCACGGGCCTGGAAATCAGCAAGGTGCAGGGACACCTGGAGACGTTCGTATCCGGACGCCAACTGGATGACCATTTCACGACCTATTGCCAGCTGAGCAACGGCGGGCGCGCACTGGTGCGCGCGTCGCAGATCGCCATCGGCCACAAGAACGATCTGGGGATCGAAGTCAATGGCACCAAGGGGTCGCTCCAGTGGCGGCAGGAGTATCCGGAAGAGGTGAAAATCATGCTCCCGGATCAGCCCGAACGAATCTACTATCGTGCGGCCGTGGCTCCCAACGATGGATTCCTGGGCGATCTGCCGGAAGATCTGATGGCGGAACCCACGATCCCTTCCGGCCATCCCGAAGCGTTCCACGACGCCTTCGCGCGACTGCATCGCTGCTTCGAAGTGGATGTGCGTGCCTACGAAGAGGGCAAGCCGTTCAACTGCGATGGCAGCAAGTACGCGAACGTCGCAGACGGACGGATGGGGATCGCCTTTATCGCTGCCGCCGTGCAGAGCTCCAATGACGGCGGGACGTGGGTCGATATGTAACGTCCGATTCAGCAACAACAGAAACCTGCGAGGCGTCCGGAACTTCGGGACGCCTCTTTTCGTGGTTACCAGCCCACTCGAACGATCTGCGCCTGCTCCGCGCGCTGGCAGCCTGTCGCGCCGTCCGCTCCACCACGCCACTCGCTTTCATGTTGCGCACGGCTGAGTGGCCGCACCGATCGTTCGGGAATCAGTGCTGGCGATGTCCGTTGGGGTTAGGTTCGAGATGTACCAGCACATCGCGCAGCGGGACGAAGTGACTGAGCAGTTTGTCTTTCACCAGATGGGCAATGCGGTGCCCCTCGAACACCGTCATCTGGGCATCCACTTCCACGTGAATGTCCGCCAGGTATTCCAGTCCCGTCTTGCGTACCCAGAGCTTCTCCACCGCTGCCACCCCGTCGACCGCCTCGGCCACTCGGCGTATTTCGTCGATCAGAGCCTCTTCCGCCTGAACATCCATCAGTTCGCTGGCACTGCGCCGGTAGAGGTCGATCCCGGTAAAGAGAATCGCTCCGACCACGAATATCGCAGCGGCCTCGTCGGCCCACACAAACGCCGGGCCCGCCCACCGCACGGTGCCCAGTCCGATCAGTACGGCCAGAGAACAGAGGGCATCAGCGCGATGATCCCAGGCGTTGGCCACCACCGCGATCGACCCGGTCTGGCGTCCGACCTTAACCTTGTACCGGTAGAGCGACTCCTTGATGAGCACATTGGCGCCCGCGATCCAGAGAGTCCAGAAAGGGGGAGCATCGTGAGTTTGCCCGAGCCGCGCGATCGCTTCCCAGCCGACGTAAATGGCGGACAAAATGACCAGCAATGCCACGCTCGAAGCAGCCACCGCTTCGGCCCTTGTGTGACCATACGGGTGCTCGGCGTCCCCGGGCTTCTGAGCGAAATGGAGTGCACTGACGACCACGATCGAGGTCAAACAGTCGCCGAACGAATTGATCGCGTCGGAAATGAGCGCGAACGAGTTTCCCAGGAGACCGCCGACCAGCTTCACGACCCCGAGCCCAATGTTCACGCCCAACCCCAACAGCGCAGCACGTATGGCCTGCCGATAGAGAGGTCGGGACGAGGCGTTCTTCAAGTACAAAGCGGCGACTCCAAGCCCACAGACAGATCAGGACCTCGAACAGCTAAACCTTAGGTCAGTTGGTCGCTGGCCGGGACCGCGGCAGAGACGAGCGAGGGATTTCGATCAGGCTCCCCCCCATCGGTCCCCGGCTGGGCGGGCGGCCTGCTCGTGACTGTAACCCCACCCGTGCAATCTGAAAAGGGCGAGTTGCCGGGGTTTTCAGATCGACCTTGCCTGGATTTGCCGCAGACCGTAGATTTCAGGGCCCTGTGACCGCGTGGGTCTGCGGGATGGAGTACCGTGAATCGTCAGCTGATGAACCGCAAGGGAGTGTTGTCATGCGAAAGTCGTTGGGCACTCTGGCAATCTTAGTCATCCTGTTCGGCGTCATCGGATCATCGCGAAACTGGTTTTCCTGGGAGCGGAATCAAGAGGGGCCCAACACGGAGGTGCGCGTGAAGTTCGATCGTGCCAAGATCCGCGCCGATACACAGCACGCCGCCGAAATGGCGCGCGAGCTGGGCGATAATCTCGAGAAGAAGATCAAGGAACGTTAGGTCACCCAGCGGGTGGACTTCTCCATCCTATCGCACGTCCCGGCGACACAGTCGGTCAACGGGCATCCAGGGCACGAGTACGGACGAGCGTCCCTCCCGAGACGACGTGCACGTTGGTGAAACCGGATTGCCTCAGAATGCACGACGCGATGTGCGCCCGCAAGCTTGTCTGACATGTGACGGCGGTCTCGGCCGAGATATCCAATTCATCAAGCCGATCGCGCAGTTCATCCAGCGGGATGTGAATGACCTGTTTGGCTTCCGGGAAAGGCATCTTCTCGATCTCAGGGAGCGTGCGCACATCCAGGACCTGCATGCCTGTCAGATCGGCATCCGCATCGAGAAAGTCAGTGATGCCTTCCAGTTGGTTGCAGGCGGCGAAAGCGGCCATGTGCACCGGATCTTTCGCAGATCCAAAGGGAGGTGCATAGGCCAGGTCGAGCCCGGTGAGGTCGCGCACCGTCGCGCGGAACGCCATCGCCGTGGCGATCACGTCGATGCGCTTGTCCACTCCCTCGCCACCAATTGCCTGCGCTCCCAGAACTCGACCGTCTTCTGGTCGGAAAACTAACTTGAGCGTGATCGGCGTGGCGCCCGGGTAATAGCCGGCGTGGTTGTTGGCTACCACCGTCACACTGCGGAAGTCGAGTCCCAGGTGTCGCGCCCGACGGGCCGACAGCCCTGTCATCGCTGCCGTCTTGCTGAAGACGCGCACAATCGACGTTCCCCACACGCTGGCCATCCTCTGACTGGCGTCGGTTGCCGCATGTTCCCCCGCGAGACGACCGGCCCGGTTGGCAGGCCCCGCCAGGGCGATGCGCATCGGGGTGTCGGTAGGTCCGAAGTGATATTGTGCCGCGTCTCCCACGGCGTAAATGTCCGGATCACTCGTCTGCATGAATTCGTTGGTGACGATGCCTCCGTCGGAGCCGATGGTGAGTCCCGCCTGCTGGGCCAGCTGATTGTTGGGGCGCACGCCAATGCCGAGAATCACGATCGAAGCATCTAAGGGAGTCCCGTCAGCCAGCTCGACCGCAGTGACCGTGCCGTCATCGGCTGCGAGTATGCGCTGCAATGCCTGACCGAGGTACAACTGCACGCGTTGCTCGCGCAGTTCTTGTTGCAGCGGCTGAGCCATCTCGCGGTCCAACAGCGGGAGCACTTGCGGCTGCATCTCGACCAGCGCCACTTCAAACCCCATCCGCACCAACTGCTCCACCATTTCCAGGCCGATGAATCCCGCGCCGACCACGACCGCCTTCTTCTGAGCGACCGTCCTCATCGCCACGTGGATCGCATCGGTGTCCTCCACATTGCGAAGAGTGAATACGTTGGCTGTGTCTATGCCCTCCAGCGGGGGCACCACAGGACTTGCTCCCGGCGCCAAGATCAACTTGCCATAGGGCAGCTCGTAGGTGACTCCTTTGGCCCGGTTGCGCACCGTGACCAACTTCCTCGCCGGATCAATCGATGTGACTTCGTGGCCGGTCCGCACATCGATGCGAAATCGCTGATGCAGAAACTCCGCGGTCGCCACCAGCAACTTGCTTCGCTCCTTGATCTCTTCTCCCAGGTAATACGGGAGTCCACAGTTGGCAAACGATACGTACTCGTCTTTCTCCAATAACACAATTTCCGCTTCTTCATTCATGCGACGTGCACGCGTGGCAGCCGAAGCTCCACCTGCCACCCCACCGACAACAACGATCTTCAATGGTACGTAGGACATGGGATCCCTTTGTGCGTGCCGGCTTTCCGGCCGATCCGCAAATGGTGTTACGGATGCCAACAGGCCGATGCCGGCAGGAGTTGTGCGCCGGCATCCGGAACCTGCCTCACCTCTCTCGGACAGCAACACGGCCGGCCAGGTAATCTGCGGAGCAGTGCAAGGTGCCCTGAAGCGGCATCTTCAGTGGGAGAGGTGCGCGGCAAGGTCCAGCGATCTTGATAATATCGGAACAATCCAGGGTGTCAGCGTGGCCCAATCTGGTGAATATGTTGGTGATTATGGCCGACCGCTCTTCGCCGTCCCAGTACCCGCCTCGCTGGTCGGCTCACGGTCGGGAGGCGATGATTGGCGATCACCACCGTCAACTCCGTCCGACCGCGGCAACGCGACCTCCGCGGTGGTCGCGTTCTCGGCAGCATCCTCGGCCTGCTCCGCCGGCAGGTCTGACGCGGACTGCGTTGTGTCGGAAGGTTGTGGATTAGCATCGAATGTTGTGTCGGGCAGACGAGCGGCTGGAACCGAACCGGCGGGGACGCCGGGGTTGGGAGAAGTACGTTGGGGGGCCGAACTCGGCCTGCACACCCCGCTCGCTCACGTCGAGACCCCCAGACGCGGTAGCACGAACGACTGTAATATGAACCATCCCAGCAACAGGCCGACGACCAACAAGACGTCAGACTGGATCTTGCCTTTCCGACATCCGCCTTGCGTGCCGATTCGCCGCCTCCACTCCATACCTCTCATTGTGCTCACTCCGCGCTCAATCAGTTCTTGTGGATAACTTCCCAACGCGTCTATGGTTCACTGCCGCGTCGAAACCGGGTCTCGATGCAGGCCATGATCTGGGCCAGATGCGGCTGAGCTACTTCATAGTAGGTGCGTCGGCCTTCTCGATGGCTTCCCAGCAGCCCGCAACGCTGCATCAAACGCAAATGCTCGGATGCCATATGGCTGGGGATCTCACACGCCTCAGCCAGCGCACCGACCGTATAGCGACCACGCAACAACATCTGGACGATCCGGAGTCGGTGCGGGTGGGCCAGGGTGCGAAGGCACTCAGCCGCTTGTCCCAGCGTCTCCAGGTCAAGCAGATCGTCGACATCACAGGCCGGTTCTCTTTCGGGCATGCGTCCTGACTCCTTCACATAAATATATCGTGACATCTCGACATGTCAAGTTAGACGTTTTTTCTCGATTGATCCGTTGCCTCGAGCCTGTCGCGCTGCGACCGCAATATCGGAAGGGGCGGCAATTTCACCTGCCACAAGGGCGCGCAGACCACCGCACGTTGGCGGTGCGGCAAGTTACGTCTCCCTGAGGGCTTAGGATGACTTCCTGGGTTGTCCGGCTTCCCACGCTCTGCGCGAGCGTGGCGACTCCCCAGCGGCTGGAACGTGTGCTGAATGGGTGGAATGAGTCGACTGCGGGAGACGCGCAGAGGACATGGACAGGTTGCCGACGAATGTTCATGATAGTGCTGTCGCTTGCGGCCGTTGCAGATCCCGCCGCCTGAAGGCTTCGCGCCCAGTGCCGCGCGAGGCCGTTCGGGCGTCCCTCTGCTGCGGTGCGATCTGGGGCCGACGTCGCCTGAGCCCGGTTGGATTTGGGCGGCAAGGTTCGGGGGAAACGCGGCCGATCGAGCGTCAGCCGTTGAGTCATCATCGGGGCGTGAGGCCACCTGGGATTTTCGGAGTGAATGGAACTCAGGTGGTGCCCGCTTCATTTTCGTTTCGCAGGAGAATCGTTCGATGTCGCGAACCAGCGAGGCAGCCAGACTGCACCAAATCAAGAACACGCTTGCGGCCAAGTACTACTCGTTGGCCCAGACATGCAAGAGCAGACCGGCTCGCGCTCGTATGCTGCGCAAGGCTGAGGCCTATCGCAATCAGGCGGCTGTGCTGGCTGATCGCCACAAAATCTGACGCTCCGATAGACGGGGCTGTGTCGCGTTGGGGCGTAACCATGGATCAGCTCAGTGGCCGGGTGCTCCTCGTGAAAAGCGTGATGCTCTTGGGTGTGCGGCGGTCCCTGCTGTAGTAGAATCTCCGTGCAAGCGAATTCGCGGCTTGTCTGGGAGAGGGGATGCACATCGCACGCAGCCTCGTCCTGCACTTCAGTTTTCGGACTTGGACCAGTTCGTCCAAGTCGCCGCTGGCGGTCCGCGCCGTGAGTTCGCTGCTGGGTATTTCTTGTCATGGCCCGTTGCGTGGCCAGATCGAAAGCATGGTGGATTGGCATGGCTGAACTACGGACACCCTGGTATCGCGAACTGAATCGTTATCACTGGTTTGTCCTGATCGTGGCGGCTTTGGGATGGCTGTTCGACTGTCTGGACCAGCAGCTGTTCATTCTGGCCCGCCAGCCGGCGATGCAGGATCTGCTTAAGGTGAATGATCCTGCTCAACTGAAAGCGATGGTAAATGCCTACGCTGGGTATGCCACTTCGATCTTCTTGATTGGGTGGGCGAGTGGGGGCCTGTTGTTCGGCGTATTGGGAGATCGCATCGGCCGCGCCAGAACGATGATGATCACGATCTTGATGTATTCCCTGTTCACGGGACTCAGTTCGCTCAGCGTATCGTTCTGGGATTTCGCCTTGTATCGCTTCCTGACCGGACTGGGTGTTGGTGGCGAATTTGCGGTGGGAGTGGCATTAGTGGCCGAGGTGATGCCCGAGCGTGCTCGCCCCTATGCGTTAAGCACGCTTCAGGCCCTGTCGGCCATCGGCAATGTCACGGCCGCTCTGCTTAACATGCTGATGGGGAGTCTATTTCAGAGTGGGTTGGTGGGGAGCGTGTGGCGGCCGCTGTTTGTCGTGGGTGCGGTCCCGGCTCTTTTGGCGCTGGTCATTCGGCGACGGCTGAAAGAGCCGGAACGATGGGAGCAGGCTTCGCACAAAGACGCGGTTGCAACTCAGCTGGGTTCGTATCGCGCACTTTTTACTGATCCGCGGTGGCGGAAGAACGCCTTGGTCGGTCTGGGGCTGGCGTTCTCGGGTGTCGTCGGACTATGGGCGGTCGGGTTCTTCACCATGGACCTGGTGGGGAATGTCTTGACGACTCGTTTTCAGGCCGCTGGATTGCCTTCCAATGAGGTCGTGGGACGTGTGGCGTTCTGGAAGGGAATGACGTCGTTGATGATTAACGCCGGAGCGTTTCTCGGGATGTTTGGGTTCGGTATCCTCACGCAGCGGATTGGCCGCAAGCGCACGTTTGCCATCGCGTTTCTGGCAGCCTTTGTCAGTACGGTCGCCGTCTTTGCCTGGCTCAACCAGTTCTGGCAGATTTTCGTGCTGGTGCCCATCATGGGTTTTTGTCAGTTGTCGCTGTTCGCCGGCTACGCGATTTATTTCCCGGAGCTGTTTCCGACGTATCTGCGCAGCACGGGAACCAGTTTCTGTTACAACGTCGGGCGTTTCGTGGCGGCGATCGGGCCGACCCTGTTGGCCCTCTTGACCTCGCAAGTATTCGCCGGAACGAAAGAGCCACTGCGTTACGCCGGATTAACCATGTGCAGCATCTTCTTGATTGGATTGTTAGTGCTGCCGTTCGCCCCGGAAACCAAGGACCAGCCGCTGCCCGAATAACGCGGTACGTGTCGCCAGGGGTCGATCGGGGGGCATCTGGAGCCGGGCGAAACGCCCGCCCGGCAATTTCCTGCGGATCGCGCGCCAGACCGAATAGGTGGCGCGAACGGTAAGTGCGAACTCTCCGCCTGGACAGCTGCGCGGCTGCGTTACGGACTGCGCCACAGCGCGGGGGAGCCTGCGGATGTGCCTGCAGTGCCGGAGTGAGTACACTCAGCCGCAGGTAGCAGGCGTTTAGTGTGCCAGCAGCTTGATCATAGCCACTCCGAGCACAATCATCACGAACAGCGCAACGGTGACCAGTTCAAGCCATCGCTCCAGGAAACTGCGAATACCTGGTCCGAAGAAATAGACACAGCCGGCGACCAGCGAGAAACGGCCTCCCCGTCCCAGTAGGGAGGCAAGAATCAATGTGTGCAACGCTACGTACTGGTGGAATATACCGGCCGCGATCGTGAACACCTTATAGGGAATCGGCGTGAAAGCGGCCGCCAGGATCGACACGAAGGCATTCGCCTCGTACAACTCGCCGACATGGGCCACCGCCTCGGGTGTCACACCGGGTACATGGTCGTAGAAGAACTGTCCCACGGCAGTCCACAGAGCAAACCCGATCAGCCATCCGCAGATGCCCCCGAGCACTGACCCGAGTGTGCTGATCGCAGCATAGAAGAACGACCGTGCGGGCTTGGAGACGGACAGAGCAATCTGCAAGACATCGGGGGGAATCGGAAAGAATGAGCTTTCGGCAAACGAGATCACGAATAACGCTGGGGTGCCGTAGGGAGTCTCTGCCCAGTGGAGCACCCAATCGTACAGACGCCGAATCAGACCTCGCCGAGGAGTTCTGCCAACATCCTGCGCCGTGTTCGACTCAACCGCGTCCGGGGCAACGGGTGGTTCTACCTTTTGCTCGAGGTTCGCCATGTTCGTACTTTCTCAGAGTGTAACGTAGCCATGCTCGCGCAGGATCGTAGCCATGCTCGCGCAGGATCGTGGCCATGCTCGCGCAGAGCATGGGAACCGTTCCTAACGCTCTCTACTTCCCCCACGGTCTACGCGACCGCGGCCACCGGTCTACGCGACCGCGGCCACCGGTCTACGCGACCGCGGCCACCGGTCTACGCGACCGCGGCCACCGGTCTACGCGAATCACAGCCACTATCCGGTAACAACTGTACGATTCGAACGTCAGAATTGACACCCTTCCCACTTGAACTTCTTGTCTGCTTGCTACAAATGCCTGACGCTTAATCGGATATTCCTTGGCTTGCGACCGGTATAGGATCCGCCGCCGGGTCCGTCCCTGGTGGGGCCTGAGCAGGCGTGTATGGCCTGATCTTCGCCTAGGTGGGCGGTTTCGGCAATGCGGATCGCGACTTCAGCATCGCTCGATGGATGGGGGTTGTCAGACGTGCGGACGTGCAGTGGGCGGCTCGGGCAGGCCAAGCCGGACACGGCTCGCAGCGTTGTGACGGCTGGTCCAATCTTCGATCGAGGTGCCGGCGTGCCGTCGCGTACTGACGGGTTTACCCAGGGCCAGCGTCACCGTCCGCTCGCCATTCCCAGCACCCTCAATGCGAGTTCTCAACCAACAGCATGCCCTCCCCTACCCGCCTCACCGCCGTTCAGTGGTTGATTTGCGTCATCGCTTCGATCGGTTTTGCGTTCGACATTTACGAGCTGTTAATGCTGCCGTTAATCGTGCGCCCGGCTCTGCTGGATCTCGTGGGAGCGAAGCCGGGGTCGCCGGAGTTTGAGTTCTGGGTCAGCATGTTGTTCTTTGTGCCGGCTCTGGCAGGAGGCGTTTTCGGTCTGTTGGGTGGCTACTTGACCGATCTGTTGGGCCGTCGCAGGGTGCTCGTGTGGAGTATTCTGCTGTACGCTTTCTCGGCCGGTGCAGCCGGCTTCTCGACATCGATTTATATGCTGCTCTTTTTTCGTTGTACAACCTTTATTGGCGTGTGCGTGGAGTTTGTGGCGGCGGTGGCGTGGCTGGCGGAGTTGTTCCCTGACCGGAATCGCCGGGAAGCCGTGCTGGGCTTCACCCAGGCGTTCTCCAGTGTGGGTGGCTTGCTCGTGACCGGAGCGAACCTGCTGGCCGTGCATTATGGCGAGTATCTTCTTCCGATCTACGGTCACCATGAGGCGTGGCGCTATACCCTCATTTCGGGAGTGATTCCCGCCTTGCCGCTGATTATCATTCGTCCCTTCCTGCCGGAATCACCGCAGTGGGCGGCCAAGAAGGCGGCTGGAACGCTGCGTCGACCGAGCATTGCGGAACTGTTCGCACCCGATCTGCGGCGTACCACGATCATTACGACCCTGATGTTTGCCTGCAGCTACGGCGCAGCGTTTGGAGCGCTGCAGCATACACCGCGCATCGTCCCCTCACTGCCGCAAGTCAAGGACATGACGGCTGGCAAACCGGTGCCGGAGCAGAGGCAGATCGAGCAGACAACGGCCGCTACCGTGAATCTCTTTCAAGAGGTGGGCGGGCTGGTTGGCCGATTTGCTCTGGCCATCCTGGCGGTGTGGATTGTCAGTCGCCGCACGCTGCTGCGCGTGTTTCAGGTCCCGGGCTTGATCTTCATTCCGCTGCTCTATTTCTATGCAGCCCGCTACGATCTCGAGCTGCTCAAATGGGGCATCTTCTTTGCCGGGCTCTTCACGGTTGCTCAATTCAGTTTCTGGGGAAACTATCTGCCGCGAGTCTACCCCCTGCACTTGCGAGGAACGGGCGAGAGTTTTGCCGCCAATATCGGCGGGCGGATGCTCGGCACTTCGGCCGCGTTGCTGACCACCTGGCTCACGACGCTGATGCCGGGGAAATCGGTAGCTTTGGCCGCTGCCGCGGTCGCGCTGTTCGTCTACGCCCTCGGTTCGATCCTCTGCTTCTGGCTGCCTGAGCCAAGCGAAAAGGAACTAGTCGAGTAACCCACCGTCTGACGCCCACCGACGATTCCTGCTTGGGCTGGCAGAGCTGTTGGGGAGCGGCCGGTCATCTGTAGACGGAACTCCTTGTTCCTTGTCGGGAACAGCATTCTGTAACGTGGATGGAATTGCGGGGATCCGCCCGAGTTCTGGTGCTCCTTCCATGACCAAGCGGTGAAGCATACGACCCTCCGTGCTGGGCTCGACGCTCTAGCGAACCGCGATCAGGAATGCGAGAATCGACCAGTCGACTTCGGCGCAACATCCAACGGAGGCCCTCATGCGATCAGGCACGATTGGAACGATCTCGGTCTGGCTGGCCAGCTTCATGGCCGTTCTCGGCAGGGCCGACGACCCTCAACCAAAGGACTACCATGGTTGGCCCGGCTATGTCTGGGAAAACGAGCTCGTACGACTGACCATCGTCCCCGAGCTGGGAGGGCGAGTGATTCAGTTTGCGTTGGGGAGCAAGGAGTTCTTCTGGGTGAATCCGCAGTTGCTCGGCAAACAGCCGCCTTCCACGGGCTTGGACGCCGATGGCAGCTGGCTCAACTACGGTGGCGACAAACTCTGGCCCGCTCCTCAGGGATGGGACAACGCTCAACAGTGGCCGGGGCCACCGGATGCGGTGTTGGACGGCCAGCCCTACCGAGCGGAAGTGCTTCACGACCCAACAGCGGTTCGGCTTACCAGCCGTGACGATCCGCGGAGCGGCATTCGCTTCAGTCGCCGGCTGCGGCTGCATCCGGAATCCTCCCATGTCTCGGTTGATGCGACCATGACCAATATCGACGACCAAGTGCGTCGGTGGGGCATCTGGGCTCATACCCAGTTCGATGCGGGGCTTGCCGGCAGCGAGGATTACAATCCGCTCATGCGCGCCTGGTGTCCCATCAACGCTCATAGCCATTTTCCCGACGGGTACCAAGTCATCTTCGGTACAGCGAAAAACCCATCGTTTCAGGCAGATGCCGAGCGAAAGCTCATGCGGGTCAGCTTCCGTTACGAAGTGGGGAAGATCGGCCTGGACAGTGACGCGGGCTGGGTGGCGACGGTGGACGGCCGCACCGGAGACGTGTTTGTTCAGCGATACACGTATGAACCAACGAAGGAGTATCCCGACGGAGCAAGCGTTGAGTTCTGGCACAACGGACGGGGGCGCATCCACGCGTACGGCAGATGGATCGACCAGCCAGACGACCTCGCAGCCAACCCTTATGTGTTTGAAAGCGAAGTGCTCAGTCCGTTCGCCCAACTCGCACCGGGAGAGGAATACACGTGGACCTATCATTGGTACGCATGCCGGATCGGTGGCGATTTCCCGGTGATTGATTGCACGCCGTACGGTGTGGTCTCTGAAGCGATTACCTGCCAGAAGATGGACAGACAATTCCAGGTCCGAGGACGTCTGGGAGTGTTTTTCTTGGGATCGCTGCGGTGGAAGACGCTGGGCGAAGCCGGTCAGGTAGTGGCTGAGGGCGAGCTCGTTGCTCAGACTGATCCGAGGCAACCGATTGTGCTGGACCATCGCATTGCCTTGCCTGCCGCCTCGACCCGTTTATCCATCGTTGTGTGGAGCCCTTCTGGTGAAGAGCTGGGGGAAGTGGCCAGCGCGGCCATTCCTCGCCGGTAGCCATGCTCGCGCAGTGGAGCAAACGCGATGAAAGGAGGACAAAAAGATGGGGCACAAGAAGATAAGGAACCCTGTCGGCATCCATCTTCTTGTCTTGAACTCTGCGTGGCTGCGGGAACCTGAGGCGGTGCGAGTTCAGAGCCTATTTCGGCTCTTGGCTTTTCTCTCCTTCCGGCCCGGGCGGCGGCGCGTCGGGATTGGACGCCAAGTGCATGTCCAGCAGGGTGTCGGCACGCTGCAGGGCGATTTCGGCCTTCTCGACAGCCGTCTGCTTTTCTTGAACTTCGAACTGAGATACGGCGGCCCCAGATCGTTCGGCGATTTCTCGGAGCGTTGCCAACTTCTGCTTCGCCGCTTCCACTTCGAGCCTCATCTGTCGCACGTCGAGCTCCAGCAGTTTGCGGCGTCCTTCCCATTCGCGACGAGCGGCGTCGAAGGCGGCTTGAGCCAGGCTGAGTTCGTCCTGGGCTTTCTGCAACTCACCCGCCGAAATCGCGTCTCGCTCGAACAGCTGGCTGGCACGATCGAGGATGCGCGCAGCGCTTTCCAGGCGAATTCTGGCCTCGGCAGGGTTAATGGGCCGATACTCTGGTTCCGCTCCCCTGGCCTCGGGGGCGGGCGGAGCCACTGGTGCCGTTGGCGTGGCTTCTGCCGCAGGGACGTTGGGGCCGAAGGGATCGTCGGGGGCGCCCGGGAGACTCGGCGCCCCAGGAACATGCGGAGGGTAGTACGCCCCAGGAACATGCGGAGGGTAGTAACTGTACGGTCCGAAGGGATCGTTTTCAGAAGCCGGATGGTCGCGTGGAACTTGCGGCTGGGGTGTTCCATAGGTTGGATTCGGTAGCATGGCCGGACCAGGCATATCCACCGGCCGTCCTATTGGAGCGGGCGAGGGCACGTCCCATTGGAGTTCAGCGTCCTCGCTGGTCAACTGAGCCACTCGTCGCTCAATGATTTGCTGTTTCAATTCTTCGCGTCGCTGCACCTTCGATTCCACATCCTGCATTTGCTGGCGAAGCCGATCCAGTTCTGCCAGACGCCGCTGCTGCCTCCATTCGAATTGTTGCGTCGTCAACTCCACCAGCTGTTGGCGGAGCTTTTCTCGTTCGCCATCGCTCTTTACCTGGCGAAACACCTCTGTGAGTGAACGGACCTTCTGCTCAAGTGCCATGTACGCCGGGTCGTGCACCGGACTGGGGGCAGCAGGCATCCAGGCCACGGAGCGAGCTAGCTCTCCTTGTGCGGGTAATGCCGGTGCATAGGCGGGCAGCGCCGCAGCTGAAGCGACACTCGCGGGGGCGGTGGGAACGCTGGCAGCCGGAGTACTAGCTTGCTGTGCCGACGCCGACGCGCCGCAGCCACTGAAGAGCCAGAGTACACAGCCAATGCAAATCAAGCAAAAGGCGTTTCTCATCGATCGATTCCTTATCTAAGAATGAACCTCAGCCGGCTACCCCACGCGTCTTTGGGCATAACAACAGAATCGCGTTACTGCGACACCTTGTGGCCAATGATGACTGATGGCCAAGTGAGTCCGAGCTGAATCAGAAGCCTACTACGTCGCGTATTCTTTTCATATCGTTGGATCCGCATGCGTCATCTCATTCGTCATTGGATCATTCGTCATTCGTCATTTCCTCCGTCATTTCCTTCGTCATTCCACGTCGGCGCAGCCTTATGGCGCACGGCCATTTGACTGTTGGATTATGGCGTTACACTTCCAGCCTCCCGATCACCATTCGTCACCGGCGAGTGTCTGCAGTTGGGTGCGGATGGTCGACAGGGTGGGATCGAGATCATCGCGCCAGCGCGTGTGAGCTTCGAGGAGTTCGGGGGCGTGCGAGGCTGCCGGGGGCTGAGGGACCGCCGGGTTCTCAACGGCCTGAGGCCAGAGCTGCCAGGCGGCCAACGAGGTCGCAGCTAGTACTCCGGCGGCTGCCAGAGACCAAAGGAGGCGACGCGCAATGAGGTGGTCGACCACGAGCGCCGAACTTGTCGTGCCGGGGATTTCGGGCAACGCAACGGCGGTGGGATGCTGCAAGTGAGCCAGACAGTTTTCCAGGAGCGAAGCGACTTCGGCGGCCGACTGGAACCGCTGGTCCGGCTGTTTGGCCAGCAGGCGGAGCACAATCTCCGAGA
Source organism: Pirellulaceae bacterium (assembly GCA_041752115.1). Lineage (GTDB taxonomy): Bacteria > Planctomycetota > Planctomycetia > Pirellulales > Pirellulaceae > JAJRVM01. The sequence goes on along the minus strand of JBGSHS010000385.1, from coordinate 49,768 downwards.
GCCAGGCTGGCACCTCCGGGTTGATCTCACGCAGATCGCGAGGCGCTGCTTCACAGATCTTCCGCATGACACCGAAGGTTGAATCCGCACGGAATGGCGGTCGGCCGGCGCACATGGTGTAGAGAACGCTGCCGAGGCTGAAGAGGTCGGTGCGATGGTCTACCGGTTCACCGCGTGTTTGTTCGGGAGACATGTACTGCGGCGTACCGGCGATCACGCCGCTGTGCGTCAGCGACACATCGTCGATGGCGCGTGCCAGACCAAAGTCGGTGAGCAGCACACGCTGGAGCCCGTTTTCCAACAGGATGTTGGCTGGCTTCACGTCGCGATGCACGAGACCCTGGGCGTGGGCGGCGGCTAGCCCCTGAGCGGCCTGCATGCCGATGCGCAGCGTATCAAGTACTCCCAAAGGTCCTTGTGTATCGATCTGCTGTTGGAGTGATGGCCCTGTAACCAGCGGCATGACGAGATACGGAAGGCGATGGTTGCCGTTGACGCCATGGATAGCCAATACGTGTGGGTGGACAACTGCGGCAGCCGCTTGCGCTTCGCGAGCGAAGCGGCGTCGTGCGGCGCCGCTGGTTGCGTAGTGGGGGGCCAGCACCTTAATGGCGACATGGCGAGCTAATGGGCGATCATATCCTTTCAATACGATGCCCATGCCGCCGTGCCCGATGACCTCCAGGATCTCGAACTCATCGAGTCGTCCGAGTTGCGACGGATCGTCACCCGGTTGCAGGAAGCCGCTTACCAACTCAAGGGGTTCGATCACGCTGCGGTCATTCGAAACGGCTGGAGCGTCCGTAAGGAGTACCGGGCTGGTCGTGGCAGAGCTGAGAAGTTGCTGAGCCTCTTGCCACCAGCTGGCATCGGCTGCGAGCGCTTCGAGCTTGTGTCGACACGTTTCGCACTGGCCTATGTGTCGGGCTACGTCGGCGGCCATCGCTTCGTTCAGCTGCCCGCTGAGAAGCTGCTGTAGCCGGGTCTGTCGGAACTGGCAGCGAGCTGCAATCATCACGATCTGCTCCACAAGGGGCGGTGAACCGTCACGCTTCGGCTCCCCGCACGAACGGTTCAGAGATCCCTCTCGACATATTCCTGCACACACTTTCGCAGTCGCGCCATAACGCGGCTCCGCGCGACATAGATGGCACCGGGAGTCATCTCGAGTTCGGCAGCTACCTCTTTCACGCTCTGCTGCAGTACACACGAATTCCAGAAGGCCAGCCACGTACTGGCCTGGAATTCATCCTGGATTTGCTGCGCAGCCCGCAGGAACAGCGAGCGTCGGCATTCAAGATCGAAGCTGGCAGATTCTTCGCTGTGTGGATCCGGTTGTTCTGCCAGCAGCGACTGAAAATCGGTGTCCCCGACTCCTTGCGGGTGTCGGCGCTGACGGATCAGGTAGTTGATCGTCAGGTTGCGGGCGACCCGTCGCAGCCAGCCGCGGAAGGAACCTCGACTCGGTTCGGCATCCCAGCGATTGATTGAGCGGGCGACCGTCAGCAGCACTTCCTGAGTCAACTCCAGCGCATCGGCGTGTTGCACGCCTTGCTGCCGTGCCACCCGGTAGATCAGCGACTCGTAGATCTCGACAAACTCCCCCCACGCCTGGGTATCCTGGGCATCGCGGATACGCAGCAGCAAGCTCGCGCGTGTCTGGTAGGACTCTTGCATGCCAATCCTTATCGGGTCGTCGGCTGTTCGGGGGACTGTGGCTGACCGCAGAACAGATCAAAGGCTATCTATAGCACAACGGGAACAGAGGAATCTTACACAGAATCTCGGCCGATCAACCGAATAACACGGCGCGGCGGGGAAACGGGCACTTTCGGGTGGGTTATGGCCGGTGTCTGGCCCGCGCTTGGCGGCGGTTTCTCGCCGTTGCCCTCCTGGCCAGCCCGCACGAGGGGTCGGCGCCGAGTGATTGGTCGGTAGCAAGCTGGCCGATCCGTGTGAAGCGTTGGCCCGCGATAGGCATGGATGCGGGAGATCCAGACCGCACTGGCATGACGTCGTGGCCGGAATTCTTGCAGGTCGTGAGGGGGAAGGGTTCCCGGCGCCTGGGGAGAAATGATATGCAACACTTGGTTGTCGGAACGTAACGGTGTGGGGCAGGGATTGGGTTCAAGTCCTTTGAGCAGCTAGAGCCTATTCGGCCCCGCAATCGGACCTACTGTTGCATTCATTGTCACCGTTGCCACCGTGCTCGCATGGTGCATACCCACATCTCGCTTCCAGCCCCGCCTATGTCTCGTTCCGGTTCCGTCGTGATCTTGCTCAACGTCGTTGGCCAGCCGGTGTCAGCTACAGGAGATCGACGAAGTGAGTCAGTTGGTCGGCGTGGACGCCCGATGGTTGAACTCCCGATATTGCCTTTGATACCGCTTTGATGGACTGCAACATGCTTCGCTGCGTAACGATGATGATTCTGTACCTTTTTGCCGGCGGCGCGAGCGGCGCAGAGGTGGTGGTGCCGGCCGGTGCTGCTCCGGTGCGTTCGGCCGGCACGCCCTGGCAGGAAACCGGCTGGAGTTATGCCGGCGGTCAGACCGTAGGAGTTTGGCTGAAAATTCCCCTCGCAGCGGCTCGGCAAGTGACTGTCGTTGCGGCTGGCCGGCCGGCGGGCACACACTGGCCCACCATGGTAGTCACTGCTGAGCAACAGCGTAACGGCTCAATCGTTCAGGATCAGCTGGCTCGGGTGACGGTCGATACTCCGGCAGCGAGGTCTTACACATGGAGTCTGGCTCCGACGTCTGAGGAAGTGCTGCTGTCGATCCACTGCCTGACCGGCATGGCGGCCGACATATCGCAGGCAGACGCGCCGCAACTGCAACTGGCCGAGTTGCGGATTGACGAGGGCGAATTGCTTGCAGAGCCGCCGGTGTGGTGGCTGCCGTTGGGGCATGATGCCGATCAAATGCGAGGCCTTACGGACCGGTCGATCGCCTTTCATCGTATGGCGACGCTGACGGTGTACACGAAGCCTCGTGCGACGGTCGAGATTCGACAGCAGCGTCATGCGTTCGGATTTGGTGCAGCTCTTTCCAGCGAGTTGTTCTCACGCAGCACATCGCGAACTGTGCGTGATAAGTACCTTCGAACGGTTGAAGAGAACTTCAATACCGTGATGCCGCGAGGTGCATTCGGGTGGGCACGCACCGAACCGTCACCTGACAACATCGACTATAACGCCGTGGATCGCATGTGCCACTGGTGCAACTACCACGATGTCCGAATTCGCGGCGGTGCGGTTTTCGGATGTGAACGCCAGCAGGTACCAGACTGGAGTGATCGATTGGCGGACGAGGCTCTACGGTCGGCCATGCAGCGACATGCGACCGACATCACCCTGCGCTACCGCGGTACGATCGATGAACTGGATGTTCTGGAGGGGCTGACACATGGAAACTACTACGTCAACCGGTTCGGACCGGAGATCTGCCACGACATCTTCCGATGGGTTGCGGCCGGCAACCGGGACGCAAGGATATGCGTGAGCGACCGTGATATGCTGACCGACGACTTTCACGCAACCTTGTTTATTGAGCAGATGCGTGGTTTGTCTGACCAGAAACTGCCTTTGGGCGGGATCAACTGCGAGGCACGGTTTACGGAACCGCTCGACGTGAACCAGGTTCAGCGTACACTCGACCGGCTGGCCGAGTTGGGGCGCCCGATCATCATTAGCCAATACGAGTTCGAGTCGGAAGATCCGCAGCTACGTGCCGATCACCTGGAACAGTTCTTTCGCATCTGTTTTGCACATCCGCGTGTCGAGTCGATCTACTTGCGGACCTTCTGGCAAAGTACACGCGAAGGGGACGACGTGGGCCTGTGGCGGAGCGACTGGTCGCCCACTCGCGTGGCCGAAATCTATCGTCAACTGATTTTCAACCAATGGTGGACCGATTATTCCGGCCAGGCCGACGAGCATGGTGTGTGCCGCATCCGCGTATTCCGCGGGACCCATCACGTTCGCGTGAACGGTGGCTCTCCCACGGACGTGACGATTCCGTTGGATGCGCAAGAGAGGACGCTTCGCTTTCCGTAAGACGTAATGCTCGTCCGACGGCAGCGCCGATCAGGCCCAGTTCAGTTCTTCGTGGAGACGGTTCAGATTCAGGCAGCCGTCGTCGGTGGCGATCACAAGATCTTCCAGCCGAACCCCACCGATCGCTTTGCTGTAAAGGCCTGGCTCCACTGTCACCGCGTCTCCCCGCACGAGCGTCGGACCTCCCTTGTCAAGCAAGGGCGGTTCGTGCACCTCCAAGCCGACTCCATGGCCGGTCCCGTGGACCATGGCACAGTACTCATCGGGCGCATCGGCAGTTGGCAGTCCGATGGCAAACCCATGTTGTTGAATCACGGCGATCGTCGCTTCATGGACCTCCTGACCAGTGACTCCCGCGCGCACCCGCGCCATGCCGGCCGCCTTCGCCGCCGCCACTGCGGTTCGCATCTTCTGCAGTGTGTCCGAGATCTCGCCATGGACCACGGTGCGAGTACAGTCGCCGTTGTAGAGCGTCTGACGATTCTGCGGAAAAATATCCACGATGATCGGCTCACCGGTACGCAGCTCGCCCGCTCCGTAATGGTGACAATCGGCACCGATCGGCCCGCCCGCGACGATGGAGCCAGGGGTGGTGTATCCCCGTTCGAGCAACCAGACATCAATCGCGGCGCGAACCCGCTCGGAAGTCAGTGGCGCTCCGTCGTGTTGCAGTACTCCCAACCGATCGGCCTGGGCGCGAGCAATCAGCTGACAGGCCATTTCCATGGCACCTTCCGTAATCTGTTGAGCTTCCCGGAGGCACTCGATCTCCTGCTCATCCTTGGCCCGCCGCGCTGTCACTCCTAGTTCCAGATCGCATTGACATTCGATTCCTGCCTCGTGCAACGCATGGGCGTAAATCAACGGCAGCGACCGATCAGCGCGAACCCCCGTGATCCCTGCGCGGCGAAGAAATTCCGCGGCGGCCTGTGCCGTGGCCGTTTCCCGATCGCCCGAAAGGCCCGTGGCAGGCGCAAAATCAGCTGGACAAGCGACCTGATCGACTCGTGCCTGACGGCGCGCTCGATCCATCTCGATGTCCCGCAATATCAGCGTCGACCCCACCGCCCCATCGCCACTCATCTCCACCAGGACAGCCGGGTCACCGACCAGAAAACGGATGCGGTGGTACAGGGCCATGTTATGGGCCGGTATCCCCGCCATCAAAATCGTCCGCTGCGATGCCATCAGTATTCCCCCCTTGTTCGCCAACGTGAAGGCTTGCCGACGTGACCGTTCGTCGACTCCTCGCCACTGTCGGTACGGATCGCGGTCGCGATGTCGTTACCGCCGCACCGGGTGACAGGGGATCAGCAGGATCGTAACAGCAAGAGGACACCGGCTGTTCGCAGCCACAGGTCGATCCAGCGGTAGTGCCGGTCACCCAAACGCTCTTATTTGGCCGTCACAGCCCGCGAACGGCGAAGAGGACGATTCTGCTGATCCACGAGAATCACGCGCGGTTCATGGTCCTTCAATTCCGACTCATCGTAGTCGGCATAGCTGACAATGATGACCATGTCGCCGGGGTCAATCAAGTGTGCTGCCGCCCCGTTAATGCAGATTTCTCCCGACCCGCGGGGACCTGGAATGGCGTACGTCGTCAACCGGGCGCCATTGGTGATGTCCAACACATCAACCTGCTCGTGATGGAGTATGTCGGCCGCCTCCAGCAAGTCCTGGTCGACCGTGATACTCCCCTCGTAATGCAGATCGGCTTGTGTGACCGTTGCCCGATGGATCTTCGATTTGAGAAGTGTGCGCCGCATGAATTCTGTCTCTGAACAATGCAAACAGCCGATTATATACGCTTATCCCATCTTTGGTATAGGTGCGCCCTTTCCTCGCGGCGCCGTTTCCTCGGTGCGCCGTTTCCTTGCGGAACGGTCCGCCAACTCAACAACAACTCAGGAAGGCGCGCGGGCCACCAGCGTGCCGGCCCCCTGGAACGTAGCGGCTCCGGACTGCGACGAATATATGGGTTGCAGGTGGCGGACGGTCCTTCTTCAGGGAAGTGGGGCGTTGCCCCCAGGGCGGAGAGGAGAACCCACCCGATTGACGGATCTTCCTCCCGCCGACATATTCATAGGTATACTGTTGGTAGTTCGAGGCGGACTGGGACGAGGCTGCGGGGATTGGGCCGGAGCTGAGCGTCTGAGTTCGTATACCGAGGTGTAACGATGACGCAAGCGGCCGAGCCCTTTGATCCGTATTATCACTGGCTCGGGATTCCACCCGACGAGCAGCCTCCCAACCACTATCGGTTGTTGGGGATCAATCGGCTCGAAGAAAATCGCGAGGTGATCCAGAACGCTGCCGATCGTCAAATGGCTCACCTGCGCACCTTTCAAACGGGGCCGCGCGCGGCCCTGTCCCAGAAGCTGCTGAACGAGGTTTCGGCGGCCCGGGTTTGCCTGCTTTCGGCGGAGAAGAAACGGGCCTACGATCAGCAACTCCGCGTCTCGACCGGAGTTCTGGAAGGCAAGCGGCCGGACGCGTCGGGTCGCGCTGTGGTGACGCCTCCTGCGATGCTTTTACCCCTGGTTGGCGACGAGTCGTCTCGAGAGGTAGACACCCCGTTGTCGTTGCCGCTCGGGTCGCCCGGCGATCGCCTGTTGGCGAGGGGGACATCCACCCCATCGGTTCGCCGTACGGGCCCGCGACGTCCGGCGGTCTGGCCCTATGTGCTTGCCGGAGCGGTGGCATGCGCGTTGTTTGGCGGCTTGGCTGTGCTGCTCTGGTGGCCGAAGGCGCTCCCGACTCCAACCGGTGCTCGGGTCGTTTTTCGATGGCCTGTCTCCGAACGGTCCGATGCGACCATGGAGATTGACGGACGAACGGCAGACTTGACGATGGCGGCGGTGGTGGCTGACGATCGGATCGAATTGGAGCTTACCCCCGGCGTGCATACCTACCGCATCACGCGACCTGGGGCCAAACCATTGGAAGGGACCTTTTCCCTGGCGGACGCGCCGTTGGATGTAAATGTCCTATTGCCTCCGGCAAGAGAGGCATCCACCTTGGTGTTGCGGTGGAACGAAACGGAGCGTGCGGGTCGGGTACTGGCGATTGATGGACTGGTCGTGGACATGAAGCGCGACGTGACTGCCAGCAAGACCGATTACGTGAGCCTCGAATTACCGGCCGGTGAACACCGCCTGTCGATTGTTCAGGATGGCGAAACGCTCCTGTCTCGCGAGTTCGTATTGGACTCCGGGAGTGACTTGATCGTACCGATTGACTTGTCGGGTGGTCAACTCCTGGTGCGGTGGGACCGGAATCGTCGTGACGAAGCCCAGTTACTGTTGGATGGCCAGCCGGTTGATCTGGCTGCCGACAAGGTGATGGACACCGGCAACGGGATCATGATCCCGTTATCGCTGGGTGAGCACACGGTGGGGCTTGAGCGAGACGGGGTGGTCCTGCTGCAGCAGTCGGTGGACACAACCGCCGGCAAGCGGACGACGGTCAACGTCGACGCCTTGCTCGACAAACCGCTGGCGCGCATTTGGCTGGAGTGGCCGCTGCAAGAGCGCGACGGGGCGAGGCTGGAGTTGGATGGTCGGGCGTTTCCCATTTCTGGTGCAGGCGACACCACGGATGCAGCGGTCGCTCTGGAGGTGCCCCTTGGGGAGCACGTGCTGCGCATTGTCCAGCCTCAGTACGAGGATTTCGAGCATACGCTGACCGCAGGACGGGACGAAGTGCGTGTGCCGGTGACTCGGATGAGAAGTGGCAGCAGGGAAGTGTCGTCGGACCAGTTGGAAGGCTTGCGAGCCGAGTGTCGGGCGGTATACCGGCAATACGAGGAGTATGGCCGGTGGCAGCGGGAGTCGGATGCCGAAGCGAAACGAGAGTTGCTGGGATCACTCGTGTCGAAGGTCCGTGCTGCGGGCCTGGAGGAACCTCCTCAGTCAGCGGAGCGGTATGCCGCGCTGCTGGAAGCTTATTACCTGGCGTTGGAGAACGATGACGTTTCTCTGGCTCATGACGTACTGACGGTGCTGCGGGAAGCTGGTTCCTGCTCGGAAACGGAATGGGAACAACTCGACGATCGCGTCGTGGAACGAGCGATCGATCGGCAGAGCATCGAAGCGATGCTCGAATTCCTGGTTCACGGTTCCGGTGACGCACGAAAGCTCAACGAGTCACAGCAGAAGGCGATTGTTGCCAAGATCCTTTCATCGCCTCGGATTGCCGGGGATTACATGGCGCTGGAGCGGGCCATCGGCGAACTGGTGGACAGTGAGCTGCTGAGTTCCGCGATCGGACTCGACGCGCGGCTCGAATTGGCCATGGCGGCGACGAAGGTCGATCAGCCGGGTACCGACCACTTCGTCCGGTTGGGGGAGCAATTGGTCGAATATGTGCCGGAGATCGTGGAGCGAGCGACGGACGAGAGCCGGCGGCAGGCAACGGCCGCTCTGGACGCCGTCAACACGTGCCGGCGCAAGGTTGCCGCGGATCGGCAAGTCTCCAGCGAATTGAAGGAGCGGGCGGAGGGACTGTCTGATTCGATCAAGGAGTTACGTGACTTGATCAGTCAATTCAGTCGGGCCGCGGAAGCGGAGCAGGCGATTGCTGCGGGGACCGCCACAACGACGCAGCACCGGCTGCTGGGATTATGGTTGCTGCAGCGCGGAGAATACGACCGGTCGCTTCCCCACCTGCGTGCGTCAGGCGATGAATCGTTGGCCGCCGTCGCCAGTTCCCCCCCGGAAACGGCCAGTGACCTTTTGTCGCTGGCCGACTCGGTCGAGGCGGAATCGAAGAAGTCGAAGTACTCGAAACGTAATGAATCGGCTCTCCTGGGCTATACCCTGCACTTGCGCCAGCTGGCCCTGTCCCGAAGCGATGGCACCCTGGACGAAGACACACGGACCATGGTGGAACGAAGTGTCACCGGGCCGGCCACCGACTGGGACTGGAAGCGGACCCCGCGAGGCAAATGGGTGAAGCTGACCGACATCTTCCCGCTCGAAACGCTGCGTGAGATGGCGTCTTCCTCATCGCCTGGCAGGTGGAGCGTGCTGGACGACGGGACAATCGTGACCGGTCGTCTGGAACGGGCGCAGCTGGAACTGCCGATGGACCTGCCCGGCAGCTATGGTATCCGGTTCATCTGTCGTCGCACAACCGGTGAAAACGTCAACGTCAATCTACCGCTGGGTGACCGATCGGTCCTGTTTACGCTTGGTGCGTTCGCCAGTCGCTTCAGTGGCCTGCAGATGGTGGATGGACGATTTGTGAACGATGCCGAGAACGGTGCCGCCATCAAACGGAGCGAATTCAATCTGCGGCGAGATGTGCCGGCTCATGTGGAAATCCATGTGGAGTTGTTGCCGGTCGCTTCCCAATCGTCGAAACAGAAGAAACTGACCGGAAGCAACGACTGGACGACCATCACCATGATGATTGATGGCCGATTGGTCAAACGCGTCTCTGCGGCTACGTCGCGATTCGCCATGGACGACAACTTCCGCTTGTCCCACGATGTCCTGGGATTGTCGGCCAACGCCGTCGTCGCCTATGGCAGCATTGAGCTTGTGCGGCTGTGAGAGCCGTTGGGGGTTGAGTCGGAGGAGGTGACCGGTGCGTTTGGCGGTTTCGTCGCGGGCGTCCGCTCGCGCGACGCCTCAAGCCCGTGCGCCGGCTGTGTGGGGGTCAGACGAATGGACTATGTGATGGCGATCGTGGCGGTGTTGGCGGTTCTCTGCCTGCTGGGAGCCGGGTGGATCATGACGCTGCTGGGGCTGCCAGGCAACTGGTTCATGCTGCTGGGCATCGCCGTGGTTGCACTCCTCGTGCCGGAGACGTGGCGGATCGATATCGGCTGGTGGACGGTGGGGGCTTTGATGGCGCTGGCCGTGGTGGGAGAGATTCTTGAATCGCTCACGGTTGCCTGGGGCACGAGTCGGGCGGGTGGGAGTCGGCGTGCCGCACTGCTGGCGCTCTGCGGGTCGATCGGTGGTGGCATCGTCGGCGCGGTCGTCGGCCTGCCAATCCCGGTGATCGGATCTGTGGTCGCGGTGCTGTTGGGCGCGTCGTTCGGCGCCACGGCGGGAGCGATGGTCGGGGAATCGTGGAAGGGACGAACTGCCGAGCAGGGCTGGGAGGTGGGCAAAGCGGCCTTCTGGGGCCGCCTGTTCGGAACGCTCGGGAAGATCGTCACAGCGTCGGTCATGGTCGCGGTCGTGTTGGCCGCGCTCGTCGCCCGCCCGTGATACAGCGGCGACGAGCGGGGAGCAAGTGCGGATGCCCGTCAGACGCTGACGATGCGCTCGATGAACACTACCGCGTCGCCGACAGTTTTCACGCCCAGTGCCGCCTGCTCGTCCATATCAATATCGAATTCTTCTTCGAAGGCGGCGACCAATTCCACGCTTTCCATCGAACTGGCTCCAAGGTCCTCGACGAATCGCGAAGAGTCGGTAACCCGCGACAGGTCGACCTTCAAAGTCTCAGCGGTAACGCGTTTGATGCGGTCAGCAATATCGGACATGGGTGACCTCCTTATGAGACGAAGTGGTTTTTGAACTGCTCCACACGTGCGGTGAGTGCCTCGATCTCGGCCCGCAACTGGATCACGAATTTATTCCCGTCGTAGTCGCCGCGCACCGCAGCGAAATCGAGCGCAGCGGCTTCAGGCTGACCATCGGTGCCGAACCCGACGGCGCTGAGCTGATCGAATTCCTTGACGGCGTCCACCAGTACCGCTTCCAAGAACTCCTTGCGGTTGATCAGCAGCTGGTCGGCGACTCCGCGCAACTGTTCCGACGTGGCCTGTGCCACATCCACGCCGGTCAGGCGCTGATAGGCCCACTTAATCCAGGCCCATTCGTCTCCGGCATAGTGCTGCAGTATCTGGTCCCAGCGTGCTTCCAGGGCAGGGATGTCGGCCACTTCGCCGCGTTGCACTTCAGCCAGCACGGTTTCCAGACGCTGGGCCGGAGCGATCAGTCCGCCCACATCGACCCACTGTTCGCAGAACACGGCGCCCTCGGGGGTACGCAGCGCACGTGACAGATCGGTTTCGCCGGCGGCGATCGCCGCTTCGAGGCGCTGCACGATCTTGTCCGCCAGGTACATCAGGGCGCCACGACGATAGAACTTCTGTCCGGTCCTCAGGAAGACCCGCTTCACTTCGGCTCCCTGAATGGCCACGGCGCTGACCGACCGATCCGTTTTCTGCTGAAAGTCCTGCAAGATGTCCATGCCACGCAGCATCCGCCCGACCGTATAGGGGCTGAGCACATCGAAGACCAGACGGTCGCGTTTCACCGCACCGAGTCGGCGATCGCGGGTCGGCCATTTCGCCCCGTCCCGCACGGTCCCCACGGTTGTCAGGTTGAAGCCGGGAATGAGTGAACAGCGTCCGTCCGGCATGGCTTCAATATGGCTGAACGGAAAATCACTCGTGTCGAAAGTGCGGGTATGCTTGCCGAGCACCACGCTGAACGGGCCGACACGGCACGGCCACATCATGTACGAGAAGGAACCGGTCTTGGATCCCCGCTCCAGTCGCCCCTCATGTACGGGGCCGAGCTTATACATGTGGTTCGACTGATTCGTACCGCTGCCCGCGTTGTAGAAGCTGAACAGGCCGGCGATGAGCAGCGAGCCTTTATGGTGCGTCACGGTGTAGGGCCCGGCGAACACGCTGCAGGCCTCGCCGTGGAATGCCTCGCAATTGGCAAAGAAGAGCGTCCCTTCGGCGGAGAACTGACGTCCCACGCGGGAGCCCTGCCCGACGAACGACTTGGCGAGCATTGCTCCCCCGTCGACACGCGCTCCTTCGGCGATGATGAAGTCGTGCGCCTGAACTCCCGGGCCGACGAAGGTGCTTGACTCGGGGCAACTGAGGACCGAGCCATTGCACAGCGAAATCGCTCCCCGGATCACTGCGGCCGGACCGATATGCACGTCAAGGATCTCGACCACTGAGCGGACCTGTGCCCCGGCGCCGATGCGCCCGCGCGGCACATGCGCTCGGTGCGCTGCGGTCCTGGCCATCTGCTCCAGCGCGGTGATCACCTCCGGGCGGTAGCGGTGCAGGCACAGCAGGTGAGCGAACTGCGAGGAGAGCTGGTCGAACAGGATGACCTCGCGTCCCCCACCTTCGTTGAGGACTTCGACCGCCACACCGTTGCCGAATTTCGCGCCGTCTCGCGTTTCCAGCGTTCCGACGTCTTCGATGCTGGCTCCATCGCCAATATCGTATCGAGCCAAACGAACGCCCACATTCACCACGCGTACCTGATGGCCGAGCGTACAATCGACGAGTCGAGCGTTGCGGATTTCGGCCGGTTGCGGCTCGCCTCCGCCTGTATGTCCGCCGAGTGCCCCGATCCGCACGGAGCCGCCGAATCGCGTTGCATGGACGCACGCGGCCTGGAATCCCTCCGCCACTTGAACCTGGGACCAGTCGCCACTTTCCACGCGGCAGCCCTGCTGCTCGAGCAGCGCCACTTCGGCGGAGGCGAGAGGGCGATAACTAACATATGCTGACACGATGCTGTCCTTCTTCAACAAGAGTGAATGTGTCCGCAGCGATGACTCCCTCTTCATCGGTGGGGATGACCAGCACTTGCACGCGGCTCTCCGGCCGGCTGATCCGCCCCTCCCCCTTCGTTGTTTCCAGGTTCCGCTGCCAATCCAACGTGATTCCCAACGGCTCCAGATCACTGCAGACCTGTGCCCGCACGCCGGGCGCGTGCTGCCCGATGCCACCGGTGAATGTGATGGCGTCCACCTGTCCGAGGACCGCCATGTAAGCACCGACGTACTTGCGAACGCGGTAACAGAAGATGTCGATCGCCAGTTCCGCCATCGGGTTTCCTGCCTGGGCCGCGTCGCCGAGTGTGCGCATGTCATTCGAGAGCCCCGAAACGCCCAATAATCCGCTCTCCTTGTTGCAGAGCTTATTGAGCGAGGCCATGTCGTATCCCTTGTCCGTCAGATAGAACAGGATAGCCGGGTCGATATCGCCACTGCGGGTTCCCATGACCAGCCCTTCCAACGGCGTCAGCCCCATCGACGTATCCACCGACTTGCCGCCCCGTACTGCCGTCATCGAGCAGCCATTGCCGAGGTGGATCGTGATGCAGTTGACATCGCCGGCCGGCCGGCCGAGCACTTCGGCCGTGCGCGCGGCAACGTACCGGTGCGACGAGCCGTGGAAGCCATAACGCCGCACGCCGTAGCGCGTATACACTTCGTACGGCAGTGCGTACAGGTAGGCGACCTTGGGAATCGAGGCGTGAAAGGCTGTGTCAAAGCAGGCTACTTGCGGGATCTGCGGCAGGACTTCCATGGCGGCGCGAATGCCGATCAAGTTGGCCGGATTGTGCAGCGGAGCCAGGTCGACGCATTCTTCAATCGACCGCAGCACATCGGCAGTGATCAGCACCGAGCCGGTAAAGGCCTCGCCTCCATGAACCACACGATGTCCCACCGCTGTGATCTCAGACAGATCATCGAGTGTGTGGTCGGCTGGTCCAACCAGGCTGTCCAACAGCAGCCGCATTCCCTGTTGATGATTGTGCACAGCGTGCTCGACACGCTGTCGGTGTGCTCCCGCTTCATAGCTCAACGCCGACCCCGGTTCACCGATGCGCTCGACTTGCCCCTTGACCAGCACGGTTTGCTGAGGCATCTCGTAGAGCTGATACTTGATCGACGAACTGCCGCAATTGACAACCAGGACCTTCATGCTTCCGCACTCGTTTTCTAGCATTGCTCAGTGGAGCCATCGGCCGCCGTCGAGCTTTGCAGCTGGCTGGGGGAACAGGTCAAGACATGGCCAACACGATGGCCGTGGTGGCCACAATATCCGCGGCGCTGGCGCCGCGTGACAGATCGCTGATTGGCAGGGCGAATCCTTGCAGGAACGGCCCGATGGCCTGTGCACCGGCCAGGTACTGCGTCAGCTTGTAGGCGATGTTGCCGCTATTAAGATCGGGAAAGATCAGCACGTTGGCCTGCCCGGCAACGTCGCTTGGTCGTTTCACCTTCTTCGCCGCCACACGCGGTACGAGGGCCGAGTCGGCCTGAAACTCGCCATCCACCAGCAACTCACTCGCCCGCTCGCGGACGAGTGCCAGCGCCTGGACGATCTTGTCGACCTGCTCATGAGCGGCACTGCCGAGCGTGGAGAACGAGAGCAGCGCAACGCGTGGCGTTTCCTCCAGCAGTTTCGCTGCGCTGGCATGTGAGGCGATCGCGATGTCGGCCAGCTGTGCAGCATCCGGTTCGATCGTTACCGCACAGTCGGCGAAGATCAACGGCCGATTCGCCACCCCCTGAAATTCGGGAACGACCATCAGGAAGAAGCTCGAGACGGTACTGATTCCCGGCTGCAGGCCGATGGTGAGAGCGCCGGCCTGGATCACGGTGGCGGTGGCATGTGCCACCCCCGCCACCATCGTCGCGGCGTCACCCTGCGCTACCATCATGCCGCCGAAAAACAGCGGCTTCTTGACCATCCGTCGGGCAATGCCTTCCTTCACATCCCGCCGCTCGACATAGGCCCGAACGTAGTCTTCGAACCGCGTGCTCTCCGCCGGATCAATCAGTGTGATCCCCTGCACGTCGACGCCCGCCTCCGCTGCTGTAGCGCGAATCACCTCCGTGGATCCCAACAGGATCGGCCGAGCTATTCGCTGATCGGCCAACTGGCACGCTGCGGCAATGACTCGCGCGTCTTCCCCTTCGGGCAGCACAACCGCCTGATCGCGCCGCCGAGCATCGGCGTAGAACCGCTCCAGAATATCCATGGGTCGCTCCCCCGCATTCCGAACACCTCGGACCGCCGGCCAGGACAGAAGACCGCTTCTCTGTCCCCACGCGCACGCTTTCCGATTTCAACCACCTGGCATTACCGATAGCGGGGCGCATTCGGACGCCGCTCTTCGATCCAGTCGTAATATTCCCGCATTTTCAGCTGCGCCGCGGCCGGGCCATCGAGAAAGACCTTGGCGTTGGGATGCATCTGCAGGGCACTGGCCGTCACCATGCCCGTCACCGGCCCTTCGACGGCTGCAGCTACCGCCCACGACTTCTTTTCCCCGTTGGCCAACAAGACCAGTTCGCGAGCCTCCAGAATCGTGCCAACTCCCATCGTGATCGCGTAAATCGGCACATCCTCCGGTCGATCAAAGAACCGAGCGTTGTCGTCAATCGTTTGTTTGGCCAGCGTCTTCAGACGGGTGCGGGAGGTGAGTGAACTGCCAGGCTCATTGAAGGCCACATGACCGTCCGAGCCGATTCCCAGGATTTGGACGTCAATCCCGCCACACTCCTGAATTCGCTGCTCATACCAGGCGCAGAACGCAGGATAATTGCTGGTGTTTCCTGAGGGAATGTAGATGTTCTGCTTCGGCACATTGACATGCCGGAAGAAATTCTCGTGCATGAAATAGTGGTAGCTCTGCGGATGATTCGGAGCTAACCCGACGTATTCATCCAGATTGAAAGTCGTGACTTGGGAGAAGTCCAGCCCTTCCTCGCGGTGCATCCGCACCAGCTCCTGATAAAGGCCCAATGGGGTCGAACCGGTCGCCATCCCTAACACCGCATTCGGCTTCGTATTGAGAACTCGGGCCACGTTCTCTGCGGCCGCTCGGCTCATTTCTTCATAGGTCTGCTTGATCGTGACTTCCATCGCTTGACAACCTCCCAACAAGATACCGGTTCGCCACACACGGGACGAGTAAATCCCGAATGGGGTGCTCGCGCACCAGCCACACGCATCGGATACGGCCGGGGAAAAAAACAGGAACGATGGCTCCCCTCGACGTACCAATCTCAGCCGCGTCGCGACCGTCACGGGAATACCATCGTATTGCAGAACGTAGGCCTTGAAGGGCCAGCCACGGCCAATCGCCGCAGCCCGTCAAGTGCAGCAGGTGCATTACTTCGGCTTATCGTGCAAGACCAACAGGCAGACACAAGCGTCTGCCGGGCTTCGTTCGCAAAACGATCGCGATCAGGCGGGTTGGAGCGGATTGTTGACGGCTGCGCCGCGCGAGTCTCACCCCAGTTAGCCCCGATTAGACCGTGGGCCGCCACGATTGACAAGCGGGGACCGTAACTCGAAAGCCGCCCCTGCACAGGCCAGCCACCTGACAAGTCCCCGTGAGCACGCGCCCTGCCTCCGTCGATTCTGCCCGGGGGCGAACCTCGCGGTGCGCCAGCCCCCAATCGGCTGCCAGCCCGGCCGCACCTGTGAAAGTCAGAAGACGGGATCGCCCAGCCCGCTGCGCACCTCGACTCTGCCGGGCCGGAACCGGCTGAGACGGGCATCGGACGGTGCTTCAATCCAGTGAAGATGCGAAGAATTTTCCGATGTTCAGGAAACGACTGGTCGAACGGTAGCTGCCTGTTCGATGTTTGATAACGAATACCCGGGATTCGCCCCTGGACCGACATGTCACGACATCCGGCCAGAGGGGGGAAGCCGTCTTAGAGATTCGGGTGCTGTCATCCCGGGTCCTGACACAGCTACGAGCCGGCCACAACTATCGCCGACCAACTCCGCACGGGAGGTAAGAACATGCGACTAGCGCGCACGGTCCTGACCGTATCGATTGTCCTGCTAGGGACAGACGCCCTTCGGGCCCAGCTGGCACACAGCAACGTCTCGTGCGGATGTCAAGCGTGTTCGCCGTGTCCGAGTGCCCCGGACTGCCAGGGGTGCGGTAGCACAGGGGGCTGCAACGCCCTGATCCCGGCGCTCTCGCAGAGCCTGCACGGCATGTTGGCCGGCATCGTACCAGGATCGGTGGGCTGTGATGCCCGGCACAAGATTTACAGATCGGCGCTGCAACGCAGCACGTTCGACAAGAAGTGCCTGCTGCCGGTCGCCTATTACTCCCACATTCTTCCCCTTTGGTCGCATCATCGCTGCTGCTGTGGGCCGGTCACTTCCGGTTGTCCCACCTGCGGTCCGCAGGGTGTGATGGGAGAGGAAGTCATTGAGATGCAGGAGTATCCCGCAGGAGTACCGATGGAGCCGACACCGGCGATGGAGCCCGAAGTGCCTCCGGTTCCAGAAGCCGCCGCTCCGGCCAAGCAAGCTCGATTGACAACTCCCCAACTGCGCGTTTCGACTCGCAGCAAGGGAGCGGCGTCGAGCAAGCGGGTCGTGGTGAAAGGGGTCAACGATCGGCTCGCCCACCAGAACGCCCACGCCGATGAAGCAAGTGCGGAAGAACTGCCGTTACCGTCGATTGTGCGGCAAGTCAGTGGCGAGTCGCGTCCGTTGCAGCGTTCGACCGCCAACCCGTTGCGATAGCCGCCCCCGGCTGCTCGGCTTTCTGACCAACGATCCGTTGGCGGTTTCACCAAGACAGACGAATCGACCCACGACTCGATCGGGTTGAGATTGTGGGTGGCGTCGGTGGCGTCGGGGTCTCAGCAGCAGGATCTCCAACGAAGAAGTCGGCGCGAGTGCCTGGCGGGATACGACGGATGGTCGGCGGTGCCTAAGGACCGGACTCGCACTGGCCGAGAGCCTGATCGAGGTCGTCGCGCAGATCGGAGAAATCCTCCAGACCGACCGAGAGGCGAATCAGGCCGTCTGTGATTCCGTGCCGCGCTCGGTCAAGCGCGTCATAGCTGGCATGTGACATGGCCGCCGGTTGCTCGATCAGGGATTCAACGGCCCCCAGACTCACCGCCAGCTGAAAGAGTCGGGTTGATTGCACCACACGCTTGGTCGCGGCGAAGTCGCCCGTCGTTTCGAAGCTGAGCATTGCTCCGAACACTCCGTCCATTTGCCGTGCGGCCAGCTCGTGCCCGGGATGAGAGGGCAAGCCTGGATAGAGGACGCGTGCCACGCGAGGATCGGTGTTGAGCCAACGAGCCAGGTCGAAAGCCGTTTGGCTTTGAGCACGCACGCGGAGGTCCAGGGTCTTCAGTCCGCGGCTCAGCAGGAAGACATCGAACGGTCCCGGCACAGCGCCGGTGGCATTCTGAATGAAGTAGAGTCGTTTCAGCAGGTCATCATCGCGCACCACCAAAGCACCACCCAGCAGGTCACTATGTCCTCCCAGGTACTTGGTTGCTGAATGCATCACGATATCCGCGCCCAGTTCGAGGGGGCGAGTCAGAGATGGTGTGGCAAACGTATTGTCCACTCCGAGCAGCGCTCCGTGGCGATGGGCCAGTTCGGCACAGCGAGCGATGTCCGTGATCGACAGGCGGGGGTTGCCCGGACTCTCGATCCACACCAGTCGCGTGTCAGGAGTGACATGGCGTGGAAACTCCTGAACATCGGTGCTGTCGGCGAGCGATACGCGCACGCCGGCTCGATTGACGATCCTGTGCAGCAATCGGTACGTCCCGCCGTAGATATCGGTACCGGCCAGGACATGATCTCCGGTCTGCAGCAACATCGTGACGCAGTGGATGGCGGCCATGCCGGTCGAGAACGCCAGCGCACCGCAGCCTGACTCGAGGTCGGCCAGGGTTTGTTCCAGGTTCTTACGGGTGGGGTTCCCGCTGCGCGAATAATCGAACTCGCCCCACTCGCCTGCCCCGGGCTGAACGAAGGTGGAAGCGACATGAATGGGCGGAACGACAGCTCCGGTCAGAGGGTCGCGATGGTTCCCCACATGAATGGCACGCGTACGAAATCTCATCGTGGCCCTCCGCCGCAATGTCCCACAGTTCTCGATTCCCGCGGGCGCACCGCGGGACCCGAGGTTTGCAGAAGGTGATTGATGTCGGGGCTTCAGAGCTGTTCGAGTGCCTGTTGAAGATCGTTGATCAGGTCCTGACTATCTTCGATACCACAGGAAAGCCGGATCATGTTGTCCGTAATGCCGAAACGCTGCCGATCTTCCGGGCTGCACTCGTGATAGCTCATCACCAACGGCTGCTCGATCAGCGATTCCACCCCTCCCAGACTTGGCCCGATCCGAGGCAGCTTGACGGCGTCCACCACTTTGGAGGCTTGCCGCCAGTCGGCATCCTTGACGAGGAACGTGATCAGTCCTCCATAGCCCCGCATCGTACGGCGTGCCACCTCGTGATATGGATGGGACGGTAAGCCGGGATAGAGTACCTGTTGAATTCGTGGATGGTCATGCAGGAACTGAGCCACGGCCAGGCCGTTTTCATTGTGCCGCTGCATGCGCAGATCAAAGGTCTTCAGCCCTCGCTGGAGCAGATAGATGTTGTGCGGCGAGTTGATCGCTCCCATGATGCCGCGCAGCTTGCGAACCGATTCGAGGCTTTCGCGCGAGCCGGCCAGTACACCGGCCAGCAGGTCGTTGTGTCCTGCCAGATACTTGGTGGCAGAGTGCAACACGTAGTCGACACCATAGCTGATCGGCTGCAAGTTATGGGGAGTGGCGAGTGTTGCATCGATCAACGTTTCGACCCGGTGCCGCCGGCCGATGGCGACAAACTGCTCCAGATCCACGACGCTCAAGTGCGGATTCGTGGGCGATTCGCTGATCAGCAGCCTGGTGCGCGGTGTGATCTTCGCTTCCATCGCATCGTAATCGCAGGCTTTCACCTGATGCGTGACCACACCGAACCGGGACATGTGTTTGGCACAGAACTCGCGACTGCGGTGATAGCATTCATCGAAAAAGATCACTTCGTCGCCCGAATTGAGTTTAGCCATCAGCAGGCCGACGATCGCGGCCATACCGGTCGCAAACAGCACGGCATCCTCGGCGCCGTCAAGTGCCGCCAGCTTGCGTTCCAGCACCCGCTCACCCGGATTGCCATAGCGGCCGTACTCTTCCCGCGGCAGTCCCTGTTCGACGTAGTCAATCAAAGCTTGTGTATTGGCAAACGTGTAAGTGGCAGCGCACACAATCGGATCGGTAATGGAGTTGCCCAGTTTCTGGCGGTCTTCGCCAGCATGGACGGCCAAAGTCGAGGGGCCGCACTGAAGAGGCAACGAAACGTGCTGGTCGGTTTGCGAGCTGGTTCGGGCCATAATGGACGTATCACTCCACAATTAGCGGTTCGCACCTGGGCGGTAAGGTTGGCGAGCGACGCGTGGCCGCAGACAGAGGAGTCGACTCGGCATCCGAGCCGGCGGGTGACCTCGCACCTGGCCTGGCGCCACAAGGCTTTCCCCATCGCCGGCGATGGGAAACGCACCGCACGAGCGAACATCGCCGGCGGCGGCGACCGCTTGCGGAGCGCAGCGCCATAACTCGAATCCACGTCAGAAACACCGCGTCACTGAGGGAATTGCAGCGTCGGTTGCAGAGGAACGACATCAGGCCGCCAAGCCAACCACGCTCGCAGGGCGAGATGTCGTAACACCAATTCGAGATCACCCACCCAGACAGCCCGTAACAACTTCGGTTTTCGGCGGGGATGGCTCTTTAGCAGGTAAGGCTGCAAGCGGCCACAAATCCCTTAGTGCCGCCATTTTAGTTCCCCCAAGGCAGGCAGGCAACGGGCAGACGGTTTTCCGGACGGTATTCATTCCGGTGTTTATGCAACGGCAGACTTTCCGGCGACAACCAACTCCGCGGGATCGCTCCCCGTTGCCTAACCTGCGGTTCCCGTCCCGGCAATCCCTAAAGATGGACCGTCGACCTGCTCCCGCTGGCATTTTGTGGACGCTCGCCTTGGCTGTCGCCTAGAATAGAGATGAGCGTGTTTTCAGGTGCAATGGAGGGAAACGCATGCCTCGTCTTCAAGTGGCTTTCCTCGTGCTCGGGCTGCTTTTCCCCGTGGTGCGCTGCGGCGTTGCGCGATGTTCAGCCCCCCTCTCGGGCGACCGGCACGATGGCCCCGCCGCGTCGGAACTGGTGCGTCAACTGGGGGAAGCCGATTTTGCGGTGCGCAATCGTGCGATGGCCCGACTCGTCCGGATGGGTGTCGACTCCATGGAGGCCCTGGAACAAGGTGTCCAGTCCCCCGACCGGGAGGTCCGTTTCCGCTGTCGACACGCGCTGAAGATTGTCCGGGAAAACGACTTCCAGCGTCGGCTGCAGGCCTTTGCGGCAGGTCGCGATACGACCGAAAGCTACCAGTTGCCAGGTTGGTCCCGTTTCTTCAAGGAGGTTGGAGGAAGTCCGGAAGCTCGGGCCCTGTTTGTGGAGATGCAGCAAGCTGAGCCCGACTTGCTGACCACTGTGGAGCAGGCCCCGGAGCGACTGACCGATGCGTTGGTCGAGCGGATTATCGAGCTGCAGAATGCCGTGCAGGGAAGTCGTCAGCCGAGCCAGGTATCGTTGGGCACCATCGCGACGATACTCTTCCTCCTCAACGGCGAACATCAGGAACTGCCGGCGATGGTCTCGCAGAATCTCGGCGCCTACTTCCGGTATCCGACATTCGCCAGCGCGGTGCATGCAGGGTCTCAGCGTGAACTGCTGCGAGCGATGCTCGGCAATTGGATCGAACGGTCCAAAGGCTGGGATGCGTACCACGCCATTTATCTGGCGATGCAGTATGACATTCCTCAAGGCTTGACGCCGGCTCGCAAGGTCCTCACCGGGGAAGTGAACGAACCTAACCAGTCGTTCTTCATCTGCTACGCGCTGTTGGCGTTTGCCAAGTTCGGTAATGAAGCAGACATTCCGCTGATCGAGCCGCTGTTAAACGATGCCACTCCCTACGGCAGCTCGGTAGCCGTGGGTGGCGCCGCGAAGTTTCGCACGGAGATCCGGGACATCGCTCTGGCCACGCTCGTGCGACTGGCCAGGCAGGATCCGAAGGAATTCGGCTTCGACCGCTTGCGGTCCAGTGCATCGCAGGTCTTCAACACC
Source organism: Pirellulaceae bacterium (assembly GCA_041752115.1). Taxonomy (GTDB): domain Bacteria; phylum Planctomycetota; class Planctomycetia; order Pirellulales; family Pirellulaceae; genus JAJRVM01. The sequence goes on along the minus strand of JBGSHS010000385.1, from coordinate 27,964 downwards.
GGCACACTGGCGTTTGAAGACGATAACAAACGTGAGGAAGCCATCCAGAAGTGGCGCACATTCCGGCACCAGGATAACTCTGCGTCGGACCCCCATCCCGCAGCAGGTCGGTCAGCTGCCGGCAACACGACGCCAAAGCTCGTTCCCGAATCGGCGGTCGACAAGCAATAGCGTCCCGGACGGGATTCGGTTGCCGCCGCGGAAAACCTGTATCCTCCCCAACCGGTACGAATTTCCTGCCCCTTGCCCGCCGGTGAGATCAGCGGAGCTGGCGAGCGTCAATCGATTCAAAGGCGAAAACTCATGGTAGCGGACGCGGGTCCTGATCTGTCCAGCCAACTCGAGGCGGTTGAGTGCCAGACGCCGGCAGACGGCGTACGTTCGCCCTCCTGGTGGGGACGCGTGCGGGCCGTGCTGCGGGCCCTCTCCCTGGTCGTCATTGTGGCCAGCTGCGCCGTCGTAGTCTATTTGCGCACTCAGGCGGCCGCGGGCGATTTCGCCACCACCAACGTGCTGACGTTTCTACTGCTCTGCTTTGCGCTGCTGGCGCTGCTGTTGAATGTTGCCCTGGCGGCTCGCGCATCGCTGTTCTCACGGCTGATTCGCGTCGGTCTGGTGATTGTACCGCTATGCGTCGCGCTGAGCGTGGTGCGCATTGATCATGTGAGTGGCAGTCTGGTCCCCACGTTCCGTTGGCGATGGAGTCCCAAGCCCGACGAGCTGCTGGCCGTCCCGCAACTGGCCCCAGGTGCTGTGACGATTGACCTGCTGACGGAAACTCCACAGGATTTCCCGCAGTTTCTCGGTCCGCACCGAAACCTCCATGTGCCTGACATTAAGTTGTCACACGACTGGAACTCGGATCGGCCGAAACAGGTGTGGCGACAGCCGATTGGTGCCGGCTGGTCGGGCTTCAGCGTCGTGAACGGCTTTGCCGTGACAATGGAGCAGCGGGGGCCCGATGAACTCGTTACCTGCTATTCGGTCCCTTCGGGGCAGACGCTCTGGTCCCATTCGATCGCGGTTCGCCACGAAACGTTGGCCGGAGGAGTTGGCCCGCGTTGTACTCCCACCATTCACGACGGACTTGTCTATGCGTTGGGCGCCACCGGGATCCTTCGTTGCCTGGACGGTTCCGACGGCAGGCTGGTCTGGCAGGACGACCTGCTGCAACGAGCCGGGGTCACGGCGGAAGAAGATCAGGAAGAGATTACATGGGGACGCTCCGCGTCACCGCTGGTCGTAGACGATCTGGTGGTGGTCCCGTTGGGCGGTCGCGATCAGGCGACTCGGGCCAGTCTGATCGCCTACGACAGACGGACGGGCGAAGTCCGATGGAAGGGGGGCAACGATCAGGCCAGCTATTCTTCTCCCTGCCTGGCGACTCTGTGCGGCGTACGCCAGATCCTGATCGTCAGCGAGAATTCGGTGGCAGGCCACCGACCGGAGGATGGGCATGTGTTGTGGTCGTATCCCTGGCCTGGTAAGAGTAGCGGTGAGGCGAGCGTGTCCCAGCCCGTTGTCGTCGCAGGTGATCGGGTGCTCCTGTCCAAAGCCTATCAGATGGGGGCGGAATTGCTCCAGATCGTTCCGGAGAGCGGGGGCTCGTTGCGGGCCGAGCAGTTGTACGCATCGCGGCGCGTGCTCAAGACCAAGTTCACGAACGTCGTGGTCATCGACGGTTTCGTCTACGGGTTGTCGGACAATATCATGGAGTGTGTGGAACTCGAGGGGCTGAAGTCACGCTGGAAAGATCGCCGACGAGGCTTTTTCGGGCACGGACAGGTTCTGGCCGCAGGAGATGTGATTCTGGTCCAGACGGAATCGGGTGAGGTGGTGATGGTTCAGCCCAGTCCGGAACAACTCGTGGAACTGGGAAGGTTCTCACCACTCAACGATCAGACCTGGAACAATCTCTGTTTATACGGTCCCTACCTGTTGGTCCGCAACGCGGTGGAAGCTGCCTGTTACCTCCTGCCGCTGCGTGCCAGCGTGGATTCGGCGGAACCTCCCAAGTCCTGATGCAAGCCGGACCGACTTGCTGTACGATGCGAGCAGCGTGGTCTGCTTGGCGAGGTGAATGGCGTCATGCTCCTGCTGCGAAGCACAGATGCGGGAGCGATCTTCGCTCATGCGGGCACGGAAGCCAGTTTGAGGTTTCGTCATGACCGGTTCCATTCCTGAATCCCGTTGCAGGCTGCTCGCCGGGCGCCGAGCCGTGGTCACCGGATCGACGAGCGGCATTGGCCGAGCCATCGCGTTGCATCTGGCGGCGGCCGGTGCGGATCTGGTCGTGCACGGTGGGTCGCGGCACGAACGGGCGGAGGCGGTAGCACGTGAAATCCGCCTGCTGGGGCAACAGGCAGATGTGGTGATGGCTGATTTGTCCGCGCAGCAGCAGCGTGAGACGTTTGTCGACCAGGTGTGGGGACGTACGGAGAAAGTCGACATCTGGATCAACAACGCGGGCGCTGACGTCTTGACCGGACCACCGGCCGATTGGGACTTCCGCCGGAAACTGGAGCATTTGTGGCAGACCGATGTGTTGGGAACGATCGAACTCTCCCGCGCCGCGGGGAAGCGGATGTGGGAGTCAGGATCGGGCGACTGTTCGATCGTCAACGTGGGGTGGGATCAAGTTGAGCAGGGAATGGGAGGCGATAGCGGCGAGATGTTCGCGGCCGTCAAGGGAGCCATTATGGCATTCACTCGCAGTCTGGCGCGCTCCCTGGCACCACGCGTGCGTGTCAACTGTGTGGCACCGGGGTGGATTCGCACTGCCTGGGGGGAAGACGCTGCGGAGTACTGGCAGCAGCGGGCCTGCCGCGAATCACTCCTGCAGCGGTGGGGCACTCCCCACGACGTTGCGGAGGTAGCTCGCTTCCTGGTCTCCCCCGCAGCGGCGTTCGTGACAGGACAGATCGTCATGGTCAACGGTGGATTCCGGGCCGGCTATGCAGCAGAACCGTGAACATATTCATTTCGTAACCGGTCGACTGGCCGAGTCAGCGTTGCGTCGTTTATTGGAGCAGTTGGCGCCCGCCGCCGATTTCACCTACAGCGTCGATGTGCTGCCGATTTCCGTCGCGGCACTGATGTCTCCGGGCTGGATTCAACGGCACATTCAGGTACCGGAGGCAGCGCAGCGTGTCATCCTGCCGGGCTATTGTGGTGGAGATCTGAGCCAGCTGGCGGCGGCCGTCGGAACGCCGGTTGAGCGAGGGCCTCGGGATCTACGTGCACTTCCCGCATATTTTGGAAGGTCAGCGGACATGCCGACTCAGCTTGAGCGACACAATATCCAGCTCATCGCGGAAATCAACCACGCTCCCCGACTTGATCGCTCCACGATTCTCGAGCAGGCTCGACAACTGGCTGCCGACGGAGCGGACATCATCGATGTCGGCTGCGAGCCCGGCGATCCGTGGCTGCAGGTGGATGACTGTGTGCGGGCGCTGCGCGATCTGGGGCTACGCGTGTCGATCGACAGCTTTCATCCGGAGGAAGTTGGCCGGGCGGTGAAAGCGGGAGCTGAGTTGGTCTTATCGGTCAATGCCTCGAATCGACGGGCAGCAGTCGACTGGGGTTGTGAAGTGGTGGCGATCCCCGACAACCTCCAACTGCTCGACAGTCTCGACGAGACGATTGAGTATCTTTCCAGGCACCAGATCCCGATGCGTCTGGATCCGATTCTTGAACCGATCGGCTGCGGCTTTGCCGCCAGTCTGTGGCGCTATATGGATGTGCGCCGCCGGTATCCGGAGATATCGATGCTGATGGGAATCGGCAACCTGACCGAAATGACGGATGCCGACTCGGCCGGAATCAATTTGCTGCTGTTGGGTATCTGCCAGGAACTGGGCATTGGCAGCGTGCTGACCACCCAGGTGATTAACTGGGCGCGAACCAGCGTCCGGGAATGTGATGTGGCACGGCGAATCGTGTACCATGCGCTGAGTCAACAGGTGCCTCCGAAGCATCTCAGCACCGACCTGTTGTTGCTGCGTGACCAGAAGCTGAGTCCTTTTGGCGAAGAGCAGTTGGAGGAAATGGCTCGGCAGATCAAGGACCGCAACGTGCGCATCGTCGCAGAAAACGACCGTCTCTATGCGCTTGGCGGTGGCAAGTGCTTGACCGATTCCGATCCGTTTGCCTTGTTCGAACAACTCCTGCAGGATCGCTCCAACTCGATCGATGTAACTCACGCGTTCTATCTGGGTTACGAGTTGTGCAAGGCCTCCATTGCCTTGACCTTGGGCAAGGAGTACCACCAGGACGAATCACTCGACTGGGGATATCTGACCGTCGCCGAGCAATGGCATCGGCTCGCTCGAGGTCGAGGCGACCGGCCGTCGTGAGGTTTCGTGCCGGCACACGATCGGTCGTATTCCCAGCCGGCTCGAAGCAGTCGATAATGCGGTCCTCACGAGGGAGGTCTAGCGCGGAGTAATTGGTGTGATGTCGGAACTGATGGACGTCGAGACAGACCGGCTTGACACTCCGCTGTCGGTGGAGCTTCTCCCGCCCCCGGATCCTGTCGATGTGTTTCGGCGTCTGGCGTCGCTCCCACACTGCCTGTTTCTGGACAGCGCGTTGCGTGATCCGTGGCTGGGACGCTATTCGTTTGTCGCGGCCGACCCGTTTCAATTCCTACAGGCTCATGCGAAACAGCCGGATGTGTGGGCCGATGTGCAGAGGTTGTGGCAGCAGGGGACGAGCGCCCGCCGCGACGATCTGCCTCCGTTTCAAGGAGGTGTGGCGGGGCTGTTCGGCTACGATCTGAATCGGAGCCTGGAACGAATCCCCTCTCCTCAGCACAACGAGTTTCAGATTCCTGACCTGGTGCTGGGCTTCTACGATGTGGTGGTCGCGTTCGATCACCTGGCCAGCCGAGCCTGGATCATCTCCCAGGGCCTTCCGGAAACGGAGCCCCTGGCGCGGCGCGAGCGAGCTGTGGAACGAATGCGGCAGGTGGGTGAGATGTTGCGCCGGCCCCCCGCGCCACTCTCATGCTGTCCGCATCAGCCGATCGAGCGCTGTGAATTGGTGCCGCAATTCGCGAACTGGGATGATCCGCGACTGACAAGCAACTTTTCGCGGGCTGGATTTGAACAGGCGATCGGGCGAGGCATTGAGTACATTCGCGCCGGGGACATCTTCCAGGTGAATCTTGCGCAGCGTCTGCTTTACCCCGCTCAGCACGGTGCCGTCGAGTTATATCAGCGCCTCAGGCAGCGCAATCCAGCCCCCTTTTCGGCTTTCTTCGATGGTGGAGACTTCCAGGTCGTATCGGCATCACCGGAGCGTTTTCTGGCGGTCCGCAACCGGCAAGTGGAGACGCGGCCGATCAAGGGTACGCGGCAGCGATGCCGACTCCCGGAAGCGGACTTGTTCGCGGCCAGTGATCTGCTCACCAGTGAAAAGGACCGAGCCGAAAACGTCATGATCGTGGATCTGCTGCGTAATGATCTTTCCCGAGTCTGTTATCCGGATTCAGTATACGTGAGTGATCTGTGCCGGCTCGAAACGTATCAGTACGTCCAGCATCTCGTGTCGGTCGTACAGGGAGAGCTCGCCCCCGGACGCACTGCGATTGACCTGATCCGCGCGGCCTTCCCGGGAGGCTCAATCACTGGAGCACCAAAGGTGCGGGCCATGGAGATCATTGCCGAGTTGGAACCGACGGCCCGAGGCGCCTACTGCGGATCGCTGGGCTACCTGGGTTTCGATGGATCCTTGGACCTGAGCATCCTCATCCGCACCATTACTGCCGCCCGGGGCTGGTGGCAATTCCCAGTCGGCGGCGGTATTGTCGCTCAATCGGACCCGGCTCGAGAGTACGATGAGACGTGGCATAAAGCAATCGGTCTGGTGCGAGCGCTGGAGTAAAGCTGGTTGAGACAGGCGAAGATCATGTTACTGCTGATTGACAACTATGATAGCTTTGCTCACAACCTGGCTCGCTACCTGACGCGCCTGGACGCCGATGTGCATGTCGTGCGGAACGACCGTGGCGGCATCGCCGACCTGTTGTCCCTGCGCCCCTCAGCCGTGGTGTTGTCGCCCGGCCCTTGTACGCCGGCCGAAGCAGGATGTTGCCTCGATCTGGTGCGACTTGCCGATCCGCAGTTGCCGATATTGGGAGTTTGCCTTGGGCATCAAGTGATCGTGTCCGCGTGCGGAGGCCGTGTCGTGCGAGGCGAACCAAGGCATGGAAGAACCAGCCTCATCCGTCATAATGGCGAAGGGATCTTTCGGCATGTGCCAAACCCCTTCGCGGGCTGTCGCTACCATTCGCTGGTGGCTCATCGCGATTCCTTGCCCGCCCAACTGCAGGTGACCGCGGAAACGGACGATGGGACGATTATGGCCGTCCAGCATCGGCAGCGGCCGGTCGTAGGTGTTCAATTTCATCCTGAGGCGATCTTAACGGAACATGGTTACTTGCTGCTGGCTAATTTCCTGCGGCTCGCTGGCATGCCACCCGGACGTCCGACCCCGGAAAGAGGGGACGAATTGCGCTGTCCGATCACCGAATCGAAGGACCTGCCGTCGACGCCGGTCACTTTCTGAAGGCCGCAGTACAGTTGCCACGGACCGCGAAAGGAAAGGTTGTGATTCTGGAAGGTATCGTGACCACACTCGACGAAGACCGAGGTGTGCGAATTGCGCCGATGGGGCCCTCGGTCGTAGACGATTTCACTCGGCTGATTTTCCGGCCGTTCCAGTCGTCACGGACGTATCACAACCTGAAACGCAGTGGGCAAGGCGTGTTTCACGTTACGGACGACGTGCTGCTCATGGCCCGGTCGGTACTGAACCAGTTGACGCCATTGCCGCCCGTCCGGCCGTCCGAGGTGGTCGACGGAGTTGAACTTTGCGACGCGTGTCGCTGGTATGCGTTTCGTGTGGAGTCCATTCGGACGGACGCGGAGCGGGCGACAATGGAGTGTCGCGTGGTGGCATCCGACACGCTGCGGCCGTTCTTTGGCTTCAACCGGGCTAAGCACGCGGTCGTCGAGGCAGCCATCTTGGCCACACGCGTCCATATCCACTCCCCCGACGCCATGCAGACCCAGCTGCAAACGCTTGCGCCCCTGGTGGAGAAGACGGGAGGAGCTGACGAGAAACAGGCCTTCCGTTTGCTGTCGGATTTCATTCGAGCGTCCAGCCAGCCACCGGCGGCCCAACAGCAACCGGTCGTTGACGACGATGATTCGCCGCTGTCCCCCTGAGGTTCCGAGGCGATGAGGCGTGGGAAGATACCCTGGAGTATGGAGTTCGATTCGGATAGCATGGTCCGCTGACGGGGTGCCGTTGGGGTGCGACGGGCGCGCGACAGGGGAAGCTCCCGTCGTGGCGGTTCGTCCGGTACTCGTAGCCATGTTCAGCCCGATGAGATCGAATGGCTGAGCTGGAGGACTCAACAGAATCACCAACAGTTGGGAACATTACGGGCGACGCGCCCCAAGTATCAAGGGTCCAGCAGACACTGGCATCTCGCGCAATGCGAATCGATGTGGACCGAGGACCAGGCCGGCGGCCGTCGCGTGGGCGGATTTCATGCAAGTCTGTACGGTACGGATCCAGACACCCTCTCGACTGCACTTCGGCTTATTCTCGTTCGGCAACCACGGTCGGCAATTCGGGGGGGTCGGAGTCATGATCGAGCGGCCATCGCTCGTGTTGGAGCTTTCTGCTGCCGACCGCTTTGAAGTGTCGGGCGCCTGTTGCGAGGAACTGAATGCCTGTGCCCACCAATGGGCTCAGTACTTCCAACTTAAGCAGTTGCCTGCGTGTCGACTGGACTTGCAGGCATCGCTGCCCCGGCACGTGGGGCTGGGGAGCGGGACGCAGTTGGCTGCGGCGGTGGCGGCCGGGCTGACCGCTTTCTCGCGCCGGCCTCCGCTGACGGCAATCGAATTGGCTCAGGCGACAGGTCGGGGAAAACGCTCGGCGATTGGCACGTACGGATTCCTCCTGGGCGGATTGTTAGTAGAATCGGGAAAGCTTGCCGACGAGGAGCTGTCTCCGTTGGAGGATCGCTGGGAGTTTCCCGCGGCGTGGCGGTTTGTGTTAGTCCAGGCGGACACATCTGCGGGACTGCACGGGTGTCGCGAGCGGCAGGCGTTTGATCGTTTGCCGCCAGTCGATCCTCGTGTTCGGGAGGAGCTGATTGCGGAAGTGCGGAGTGTCATGCTTCCGGCGCTGAAAGCGTCGGACTGCGATGCCTTCAGCCACAGTCTCTATCGATTTGGTTACCGGGCCGGGTTGTGCTTTGCGCCGGCGCAAGGGGGGCCATACAACGGCCCTCGCATCGCGGCGCTCGTACGGGAAATCCGCGAGTTGGGCGTGCCGGGGGTAGCCCAGAGTTCCTGGGGACCAACCCTCTGCTGTGTGGTTCCGGACCAGGCGAGCGGCGATGCCTTGCAGACGGAACTGGATCGTCGATACACGGGAGAGAACCTGCTGACCCTGGTGACGGAAGCGAACAACTGCGGGGCCAGGATTACGGTGACTTGAATCAGTCACGCAACAGGACGAGGGGAGGGATGTGAACATGCCGGAACTGGGAGTGAATGTGGATCACGTGGCGACAGTGCGTGAAGCGCGCAAGACCTCTGAGCCCGATCCAGTATGGGCATCGGTAGCGGCCGAATTGGGTGGCGCTGACGGGATCACGATCCACCTGCGCGAAGATCGACGCCACATACAAGACCGGGATTTGAGGATCTTGCGTGAGACCGTGACGGTGAAGTTGAACCTGGAACTGGCATCGGCCGCCGACGTGGTTGAAATCGCCTGCCAGGTGCGTCCTGATCAGGCAACATTGGTGCCGGAACGGCGGGAGGAAGTAACAACCGAAGGCGGGCTCGACGTGGTAAGGCATCGGCGGAGCGTGGCGGACGCCATCGCTCGGTTGCACGACGCGGGGATCGGTGTGAGTCTGTTCCTGGACGCTCTGGAGCCGCAGATTGCCTTGGCCGCCGAGCTGGGGGCGGACGCTGTCGAGTTGCATACCGGCCAATATTCCCTGGCCCGCGGGAAGGCCATGGAAGTCGAACTGGCGAAATTGGCTGCTTCCGGGCGCCAGATCCGGGAATTGGGGCTGGCACTGCATGCCGGACATGGTCTGAACTACCACAACGTTCTGCCGGTAGCCTCATTGGAGGGCATGCACGAGCTCAATATTGGCCACAGCATCATCGCCCGGGCCTTGATGATCGGGATGCAAGCGGCGGTCCGCGAGATGAAGGACTTGCTGGAACGGGCGGGCTGATCGAGACCCCCTTTGCGACAGGTGGAGACGCACGTATGATAGGACCCGACGGCGGCCGGGTACCAGCAGGATATCCCGCGTGCACGACTTAGGTGCGTCCATTTTCCAAGAGAGCGAGTGGTCATGTCACGTAAAGGATCGGAATTTGCAGGCGTATCCGTGGCGCTTATCACGCCCTTTCGCGAAAACGAACTGGACGTCGCTGCATTGCGGGCGCAAGTCGAGTTTCAGATCGAAGCGGGCACGACGTGCATTTGTCCGGTAGGCACGACCGGTGAGTCGCCGACGCTTTCGCACAGCGAGCATGATCGCGTGATCTCCGAGACGATCCAGGCGGCGGCTGGCCGGATTAAGGTGATGGCCGGAACCGGGTCCAACAGCACGGCGGAGGCACTCCGTTTGACCCGCTGGGCTGCCCACGAAGGTGCCGATGCGGCCTTGCTGGTCGCTCCCTACTACAACAAGCCGACCCAGCAGGGCTTCTACGAACACTATCGAGCTATTGCGGAGGATGTGGGGATTCCGCAGTGCGTCTACAACATACCGGGGCGCACCGGCAAGAACGTGGAACCCGAAACCATCGCACGGCTGGCGGAATTGCCCAACATTACGATGGTGAAGGAGGCGACTGGATCGTTGGATCAGGCTTCCCAGCTCCTGGCGACGACCGATCTGACACTCTTGAGTGGCGACGATAGCCTGACTCTGCCCCTGTTGAGTGTTGGCGGGGAGGGAGTGATTTCGGTCGTAGGGAATATCGTGCCGCGAGACATGATCGAACTGGTGCGTGCTTTCCGCGAGGGTCGAATCGCCGACGCGCAGCGGGCCCACATGCAGTTGTTTCCGTTGTGTCGCGACATGCTGGGACTGGCTACGAATCCTATCCCGATCAAGGCGGCGATGAAGTTGCTCGGCCGCGATAGCGGTGAGTTACGGCTCCCGATGACGCCACTCGATGCGTCGGGCGAAACGGCTCTGCGCAAGACGCTCACCGCCTACGGTGTGCTGTAGAGCAGCATCGCTCCCGACGAACGGGTATTTCGCTCCGCAACAACGGCAGGTAACTCGAAGCAGTGACCTGATTCAGGCATTACCGTGTAGTCTTGAGTGGTTTCGATGCGCGTGCTGGTGCTATGCGAATACGCATCGCTCAACGGCGGCGAACGATCGCTGCTGGAAGTGCTTAAACGTCTGCCATCCGACGACTATCAACTGCTCGTGGCTGCCCCCACGTCCGGTCCGCTCGCAGATGCTCTCCGCCAACTCGAACTGGAACAGGTGCCGTTCGATGTGGTTGAGCCAGCTCGGCACCGCGCTTCACAGAGCCAGCTGCGCCAGCGTCTTGCATCGCTCATCCAACAGACGGCGCCGGCACTGGTCCACGCCAACAGCGTCTCAATGAGCCGGCTGTCGGGGCCTGTGACGCGCGAACTGCACGTTCCCAGCATCGGGCACCTGCGGGATATCGTTGGCGTGAGTCGACAGGCCTTGGCGGATCTCGAAGCGCATGGACGCTTGCTGGCTGTTTCTGCAGCCACTCGACAGTGGTACCTGGCGGCAGGAATGACCGCTTCCAAGATCGATGTTCTGTACAACGGGGTCGATGTGGAGACGTTTTGTTCTCGACCTCGACAGGGCTATGTGCATCGGGAGCTGGAAATCACACGCGATTGTCGCCTGATCGGGACCATTGGGCAGATTGGTGTGCGCAAAGGGACCGACTTGTTTGTGGCTGCAGCGGGTGAAGTCGCTCGACTCGATTCCAATGTCCATTTTCTGATTATCGGACGGCGCTATTCGCAGAAAGCGGAAGCTCTGGAGTTCGAGCGCGCCTTGCATGATCAGGTGGCCACGGGCGTGCTGGCCGGGCGACTCCATTTTCTCGGAGTGCGTACCGACGTCCCATGCCTGTTGAGTGAGTTGACCCTGTACGTGCATGCGGCGCGGCAGGAGCCGCTGGGACGGGTGCTGTTGGAGGCAGGCGCTGCAGAAACCGCCATCGTTGCGACCGACGTGGGAGGAACGCGTGAGATTTATCCACACGAACTGGTTGCAGCCGAGGTGGTCCCAGCCGGTTCGTCCGATGCGATAGCTTGCGCGATGTGTGAGCTGCTGTCTGACGAAACGAAGCGTCTCCGCCTCGGTCAGTGCGCTCGCCGCCGCGTGTCCGCAACCTTTGGGGCCGAGAGGGCGACACGGGGTCTGGCTGCGCATTACCAGCAAATTGCCAGTGCAGGCGCTCGACGAATGTGACGAGTAGGCGGGTGGTGTCACCCACGATCGGTCGTAGCGCTCCGTCGCGTCGCGGTACGATCGTCCGCCACCTCCGGCATTATGAATGCGACCGGCCGGCCGTTTCAAGGACACAGCAATTCCGCTTCGACGACGGGGTCGATCACGCTCAGACCCGGCATGGTGCCCGCTCGCGTGCAACGCTCACGTTCGACCATTGTGGACTCACAGAGTGGCGGAGACAGGGAATAATTGTCAGAGCGCGACGTTCTCACTCTCAAGGATGCCATCCTTCAGGAGCGTATCGCCGAAATTCCGCGAGTCGTCGTGCTTCCAACCGGCCAGTCGGAGACAGGTGAGCAGTTGCCTCTGGAGAGCCGAATGTAACTTCTCCATCGACCCTCAACGCCACAGCCGTTCTCGCACGTCTCCGCGTCTCTGTGACTCCGTGAGAAACCACACTTCTGATCGAACTCCAAGTTGTCACGTGGCCACATATCGTGGCCTATGTTTCCCTGATGCCGGCGCCAGCCGAGTGTCGGCACAAGAACGACACCCGCCGAAACGGGTCAAAATGAACCAGCCAACTGCGCGTTCTTGCCGGTTCTTCCTGAATAATCCGCTATTTCTGGCTGTCCGCTTACAGGCAAGCTGCGCTGAGCTAAAGTTTTGATAGAGTCCAACCGACATTGACTCCCCATTCTCCTCCACGGGTTGGGAATGAATCGTATGAAGTGCACCGAACTCGCCGAACGCATCGAGAAATTGCAGCCGGGAGCAGATACCCGCGATGTAGCCCGCCTCTGCCTGTTGCTCACCAATGGCACGCACCCCGTCGACAACTTGACGGATGACCATGTCTTGACACAGGCTTGGAAAGAGATGGGCTTGCGCCTGCAGGCTGCTACGGATCAGCACGCTGCCATGACGGAAGAGCTGGAGCGGCTGGCCAAATCGGATCCCAAACGATTCACGCCCGATCAGATTTGGATCCTGATCCGTGCGATCAAAGTTCAGAGCCAGATTCTGCAGCTGTATATCGGCGACACCGGACTGGATGTCTGAAGGACGGAGCTCGCTGCTGCAAAAGCGCCCTGACCTGAGGCGTGAGAGATGAGCTGTGTGGGAGTTGCTGCCGCACCGTCCTGAAGCGTTCGCGAACCGGACTTCACGCTCTTGTCGGCAATGCTATGTGCGGTGCTGTGAAACAGTTACGGAGCGGTTTCTGACAGGAATGCCATCGCCAGGTTCATGTAGATCAGAATTCCCACGACGTCGATAATGGCCGCCACGAACGGATTGCTCATCAAGGCGGGATCAAGGCCCAGTCGACGAAACACCATGGGGAGGATGGAGCCGGCGAGTGTCCCGCAGGTGATGACCAACAGCAGCGTGACCGGTAGGATCATGGCCAGCCGCGCATCGCCCAGAATGATAGCCGCTGCGACGAAGCCAATTGATCCGAGGAATGCGCCGAGCATCAGTCCTACCAGGATCTCACGCCAGACAACACGTCCCCAGTCCTTGAGTGTGACATCGCCCGTGGCCATCGCAGTGATAATCAGTGTGGCCGATTGACTTCCCGAGTTCCCACCGCTGGAAATGATCAAGGGTACGAACCAGCCGAGCCAAATCCACTTCTCCTGAATCAGGTGATAGTGCCGCATCGCCAGGGCCGTGAGTGAGCCGGTAAAAAAAAGGATAGTGAGCCAGAGCCCGCGTTTCCAGCTGAGCGTCATCAGGTGTGTCTGCAAGTAACCTCGTTCCAATGGCGCCACGGCACCACTGCGATGAGCGTCCTCGGTGGCCTCTTCACGCAACACGTCGATCACGTCGTCGTGCGTGATGATTCCCAGCATCTTCCGTTCGTCATCCACAACGGGAATCGCCAGGAAGTCGAACCGGGCCACTTTCCGCGCTACTTCCTCCTGGTCCTCCGAAGCGCGGACCGCCAGCACATCGGTCTCCATGAGCGACGAAATGGGCGTGTCCGGCTTGCCAATCTTGGAGACCAGTTGTCGCGTGGAAACCACACCTCGCAAGTGGAGCTTCTCGTCCACAATGTACAGATAGTAGATCGTCTCCAAATCCTCCGATTGCCGCGCCAGCTCCTTCAGAGCGTCGCCGACCGTCAGCGTCTCCGGCAGCATCGCCACCTGGGTCGTCATGATCGCGCCGGCCGTATCGTCAGGATAGGCCTGCAGTCGGATAATATCGCGGCGGTCCTCCTGAGGCAGCAGTGGAAGCAACTCGCTCACCACCACTTCGTTGACGTTATCCAGGATGTCCACGCGATCATCCGGCGCGACTTCGGCGATCAGTTGCGCGATCTCCTGGCGATCCTCCTGCTCAATGATGGCGATCTGGCGACCGTGTTCCAGGTAGCTGAAGATCTCGCTTCGCAATGACGGTTCCGCATACTGCAGGACCTGCCAGGCCTCCTGAGGTTCCAGACCCTGCATGTAATCGGCAGTGCGGGCCGGGTGCAATGCCGTACAGAACTCCTGGAGCCCTCGCTCATCGTGCTCCTGGAGCATCTCGCGCAGTTCGGGAAGGTAGAGCGTGTTGATCATATTATGATTCGATCCAGTGAGGCGGAGGAAATCGCTCGACTCAGTCCCAGGGCTAGCCGGCCAGCATGTGTCGGGCCAGACTGGGGCTTGCCAGACTGGGGCTTGACGTGCGCCGGCACAGACACTTCCGGTGTGGAATTCTAGCGTGCCGTGTCAACGGCAGTAAGCGGGAGCAGATGCGAAATGGCGACGCGACGGTCAAGAGACGGTGTTCAGTCGCGCTCGCCGGCAAGGCTGGAAGAAGCGGTCCAGGGCGTCAGGACGCGCAGCAAAGTTGAGATGCAGACGGCTTCCCACAATCTGATAATTACCGACCAGGTCGTGACTGTGTTCGGCTTCCGATACGAGCGGGACCAAGCCTCCCTCAGGATGAATAATCCACTTGGAACTGAGGTAGCCGCGAACGGTCTCGCTGCACGGAAACAGCCACGATCCCCGGCCCGTATTCACTTCCACTGCCTGTTCGGGAGCTGGCTGGGGATGGCAGCGGGCCAGACCAGGAAGCAGCCCTGCCATCGACCAATGGCAGTGGCCCGGCACAACCACCTCACGACAACAATAGGCCAACCCATCGCTCTCGGCGTACACCCGACCGCCTGAGATCACATGATTCCACAACGCTTCCTTGATGCATACGTTGGCGGCCAATTCGCCGGCGTATTTCTCCAGCTGCCCGCAGCCGATGTAGACTAAGTCGGTCTGTGCCGGCAACGTCTCGCTCCGCAGGGGCGAGAAAACGTTGACCGATGCTCCCTGTGATTCCAGCACGTCCAAGGTGTCAGGAAAATGGCAGCTGAACGCCTCATCGTGTGCCACGGCGACGTTCAATGGACGAGCCAGCCCGCGATGCCGAAATAACTCACCTTCGACTTCGGCAAACCCGTTCTTGGAGGCAATCCGCAGGAAATCGTCGAAGCGAAAATGCGCCAGCAGTGAAGAGCCGAGGGCGTTGCACAGTTCGGGAGTCGGTTTGGCATCGCGTGGCAGGCTCAGGAAGGCCGCTCGCAAACGGTGAATCGACTCCATCGCCCCGAGGACCGGTACACCGTACAACGCCTCGCATTCCGTCTGCACCCGACAGAGCTGACGGGAATCGGCGACATTGTCCAGGATGATCCCGTCCAGCCCGATGGGAACCGAAGGTAGCTGACACGATTGAAGGAGCGCGGCATTCACGACCGCGACTTGGGGCAAATCCAGCCAACTGCACAAGGTGTCGAGACTCCCTCCCGTCGCCCAGGGGACTTTGGCGGAATCGAACACTCCATCAACGATCCCGACGTCGGCACTGCGACTCCCCTGAGAGAATAACTCGGCACAAACATCGGGCTGCATGAGCCAGCTGTCGAGATGCCGACGGCCTTGTCCCGTGATGCACAACGCGACGTCGCGCGATTCGCATCGCGATCGCGATGCGAACGACTGAACGTGGAGCCCCGCCCGCTCCAGAACGTTCATCAGAGCCCACAGCACTAACTGGACGTCTTCCTTGTCCTGGACGGTTCCGAGAGCGATTCGAGGCAAATGGTTCATGCCGATAGCCTGCTGGTGCACTCAGGCAGTGCGGTCGAGCGTACTAACCGCCGCGGCACCATCCAATAGCAACTGGTGAGAATTGGGGGATGACAACTTAGCTTCAGTGCATTCTTAGGACCGCACGGAATCGAGTCAATAGGCTCCCCGGCAGTTCTTCGCGGCCAGCACACGCCGCATTTGAACAGAGCTCGATGATAGCATCTGCTGCGATGTCCCCTTGGTCCACGGCAGCCCGTAGTTCGGCCCAACGCCCTGACGCCGTCATGTCAGCCAGCGGCATATCCGCTCTGTTACCACCTTTGCCAGTGCCCGCGGTCTTGCAGGGCTCTGCCATGATGACGAGCTGGCGCCTGGGAGCTTGAACGTGGTGGCTCAGTCGGGATTTGTGGCGTTTGGGCGCCTCGGAGGGGCCCGAACTGCCATCTTGTTTGCGCGGTGGGGGCTGAATAGGCCGCACCCGATACGTCCACCGGAACGATAACTGAGTCACCGCACGGTGCGGAACTACTTAAGCGCCTAAGGGATGCGTTGACAAAGCGAGTTTCTCCTGCTACTGTTTTGACTGGTGTTAGCGAGTCGTCATCCCATGCAGGACTAGCCGCCGAGCGCTCGTTCAGGTTTCAGGGCCGGGGCGACTTTGCCCCAGCGAAGTGATTGCTTGGCAAGCTGCTGCTCCGGTGGCGATTGACGAGGAGATTTGTTGTCGGTCAGCCTGTCGAAAAACGGGATCCTGGCGATTGGGGCGCCGTCGTGACTCGTCTTCTCCCGTTTCTCCATAGGCTGATAGGGATCCGGATCAGGTCTATGGTTGAGCCATTATCCGCCGCGTCAGGGGAGTCGGATCGCCCGATGATCGAGCTCGATCTTGATGCGGCTCAGAAACTGGTAGCGTGTCAGGAAATGATCGGCTACCAGTTTGAGAATCAGCAGCTCCTCCAGGCGGCCCTTACCCATGCATCAGGGGCTGATCACCGCTTGGCCTCCAACGAACGGCTGGAGTTCTTGGGGGATGCGATCCTCGGCGCGGTGGTCTGCGAACTGCTCTACCATCAGTATCCCGATTACCTGGAAGGCGATTTGACGAAGATCAAGTCGGTGGTGGTCAGTCGTCAATCGTGTGCCAAGATCAGTCTGGCGTTGGGCTTGCACGAGTTCCTGATCGTTGGCAAGGGGATGGCTGCCAATCGGGAAGTTCCCGCTTCTCTGTTGGCAGATGTTTTTGAAGCGCTGCTGGCTGCAGTTTATTTGGACGGTGGCGATCAAGAGGCTCGACGGTTCATTCTCCAGCACGTCGGACCGGAGATTGAAGCCGTGGTGGCAGGCGAGCTGGGGGGCAACTACAAGTCTCTGCTTCAGCAGCACGCGCAGCGCGAGTTCGGTAGCACGCCGATATACCAGCTGCTGGACGAAAAGGGACCGGATCATGCCAAATGTTTCAAGGTCTGTGCCATTGTCGGTGGGCGACGATTCGAAGCTGCCTGGGGACGCAACAAGAAAGAGGCCGAACAGCGGGCGGCCAGTAACGCTCTCTCGGAGGTGAAGCGGCAGCAGTCACCCTCGGACGGCTTGGACAACACGTGAACTCTTCCATGTCGCGTGCCATTTGCCCGCAAGGAGGTCGACTGCTCACCGCAGCGGAGCCACCTTCGAGGCGCGAATGCTGTGCGAAACACCGGATCCAAATCCACAATCGCGAATCGGCGGAGCGCCGCTGCCAATGACGAATCGCGCATGATCATCTGGTAGACGGCTTGAACTTATGCGTTGCGTTGCCTTGTTCTCAGGTGGACTCGACAGCCAGTTGGCGGTGCGAGTCATTCAGCGGCAGTCGATAGAGGTGATTGCGGTCTGCTTTCAGTCAGTGTTCACGACCTGCCAAACTCAGGCCGAACAGGCGGCCAGGCGACTGAACGTTCCGCTGACCGTTCTGCAGGCAGAACCGGCCTATCTGGAGCTGATTCGTCGTCCGCGGTTCGGGTACGGACGCGGCGCGAATCCGTGCGTCGATTGCCGCACTCACATGCTCCAGCGCGCGTTTGCGTTCATGCAGCAGTGCGAAGCACAGTTTGTGCTCACCGGCGAGGTCGTCGGGCAGCGACCGATGAGTCAGAAACGCCGCGATCTGGAGACGATTGCGCACCACAGCGGACATTACGACCTGCTGCTGCGGCCGCTCTCTGCCAAAATCCTGGCACCGACGAAACCGGAACGGGAAGGCTGGGTCGATCGGCAGCAGCTCTATGGGTTCTTTGGCCGGGGACGTCGCCAGCTGATTGCGTTGGCACGCACGTTGGAGCTGGAAGAAATCCCGGTGCCGACTTCCGGCTGTCTGTTGACTGATGAGAGCTTTGCGCGGAAGACTCGCGATCTGTTTCGTCATCAGCCGGCTGTGTCGCTGTGGGAGTTCGAACTGCTCAAGCACGGACGGCACTTCCGCTATCGCGACGAGGCAAAGGTCGTGGTCGGTCGCCGGGAAAGTGAAAACCTGGCACTGCAGCAACTTTTTTCCCGTGTCCCTTCCACTTCCTGGGCGCTGTTGGAGCCAGAGAGCTTCACGGGACCGGTAGCGATCGTGGCAGGTCCGCCTTCCGACGCCGTGCTCGACTTCGCCTGCGGCCTGATCGCTCGGTATTCCAAAGACCCGACAACCAAGGGACGAGAAGTTCGCCTGACGATCGGCGGCGTCCAGACACGCAGAACGTTCGGCACGCATGCCGCAGCGCAGCTGGCCAAGTCGCTGTCAGAGGCCTGATGGTATGTATGATCTATCCTCACGCACCGATTGCACTACAATAACGCCTGCGCACGAGATGCCCGGCTCGTCCGGAAACGCACGTTGTTCGGTGGTCGAAGGGTGTCCCGGTTTAGCAGCTCACCGAGCTCGTTCCCTTCGGGAGGATCAGTCAATGCGATACGTTGCCGTTGCCCAGTGGCTCCGTGAGCGAGTCTTCGCTTGGTCGCCGGTCACCATCACGCTCGCTTTGTTCCTGCTGTCTGGCTGCGGCACGCCTGAGCCTGCCGAGAACGCCAACACAGCGGAAGTCGCCCGGCCGGGTGAGGCACCGCAAGTGACAGCCAGCTTGCCGGGCGGATGGGGGCAACCAACCTCCGATGAATGCCTTGCGTTTGTTGAGTCGTATACCGCCGCGATCGAACAAGGAGACATGTGGGCCGTCAACCGGCTCATCGACTGGCAGGAGATTCTGCAGACGGCAACCGGCGGCGTGTCGATGAAGGCGGAACAACTCGCCGAGTTCAAGCAGGGGGTCCTGAATAGTGTGTCAGGCCCCAGTGGCTTGAGCAGTCAATTAATCACCGCCGTGCGGGAAGGTGGGAGTTACGACTTCCTGCGATTACGTGAAGTCGACGGACGTCAGAGGGCGTTGTTTCGCCTGCTCCTGCCCGAGGGCACGATGAACTACCATGAATTGCCGTTGGCCAAGTCGCCGGGCGGAGACATTCGTGTGACTGACCTGTACGTTTACGCTTCGGGCGAGCCGATTTCTGCCACCTTGCGCCGTGCCTTTCTGCCCATTGCTGCCCACAGCGACCGCAGCCTCTTCCAGAAGCTGACGGGGCAGGAGAGCGCGTTCATCGAGCACATCGACTCATTTCGTCAGATGTCAGAGGCTTCCGGGGCCAACGAGCATGCAGAGGTGGTGCGCATCTACCATACGCTTCCCATGTCACTCCAGAAAGAGAAGAACTACTTGTTGGTGCGCTACTCAGCGGCCATGCAACTGGATGACACGGAGTATCTGGCCGCATTGAACGACTTTCGAAAGTACTATCCGCGAGACCCTTGTATCGACATGCTCTCCATCGACTATTTCCTCATGCAGAAGCAGTACGATAAGAGCCTCGCCTGCATCGACTCGCTCGACAAAGCGGTCGGGGGTGATCCCTACTGCGATGTTCTTCGCGGCAATATCGAGATGCAGCAACCCGATTTGGCAGCTGCGAGGAAGCACTTTACTGCTGCCTGTGAGGCCGATCCGAAGCTGCTGGGAGCGCGTGTTGGCTTGCTGGACGTGAACACGGCCGAAGGGAACTTCGACGAGGCGACACAGCACCTGCAGGTGCTGGTGGACGACTTCCACGTGCAGATCGAAAACCTCTCCGAGATGCCGGAGTACGCGGAGCTGCTCAGATCGCCGCAGTTCAAGGCTTGGCGAACGGCGAGAGAGACTCGGTGAACGACCCTGCGCAGCAGGGAATTCCGGCCGGCTCCGGCCCGACACATCACCCTGTCGACGGGCGTTCCGGCACATCAAGCCCCAGCCACCGGAGGAACTGGCATCGCAGCGGTACTACGCATGTGCCGCCAGAGCTGTTCCAGCACGGATCGTCGCTCCGTCCCCAGCGGTTCTCGCCCATAGGCCATCCGCGAATAGAGATCGGCCAGCGTCTGCACTTCCAGACCCAACCCCGGATGATCGCGCGACACACGCTGAGCGAACTCCAGCGGCGTCTGCTCCAACGATCGACCACATCCTCGCTCGCGAGCCCATGCCTCGAGCGCTTCGAAGCTGTAGCGAACCAGCTGTTCCATGGATGTTCGCCCTGCCTTTCCGCTGAGAAACGGGTCGGGATAGCTGGCGAAGGGACGAGCTGATGCCGCTTGGTCGGCAGCGGACGTGTCGACACCAGCCTCCGCGTCACCGTCAGAACCAAACAGCCGAGTCCACAGATTCCGCAGATCGTCCAACAACTGCTCGATCGCCTGCCAGATCCGATCGCGATGCTTCCAGGCGAAGTAGGTCAGGAACCCCAACAGCGCTCCCCAGAATATCAGCTTGAACAATGTTCCGATTCCGGACGTCAGGGTCGGCAGGAAACGTGTGGGAGCGAACGATGTGGGCTGGCTGGCTGGCGACTCCGTGGGCTGTGTTGCTGACTCCCGAGAGGCGTCTTCCTTGAATGAACGGGCCTGTGACGACTCGCCAGATGCCGATGTTTTCGGCGACGACTGGCCTGCCTTGCTTTGGCCTGATGAACCCCGGCTCGAGGACTCTTGGCCTGAGGCAGGACTCGTGCTCGAAGCGGGGGGCTGCCGCGGTGATCCCTGCGCGTTTTCTGGCGCTGCCGCGGAGTTCTCTGTGGACGGCTGGTTGTCAGGCGAAGGTTTCTGCGGTGACGTTTGTTGGCTTGATGAGTCGGCCTTGTTCCCGGTCGTGCCTGACGCCACGTCGCTGGATCCCTGCTTCGACTTGGCGGTCGAGGACGATTCCTTGGATGACGCGGAAGGTGTGGCTCGCTCACTACGACCTGACGGCTGGCCTGATCCTTCCGCCGAAGAACGGCCTGGGGTGCTGTCGGAGTGCGTGCCGCTCTGTGATTGGTCATTGGTCTTGGCAGTTGAAGAGCGTTGGTCGCCTGTCTGCTTTTCGCCACTACCTCGTGCCGAGGAATCGCCAGGATTATCGCGCTGTGCCGCTGGACTTGCCTCGTGCGAGTTGGTAGAGGACTGGTTGTCTGCGTTGCCGGTGTCTCCGGCCGACCGTTGCGAGTTAGCCTGGCTTGCCTGGCGTGGCGATGGGTTCGATACTGTGGCGTCGCTTGGAGAGGGCTTATCCGATGGCGGTGATGAGGTGCGATCGGGTGAGGACTCTCGCGCATCCGAGTCGCCTGGACGCTGATTCGCGGTGGTTTGGGAATTGGCTGGCTGAGATTGTTCGGAACTCGACGAAGCATTGTTGCCGTGTGCGGTTGGGGCAGGCGGATCCGGAGGGTTCTGATCAATCGAGCGAGTGGCCGTCGCCTGCTCAGGTCGCTGCGGGCCGTCGTTACCCAGCGCCTGTGAGTGGGTACGCCGATGCTCAGGCGAACCTACCTGAAAGGGCACCTGCGACACCTTCAGTTCTGCTCCCGGACGGGGGAGGAGCACGCAGAAGAGTAAGAGTGCCAAGATCATGATCGACCCGAGCCCCAACCACAGTCCGGCCATATCGCCGGGCATTTGCAGGCCGCGTTGCCGCAGATAGCGTCTCAAGCCGAGGAAGCTGGTCGTCAGCAGCAATCCGAGCGCACTGGCCACATAGACAAACAGGTAGCGAAAAGCACTGAGACGAGCTGCGGCGTTACTCGCCGGAATGAAGGTCTGCCCGATGCCGAACAGCGTGAGCGCGACCATCGAATAATAGACAACCCATACGCCTGGTGTGTGGGGTCGCTTTCTTCGATCGAGCATGCGGCGCCACCACAGCGGCAGATGGTCGTCGCGACCGGCCTGTGCAGCCGCTGGGGTGGCTGCTGGATCGATCGCTGCTGCCCCCATTTCTGGTTCGGCCACCGCATTGGGTGATCGCCGGCTGTCAGCCGAATCCTCCGAATCCTGCGACGTGAATCCCATGCCCTGCAGAAGCCCTTCCCCGGACGAATCCTGGCGGTCGTCGATCAGCGTGCAATCCCAGGTCAGCTTGTGAGCGCTCCACCAGATGAGGGCCATGAGGGTGAGGTTGATCATCAGGCTCATGCTCGCCGCCTGGCCGCGGAATTCTACAAACCTGACCATGGCGATGGCCGTCACGATTCCCAGCGGCACGGCAAACAGAGTCGCGTACTCGATCCCCTCTTCCATCGAGATCCGGGCAATCAGCACGATCGCCATCACGAACAGGGCAAAGATATACATCAGTCGCGCTTCATGCTGGCCGCGGTAGAAGACGGTCAGGAGGAAGAAGAGCAGACTACCCACCAGGGTCATGATCAGCGTGGGACTGATGCCGATGACCATGTAATCCATCAGGGTTTGTCTTGGTCGCGGAGCCATAGATTAAATCTGTATTGCCACCCACTAATTCAACAATCTCAATTGCACGGCGCGCCGCACCCCATGATGAATGACGAAAGACCCAATGACGAAGGAAGATCGATGGGCAAGAAATCCAGCCGGAAAGGAGTTTCGTCGAGTGATGCTGGTAGGTTGGTTCGGCATGCGGATTTCCCCATTCCACCGGTCGTTGAATACTTCGCCATTCTTGGCTGCTGCTGCCGAATCGCGCACGGTTGTTTCGTCGTCCGCCGTCTCGATTCCGGGCCACTCGATCTATCGTAGCAGAAACCGCTGACAAACGCGCGGAATTGAGGACTCATCTTTCAGGTGATGCGTGTCGATACCGATTGCCTGGAGGGGGCCCGAGGCCCCGGCAAAGTCATATTCGTCATGGACGTTCAGGATCGCACTGATGGCAAATCCTCGACGCCGCAGATCCTGTAGCGTGATGACGGTCTCGCTGGTGACCTGGGGCAGAATGACAATCGCGGTTGCATCGCGCGGTAACCGCCCTTCCGTCTCACGCACCAGCTGAGCGAAATCGAGGCCATCGGTCAGTTCGACTCGGGCCAGCGTTTCCAGAATGCTCATCAGCTGTTCGACACCGCGCCGAGTGGGAACAACCACGGGGCGCAGCCGTTCGCTCCGTTCCAGCATGCTGGCAGCGGTTCGGGCCTGTTTGCGCGTCCGCGGATCGTAGTCAAACCCTTCCACGCGAATCCGGTCGGCCGCATCGCGCCCGTTGGTAACCAGGCCGATCTGCTGTCCCATCTGATACACGGCGTTGGCAATCGACGCGGCTGCTGTCACGGCCAGCTCGCTGCGGTAGGGTTCGTGATGTGCCAGATGACTGGCCGAATGAAACTCCAGCAGTATCGTCGCACCAACGATGGTGGATGGTTCGTACACCTTGCTGTGAAGCTCGCCGGTACGGGCTGTAGCGCGCCAGTGCACGCGCGTCAGAGGATCGCCTGGTTGGTAGCGGCGCACCCCGGCAATGCGTGTGGGATCTTCGTACAATCGGTACGTCATCCGCACTTCGCCGATCGGTCGGCGCGACGCGATCTCGAACCCTTCCAGGGGGATTACCGCAGGGTACACCAGCAGGTAATGGGGTTCGGACACTACCCGGAACCGGCGATGGAGTCCGAATAGATCGCCCGTCTCAACCACGGTCGGGCCCAGTTGGTAGTAACCGCGCCGGTGGCAGGTCAGCTGATACAGAATCCGCTTCTCCCCGTGGGAACGAATCATCTGCAGCTGCATCCGGTGCCCGTGCAGCTGCAGATTGGGCGGGCGAAACATGATGGCTTTGCGCGGCAACAGGTCTTCGGCCAGCAGCCAGGCAATCGGCAGCCATCCGTGGTTCTTGAGCGTG
The DNA here is from genome assembly GCA_041752115.1 of Pirellulaceae bacterium. Classification (GTDB taxonomy): domain Bacteria; phylum Planctomycetota; class Planctomycetia; order Pirellulales; family Pirellulaceae; genus JAJRVM01. The sequence continues at coordinate 4,190 of JBGSHS010000385.1, read as the reverse complement.
ACGATGATGGCGACCGTGTCCCCGATGTCGGCGGTCAGCCGATTGCACTCGCGCTGGGCCGCCAGGTTACGTGCCCAGCTGTTGGAGAGCAGACGACTGGTCAACAACACTCCCAGCAAGACATACATGGCATACGCCAGCAAGCCCATCTGGAAGGTGAGGGCCAGGATCAAGATCAGAATGGCCGCTGTAAACCAACGCATGAGCTTCTCACTTGACGTACACAGAATCGTCGGTGTCAGTCGACCGTGCCCAGGTGTTTGAGATGGCGACGCGCGTCACGACTGAGCTGAGACGGTTGGCACGGCGATCTCGGCCACGACTTCATCCACGATGTGCTGGGGGGTGACCTTTCGCAAGCGACTCTCCGGCTTGACGATCACGCGGTGCGTCAATACGGGAGCGGCCACTCGTTTCACATCGTCGGGCAGGACAAAGTTCCGCCCCCGCAAAGCGGCGAGGGCCTGTGACGAGCGAAACAGAGCGATGCTGGCGCGCGGACTGCCTCCCAGGCTGAGGTCTTCATGTTCGCGTGTGTCATGCACAATCTGCATCAGGTACTGACGGATCTTGTCGTCGACACGCACGCCGCGTACCACCTGCTGGCAGGCTGCCAGTTCTTCCGCAGAAACGACCGGCTCCAGTTCGTCGACGGGATGCTTGTGCTGGAGCATGTCGAGCATCTGGAGTTCTTCCTCCATCGTAGGATAACCGAGACTGAACCGCATCAGGAACCTGTCGAGCTGCGCCTCGGGAAGTGGGAATGTCCCTTCGTGGTCGATGGGGTTCTGTGTGGCGATCACCAGGAACGGAGGTTTCAGCACATGGGTTGTCCCATCCACAGTCACGCAACTTTCGGCCATCGCCTCGAGCAGCGCGGCCTGAGTACGTGGCGTGGTCCGGTTGATTTCGTCGGCCAGCACGAGCTGTGCGAAGATCGGTCCGGCTCGGAACTCGAATTCGGCCGTCTTCTGGTTGAAGATCGATGCCCCCGTCACGTCGGTCGGGAGCAGATCGGGAGTGCACTGGATGCGTTTGAAGGTACATCCCACACTTCGGGCCAGCGCGCGAGCTAACATGGTCTTGGCGACGCCAGGAACATCTTCCAGCAGGATATGGCCTTCCGTAAACCAGGCTACCAAAGCCAGTATCAGCTGTTGGCGTTTGCCGACAATCACCTTTTCGACATTGGCAATGATACGTTTGGCCGTCTGATTTACGTCCGTCACCGATCGAGCCTCGCTCAGGATGTGGTAAGAACTGCCAGGAGATTCCTCTGGCGACCCGTGATCAAAAACTGATGGTAGATCGACGTGTTCCATGGTACCATGCTGCTATCTGCTTGTCGTGGTTTGCGCCGAGACCGAGGTGGGATGCGACGAGTCTGACGAGTATCAGGAGGAGCCGATTGATGCGACCGTTGCGCGCCGGGCCGTGGAGTCTAACCAGCCTGCTGATGGCGTGCAGCGCCCTGATGGCCGTCCACGCCCAGGAGAAAGGCCAGCAGGTAGGAACCGATGACGCCCTCTTCCCGCCTGAACTCGTCGAATTCCTCCCCAGTTCGTCCAACCCCGTGTTCAGCGGCACGGGACGGGATACCTGGGATCAGATGATTCGCGAGCGCGGGTTTATCCTGTTCGAAGACGACCGGTACCATCTGTGGTACACCGGTTATCGATCGACCGGCGACACAACCAGGTACCTGGGGTATGCCGTCTCCGCGGACGGAATTCACTGGACGCCCGACAAGGGCAATCCCCTCTTCGTCCAGTCTTGGGTAGAGGATGTGTTTGTCGTGAAGCGGGATGGGGTCTACTACATGTTCGCTGAAGGGCTCCATGATATTGCACATCTCCTGACATCCACCGATCGTCGCACCTGGTCAGAACACGGGCCGCTCGACGTACGCCGCACAGACGGCCGTCCGATCGATCCCGGGCCCTATGGCACGCCTACCGTGTGGATTGAGGGGGATATCTGGTATCTGTTCTACGAGCGACGCGACGCTGGGGTCTGGTTGGCCACTTCGCAGGATCGCAAGGTCTGGGTTAACGTGCAGGACGAACCAGTAATCGCACGGGGGCCCACAGCGTACGACCGAGAAGCCGTGGCATTGAACCAGGTGATCAAGTACCGGGGGCGTTACTACGGATATTACCACGCCGCCGCCGAACGACCGTGGCGGAACTGGACGACCAACGTGGCGGTCTCGGACGACCTGATTCACTGGCGGAAGTATGCGAAGAACCCGATTGTGGCTGGCAATCAGAGCAGCGGAATCGTCGTGCACGACGGTCGGCAATGGCGACTCTACACCATGCATCCGGAAGTCCGACTACATTGGCACCAACGGCCGCGGTAACGGACCTCCTGGGAACTGGCCGTTCAACGCACTCCCAGAGACCCTTGGCTCGGTAGCTCCGCTGCACTAAAGTACCAGACAGTTGTGATTGCTCGCCAACCGGGTTGCCTTCATCGAGCCTCTTTCGCTGCATGATCGATCCCCCTGCCATCCTGGAGACCCGCAACCTCGGACGAGCGGCAGGCGGCGGGGCGCTCTGGCTGATACGTGCGATATCCGTGGCCATAGGGCCGGGCGATCGCCTGGCGCTGGTGGGGCCTTCAGGGAGCGGTAAGACCGTTCTGCTGCGGTCCCTGGCGCTGCTCGATCCACTCGACGAAGGAGAAGTCCTGTGGCATGGAACGGCTGTTGAACGCAGTACGGTCCCCCGATTCCGCAGCCGGATCATCTACCTTCATCAGCGTCCCGCGTTGACGCCAGGCACGGTGGAAGAGAACCTGCGTTACCCGTTGAGCTTCGCCGTCCATCAGGGGCGGAGTTTCGACGCCGGGCGCATCGAACGCTGGCTGGAGATGCTTGGCAGAACGCCCGACTTCCTGCGCAAGTCGAGTCGCGATTTGTCGGGCGGAGAACAGCAGATCACCGCCCTGCTGCGCGCGATGCAGTTGGAACCTGAACTGCTGTTGCTCGATGAGCCGACCGCGGCGCTCGACGCGGCTGCCACCCAAGCGGTGGAACAGTGTATCGAGCAGTGGCAGCGAGAGCGGAGTGACCGGCGGAGCTTCGTCCTGGTGAGCCACAACCTGTCGCAGGCCCAACGGCTGGCCGAGCGCATTCTGACGATGCAAGCTGGTCGCCTGGGAGGGGCGTGACGTGGAAACGTACATCAGTCTGAGTTACGTCCAGGTCGCACTCGCAGCACTGTTGATGGTGATCAACGGAGCGATTTCACTCGCCTTGCGTTTGAAGCTGGAACGTACCCTGTTGCTGGCCACCGTCCGTACGGTCTTACAGCTGACCCTGATCGGCATGGTCCTCGAATGGGTCTTTCGTATCGACCGCTGGTATGTGGTGCTTATCATTCTCGGCCTGATGACCCTGATCGCTGGCATCACCGCCGGCCAACGAAACCGTCGCAAGTTCCCTGGCATCTGGCTCAACACCGTGGTATCCGTCTGGGCTGCCTCCTGGCTGGTGACCGCCTACGGACTCTTCGTGGTGGTGCGTCACACGACCAGCTGGTATGAGCCGCAATACACGATTCCATTGCTGGGCATGATTCTCGGCAATTCTCTTAACGGCACCTCGCTCGGTCTGAACGCTTTCACGGAAACGTTGGTGGCACAGCGTGACCAGGTGGAATCGGCATTGGCCCTGGGCGCGACACGTTGGGAAGCGGCTCGCGCGCCGCTGCAGCAGGCAGTGCGAACAGGGATGATCCCCATCATCAATTCGATGATGGTCGTCGGAATCGTCAGCCTGCCAGGAATGATGACCGGCCAACTCCTCTCGGGCACCTCGCCGCTGGAAGCGGTCAAGTATCAGATCGTCATCATGTTCTTGATTGGCTCCGCCACCGCGTTGGGAACCGTCAGTGTCGTGGTGCTGAGCTTCTTTCGCCTGTTCAATCCTCAGCACCAATTCCTCCTCCGCCGGATCAGCGATTGACGCGCGTCGTGGCCGCGGTCGCGTAGACCGCAGGTGGCCGCGGTCGCGTAGACCGCGGGGGACGTCGAGAACGTAGGAAGCTGTCCCCATGCTCTGCGCGTCGTGGCCGCGGTCGCGTAGACCGCGGGGGAAGTGGAGAACGTAGGAAGCTGTCCCCATGCTCTGCGCGTCGTGGCCGCGGTCGCGTAGACCGCGGGGGAAGTGGAGAACGTAGGAAGCT
>JBGSHS010000384.1:0-28434 GCA_041752115.1 Pirellulaceae bacterium | reverse complement strand
ACCGCCACTCAGAAACTGCTCGATCTCGAGACCCAGAAGAAGGCTGCCGACGAACTGTTGGTTTCGATCAACAATCAACTTGCCGCAGCTGCCGCGGCGCAGCAGGCGGCAGAGCAGGCGGCACAGGCGGCAGAAGTCAGTGCCAGCGCAGCGTCAGAGGCTGACAAACCGCAGATGGTGGCCGATGCGGCCGCCCGACGGCAGGCGGCTAACGAAGCCCAGGCGGCCCTGGCCCAAGCGCAGACAGCTCAACAGAATGCGCAAAAGCAGGTCGATGCGGCCGGGCAGAAACTGACGCGAGCCACAGCCCAGAAGAAGGTTGCTGATGCCACTTTGGTCAATGTCCGGAATCAGATCACGTCAGCTACCACCGCGTTGCAGGCAGCGGAAGAGGCGGCTCAAGCCGCAGCCCAGGTGGCGGAGGAGAAGAATCAAGCGGCCCTCCAGGCGACAGCCCTGCGGCAGGCGGTCGCGCAGGCTGAGGCCTCGGTGAATCAGGCGCAGCAGACCGAACAGCAAGCGCAGGCTCAAGTTGCTGCCGCGCAAAACCTGACCGATGCTGAGAAGAAGGCCGCGGACGAGAATCTGGCCGCTGCCAGCACTCAGCTGACCGCCGCAAATGCGGCATATCAGGCCGCTCTGGCGGCAGCTCAGGAACTCGTCCAGCTGGATGTCGCCGCTCGGCAGACCGGCGAGGACGCCGTCGCCAAACGGAAGGTAGCTGACGAGGCCCAAGCGGCGCTGGCGCCAAAGCAACAGGTGCTGGAGCAGGCGGCCGTCCAAGCCAATACGGCCGCACAGGAACTGGCCAGAGCGGAAACACGCAAACAGTCGACCGAAGAGTATGTGGCGAACCTCACGACCCGCATCGCGGCGGCGATCCAGACGAATGTGGCCGACGAGCAAGCCGCTCAGGACGCGGAGGCGGCGGCCGTTCCGTTGAAGGCGGAAGCGGAACGAACGCGAGCAGCGTATCTGGCCGCCATGGAGGTTGCTGATCAGAAACGGACTTCAGCCGAGCAAGCCAAAGCTGCTCTGTTCCGGCTGGTGGCGGCCCGGCAGGTGGCGGCCCTGATGGAGAGTCCCGAGCCGCCAAGACCTGCGAACCAGCTGGACGAAATTGTTTTCGCCAGGCTCAAGTCGCTCGGGATCGAACCAGCCCTCTGCTCCGACGCGGTCTTCGTACGCCGCGCCTACCTGGATGTCACGGGCAAGTTACCCACGGCCGACGAGGCGAGAGCGTTCATCCAGGATCCGGACGGCAACAAGCGAGTCACCCTGGTCGATCGGCTGCTCGATCAGCCCGAGCACATCGACTACTGGGCGATGAAGTGGAGTGACATTCTGCGCATCAAGGCGGAGTTCCCTGTCAAGGTCTGGCCGAACGCAGCTCAGGCCTATCACCGCTGGGTTTGGGAATCGATTGCTCAGAACAAACCCTACGATCAGTTCGTTCGCGAACTGCTCACTTCCAGCGGCAGCAATTTCCGGGTCGGCCCGGTGAACTTCTACCGCGCCATTCAAGACAAGACGCCGGAGGGGATCGCCGCAGCGGTGGGATTGGCGCTGATGGGCACGCGCGTCCACCTCTGGCCCGACGATCGTCGCGCTGGCATGGCCCTGTTCTTCTCCCAAGTTGGCTACAAGCCGACCAGCGAATGGAAGGAAGAGATCGTTTTCTGGGATCCGCTGCACTCGACTGCCGTACCTGGCAGCACGGCGCCGGGAGTCGACGCCGTGGCCAAGTCGGTGACCGTCACCAACCAGATCCCTGGTGCGCTGGCCGAGCCACGGCAGGAGAACGGGCCGCTCGTGGCCCACTTTCCCGATGGCACTCCGATCACCATTCCGCCCGACCGCGACCCACGCGAAGCGTTTGCCGACTGGCTGATCCGGCCAGAGAATCCGTGGTTTGCGCGGGCCATCGCCAACCGGACCTGGGCCTGGGCGATGGGACGCGGCATCATCAACGAGCCGGACGATGTGCGCGATGACAATCCCCCCAGCAATCCCGAGCTTCTGGCCTGCTTGCAGCAGGAACTGGTGGCCAGCGGCTACGACTTGAAGCATCTGAAGCGATTGATCTTCACCTCCACGACTTATCAGTTCTCTTCCATCCCGCGGTTCACGACGCCGGAAGCGAGCGCCAATTTCGCCAGCTACCTGCTGCGGCGTGTGGAGGGCGAAGTGCTCAACGATGTCATCAACGACATTACGGGCAGCACCGACCTGTACACCAGCGCCGTGCCAGAGCCGTTCACCTACATCCCCAAGGATATGCAGGCGGTCGAGGTGGCTGACGGCAGCATCACCAGCTCCTTCCTGACGCTCTTCGGACGTTCTGCGCGAGCCACGGGAATGGAGAGTGAGCGAGTTAATGAACTCGCTTCACCTCAGTGGCTCTACATGCTGAACTCCGCCCAGATGCAGAGCAAGCTTCAAAACGGACCCAAACTCGCAGCATTGATCGCCGCAGGGGGCAGTACCCAGGAAATCGCCGAGAGACTGTACCTGACCATTCTCTCGCGCTTGCCGACCGAAGCCGACATACAAGCCGCCGAAGAATATGCGCAAACAGGAGTCACTCAAGGCCCCAACGTCTGGATCGATCTGGCCTGGGCATTGATCAACAGCCCTGAGTTTCTTCTGCGGCATTAAGCGATATGCAACCGATGGGACGTCAGACGCACCACGTCAGAGTCTGACGCGTGATTGCACGTGATTGCACGTGGGAACCAGAGGAGTACGGGAAACATGAGCACCAAACAGAGTCCGGACGGTCAGGAACACGTATCGCGGCGAGAGGTCTTGCGACGCGGCGCTGTGGGCGCCGCGGGCATCGTCGTAGCAGGCAGCTTGCACTCCCGCGCCGCTGCCATTCAAGCCGAGAAGACGCCTGAACAGAAGGCGGCCGACGAAAAAGCGGCTCGTGACGAAGCAGCCAGAGCCAAAGCGAAGCAAGGACAGACCAAGTCGGTCATTCAGATCTTCTTGTGGGGCGGCATGTCGCACAACGACGCCTGGGATCCGAAGCCGGGAACAGGTTACGATTACCTGGGAGACTTGGACAAGTTCATCCCCACCAACGTCGACGGCATCCAACTCGGCGCCCTCTTTCCCAATCTAGCCAAACAGGCCGATAAGTACTCGCTGATTCGCAGCATGACGCACGGAAACAACGGACATGAGACGGCCGCGTACCTGATGCAGACCGGGCACATGCCGGGAGGACGATTGGCCTACCCGAGCGTCGGAGCCCTGTTCGCGTTCTTCAAGAAGGAGCAGTATCAGGGCCTGCTTCCCCCATATATCGTGATGCTGCAGGCCGCCGGGCGGTTCTCCGAAGAAGGGTTCCTCGGTCCCGCCTACAAACCCTTCGCGACGGGCGGAGACCCCAATGCGCCTCGCTTCGAAGTGGAAGGCATTGTGAATCAGGGAATTGATGACGGTCGCCAACGAGCACGCCGCGATCTGCTCGACAAAATCAATCTCATGGGCTACGGCCTGGCCGAGGTCCCGGAGATGAACAACGCCGAATCGTCCAAGCAGAAGGCCTATGGCCTGATTCTGGGCAAGGGGCGGGAAGTGTTCAATCTGGAAAATGAACCGACGGAGCTGCGAGATCGCTATGGCCGCAATACGTTCGGCCAGGAGTGCCTGGCGGCGCGGCGGATGGTCGAGGCAGGGGTTCCCTATGTCACGATCAGCTTCCCCGGCGGCTGGGACACACACGCCAATCACTTCGCTACCATGCGGCAACAGTGCCCCATGCTCGACCAGGGCCTGGCCACATTGCTGCAAGACTTGAGTGAACGCGGCTTGCTCGACAGCACGTTGGTCTGGTGCACCGGTGAATTTGGCCGCACGCCCAAAGTGTCCTGGGAGCCGCCCTGGAACGGGGGACGCCATCACCACGGCGCGGTCTTCACCGTGCTGGTCGCCGGTGGCGGGTTCACAGGGGGCTGTGTCGTCGGCGCATCGGACGAAAAAGGAGAACAAGTCGCGCAGCGCCCCGTTTATCCGGCAGATCTGCTGGGGAGCATGTATCTGCTGGCTGGCATCGATGCCAACGCCAAATTGCCACATCCCTGGGGCCTGGACGCCCACGTTCTGGATACGGAAAACGAAGGCATGCAGTCAGCCGGACTTTTGGAAGAGATCATGTAGTCATGAATAGATCCACTCTTGTTCACGCTCTGGCAGTGGTCCTCGTCGCGCTCTCAACTGCTTCCACCTGGGCCCAGAATCAGTACATCGGATACGTTTACCCTGCCGGCGGTCAGCAGGGCAGCACCTTCCCGATCCGCATGGGCGGGCAGGGGCTCCTCCACGCCAGCGAGGTGGTCGTGAGTGGCCAAGGAGTCTCCGTACGGCTCGTGGACTTCTACCGGGTGATGGATAATCAGGAATTGTCGCTGCTCAGTCAGCAACTCAATGAGCTGCGTCAGCCGGAAACGGCGCTCGACGATGTCATGGCCACCAAGATGGCCTGGTTTGAATTTCCTGCCTTGATTGGCCCGGAGCCAGGCCCTGGTCAGGCAAACGCCAGCGCCAGCAGCGGTCCCGCGGTGTCCGAGAAAGAGGTCGCCAAGCGGAATCTGATCGAACGGATCGAACGACGGTTTGCCGAAGATGAACGCATGCCGGCTGTCTGGTCCCAGGCAGAACTGGTTTTTGCCGAAGTGACCATTGACCCCGATGCGAAGCCGGGCCGACGCGAGATCCGCGTGATTACGAAACTGGGCGTCTCCAACCCTCTGCCCTTCGACGTCGGGCAGGTCCCGGAAGTGGCTCGCAAACCGATGAAGACCTGCCAGCTTCCCGTGCTCGGCAAAGAGTACATCGCGCAGCGTCAACGACCGCCGGAAGAGGAGGAGATGCGAGTGAGCGTGCCCTGCACGATGAACGGGCAAGTCGCTGCAGGTGAAGTCAACCGCTATCGCTTTTCGGCAACCAAAGGACAGCGGTTGGTCATCACCGTCAAAGCTCGTCAACTGGTCCCCTACATTGCCGACGGCGTGCCTGGCTGGTTCCAGGCCGTGCTGAGGCTCTACGACGCAAACGGCAGAGAACTGGCATACAATGACGACTTCCGCTCCAATCCAGACCCGGTCCTTCATTTCGAGGTTCCGGATGACGGAGAGTACCTGCTCAGCATCAACGAAGCGCTCTTTCGCGGACGCGAGAGCTTCGTCTACCGGATCACGGTGGGCGAACTGCCGTTTGTGACGAGCATCTTTCCGTTGGGAGGCCGGGCTGGTGAGCCCGTCAACATGGAAATGACCGGTTGGAATCTGGAGAAAGCCACGCTCGCACCGCCACCCTCGGACTCGCCACCCGGACAGTACATGCTCGCCGCCACTGACGGCAAGCTCGTTTCCAATGCCGTGCCCTTTGCGCTCGACACACTCCCCGAATGCCTCGAGACTGAGCCCAACGACGACGCGGCGGCAGCACAAGGGTTGAGTTTGCCGATCATCATCAACGGACGTTCCGATCGCCCCGGTGACTGGGATGTGTTCGCGGTGGAAGGGAAGGCGGGCGAGACGATCGTCGCGGAAGTAACCGCGCGTCGACTCGGTTCTCCAGTCGATTCGTTCCTCAAAGTCACTGGCCCGGACGGCACAGTGATCGCGCTCAACGACGACCATTACGACGCCGGGTCGGGACTGAACACCGACCATGCCGATTCTTATCTCATGATCAACCTGCCGGCCGATGGTCGATACTTGATTCACCTCGGAGACACGAGGCGCCACGGGGGACGGGAGTATGGCTACCGCTTGCGCATCAGCCAGCCGCTACCCGACTTCGCCCTGCGTCTGATCCCGTGTCGCATCTGCATTCCCAGCAACGGATCGGCGGCAGTGACTGTCTTTGCCATCCGCAAAGACGGATTCGACGGGCCCATCGAGCTGCGTTTCAAAGATCTGCCCGAGGGTCTTGCCTCACCCGGCGTCACGCTTCCTGCACAGCAAGAGGTTGTGAACCTGGGAATCTCCACCAGCCTCTCGGCGATGGAAAAACCGGTCGACCTCACGGTCCTGGGAACCGCCAGCGTCGCAGAGCGGGAGATCGTGCACGAGGCCGTGCCAGCTGAAGACAAGATGCAGGCCTTCCTGTGGCGACACCTGCTCCCTGCTGACACACTGCCGGTCCTGGTCTTCAATCCAGCCTACCAACCGTCGGCCGATCGGATCCGCCCACCCATACGCGATGAGGACCGACCGAAAGATATCAACCCGACTCTTCAGAAGTCGTCGGTCGATTGGTACCTGCGACAGATCGAAGGACTGTATCAGGATTGGTTCTTCACCGACGACTTCGCCAACCGCGAGATCGCCAACATCGAAGCTCGTCTGATCAAATAGGCCAGGTGCGGGACAGACTCGTGCGATGATTCCCGTGTCACCTGCGGACAGCTTTCCACGGCGTGTCGGAAGTCAGCTCACACAGAGACGCACAGGCGCCAGGCATGAGAGTGTCGACTCCCCGCGCTGGTCGCTTCCACAACATCTCGCAGTTTGGCGGGTCAATGGCCGGGGCCGAACAGGCAGGCGTTGAGAAACAGACGCTGGAGGCTCGGGTACATCGCTCGGAAATTCGGATCGCTCGCGAACGCCACGATGTGTCCCTCGCCGACAGGGAAATAGGCCAGGTAAGTCTTGCCGGCCAGGAGTTGTCTGGTTTCGGGCCAACAGAAGCCGCTGGCGAGCACGTCTTCCTGATTGGCGAACTGCATCAGATTGCGCCCGGCGTCCTTGGGCACAGGCTCAAAGAAGATGTTGCCCTGGAAGAACACGTTCATCGTCTTGGCACACCCAAACGACAGCCAATGCTGGTCGAACACGTTTCCGCGCAAGAAAGCCCCGGGCACTTCGTCGGGCCACTTCTTGGACGAGTCGTGCCGGACGTCGATTTCCGAGGTGGGTGGCGCGTCGCCTGAGCGGCTCTCGTCGGAGGACTTGGCCACACGTCGCAGTGAGATCAGACCGATCCGATTGTCGGCTGCCCATACCGCCGCTCCCGCCACCAGCACCAGCGTTCCCCCTTCGCGGACCCAATGCCGTAACCGACCGGCGAAGTCGCGATCCAGCTGCCCTGCCGCCTCGTAGCTGCCATCCGGCAGCACGAGCACGTTGAAGTCGTCCAGGTCGAGCGCGGCCAAGTGCGTCAAGCTGACCCGAGTCGTGGGATAATGCAGTTCCTGGTCCAGCAGATGCCACGTGTGGCCGACACTATAGGCTGCCGGCCGATCCATGGCCAGCACGATCTTCGGCGGTCGAATCCACTTGACATACGGCCCGCCGAAATGGGCCCCCTCGGTCACGTAGCCGGTGTCGGTCGCGGTCACGTCAAGCTGATATTTCTTTCTGGCTTGACGGATCAGCGGCAACAAGTTGGTCCGGTTCTCCTGCCGCTTGACGATCAGCGTACCGGCGGGAAACTTCTGTTCACTCAGCGCAAACGGTTCGTCCGTGACATGCACACGCAGGCCGCGCTGCAGCCACTGGCTCAAGGCTTGCAGAGCCCCGTCGGTCGGACGCACCAGGTAGGCGACCTGAGCCTCTGGCAACTCATCCCATACCGGCTCCGGCCCCGCATCCCAGACCGGCTGCTCGACCGTCGTCTCTTCGGTGGCCAGACACGGCACGTCAAAGGCCATGGGAAGCGACCAGGCAGTGACATCGTAGATCTGGTCCGGCAGATCATCTTCTTTCCGCTGCAACTGCCGCTTGACGAACTCCTCATCCATCTCGACTCGGCGGTCCAGGATCGCCCGCACCAACCGGCTGGCCGGCTGAGCCACGCTGATCTGCAGGCTGCCGCGAGGAATCACTTTCTCACCCTTTTCGTCCGAGTTGGCGTCGGTAGCCGTAATCGTCAGGTCCTCGGCCACACGACGGATTTCGACGCCGTTGCGCTGCAGGAGAGTCGCCAGCCGTACGGTGCGATTGGGGCGTGGCTGCAGCGGCAGGAAGTAGCTCTTGACAGGTCCTTCGTTTCCCAACTGCACGCTCCGCGACCGCGACTCGTAGTAATCCTGCAGCAGTGCCTCACGTCGCTCGGCAGCAATCTCCAACACGGCCAGGCTGCTGATGTAGTGATGCTCGATGGCATCCTGATAGGTCAGTTTCGTCTCGTCATCCCGATCGACAATCAAGCCGCGCGTGCCGGCCTGCTCCCACAAGATCCCCAACCCTCCATGGAGCGTGGGCCATTCCGAGCCGTAGCCGGGAAAGAAAGCATCGAACAACTCACGTGTGGTGTAAGCGAAGCCGTGGCGATCAAACCAGGCAGCCTGATGCTGGCCCAGTTCCGCCAGCCATTGATGCTGCTTGGGCAGCATGAACGGATTGACCGGGTCCGTCGGCGGGACAAAGAAATAGGTACTGTTGCGTCCCATCTCATGCGCATCGACGTAGATCTGTGGCATCCAGTGGAGGTACGCACGCACCTTCTGCTGAGTCTCACGCTGACTCTGCAGGAACCAGTCGCGGTTCATGTCGAACAGATAGTGATTGAAACGGCCGCCTGGCCAGCGTTCGGTGTGCTCCATCGAGAGCGGGTGCGAATTGACAAAACTGCCGCGGCTCTCCTGATAGACATTCACGTACCGCTCGCGACCATCCGGGTTCTGCAGCGGATCGATGAGCACGACGAGGCGCTGCAGGATCGCTTCGGTTTCGGGGCGACGATCCGCCAACAGGTGATAGGCGGTCAGCAGCATCGACTCCGTGCTGGACAGTTCGTTGCCATGCACACTGGCCGCCAGCATCACGACGGCGGGAAGGTTCGCTATGAGCGATCCCGCGTCGGCCAAAGTCGTCGTCCGCGGGTCGGAAAGCTTCTGGACACTCTGCCGAATCTCTTCCAGCCGCGCGAAGTTCTCGGGCGAGGTAATGACCAGGTAGTACAGACCGCGTCCTTCGTAGGAGTCTCCGTAGCGCACCAAGCGGCATCGATCGGGAGCCGCTTTGGCGAGCGCCCGCAGGTATTTTTCCATCGACGTGTGACTGGTGATCTGAGTGGCCCAATCGTATCCTAACGTCTTCTTCACACTCGGAATTGCCGGGTTGGCGTCGACCGCCGCAATCGGCAGCACCTGTTTGCTGCGAGCGACGCCTGCCGTGACAGACTGGGGATAGTCTCCCACCACGCAGACTGCCGTGAGAACTATGAGCACAGAGCGAACTTGGCGTAAATCGGCCGTCAAGGTGCACCTCTCCGAGAGCAAAACGTCAACAAGTGGGTACGATGGTCACCCCCGTCCCGCCCGATACTGACGACGAAGCCACGGGGATATCCAGTTCTCAGGGCGGCAAGGCCACCCGGCGAATGGCGTGAACGCAAACACTAAGTGCGTCAGATGTTAGTCACTCACCACGACTCACTTGCACCGACCGCGCCTCGTGCCGTCTGGCACTCTAATATAGTTCCCAGCCGCGACGGACGATACTTGCCCGCCGCACAATGGTCCGCCTGACCGAAGAAGCGCCGCACCAATCAGGCGGGACTGCGCCGATCGAAGCGTCATCCGGCAGCCCCCCCCTCGCCGTCGCTCGGGTTGCGAAACCAGGAGATGTCTGGTTCAATCGCTTGCAGATCATGCCGCCGACTACCAATCTCCCGGATAACCCAATCCCCTTCAGCGAGGACGACGGAGGAACCATGTTGTATCAGCATACCGGGCTGCAACTGGCGATGCTCTTGGCCGCAACACTGCTGTTGTGTGCCTGCAGCAATGTGGGGCGCGCTCAGGCGATCGTGGCGCACCGAGGAGCTTCCGCCACGGCGCCGGAAAACACACTCGCCGCCTTCCGTCTGGCCTGGGACGAGGGAGCCGACGCGATTGAAGGCGATTTCTACCTCTCACGCGATGGCCAGATCGTCACGATTCATGACGACAACACAGAGCGCACTGGCGGCGTCAAACAACGCGTTGTGGATTGCACACTGGCAGAACTGCAACAACTGGATGTGGGAAGCTGGAAGTCGCCGGTCTATCAAGGAGAACGCATTCCGACACTCCCCGAAGTACTGGCCATCGTCCCGGCAGACAAGAAGATCCTGATCGAGATCAAGTGCGGTCCGGAAATCGTCCCGCAACTCAAACGGGCCCTGGCCGATTCGCAACTGGCTCCCGAGCAGACCATTGTGATCTCGTTTCAAGAGAGCGTCATCAGCGCGGTGAAGAACCAGATCCCCGCGATCAAAGCGTACTGGTTGACCGGCTACAAGCAGGACAAAGCCACCGGTCGCTGGACCCCTGCCTTGCCCGACGTTCTCGCCACACTCAAACGACTCGGCGCCGACGGACTGGACACTCAGGCGAACCGCGACGTGGTGAACGAGCAGTTCGTCCAGGCGATTCGCGATGCCGGCTTCGAATTGCATGTCTGGACCATCGACGAGGCCGACGATGCACGGCACTTCCGGCAACTGGGCGTCGACTCGATCACCACCAACCGCCCGCAGTGGATTCGCCAGCAGCTGGCCAAGCCGACGAAGGCAACGCAACAGCCGTGAGTATACGCGCGCGATGTAGCGCGGGCCGCCGGCGCGCGACCGGACCCGGCGAAGCGTCCTGCTATCGGCGAAATCCTGGACAGGACCAGTCACGCACTGAAGTGCGTGCTACGTGCCGCGACCGCGGCCACCGGTCGTTACTCGCTCGGACGTCCATCGCTGTCGAGGTACTTCAGGTTCTTGAAGCCGGCTTTTGTCAGCAGCGGCTCGATTGCTTGCCGATCGCCGACGACGAGCATCTGGATTTGCCGGAGGTCGGCAACGTGAGCGAGTGCCGTGCTGGCATCCTCTGGTTTGGTCGATTCCAATTGGCCAAGGTATTTGACGTAGTAGTCGGTAGGCAGAGAGTACATTGCCAGCTGGGCCAGCGCGCCGGCAATACTGGCTGGCGTCTCAAACATCTGAGGAAAGACGCTCATCTCAGCCGACCGAGCGACCTCCACTTCGTCCGCGGTCAGCGGGCGATCAGTGGCAGCCCCTTTCAGCTCGCTGACGATCTCGGCCAAGGCGTCGCCCGTCACTTCCGTGCGTACGGAGGTACTGAGTGCCCAGCGCCCGCCTTCCTGAAAATAGCGGAATCCCGATTGAGCGCCGTAGGTGAACCCGTTCTTCTGGCGCAGGTTCTGATTGATGCGGCTGAGGAAGTCACCGCCAAAGACCCGATTGCCGACGCGTGTGGCGAAGTAGGACGGGTCCTTGCGATCTCGCCAGATCCGTCCCACCACAATCACACTCTGCACAGCACCCGGCTTGTCGACGACATAGACCGTGCCGGCGGAGGTCGTCGTCGCGCTGGAGGTTGACGGTCGTGCGTTCTGCACGGCAGCAGGTGGAGTCTGCCAATCACTCCATTGAGCGTCGAGCGCAGCGATCACCTGATCAGGATCGATATCCCCGACCACGACAAGCGTCGCGTTGGTCGGCACGAAATGGTCGCGATAGAACTGTCGAACCTGCTGCAGGTCCAAGCCCTCAACTGTCTCCGTGTAGCCCAGTTCGGGCGACGCGAAGGGATGCGATAATCCATAGAGCAGTGTCGGAAACACCCGATCGGCAATCCAGGAAGGATCATCCGGTCCGCTCGCCAGGCTGCTCAGCTGCAGTTTCTGTTCACGCTGAAAGTCCTCCGCGTCAAACCGAGGCTCCGCAATCATCTGACCTGTCAGGTGGAGCATCTCGTTGAGCGCTCGCGTTTCCGCTGTGAATCCGAGTACGACGGTGTCGGTATCCGCCGAGACATCGAGCGAGGTTCCCAGGGCGTCGACAGCCTCGGCAAACTGTGTGGAGGTGAGTTCCCGCGTGCCCTGGTTCCACAGCTCGGCCGTCAACGCTGCCAAACCTGCCTGCGCGGCCGGATCGTCGGCGCTGCCGGTTCGCACCAGCAGCCGCACGGAGACGAGCGGCAGCGTGCGCCAGGGGGCCAACCACACTGCCAGGCCGTTCTTCAACGTGCGACGTTCGAACGTGGGAGGGACGAACGGCTTCTGCTCGGTCGCGGCGGGCATCTGCGCCCAGTCGGGCCCTGGGGCATGACTGCGCGCCGTCAGCTCGGGACGAGCAACTCCCGTGTCGAGCGGACCCGCCAGCACCGCCTCGCTCTCCGCCTCGTCGCCCCCCACCGGCTCCACCACCAACACGACCTTCTGGTCAACCAGGTACTTCCTGGCCACTCGCTGGAGGTCTTCGACTGCAACCGCTTCGTACGTCGTGAAGAGCTTCTGGTAGTAGTTCGGATCATCATGCTGAGCCAGCCCCAATGCGATCACGAAGGTCCGTTGCACGGGGGACGTCAATCGCTGCAGCAGACCGGTGCGATACTTGGCACGTACGCGGGCCAATTCCTCCGCGGGAATGGGGGCAGCCTGCACGTCCGCCACCACTTGTCCGATTGCTTGCTGGACCTCGTCGACCGTCTGTCCAGGGGCGATGGTGGCCAGGATCGTGAAAACGCCTCCCACTTCGCTCGTTTCGCTCGACGCATCCACCTCCACAGCGACCTGCGAGTTGATGACGAGCGACTGCATCAAACGCGACGCGTCACCACTGGAAAGCACCATCGATAGCAGCTCAAGCGCCGGCGCGTCAGGATGGGTCTCACTCACGGTCGGCCAGGTCCAATACACGCGGGAGAACTGCACGCGATCTTTCTGTGTCACCAGCTGCTTGACGGGAGGTGTGGCGGGCACCTGAATCGGGGCCAGATCGGGTCCGCGAGAAATGGGACCAAAATAGGTCTCTATCCACTGCTGTGCCTCGCGCGGATCGAACCCGCCTACCAACGTCAACGTCGCGTTGCCCGGATGATAGAACTCGTAGAAGAATTGCCTGAGATCGTCGAGCGTGGCGTTGTTCAGATCCTTCATCGACCCGATCACCGACCAGGAATAGGGATGGCCGGCCGGATACACCAGACTCGCAATCGTCTCGTCGGCCAGACCATAAGGAGCGTTCTCCATGTGTTGCCGTCGCTCGTTCTTGACCACTTCGCGTTCCGTATCAAACTTCTCCTGATCCAAAGCGCTGGAGAGAAAGGCCATCCGCTCCGCTTCCATGTACAGCGTGCGCTTGAGGTAGTTGTTCGGCACCGTCTCGAAGTAGACCGTCACATCCTCGCTGGTGAACGCGTTGGGCGAGCCCCCCGCCTGCTGCAGCGGCAGGTCGAAGTCGGGCACGTTCTGGGTCCCACGAAACATCATGTGCTCGAAGAAATGCGCAAAGCCGGTCAGCCCCGGCCGCTCGTTCTTCGACCCGACGTGATACGCCACACAGACAGTCGTGCGCGGTGCTGTCGGATCGTGACTCAGGGCAACCTTCAGCCCATTGGAGAGCTGATACGTCTCAATGGGGAAATGAGGAGCGGAGGAACGCGGTTCGTCTGCCGCGGCAGTCTCCACCATTCGGACAGCGACGCTTCCCAGCACCACAACAGCCACAGCAACGACAACACGGCACAACAACATAGGGTCTGATACCTTACCTGGAAATGAAAACGACCGGGATGCGGTCAGCGAACACCGGACTCAACGGAGCCATCTCGGCAAAGGACTGACTCTCGACCGTCGAGAAACTGCGGCACGGCGACCGCTTCCCCCACTGTACGAAAAGAATAGCAGACGCGTTCGCCCGGGGGATACTCCCCGCCCGCTGGGCTGGAGCACCATCCGTTTCTTTTTTTCGAGATCGTCTTTTGACTATCTGCCATTAGTAACCTATTTATTTAGTATCAGTGAAGAACACTTCGCTGCCGACGAAACGAAACAACGAACAGAACGGTAACGTACAGAACAATTTGGTTCGACGCCAACCGATAAAGGCAAACCGGTCGTGAGGCCGGGACGCAAAGCTATGGGTCTCGTTTTCGCGAGATCGCCAGGCCGCCGAATTTGGCAACTCTCGTCACTGAGGTTGTCATGGTTAGGCATTTTCTAGCACGCTCACCGCTTACTCAGCCGAGTCCGCGTCGGGTCGTGTGTCCGCCACCACGACAGCTGAGTATTGCTGGTGGTGTCAGTCTTCAGTCGCCCACTCTGCGCAGCGCATGGCTGCGTGTTGTCTACCGCTCCAGGCTGCTGTCTGCGGACGCTCTGGCGGGACACGTGGTGCGATCTGTCAGTCCCACTACTCCCAGCGGCCTGTCGGGAATCCTTGGCCCGTATCCGGCAGCAGCTGCCAGTAGACCCGTGATCCGGCGTTCGCCAAGTGCCTTGCCGGATGGGATGTGCGACGGTCCCGCAGCCGGTCAACGTCCGTTGCCGCTGTTGGCCGTGAAGCCTGGCACCGGGTGTCCGCTCGATGGTTTTCCGCACCCACGCCCCCACTAGAAACTGAGCGTGGTTACGAAAGGAGTTTGCCTAGCGCAACAACCCTTGCTGGTCCGCCCGGACAACGGGTGGACCCGGTCTCATCCCACCTTATGTTCCACCGTCCTGGTGGAATCCCACTCTGGCTGATGTGCGCGTGATTCGAGGTCGCCGACATTGCCCCCGTCGGCGACCTCGTTCTATTTCTTGGCGGCCTAGCGGGACAGCGACCGTTTTCGACATAAATGCTGGACCCCAATGGCCTTCTGCCGTTGGTGAATCCGCTGGACGGCTCGAGGCGACTGCCCCGAAAAACAGCCTTCCTCTCCCTCGAACCGTCGCTGGGGAAAGCGACGGTTCGAGGGAAAGGAAGGCATACAGAGTGGACGACGTCGTGCTAGCTCTCCATCTGATTCACCACGAGAGGCGCGCTGGAGGGGGTCCGTTTCGCCGTATGTCGCAGCCAGCAAAGCGGCTCGGCGGATGGAGGAATGCTAAAGTGTCGCTGTCCGACTATTCTGGGCCACCGATTCTGGGCCACCGATTCTGGGCCTGATGGTTCGTTCACGCAGACAGGCTACGTGGAGTCCTCTCCGCCGCACAGCGCCGACACACCGGCAGTTCAGTCGGTTTGCAACGTGACGTTCCAGTACGCCTCACCCAGAAACCGCTCCCAGCTCTTGATCGGCTTGGCGTGCCACGAATAGAGTGGTCGCCAGAGGGGACGCTGCGGTGGATGCCGCAGCCGCATCCTCGCTTGTTCCGGAGTGCGATCCGCTTTACGCCGATTGCACTCGAAGCAGGCCAAAACGCAATTCTCCCAAGACGAAACTCCCCCTTGTGCTCGAGGCACGACGTGGTCGATCGTCAGATCTTCCATGGCGGGCTGGTGACCACAATATTGGCATGCATAGCGGTCTCGCTTGTAGATATTCCGCCGGCTGAAGGGAACTGTCGTGCCCGGCAGACCATCGTAATGGGCCAGCACCACAACCTCGGGGACTTTCAGGCGGTAGGTCACCGACCGAATGCAGAATTCGGTATCGGTGGGGCGCAACCGCGACCAATCGTCCCAATCGTAGGTCTGATAGTCATGCGGATCGACCACTCGAACCGTTCCGCTGTAGAGCATGATGATCGCTCGAGCAACGGTCGAGACCTGAATCGGCTGCCAGTTACGATTGAGCACCAACGTCGGGCTTTGAAGCACCCGCTGTGACATCCAGCACCTCCCCGGAACGTATGTTGCCCCTCTGTTCGGGTGAAGCAGCAGATTCCCTTCCGCACGACCAGCCGTGACTCACCATGCCCCCCACCATGCCGATCCAGGTGGAGCCTAGCGGAGCAGGCCCCAGCCTCGCATGGCCCCTGCAGGCCGCGAGCCGCGATGGTCTTATTGTAAGCGATTTCTCTTGCGATTGCACGGACCCCACCGCTAAGGTTCCGTCAGGACTGTGTTGGTTCTCCGCTTATTTCCCCGGGCCCGGCCCCATCATTTGCCCGGCGGTCGGTCAGCTCGCCATTTCGCCGTCTTCTCGGGCCCTTTCTTGCATGTTCACGTGCAGTCTGGTAACACAAAAGATGTCACGCACCCATTGCCCGGCAACTCGGCTCTAAGGCCCTGCCCCGATCGGGATCTGCGACCTGGAGCAGTGCCTGGCTATGCCGGGCAACCGGTCGCGGCCGTCGGCGGGCCGATGCTGGTGGTCGACCAACGTGATTTCGAAAACCCCCATTCATGGCTCCTCGACCAATTATAAGTGGATTGGTCCAGACCAGGTTCACGGGCATGCGTGTGGCACGATTGCTCGCTACCAGTCTGGTGGTGACCTGCGTGGGATGCAGTCCGTCAGCAACGTCGGAGCAGACAAGACCGCGCCGCGTGGATTCCGTCGATAGGGCCGATCCTCGATCATCCCCATCGGATCAGTTGACTCAACAGCAGAGCGAACTCGTGTCGCCTTCCCACGGACCTATTCCCTCCGAGTCCGACTCGTACACTGTGCCGCGACACCAGATGGTTGATCAGCAACTGGCTGCGCGCGGCATCACGGACTCCCGCGTGCTCGACGCAATGCGGCAAATTCCACGACATCTGTTCGTGTCTCAGGCAGTGCGCGACCGAGCTTATCAGGACGGCCCGCTTCCCATCGGGCACGATCAGACGATCTCGCAGCCCTACATTGTGGCGTTGATGACCCAACTGGCCCGACCCACTCCCGCCTCACGAGCGCTCGACGTCGGAACGGGCTCGGGATATCAGGCGGCTGTCCTGTCGCTGTTGTGTCGGGACGTGTTCAGTATCGAAATCGTTCAACCTCTCGCCGCCGAAGCACGAGAACGATTGGAGCAGTTGGGCTTCCGAAACGTGACGGTCCGACATGGTGACGGCTACCGCGGCTGGCCCGAGGAGGCTCCGTTCGATCTGATCATCGTCGCCGCCGCACCCCCTCGCGTTCCCCAACCGCTGATCGATCAGCTCAAACCCCATGGTCGCCTGATCGTCCCGGTCGGTAGACAATATCAGGACATGATGATGATCGAGAAACTGGCCGACGGTACGACCCGCCAGGTGCGTGGGGTCCCCGTCTCCTTCGTGCCGATGACCGGCGAGGTTCTCCAGCGCGATCGGCACGCGCCCTAGCGGGCACATCCCGGTCGGCCGCGCCGTGGGAAATTGTGCTGCCACAGATTTGCCACCGTCTTCCGCCACCGATGCACTGATTCCGAAGTCGCCTCGCCGGTACTGAGCATCGGCCACCTCATCAGCCGAAAGGCGGTACCCCCCCAATCGGGTAAACCCGATCCCTCTCAGGAGATTCCCGTCGGTCGCGGCTGGCAGTTCGATCTTCACGAATTACAATACGAGTTCGTGGCAAATCTCGCATTCATCGCGTCCCCAGGTGCGGATCTCGACATAAACTCGAAGCTCCCTTCAGGGCGCAATGCACTGTTTCCTCCCAGGCTGGGGTGGCGTCGGCGGTTCGCCGAGTCGCAACGCCGGCACTTCCTACAGGACGTCAAGGATGGTGGGGGCGACGGAATCACGCAGGATCAGATCCTGAAGATGCGGTGAATGGCGAGCGGATTTTTGCATGTTGGAGAAGCGAGTCAGGTTGTGCTCCTCGATTCGCTCGCTCCAGTCGTGGCGCGCGATCCTCCAGGGAGACTCAATGATGCATTCCAGAAAACCCATGATCCTGTCGGCGGTCGTCTGCGCCGCGGTGATAGGACTACTCACTTCTTCCGCCTCGGCGCAGTTCGCCAAGCTCGTGAAACGAGTCCCCAGTTCGGCCAATACCATCATCCTGCTCAATGCAGACAAAGTGTTTAGCAGCGAAGTCGCTTTGCGCGAAGGATGGCGCACCGATTTCCAGAAAGCTATCGAAGCCGGAATGGTTCACCTGCCGGCCGATACGCAACAGTACATTCTGGCCGCTCAGACCGACTTCGAGTACATGCAACCGGTCTGGCAGGTCGGCCTCCTGACGACGAAGACCCAGCACGATCTGGCCGAAGTGGTCAAGAAGAGAAATGGAACGTGTGACACAGTCGCTGGCAAATCCGCCGTGCTACTTCCCGACGACAGCTACGTGGTCCAGTTCGACCCGCGCACCATCGGCGCACTCACGCCGGCAGGACGCCAGGCAGTCTCACGCTGGATCAGTGAGACGGAGAAGATTGAACCCTCGTTCTCGCCGTATATTCAGGAAGCCATCAGCTACTGCGAGAAGGGAGGCACCGAGGTCATCATGGCCATGGATCTGGCCGATGTCGTCGATCCAGCGACCGTGGCAGAAAAACTGAAGGCTTCTGAAGTCGTGACGAAGGCAGGATTGGATGCTGCTGCAGCCGCCGACGTGTTGTGCAGTTTGCGCGGAGTGATGCTGGGCGTCACCTTCGGTGAAAAGCCGTTTGGCAGCATCAAAGTGGACTTCGGAAAAGATCTAGGTCCGTTAAAGGATGTTGGTCCCGCGTTGCTGCTCGACGTACTCGCTCAGCGTGGTGCCATGATTGATGACTTCAGCAGTTGGAAGTCGAAGACGGACGGCAAACAGATTGTTTTGTCAGGCAACCTGTCGGCCACCGGCATGCGTAAGGTCTTCAGCCTGATCGATGCCCCGACCGCCGCCGAGGCGATCGCCGAAACGTCCGGTGAACCCGCTCAAAGTGCCAGCGATCAGGAGCCGGCGGTGGTAGCGACTCAGAAGTACTTCGCGTCAGTGAATCAATACTTCGAGGACCTGCGTGACAAAGAACCGCAGCGGATCGCTCAGTACGGAGTCTGGTTCGACAAGTACGCGCGCAAGATCGACCAGCTCCCGATGGTCAATGTCGACCCGGCTATGCTCGACTACGGCGCTTACGTGTCTCAGCAGTTCCGCAATGCGGGAGCGGCGATTCAGGGCATCGGTGTCCGCAAGCGAGTACGGCAGGTACAATCCGTCAACTCTGCTGGAGGCCCTGGCTACTACGGAGACAACTACGACGGCGGATACTACCACGGCGACAACTACTACTATGGAGCGAATGGCTACATGCGGGGTAATGCCGTCCAGTCGGGACTGCGGCAGCAACAGAACATCCGCACGCAGGTCAACGTCGAGGAGAAGGCCATGGGCGTCTCGGCCGCCAAGGCCATTGTGAGCGAACTGGAAAACGCCACGCGCGAACTGCGTCGACAGATGACGGAGAAGTACAACGTCGAGTTCTAGCCGACCCTTGGGTCAGCCTGTCCTGCATAGCCCGCTCTGTTACGGACAATCCGGTCGCATCAGGAGGACGACTGACGCAGTAGCTCTCGTCTCACACCACCAGGCCTGGGGTGTCGTTCCGACACCCCAGGCCTGGCTTTGTTTCTTGCATGGCCCGTTCACGACCTACCCTGCTACGTGATCAACTCCTCGTCGTATCGGCCAGCCCACTCTGGGCTCCGCCTTGCCGGTACTCTAACGGGCCGAAACACGCGAGAGTGGCCGCCACCCCACTGACAGGAAGTGGCCGCCGACTTGCTGGAAATGGGGGGGCAAAAAGGACCGCGTTATGGCGTGAGCGAGCAGCGGTCGTGCAGCACTCATCACGAGACACGCTGCAACGTGTAGACCGCCGCTTGCCACGGACGCATGTCCAGGAACAGACCACGAGACTGCAGCTCATTGCCATCACGGTGATAGACGTCCGAACTGAGTTGATCCTCCAGTCGCCAAACGCTGTCCGTCAGGTGGAAGGAGGGCAACCGCAATCGGCACTGACTCTGGTGCGGGGAATAATTGACTGCCACGAGCAGACGCTCGTCGTACTGTCGTTGCCAGGCGAAGGCGACGAAGCTGTCGTGCGTCCAGTTCCCGTCCCAGGCCGGCGTGCCCTCGAGCAACTGCCACTGGCCTTCGCGAAGGACCGGTCGGCGCAGGATATCAAACAACCGATCGTAGAACTGTCTAAGCTGCTGATCGACCGACTCGTGTGGACCTCGGACGAGATGAGGCGAGATGCGTTTCCTGCGTCCCTCAAACTGGCCCTGGTGGAAGAAACGCAAGCCGGGTGACAGAAACGAGATGACCGCAGCCGCCTGATGCACTTCGGGTGAGAACGTGGCCGCCGCTCGTGGTTCGTCGTGGTTCTCCAGGAACCGGGCGAGCTTTTCCTGGTAGCCGAGCCCTGCGAAGAAATGCTCGCGCACGGGCCGGGCATGCCCTTCCCGGAGGCGATCGTAAAGACGTTTGTCGTAAGCGTAGTCGAAGCCTTGCTGCTGCAACTCCCATTCCAGACCCCAGTAGACTTCCGCCATGAACGCGAAGTCGGGCACGCATTGCCGCACACGCTGGGTTGCCGTCGGCCAGAAGAGTGGTGCACACCGGCCCCACGTGCGTTCGAAGACCTCAGGCAAAACCAGCATCGCCATATCACAACGCACTCCATCGCATTGCTGGGCAATCTTCAACAGCTCGCCGATCATCGCTTCCTGCAATGCAGGGTTGGCATAGTTGAGCTGCATTGTATCTGGCCACCCGGAGAAATACGGATCCCGTCCGTAGGCGAGAATCAGCTCGCCTTCCTGCCGTTGGACTCGGGTGTAGTTTTGCGGTGCCTGAGCGAGGTCGCGTTGCGTGCCCGGAATGAAGTACTCAGGGTGATCTTCTAGCCAGGGATGACCGAGTCCCATGTGATTGGGGACGAAGTCGAGCATCAGTTTGAGACTTCGGTCCTGGAGCCGCTTTCGCAGATGCGCCAGGGCATCGTCGCCCCCCAGAGCCTGATGGACATGGTAGCCGGTAATCGCGAACCCTGATCCGCCGATGTCTTCCTCACGCAGATCCGGCAGCGTCTCCTGAAACTCGTGACGCCACTCCGGATTGTCACGGGACACCTGCCGTGCAGCCGGGCCGGTCTGCCAGACGCTCAACAACCAGATCCAGTCAAACTCCAGCTGGGCCAGGCGATCCAACTCCCCGTCCGGTACGTCATCCAGCGTCACGGGCCGGCCCAACGTGCCAGACAATTCGGTCAGCCAGACGCGGGTGTTGATCTGGTACAGCACAGGGTACACAGGAGATCGGCCATTGGATGACTCTCGAGGAAGACGTGGAGCTGACACGTCAACGTGTTCCGCCCTTCTTCTGGAATCCTGTCATCTTGCCGCCTTCCAGCGCCTGCTCTGGATTCAGGAAGCCAAAGAGTTGGATGAACTTGGCCACGAGTCCGGTCCAGCCAGTCTGATGACTGGCGCCAAGTCCCGCACCGTTGTCGCCGTGGAAGTACTCGTAGAACAGGACGTGATCGCGCCAATGAGGATCGTCCTGGAACTTCTCCGCACCACCGTAGACTGGTCGCCGCCCCTGTTCATCGGGCAGGAAGATCCGGGTGAGCCGGTCGGAAATTTCTTTGCTCACCTCAAACAAATTCATCATGTGGCCGGAACCGGTCGGACATTCGACTTTGAAACTGTCGCCGTAGTACAGGTAGAAGTTCAAGAGGGCGCGGATGATCATGGCGTTGACCGGCATCCAGATCGGTCCCCGCCAGTTGGAGTTGCCACCGAACATGCCGGTATTCGACTCAGCCGGCAAGTAGTCCACTCGATGTTCCTGGCCATTCACTTGGAAGACATAGGGATGGTGTTCGTGAAACTTCGAGATCGAGCGGATGCCGTAGGGGCTGAGGAATTCGTTTTCGTCGAGCATTTTTTCCAGGATCCGGCGGAGCCGCTCCGGGGTGACGAGGGCCAGGAGCCCCCGCTCGGCCACACCGTAGTGGCCCGGGCCGGTTGGGTGGATCGAGGCGAAGAGTTCCGGAATCCGGCGCATACGATCCAACATCTGAACCATCGCCAGCGGGACTCGCTCCCGTTGCCACTTTTCGAGCACCGAGGAAGCGCACAAGGGCAGCAGCCCCACCATGGAACGTACCTTGAGCCGCGTGGTGCTGCCATCGGGGAGCACCAACAGGTCATAATAGAAGCCGTCTTCCTCATCCCACATGCCGTCCGCCCCGGACTTGTTCATGGCGGTGGCGATGAAGTAGAAGTGCTCGACGAACTTCACCACCATGTCCTCGTAGCTGCGGTCATGGGCGGCGAGTTCGATGGCGAGTTCCGCCATGTTCTGACTGAACAGCGCCATCCACGCCGTGCCGTCGGCCTGTTCCAAGTGGCCCCCGGTGGGCAGCGGGGCACTGCGGTCGAACACGCCGATGTTGTCGAGGCCGAGGAATCCGCCCTCAAATACGTTCTTGCCGAAGCGGTCCTTGCGGTTCGCCCACCAGGTGAAGTTCAGTACCAGCTTGTTGAAGGCTGACTTGAGGAAATCAACATCGGCTTCGCCCCGCAGGGCCTGCTCCGTGCGATACAGGAACAGCGTCGCCCAGGCGTGGACCGGCGGGTTCACGTCGCTGAAGTTCCATTCATAGGCAGGAATCTGGCCACTGGGATGCAGGTAGACACCACGCAACATCAATTCCATCTGCTGTTTCGCGAAGTCGGGGTCCACGATCGCCAGTGGGAGTGTATGGAAGGCCAGGTCCCAGGCTGCATACCAGGGATACTCCCACTTGTCCGGCATCGAGATGACATCCTTGTTCAGCATGTGAAACCACGCTGAGTTCCGTGAGTTACGATAGCCTCTATGGAGTGGATTGGAGTTGTGCTCGTCCAGCCAATTGTCGGCGTCAAAAAAGAAGAACTGCTTGCTCCAGAGCATGCCGGCCAGCGCCTGACGCATCACCTGGGTCGCGTCCTCACTCGCCGATGGCGGCGTGAGCGATTGGTAGAACTCGTCGGCTTCACGGAGCCTTGCGGCAAATACCTCCTCAAATTCCTTTCCCAGTGGATTGTCCTTCTGGTGCTCGGTCGCCTTGGCGAGCCGCAGGCGAATCACAACTGTCTGACCTGCGCCGACGCTGACCTGGTAGTGAGCGGCGACTTTCGTCCCCACCCGGGCTGGATTCACTGCATCCCAATTGCCTTGCACCACACAATCGTTGATGCCGTCCTTGACGTAGGCACTTTCGTTCGCCTGGCCGGGGAACAGCCGCTGGTGGTTGGTTTCATTCTCCGTGAAGAGCAGTGGCACTTCGCCTTCACAGAACAGCATGAACTCCCCGAGTTCGGGATGCGTTGCCGCGACCGCGCTCGTGCCTGTCGCCGACTCGAACTGCCTGAGGTCCGGTTTCGCGGCGACGCGATTCGATTCGGCAATCCATTTCGACCAGTTGTTGCGGAACCACAACGTGGGCAGAAGATGCAATGCCGCCGCGTCGGGCCCCCGGTTGACCGCGGTGATCCGCACCAGAATGTCTTCTGGATCGGCTTTGGCGTACTCGACGCAGACGTCGAAGTAGCGGTCCTCGCTGAACACGCCCGTGTCCAGCAGTTCAAACTCAAACTCTTCGCGACTGCGGTTGCGGTTGGCCTCCACCAGGTCGGCGTAGGGGAAGGCCGCCTGCGGGTACTTGTACAGATACTTCATATAGGAATGCGTCGGCGTGCTGTCGAGGTAGAAGTAGTACTCCTTCACATCCTCGCCGTGGTTGCCCTCGCTGTTGGTCAAACCGAAGAGACGCTCCTTGAGAATCGGATCCTTGCCGTTCCACAGAGCCAGCGCGAGGCAGAGGTGCTGTTGATCGTCGGAGATGCCGGCGATCCCATCCTCGCCCCAGCGATACGCCCGCGAGCGGGCATGATCATGGGTGAAGAAGTTCCAGGCGTCGCCATTCTCACTATAGTCCTCGCGCACGGTACCCCACTGCCGTTCGCTGAGGTAGGGCCCCCACTTCTTCCATTCAATGCCTTGCTCTCGCGCGGCACGTAGCCTCAGTTGCTCCTGGTTCATCCGAGCCACTCCCTCTCTCAGCACGTCGCCAATTGGCGACTTCGATTTCTTGACCACCTGGACGACTCCTTCCACACGGGCGACCAATTCCTGTGCTAGTTGCTTGGAGTAGAAACTCGACACCCAACCCTGCAGCACGAGCACTCCCTGGTCGAACGTACACGAGACCTCCTGAAACATACCATGCGAATAGCACGATCAAAGATGCCAATCCGATCACCTTGGGCCCTGTGCCGAACCATCGCTACGTCGTCGCATTGCAGCGGGTTGGGGAGGAATCGCTTGCCACACATGGGAGGCCCCGCCCCTCCGCCAGCGTCTGCTCACTAGGGCGACGGCAATCGTGCACGCCCCTCAGATCGTCCGCCTGCTAGACCACCGCAGGTGCTCGGAGCGAATCCACCCCCCGGTTAGACTGAGCGGCGACATCCCTTGCCATAAGGCAGAAGAAACGTGGTCGTATGGCCAAAATCCACTTCTTCATTGCAGTCACTCCCTGAAACTCGGCTCCGGCGTTGTTCCGACAGTTCAGTACCCAACGCCCTCGATCCGGACCACCATCTGGCGGCGCATTGCTGCAGTACCGGCTGTGGCGAGAATGCCATCGAGCCCGTCCTTGCCGTGTATCGACGCGGTCTCTTGGCGAGGCCGATTTCTGCCAGTAGGTGGCCGGCGGCGGGGGGCCTTAAAACAAGAGGATTGCCCCGCCGAGCGGCTGGCAAAGGGCGTGCCACGGCGGTGGCGCGCGAGTAGAATGACGCTAGTCCAGTGCGGTTGTCGTCTGGGAATCGCGTCGCGGGCCTCGACCGGCGTGACCGGGTGCCTGGGCAGCAAGCATCTGTCATTTCGCAGATACTTTCGGCCGCACATGACTGGGGTCTCGACCGCGCAATCTCATGAAGCGTGACCGTGACCGGTTTGCTTGCGAACAAACTGACAATGTGCCGTGAGGATCTCCAGATTCTGAACCAAGGCGTGCGTTCTGCCCGTGAAGAGCGCCAACGCAGTGATTGAGGCCGAGGATCTGGAGGACGGAAAGAGCTGTGGCTGAAGACGATGCCAACTTGAAGCCGGGTGGCTTGACGCCCAGTGACGCGGGAGATCGCGAGCGGATGGCGGCCGCACAGCAGGAGGGCGAGAGCTTCTTCCGCGTCCTGTGTGAGCGTTCACTAGCGGGCAACTACATCGTGCAGGACGGCCATATTAAGTACGCCAACTCGGCCCTGGCCAGAATTCTCGACTCGACCGTGGAGAAGTTGATCGGCCGATCACCTCTGGACTTCATTCACCCGGAGGATCGCCCGCGCGTCCAAGAGAATATGCGCATGCGATTGAACGGCAAGGCGGAAACCAGTCGGTATGAGGCACGCTGCGTGCGGGAGGACGGAGAGACGGCCCAGGTGGAAGTGTTGGGAGCGCGTCTGCAGTTCAAGGGTCGCCCGGCACTGATGGGTACACTGGTCGACGTGACCGAACGTAAGCAGGCGGAATCGGCGATGGCGGATCGGTTGCGATTCGAACAGCTGCTGACGGAGCTCTCGGCAGGATTCATCAACCAGCCTCCCGATCAGATCGACAGCGTGATTGACGAGAGTCTCAGGAGACTTCTGGCGGGGTTGGGAAACGACCGCAGCAGCTTGGCTGAGTTCAATCCAGACACGGGACGTGCTCTGGTGACCCATTCTTGCGCGGTCAGCGGTATTGAGCCATTCCCGATCGGGGTTTTTGCCGACGAATATTTGCCGTGGTATGTCGACGCGATTCGTCACGGGAATAAGCTATTCCTGAAACGCGTGCCCGATGATCTTCCGCCGGAAGCCGTGAAGGAGAGGGCAATCTGTCTTGCAGAGGGGATCAAATCGACCGCAGCGATTCCTTTGAGCGTCAGCGGATCGATCCTTGGCATCATCAGCTTCTCGTTCCTCCAGCGGCACTGCGAATGGCCTCCGGAGATCGTCGCTCGGCTGCAAGCGATCGGGGAAATCTTCGCCAATGCCCTGGTCCGCAAACGGGCCGACGAGGCGATTCGGGCTGCACTGGCGGAAAACGAACGACTTCGAGAACGCCTGGAACGAGAGAACGTCTACCTCCGCGAGCAGATTACGGTGAAGCACCAGCATGGGCGTATCATCGGTAAGAGCCAATCGCTCCAAGACGTACTTGCTCAGACCGAGCGAGTGGCTGTTACCGATACGCCGGTTCTGTTGCTTGGCGAAACGGGCACTGGCAAGGAACTGTTGGCACAGACGATCCACGAATTGAGTCCCCGCAAGGCCCGGCCCATGGTCGTGGTCAATTGTGCGTCCCTGCCAGCCACACTGATTGAGAGCGAGCTGTTCGGACGAGATGCCGGGGCCTACACGGGTGCGGCGTCGGCGCAGGTCGGTCGCTTCATGATCGCCGATGGCTCCACGCTGTTTCTGGACGAAGTTGGAGAATTCCCCGTCGAGCTCCAGGCCAAGCTCCTCCGCGTACTCCAGGATGGCCGCTTCGAGCGCTTGGGCAACCCGGGGACGGTGACGGTCGATGTACGGATCGTTGCTGCGACGAATCGCGATCTGGACCAGGCTGTCCGGAACAGAGAATTCCGAGCCGACCTGTACCATCGACTGAACGTGTTTCCCATCCGCATTCCCCCGTTGCGTGAGCGTCCGGACGACATCCCGGAGTTGGTATGGGCGTTTGTCGAAGTGTTCAATCGCCGAATGGGGAAATCGATTACCAGCATCCCACGGAGGATCATTGACCGGTTGCAGCAATACACCTGGCCTGGCAATGTCCGCGAGCTGAGCAACATCGTGGAGCGGGCGATGATCCTCACGACCGGCAATTCGCTGAATCTGGAACTGCCCGCCGTCGCGCTCGGCCTCGTGGATCCCCCACTGACCCTGGAGGAAAGCGAACGGGCGCACATTCTTCGCGTACTTCACAAGACCAGCTGGCGAGTCCGAGGGCCCCACGGAGCTGCTGAGATCTTGGCCATCAAGCCAACAACGCTCGAAACACGCATGGCGAAGCTCGGCATCAAACGCCCAAAGTAAAACTCCGGCATGCCGGAGGAACCTACGGCATGCCGGAGATTCGTTTCCACTCCCTGCCCGTACCGGTGCGCCAATCTCGTCCCGAAATCGCCCTCAAGACACAGCCCAGAGCGTCTTTCGCGGCACCTGTCCCTGCGTCGGCACAGTCCTTGCTGATGGAAGGCTGCGACTCGAGGCCGCACGGCCGACTTCCGCCGAAGCGTCTCGGTCCCAGCGCACGCTCCGTCGCCGGTCGAATACGCTCGCTTCGGGAATGAAATGGGAAGGGAGAGGGGAGAATCCGTTGATACAAGCCTCCCTGCGAATCGTGACTCCCGCGGCGAAGCGTACCGAGGTATTGGAGGTTCTTCGTGCGGTGAAAGGACCGACGGAAGTGTCCAAGGGGTGCCGAATCTGTCAGGTACTCCAAAACGTGGAAGACGACAGCGTACTCACATACGTTGTGCGGTGGGACACGAAGCGAGATCTCGAGGAACACCTCCGTTCCGAACGGTTTCGGAGGCTATTGCCTTACATCGACATGTCGATTGAGCCTCCAGAGTTTGAAATCAGCGAATTCGACCCGCTCGGCGGAATCGAGTTCTTGGTGGCTGTGCTCGTGTCCAAGCCGAGCGAGTGACAGCAAGGTCCATTTCGTAAGGGGAAACACATGAAACGTGTGATGTTGACTGCCGCATTGCTGGCTTGGGGTTTCGCCTCAGCGACGGCGGCTGATACGGACCGCCAAACCTCCGATGAGGCAGCGATCCGTCAAGCGGTGGAATCGTACGTGGCAGCATTCAATCAGGGCGATGCCAAGGCCTTGGCCGCCATGTGGTCGCCCGAAGCCGTCTACACGAATCCGTTAAGCGGCGAGCAGGTCGTAGGCCGGGAGGCCATCGAACAGCAGTTTGCTTCGATCTTCACCGAAGCAACAGGGGCTAAGTTGGAGGCCCAGACAGAGGCGATTCAGTTCGTGTCGCCGAATGTCGCCGTCGAACAAGGAACGGCAAAGGTCATTCGACCGGACGAGGAACCCGAGTCATCGGAATACACGGCCGTCTATGTCAAGCGAGATGGCCAGTGGCTATTGGATCGGGTGACAGAGAAAGATCGACAAGACGCCCCATCGCACTATGAGCAACTCAAGGATCTCGAGTGGTTGGTCGGCAGCTGGCTGGATCAGGATGACGAAGCGACGGTCATCACGCAGTGCAACTGGACTCGGAACAACAACTTCCTGACGCGATTCTTCGCCGTCCAGATCGAGGACCGTGTCGATCTGGCCGGGATGCAGATCATTGGCTGGGACCCGGCGGCCCAGCAGATCCGGTCCTGGGTCTTCGACTCAGACGGCGCCTTTGGACAGGGGACTTGGAGGAAGAAGGATAACCGCTGGTACATCCAGCAGAACGGTGTGCTTCCCGATGGACGGAAGTCCTCAGCGGTCAACATCCTGACCTGCGTGGATGACAACACCTGCACGTTGCAGTCGATCAATCGCACAGTTGATGACGAGCTGTTGCCGAATGTCGAGGAAGTCACGATCACCAAGCAGTAACAGCCGAATGCTGTGCAGAGAGTCCCCGCGGTGTTTTCATCTCAGCCCGCAAGCCCCAGAAGACAAAAGGGTCACCAGTCATGCGAAAGTCGATTCAAGTTGGCGTTATGGTAGTGGCAGTCGGCCTGTTGGTCGTGGGTGACGCTGCTGGCCGCGGTGGACGTGGCGGCGGCGGCGGAGGAGGAGGAGGAGGAGGA
>JBGSHS010000383.1:0-6869 GCA_041752115.1 Pirellulaceae bacterium | reverse complement strand
GGAGGAAGGTGCGAGCGGCGCGGTAGCTGACCATCTGCTTCACCGCACGAGCGGAGCTCGCGGGGGTCGGGGAGGAAGGTGCGAGCGGCGCGGTAGCTGACCATCTGCTTCACCGCACGAGCGGAGCTCGTGGGGGTCGGGGAGGAAGGTGCGAGCGGCGCGGTAGCTGACCATCTGCTTCACCGCACGAGCGGAGCTCGCGGGGGTCGGGGAGGAAGGTGCGAGCGGCGCCTGGAACGAAGCGTTGCGGCTGCATTTGACCGACTTCCTGGCCAGCTTCTTCCCGGCCGTGCACGACTCGATTGACTGGAGTGCTCCGCTGGAGTGGTGCGATAAGGAACTGAGCCAAGTGCTTGGACAGGCGGGCAGTCGGAACAAGAGGGTGGATGTGCTGGCGAAAGTATCTCTGCGTTCCGGCCAGCCCCAGTGGCACCCGGCGGATGTGCGTGACGGCCAGCGGCGATTCGCTGCAGCACTGGCAGAGCCAGTGGCACCCGGCAGTTTGACGACGAGGGAGTGCATTGCCAACGTGCAGGATCTTCCAGTAGATTGATTCCTTATCATCGAAGAAAGGGCGATCGGTCACGTAGCGAATACACATAGACGATGGGGATGGTGAGGAGCAGCCATGGTAGCTCGCCAGCGACTTCACCTCAGCCTGCGACTGTTCATGTTGCTGTGTTTGGCGTCGGGCCTGATCCTGGCATGGCTGGGATTGGTTCATCAGCGCCGTGGATTGGATAGCCTCAACAGTGGTGTCGATCAATGGGTGCCCTTTGGCGACTCGAGCGAGCTTTTCAAAAATGCAGCCGGTGTAAGGGGGGCCAGTATTCAGAGCGTTGACGATTTGGCTGCTCTGGCGGCCAGGCCGGACGTATGTGGGCAGCTCGAGTATATCGGCATCTACACACCTCACGCGTATGAGGCATTTACACCGGGCGACTTCCCGAATCTGAAGAAAGTAAGTCTCTCGAACGTCGACCTCGGCAGATTGTCGCTCGCCAAGCTCCAGTGTCTGTCCAGGCTGGAGATGCTCCTGGTCTCCGAGGTGCAACATGACCCCATGCGGGCGCTCGAGCATCTGACGCAATTCCCCCGTCTCAGGCACTTGGTCTTGCACGTGGGCGCGGATGTCCGGTGGTCGGACTTTCCTGAGCTGAAGCAACTGGAAACACTTCGGATCTCGTCGCCCGCACTGAACGCTCAGGAGCTTGAGCAGCTGCGTCAACGGTTGCCGAACTGCGATGTGGTGGTTCCCGACATGTGAACGAAGGTTCTGGCCGCTTGAGATGGATCAAGCGGCCAGACGGCACGGGAACCTACGATCGTCGCGGTGAGGCGAAGAGGCCCTGATACGTGTTAGGCACCAGGGCGCAGGGGGACTGGAGGACTCCCCGTCATCCGCATCGTGGAATTCGCGAGCGCCGAGGTCGTGGTCGAGCCGGCTCGCGTACGATTTGTGCTCTTTGACCGAGAGGCATCGACGATCGGTCGGGACTCCACGTTGAGCGAACGCCAGGAGTGGAAAGATAACGGCCCTCGAACCCACACGCGGCGCGGCCTGCAGGTCAGGAACCGTCCGGCGACGAGTGTGCGTTAACCTCTTACGCGGCCTTCTTGGTGACGGCCGTGGCAGCGGGAGCGAAGGGAACTCGCGGCCCGAGTTGATCGGCCGGCAGGCCGTTCCAGCGGTGCGAGCGAATCGATTCCAGAATCTGCTCGGCCACCGCCAGGGCGTCGCGTCCTTGCTCACCCGAGACGCGCACCGGATGGCCATGCAGTATGGAGTCGACGAACTCCTGCTGTTCCTGCAGGATGGCGTTGATGCGCGGCACCGCGACTGTTTCGAGGCAAAGCAGGTCGCGGAACATGGCCTCCTGGATCTGCGGACGCTGTTCGGGCGGACAGCAGGTGAGGTCCACCTGGCGTGCCAGCACGTCCGAGCTGGGCTTGATCAACTTGGCCTCGCCGGCAGCGAAGTCGAGGGAAGCGAACGCTTGTTGCGCAAAGACCTGCATGGTCCGCTGTGGCTGGTAGTTGACGCGCGACGCCTTCAAGCTGGCCACACAGCCATTGGCGAACTGCAGCCGGGCCAGGGCCAGGTCTTCATGAGGCCCAAACAGGGCCAGGCCCATCGCGTCGACATCCACGACGGGACTGCGCACCAGCGACAGCACCAGATCCAGATCGTGGATCATCAGGTCGAGTACGATGCTGACGTCGGTCGAGCGGAACGTATAGGTGCCGGCTCGCACGACTTCGATATACTGCGGAGCGTTCAGGTGTGGAGCGACGGCATTCCAGGCCGGATTGAACCGTTCCACATGTCCGACCTGCAGAATCCGTCGGTGGCGGCGCGCCAGGGCGATCAGGCGATTGGCTTCGGCGACCGTGTTGGTCACCGGCTTTTCGATCAGCAGGTGGACTCCTTGTTGGAGCAGTTGTTCCGCCACGCTCGCATGGTGAAGCGTTGGGGTGGCGATCACGGCGGCGTCAATGTGCGAAGGGACTTGGGAGAGTTCTTCCCACGCGCTGACCGAACATTCGTCGGCCACACGTTGGCGAGCTGCCGGCAGCGGATCAACGACTCCGACCAGTTCCACGTTCGGGATCGATTTCACCAGGCGGGCATGAATGCTTCCCAGATGTCCGCAACCGACGACCACTACGTTCAGGCGACTCACGCGGCTCTCCTTTGATCACGACTGCGGCCGTGGCGTCCTTCGGCCTGAGTTTGGAGGGAACTGAGCAAATGGTTCACGCAAGGGACGAGCTTCCCGTTGCTCCGCAGGATCTCGCGGGCGTGATCGAGTCCCACCTTGGCTCGATAAAGCAGACGATGGGCGTCGGCCAGAGCTCGGATATCATCGGCAGAAAAGTCATTGCGTTTCAGTGCGACCACATTGATGCAGCGTGGCCGGGCCGGCTGGCCATCGAGCAGCATGTAGGGGGGCACATCATGGATCACGCGGCTCATGCCGGTCACGAACGCATAGGCACCGATCGACGCGAAGTGGTGGACGGCGCTTGCGCCGGCGATGGTGACATGGTGGTCGACATGGACGTGGCCACCGAGCAGCACACAGTTAGCCAATACGACACGGTCTCCGATCCGGCAATCATGAGCGATGTGCGAGCCGGCCATGAAGTAGCCGCAGCTGCCGACGGTGGTCACAAGGTCTTCTTTTTCCGTTGCCCGATTGACGGTCACGCATTCGCGAAACACGTTCCGATCGCCGATGATCACCTTGGTCGGGCTGCCGCGATAGCTGAGGTCTTGGGGTTCGCCTCCAATCACGACTCCCGGGAAGAACTGATTATACTGGCCGATGGTTGTCTGGCCGGTGATGGTCACGTGACTGACCAGACGTGTGCCGCGTCCGACGGTGACGTGCGGACCGATCATACAGAAGGGACCGATTTCGACATCGTCGTCAAGATGCGCTCGAGGATCGATCACTGAGTGTTCGTCGACGATGGTGGCCATGGTCCGAACTCCCGCGTTCCCTGGAAGGTCTGAGCTCGCGCTGCACGCGGGCTGTGGTGTGGAGATGTATGTCTGAGTGGTAACGTGCGGTGCCGATTTCCCGCTTCAACACGTTCTGCGGCATCCACCTGCCGCCGGGAACCATTCACCCTCAGGCGATTCGGCGCAGGTCGTAAGCCATGGCGGAGGCGGAAAGCACGGCCTGGACCAGTTCCGCATTCAAGCGATGTCCGCTCCGGTAGGCGACGACCCGTCCTTCGATGTCACACCCGGCCAAAGCCAGGTCACCGATCAGATCGAGGGCCTTGTGCCGCACACATTCATCGGGAAATCGCAACGAATTCCCCACGGGACCTGAGTCATTGAAGACCAGCAGATCGCTGCAGGTCACGCGTTCTCCCAGGCCCTGCTCGCGCAGCCACTCCGCTTCGTGCTTCAAAATGAACGTTCGTGCTGACGCCAGTTCGCTGTAGAACGTGGCGGGAGTCAATTTCAGTTCATACTCCTGTCGCCCGATCGGACCCTCACGGCCGTAATCGAGCAGGTAACGGATCGTGAGCCCGGTGCCGGGAGCCGGACTGGCCTCGACCCAGCACGTTTCGTCACCGACGCGAATCGGCTCCGTGACGGTCACTCGAGACCGCAGAGCCGATTGTGTCACACAGCCTGCCGACAGCAGCGCGTCCACGAAGGGACGACTGGATCCGTCGCAGCCAGGCATTTCCGTTCGATTGACCCAGATCTCGCAGTTGTCAATCTGCAGACCCGCCAGGCTGGCCATGACGTGTTCCACCATTTCCACGGTGGAACCTGCCGCGCTGAGTGACGTGCGGCGTGGGATTTCCACGCGGTTGGCCACCACGGCCGGGATCCGCCGAGTGCGGTCCCGGTCGCTGCGGACAAACACCACGCCCGTGTTGGGCGGCGCGGGGCGAAACTCGACCCGCACATCCAATCCGCTCCAGTATCCGAACCCCTCCACCACGACCGGTTCGGCAATCGTGTTCTGATAACGAAGTGAGTGTCTCAAAGGAATCCTATCGAGCAGGACAGGCACGATCGAAGCATCCAAGAGGTGGCTACGTGGAAACCGCCTAGCGATTCACCCGACCTGGAATGGTCGGACCGCGATTGGCCGCACTGGTGGTCGATGGTGCCGGGCCCAACGACTGAATGATATGCGACGTGATGTCGAGTGAGTTCTGGTAGATGATCGGACGATTCAAGCCCATCTGAACGTCCTGCGGCTTCGTCGGATCGATCTCTTGACGGCTGAAGCGGATGACCAGCTGAATGCCGTACTTCTGGCAGAACGTGGCGACGTGCTGCTGGATCTCCTGATACGCTTGATAACGAATCTGCGCCTCCTGTTCCAGGAACTCGCGGCTCTTCTGCCGCACCTGGACCTGCAGATTTGCCTGCATCGAGGCGAGTTCCTTTTCCTTGTCGGTGTACTCAGGGGTGCCCGGCTTGAACGTCTTGATCTGTTCGGCGAGCGCATCGATCTTCGTCTTCTCGGAACGCATGACGGCTTCATAGCCGTCGATCTGCTTCTTCAGTTCTTCCAGTTGCGCTTTGAGCCGGGGATGTTCCTGGAACACTTCGCTCAGATCGATCACGGCCACAGACGTACCACTAGGACGCTGGGGCGTGTTCTGGGCACGGGCGGGGGTGACAGCGAGGCAGGTAGCCAGGGCAATGGCCACAACCGTGGCCCGGGAAAGGAAAATTCTCACGTTCAGCACTCCTTGCCGTATTCGGGTGGTCACTACGGGACCGGCGACGTAACTTCCATGAAACGTCATGGCGGGGTCGGCCACCGGAAAGCACCGGTCAGCCTGACATGCGGGGCGTATTTTGCCGAGAACAGGCGGTCGGGTAAAGACCAGTTCAGAAAATCACCTTCCCGACTTCCCGCCAGCGCCCCAGTGCGGGTGCGTGCCACCGACGCGATGTGCCGCTGCGGACCGGGACAGGCCCTTACGAAGTGGTGGGGAAATGGGGAATGCGACCATGCCACAATGCGAGAATGCCACAATGGGCTAACGCGCCGCGATGCGACGCAGAAGGCTTCGCACGAAAAACCGACCAGCACCCGGTGGATCACAACTCCTACACAACAGCTGTCACAGAGCCCTACGGATTCTCCTGCAATTTGATCTTCAGCGTGACCTCCGCTCCGGACCGCTGCACCATCACGGAGACTTCGTCACCCGCCTTGTACTTGCGCACGGCCTGCATGAGTGAACTGCGGTCGGCGATCTTCTCCTCACCAAATTGCACGATCAGGTCCCCTGCCTGCACCCCTCCTTGTTCGGCTGACGAACCTGGCTGAACATTCGCCACCACGAACCCCTCACTCCGGCGGTCCATGTCGAGCGTGACTCCCAGCGACAGGCCCCGGCCACGACCGAAACGGGGCGTGCCCGACGTCTGCTGGAACGTGGGTCGGGTCGCCGCATCGTCCAGAGAATCGAGAATGTCGGCTGCAAAATCAGTCACGCGCAACATCCCGTCAACATTGATCTTGTCGTAATCGTCGCTCGGCCGGTGGTAGTCGCCATGCAAGCCGGTGAAGAGAAACAGCACCGGCACATT
Organism: Pirellulaceae bacterium; assembly: GCA_041752115.1. Taxonomy (GTDB): domain Bacteria; phylum Planctomycetota; class Planctomycetia; order Pirellulales; family Pirellulaceae; genus JAJRVM01. The sequence continues at coordinate 784 of JBGSHS010000383.1, read as the reverse complement.
GTAGCGATAGAACGAGGAATGATCGCTCGGGCCACTTCCTTGCGGCTGCTTATCGAGCACAAACTGATACGACTCGTTGAGCTTCTCGATCAGAGGGTCGAACTCGGCGGCTGTTCCTGACCCGCCAATGGTCAGGCGATCGTCGTCGAGCCGGCCAATCATGTCCATGTTCAGCATGGCCACGGTGTTTTCCAGCGGAAACAACGGATTCTTGACGTAATGGGCACTGCCGAGCAAGCCGCGTTCCTCGCCCGTAAAGGCGATGAACACCAGCCGTCTCCGCGACGGCGAGGAGGTGGCAGCCATGCGACGGGCCAGTTCGATTACTCCTGCCGTTCCTGACGCGTTGTCATCGGCGCCGTTATGAACCTCGCTGCTGCCGCGCGCCAGCGAGCCCGCTCCGCCCATTCCCACGTGGTCGTAATGAGCACCGATGACAATCGTCTCATCCGCCAAAGCCCCCGCACCTTCCAGTACCCCGATCACGTTCTTGACTTCGAAATCGTGCTTGACGATCTTGGCCTGGCAGTGGGCCGTCCAACCCGCCAGTGGCTGACTGCGGGGAGTTGGTCCCTGGTCAATTTGCTGCTCCAGTCCAACCAGGTCACAGTGGAGCGAACTCTGCAGAACCTGGTCGATGGTGCTGCGGCGGCAGAAAAACACCGGAATCGTCTCGCCACTGGCAGCCCCGGCGCCACCCACGTCGGGCACCTCGTCCCGGTCGGCATCGGCCGCACTACGAGCCGCAGTCACGGCGGCGGCCAGAGCGGCCAGGTTGGCCTGC
>JBGSHS010000382.1:0-24020 GCA_041752115.1 Pirellulaceae bacterium | reverse complement strand
GACGCAAAAAGTCCACTAACCACAAGCGACACTCCAAGCATCCTCACACCACGTCCGCCAAATCCAGCAAGCGAGCTCGCAATACAAAACGAACAAAGGCCAAAACAAAAAAACAAGCTTAGTACCATTGAGCGGAGCTCGTGGGGGTCGGGGGAGGTGGCGAGCCGAGCAGTAGCTCACCATCTGATGCACCCACGAGCGGAGCTCGTGGGGGTCGTACCTCACAAAAAGTGCCTGTCCCCGTTTGCTTACGCGGGACTCTGGGATGACAAGAAAGTGCTATATTGATGTGGACGTGGCAAACGCTGAGTCCGAAGGGCAACAGCCGTTACGCACCTCCCCCCCAGCGACGGCGGCGTCGATGATCCGGCAAAGAGATCCGTTATGCAACCGCAATGACAGGATGATGACGATGCCGCATGACTTCCATCCGTCGCGCTATGAGCAGGCATCGTCGCATCAGCGCCAGTGGGGCACGAAGCTGATCGAAGAGCTGGAACTGACGGGCACCGAACGGATCCTGGACGTAGGGTCGGGGACCGGACTGCTCGCCGCTCAACTGGCCGACCGCGTGCCGCAAGGTTTCGTGCTGGGGATTGACGCCTCGGCGAGCATGGTGGACGAATCTCGCAAGAGACTGCGCACGAACCTTGAGTTTCAACAACTGGACGTGCTCGACGCTCAGTTCTACGAAGATTTCGATCTTGTCTTCTCGAACGCCACGCTGCATTGGGTCACTGATCACGTCCGACTGCTGGATATCCTGTACCAGGCGCTCAAGCCGGGCGGCGTACTGCGTGTGAATTTTGCGGCGGAGGGAAATTGCGCCCACTTCTTTCGCATTGTGCACGAGCTGCTCGACTCCCCTCCCTACCACAGAGCTTTTGCTGATTTTCGGTGGCCCTGGTATATGCCGACCGTCGAGGCGTACCAGGACCTGGTCGACGCCGTCCCCTTCTCGTTTGCTCAAGTGTGGGGGCAACACGCCGATCGCGATTTTCCCGATGCCGAGTCAATCGTGGCGTGGATTGACCAGCCGAGCCTGGTTCCGCTACGGGCACACGTTTCGCCTGACATCGGGGACCAACTGCGTACTGAAGTGGTACGGCGGATGCTCGCGGAAACTCGACAACCCAGCGGTGCTTTTCACGAGTCGTTTCGACGGATCAACGTGCTGGCGCGGAAGTAGCTGCTGCCGGCCACAGCACCGGCTCGCCCTGTTCGTCGCTCTCAGCTCCGCAGTGTTCCTTTCTCCGTAGAGCCGCACCGAGGGCTTTGCCGACTCGGCCAGACCCACGGCAGGCGGGTTGCCAATCGCCCCCTGATCAGGCAAGATGGGCGCTGGCGCGGGCGGTCCGGTGCGTGAAGCTCGCGCAACGCTCTTTTCTACTCTCGTCCACCTGGTCTGGAACAGTACTGGCTGCAACATGAGTGAGCACTCATTTCGTGCATTGATTCACGATGCGCGTAACGGAGATGACGCCGCGGCGCAGGCGATTGTGGATCAGTATACCGGCGCACTGGTGGCTGTCGCTCGACGGCAGATCGGTCCCCGCCTGGCTCAGAAGCTCGACGCCGACGACGTGGTCCAGTCAGCGTATCGGAGCCTGTTCGTCCGCATGCGGGAGGGCGAGTACGAACTGGGGAGTGGACAGGACCTGTGGAAGCTGCTGGTCACGATGACTCTGAACAAGGTGCGGCGACACGCCCGCTACCACGCCACTCAGCGACGTAACATCCACCTCGAACAAGGAGTGGCGGATTACCTGGAGGCAGCGATTGCCGATCCGCATCCCAGTCCGGCCGATGCCGCTGAACTGGTGGACGAAACGGCGGCGCTGCTGGAGAGCTTGCCGACCCGCGACCGACAGATTGTCGAACTGCGTCTGCAGGGACTCTCCACCACCGAGATAGCCAGTGAAACCGGACGTGCTCAACGCAGCGTCCGCCGAGTCCTGGAACGAATCCGACAGAAGCTGGAACAATCGATCCCCCAGTAGGCAGTCCTGCTGGACGTATCTCTGCGCTCCCAGGCAAACCGTATGCGTGCCGAGATCCGCCACATTTCGCCGCCGTCTGCCCAGCTCTGGGAGCTGGTCGAGGAGTGCGTCTATGCCTATGAACTCGATTACCGCGAGGGTCGGCAGCGCTCGCTGGATCAGTATCTTCCCGAAGGCCAGCTTCCACTGCGACGCACCGTCTTGATTGAGCTGATCAAGGTGGAGTTGGAGCTGGAAGCGAATCGAGCAGCGGCCCGCAGCCTGCCCGAATACTGCCAACGCTTTCCTCTGCTGGGGCGACTCGAGGATCTTCCTGCGGACCTGGTCTACGAAGCTTACCTGGCCGCCGTCAGTCAGGACGCTGCACAGGACCTCGAACGCTTCTGCGACCGTTTCCCGGCACAACGCGCGGCCGTCATGGCGCTCGCCCACCGGACCGGCAATCGGTCAACAGCCATCACGCGGCAAAAACCGGGCGGCCAATGGCAGGTGGGGACCCGGCATGGCGATTACCAGCTGCTCGCTTTGCTGGGCGAAGGGGCATTCGGTCGGGTATTTCTCGCACAACAGCTTTCGCTCGATCGGCAGGTGGCCCTGAAAATCACCGCCAATCACGGGAGCGAAGCCCGGACCATGGCCAGTCTGGAACACGACAACATCGTGCACGTGTTTTCGGAACTGGTACTGCCGCAGTTCAACGCTCGGCTCCTCTGCATGCAATATGTCGCTGGCACAACCTTGGGCAAAGTGATTCGGTACCTTGCTTGCAGGCCGAGCCAGAACTTGAATGGAGAGAGCATCATCGCCGCGATCGATGAACTGTCGACGCTTCCAGCGGCCTTTCAGGCTGCGGCATTGAAACACCGGCAGCAGCTCGTAAAGGCCGATCTGGTGGAGACCATCACGCTGATCGGCAGCCAGCTGGCTGAGGCGCTGGCATATGCTCATCAACGTGGCGTATTGCATCGCGACATCAAACCTGACAACGTACTGATCAGCCAGTATGGTCGCCCGCTGCTCGTTGATTTCAATCTCTCGCTCGATCCGCATCAGATTGCGGGAACAAGTGTCGGATTGTTCGGTGGCAGCCTGGCCTACATGTCCCCCGAGCATGTCGACGCGTTTAATCCCTCGAATTCAACTCCTCCGGAAGTAGTGGACCAACGATCCGATATCTACTCTCTGGGTGTCACACTCTTTGAGCTGTTCCACTTGAACCGACCGTTCCCGGATCTTCCACATGGCAGTCACCCAAGCAGATCACTTGACCAGGTCGCTGCCCAGCGTCGCGCCGGTGCACCCAGCAATGGCCCTTTGTCATCGCCTGAGACCGATGTGCTGGACGCGGTGATTCAGCAGTGCCTACAACCAGCGCCAGCAGATCGCTTTCAGTCAGCAACTGAACTGTGCGCGGCGCTCGACGCCACTCAACAACTGAACTCGGTGCGCAAGGCTCTGCCGCCTCCAGGTCGTCTGATCGGCAGAGCCATACGTCGACCGCTCACCATGTTAGTCCTGGCCGTGCTCCTACCGAGCTTTCTTGGAAGCGCTGTCAATATTTCCTATAACATGCTGCGTATCCTGCCGGAGCTGACTGCTGAGCAAGAGAAGACCTTTCTGAGTCTGGCACTGAACTACAACGTGATGGTCTATCCGCTCTGCACTGCGGCCATGATCTATCTGGCGTATCCCGTCTTCTTTCCCTCTCGCACTGTCGACAGGGCAAAGGTGCGACGCCGCATCGTCGCGCTCCCTTGGTGGATTGTCGCATTAGGAGCGTGCGGATGGCTTCCAGGTAGCATGCTCTTTCCCCTCGGACTCCACCTGACGGCAGGTCCGCTCCCTCGCGCCGTGTTCGAACACTTTCTGCTGGACTTCCTTCTGTCGGGACTGATTGCCGTCACGTACTCGTATTTCGGAGCGGAACTGATTCTGCTGCGAGTGCTCTATCCACGCTATCTGGCCGGAGAACTCCATCCGCAGGAAGCCGCCAGAAGAGAACTGGCCCACGTTGCGTGGCGCGTGCAGTTCGCGCAGTTCATTGCCGCCCTGATTCCACTGATCGCCGCCATCCTGATTGTGCTGATCGGACCGGCCGATCCGGCTGAACTGCGTATGTTTCGCTGGCTGGTGGTCGCGTTGATCGTCCTGGGCATGTTCGGCTTCTGCCTCTCCATCACCGCTGCCGCCCTCGTGCGACAGACCCTTCAAGCTTTGACCGGTCCAACCTCGGGTAGCTAGCGGTGGCAGATTGGCCCCCCGGCCGCCCCCTCTGACGCTCGGTCGACTTATCAGCGTACCGCCGCTGTCATCCAGCTTATCCCCGCCCCGAACTCCTGCCAGATTTTTCTGGTTTTTCTTGGCCGATTGACGGGGCGCTTCGTGATCTGTCTGCAGAACCGAATCCGGTCCAAAAACTAAAACCAATCGACAGGAGCGAAACCGATGAGAGCCCGATCCTTCCTCACGACAGTCGTACTGGTGAGCTTGGCCATGTTCCCCCTGACCGCAAACGCCAAAGGACCCTCCAAGAGCTTCGGCAGTCGCAGCTCAAACTCGGCCCGGAGCTTCGCTTCCGGTGCTGCCAAGAACTTCAAGGTCAGCCTGCCCAAGCAGATTTCAAACGCGAGTGTTAAGTTCAAACCACCCGTCTCCAAACCACCCGTCCTGAAGCCCCCGATCGGAAAGCCGCTTCCCAAACCCTGGCCGCAGCCGCTTCCCAAGCCGCTGCCGGGCCCGATCGTGAAGCCGTTCCCCAAGCCGCTGCCCGGTCCGATCGTGAAGCCGTGGCCCAAGCCTTGGCCCAAGCCGTGCCCTGGTCCGATTGTGAAGCCGTTTCCCAAACCCTGGCCCAAGCCATGCCCTGGCCCGATCTGGCGCCCTTGGCCGCGTCCCTATCCGTACCCGATTGTCACCCCTTGCCCGATCCCCTACCCCCAACCGATTTGTCAGCCATATCCGATCGTCGAGCCGCAGCCGATCATCGTCCCGACCCCCGTTGTGGAGCCCGAACCGGTAGTCGATGTCGAAGAGGAAGAACTGGTGGAGAGCGGTGCGGGCGTCGCGGATGAGGACCTGCCCACGATCACTGCCGGTCAGCTGACCGGTCTGCCAGGCCCGGGTTTCGGTGAGCAGACGGGAACGGTCCTGGTGCGAGTCGGTGAGATGGCACTCAAGACGAAGGTTGAGAAGTGGGACACCGACGAGATCGCATTCGTTGCTCCCGACGTTCAGCTGCTTCAGTCGACGCGAGTCACTTTGGTGGTCGAACTGGCCGATGGCAGCACGTTCGCCGAGGTGCCGGTGATGCTGCTGCCAGCTCCCGAAGCGGCCCCCGAGAACCCCGCCAACGCTGTAGCTGGGTCGTAACCGCTCGCCTGCTTGCTCCGATCATCGCGGTAAGTGAACAAAGCAGCGATCGCCATGCAGCAGCGCGCCGCTGCCAATGACGAACGAGACCTGAATTGAAAGGAGCCGAGCCAACTGCGAGTATCGTCAACTCTCCGTGGCAGCTTGCTTGGTCATTCGTTATTCGTCCTTCCATTCGTCATTGGGTACGTCGGCATTCGTCATTCGGCCCGGTGTGTGGCCCCCAACGATCATGGATTCGCCGTGCTCGGGGGCAACACGCCGGGCGCGGCGTTTCTTGCTTCCCCGACCGCCATTTCACGCTTCACGGAACGGGAGTCTGAAGGCCCACAATCGAGACAGCTGGAAGTTGATAAGCGTTCCTGCCACAACTCCTACCGCAGCGGCACCCACCGGGTGCAGGTGGAAGAACGCCATGCCGATTGGCAGAAGCATGGAAACTGACCAGCTGACCAGCGCGCCCAACGCGCAAGCGCAAAGGAATCGCCCATACGAGCGTGCGACACCTGCACACCCGTGCTGATGAAATGTCAGATCTCGGTTCACCGCAAAGTTCCAGTTCATGGCCAGCCAGATCGCCGCTGCACGCGCCGGGCCGAGGGGCAGTCCCAGCAACAACAGCAGCACATAGCTCAGTAAATCGACTGCCATGCCGGTGGCACCGATCAGGCAGAACTGAACAAACTGCACAGCGGCGGCATATTTGAAGGCAGCCAATCTCCCCAGATGACGAAGGTAGCGGAGTTGTTCCATGAGAGACAACTTGCTTTCGCCACGCTGCCGCTGCCTGAACTCAATGGGCACTTCTGCCACACGCTGGCATCCTGCTTTGACCAGCAATTCGAGTCCGATTTTGTAGCCGATTGGGTCGAGTGGCGCGCAGGCCTCATAGCGTTCACGCAAGAGCGCGAAATATCCTGACAACGGATCATTCGCTTGAGAAAATGGTCGTGCCAGCATCGTGGCAATCCGACTGTTCCAGCGACGCAGGCGTCCCCAGCGACCATCGACTGAGCCCTGCTGAACGTAACGGCTGCCAAGGACGAAATCGACGTTCTCCTGCAGCGTACAGGCAATGATCTGAGGCAGTTTCTCCGGCGGATGGCTCAGGTCGGCATCCAGGCAGACAAGGACATCCCCGACCGCCTCAGCGAAACCGCACAGGACAGCCGAACTCAGGCCCCGCTGCTGCGTGCGAACAATCAGCCGTACCGGATAACACTCCTCTTGCAGTCGCGCCACATGCTGCTCAATGCCATCCTGGCTGTCATCGTCTACGACCAGCACTTCATATGTGGGATAAGCGAATTTCAACGCTTCGTGAATGCGTCGCACGAGCTCGCAGATATTGTCCGCCTCGCGAAACGTGGGGATCACGATCGAAACAAACGGCTGGAGACTGAGACCCGCCGACGCGGACATATTCGACGGCTCTTCGGCCGCACTGCGGAGCGAATCGAGGTGGTCGAGTGCCTGTGGCATAGGGATCTCAGCGAGCAGAGGAGATGCCACGTGCGTGGCAGCCGGTGCGCGATACCGACGTCTACTGCAAAGCTACCTCGCAATCGCCCCCCGCACGCCATCTCCAGCGTTCGGCACAGCCACCCACGAACGGGCAATCGCCCCCCTACGCCGGATCGCGCATCGGTTTTCGCCGGTTCTTCCGACTGTATCGGCATGGTTCAGCGAGGCGTTCCGCGGAGCTGAGTTGCCAACGGCAGTTGATGGCGCCGCTACTGAGTCGTCACGCGGGCTGTCAGCTGCTTCCAGGCTTTCATTGATCGTGCCAGGTTCTCACGAATGTCGCCTGGTATCGCGTAGCACTGCAGACCAATCGGTCCCCGATACCCTTCGTCCCAGAGCAACTGCAGGAAGGCGCCCATATCGAATGTGCCTCGGTCCAACGTCTGAATCAGTCGTTCCCAGCCCATGTTGCGAGTATCGCCGGCATCGGCACCATTGATACTGACCAGAAACAAGTAGGGCCTGGCATCCCGCACACACTGCTTCAGCGTGGCCGCATCATTCTGTTTGAGAAAGTGGCACAGGTTCAGCGACGCCCCGACGTTCTTTCGGTCGACCTTTCTTGCCAGGCGGAGTGCATCCGCGGTCGTGGCCACGTAGAAACCGACATGCGGGTAGAGCACCACCGGCAATTCTGACTCCTGTGCCATTGCGGCAACTGCGCGAATCACGTCCACGGCACGATCGTCCTGAGTTGTCGCGGAGGGTTGATCCCCGTGCACGTGAAGCCACAGCGCGGTGCCTGCTCCCTTGAGCTGCTTGATGGCCTCAGGCAATCCCGGCTCGTAGGGCGGTTGCCCCTCGCTCAGATTGATCTGGATATACGTGCTGTACATTTTCAGGCCGCGCGCCTGCAGTGCCTGCAGCGTGGCCGGTATGTTATCGACTCCCGTGTAACCGATTCCCTGATATCCGGCTTCAGCCAGGACCTGCGCCTGCTGCTCCGGGCCCAGTTCGCCACGTCCGACTCCATTGTCAAACGCAAAGAAGGGCCATGGGGCCACACCTTCATCGGCGCGGGAATCCCCAGCAACTGCACAGAACACAGCGAGCAGTCCCCCCCACACGCCGCGTATCAGACATCGGCGACCGAACGAATACTCCTCAGATGGCCAGCGATGTTGCGGCTCGTCACAGCGTGAATCAGATCTGTTCATCGAGAGTTTCCTCCAGTTGCGGAAATATTGCTTATGTAGTCCCCGGTCGTCCCCATGCTGTGCAACTCGTGCATGAGGAATAACGTCGATCCACTTCCTTCACATCAACGCTCCGTTCCATCGGCAAACGCAGCCACGGCTTCCACCATGGCCATCAGGTTGGCGTTGGGACACTTCGGGCTGATGGCACACCCGGGACTGATGATGTCGACTCCCGCCTCGAGGTTGTGGATCACCTGAGCACGGATTTGACTGGGAGTACCGCGCAGCAGGTCCGTCGTGTTGACGTTTCCCATCACCCGGAACGCTCCTTCAGCATGCCGGACCATGTCGCACGGATCAATAGCCCAGTCGAAATTGAAGCAAGTCATCGCCGTTTGTTGAAACATCGGCAGGCGAGCGGTCACGTCACCGCAGATGTGCATGATCGTCGGTCCTTTGAGGCGATCGATCATCTGGCGATGCCAAGGCAACAACTGGGACTGGTACATCGGAGGCGACAGCATCTTCGCCCCAGCTCCCCCTTCTCCAATCGCCAGAGCATCGATGCCGAGTTCGAACTGAGCATTGGCGCAGGTGACGAGAATGTCCACACTCACGTCCAGGAAGTGGGCAATCAACTCCGGCTCTTCCACCAGGGCCATCAGCGTGCGCTCGATCCCGCACATCACCTGGACCATGGACAGCGGTCCCATCACTTTTCCCAAGACCGCCATGCGATTGCCGCACTGGCGCTGGGCGATCCGCAGTGTCTCCAGATAGGTACTGACAGGAGGCCGCTCGAGCAGATCCGGCGGGACGATCGCATCACTACCATTCTGCCACGGATGGGAGGTGAACGTCGGCAGGCTCGAGGGGGTTCCCCAGTCGATGCGAGCACCCAGGGCAGCCGGTTCCCCGAAGTAATTGATGATGAACGAGACCGCATCGAAACCGAGGATATCATGATTGGCGGCCAGCAGTCGGACCTGCATCGCCGGTTCGTGATGGATTTGGGGCATGTAGCAGCCGGTCAGCTGCTGCAGCTCTTCGGTCGTGAGTGCGGCCACGTGCGCTACCGGCGTTCGATCCGGCTTCTCACCTGCCAGTGCCGCCAGAAACCTCTCTCGCGAATTCATCAGTGTACTTCCATCCCTTGAAAACCCCTCAGCATGATCCTCTGGTCGGCTGGTGACAGCCCGAGTCCTCACACGAAGCAGCGCCCCTTGGCAAGCAGCGCGATCGGCACCGGTACCAGGCCAGAGGACTCTTAGTCTACACAAGCGGGCTGCGAGCGTCTTCCATGTACACCCCGGGGCCCGTTGCAGCGCGAGCGAGCATCTTTCGCCGTCACGGTGTTGTCGAGCCGACACCCAGGAGGAATCGGGGAAGACAGCAAATCGCAGGGCGCCAGGTATCGGACTGCCCCAGTCGTTGGAATCCATTCCCCTGGCGCTCGGTTTCTCCCGACCACAACTCGGCTACTCGTCGAACGCATGCACGGCAGACGCTATAATGGCTGCAGCCGAATTGACGACGCTTTGCGTAACCGTTCACAGAATGACGTTGATTTGGCCGCGAGTAGGCACAGAAAGTCGCCTTTCGCTCCGCAAAAGAACCGCTACTTTCGCGGAGCGAAAGGCGACTTTGGCGGACCGTGAACGGTTACACGCTTTGCCAAGTATCCTCCGAATGCGGCGAAAGGACGATCACCTTGCCAACCTCCTCATTCCATTGCACATTGACTACTCGGCCGATTCAACGGCCATTCAACGCGGGCTGGCTGCTTACCGTCCTGCTGTCCACGTTCTGCGGGCAGCAGCTCATGGCTGCCGACCCACCATCGCTTCCCGGCACACGTAGCGACTGGAACGGATTCGACCGATACGACTTTGAAGTCGATGGAAAACCGGTACTCGTTGTTGCTCCCAAGAGCCCCGCCGAAGGTCGCCCCTGGGTCTGGCACGGTGAGTTCTTTGGTCACAAACCGGCTCCCGATATTGCGCTGCTGCAACGTGGCTTTCACATCGTCTACATGAGTGTGCCTGATATGCTCGGCTGCCCCGAAGCAGTCCAGCACTGGAACGCCTTCTACCAGGTTCTGACCGAGCAATACGGCTTGGCGAAGAAAGTGGCGCTGGTAGGCCTGAGTCGAGGAGGACTGTACTGTTACAACTGGGCCGCAGCCAATCCCCAGCAGGTTGCCTGCATCTATGGCGACGCACCGGTTTGTGACTTCAAGAGTTGGCCCGGCGGCAAAGGGAAAGGGCCGGGTAGTCCGCGCGACTGGACGCTGGTTCGGGAACGCTATGGTTTTCGCAGCGACGAAGAAGCAGCGGCCTACGACAAGAACCCTGTCGACAACCTTCAGCCCCTGGCCCAGGCCAAAGTCCCACTGCTGCACGTCTATGGCGACGCGGATGAGGTGGTCCCCTGGGAAGAGAACACAGGCGTGGTCGCCCAGCGGTATCGCCAACTTGGAGGGGACATTACGCTGATCGCCAAGCCGGGCGTGGGCCACCATCCACACGGATTGGATGATTCCACGCCCATCGTGGAATTCATCGTCAAGCACGCAGCTTGCTCCGCGTCATCGGCCGAGGAAGCGAGTTCCAACGGCACATCGTACGAAGTGACCGCGCCTCCCCAGTCTCTTCAGCTCGATCCCTTCTACACCAAGTATGTGAGCGCCAGCGGTTACCCCGTCGTGGCATCCTGCAAAGTCAATGACTATGCCCTCAAAGAGGCCGCTTACTTGATCAACATGATGTTGGCCAAGCGGCCCGATATCCGCAATGCCATGGTGGCCAGTGGCTCCCGCATGGTCGTGATCGCGCATGATGAGTTCACAACCGACATTCCCGAATACGCCCAGTTGCAGCCGAAGGACTTCTGGGATGCTCGGGCCCGTGGCCTGGGCGGCTCGGAAACCGATCCCGTCTGTTCGTGTGCGGAGGAGAACGTACTTGGCCTCGCAGGCGATCCCTACAGCACAGAATGCATTCTGATCCACGAATTTGCTCACAACATCCACCTGCGAGGCTTGACACGAGTCGATCCGACCTTCGATGAGCGTTTGCAGAAGACCTATGACAAGGCCATGGCTGCCGGACTGTGGAAAGGAAAATACGCTTCGATGAATCACGCCGAATATTTTGCCGAAGCAGTTCAGTCGTGGTTCGACAACAATCGCCCTCCCGATAACGACCACAACCATGTGAATACCCGGCAGGAACTGCGGGAGTACGATCCGGATCTGGCAACCCTTTGTGAGGAAGTATTCGGCGACACGACGCTCGTCTATACCAAACCGGACACACGACTGCGGGATCACCTGGCCGGTTTCGATCCAGCTCAGATGCCCGCCTTCGCCTGGCCGGAACGACTGGAACCCACGCGTCAAAAGATCCGTGAGGACGCAGCCGAGCGAAATCGCAAAGCGGAAACTGACCGCGAAGCAGCAGACTCGTCATCCGATCAGTAGGGGCTCTCAACCGAGGTCGCGTCGCGATCGTACGATGTTCAACGACCTGCAACAGGAGGGTTCCCCATGGACCGTCGGCAATTCCTCGTCAGCACCTTATCTGCCGGCGTGGCGGCCGGCGTCGCGGCACAGGCCGCCTCGCTCCGCGGGGCCACCTCTCGCCGCGTCTACGGCATGGTTTCCTCCTCTGGCCAACCTTTATCCAACGTGCTGGTCTCAGACGGCTTCGCCGTCGTGAAGACCGATCAAGCGGGCAGCTATGAAATCACCGCGAATGAGCAGAGCGGACGATTCGCATTTGTCACCACTCCGCGAGGTTACTGGACGGATGATTTCTATCGCCAAATTGATCCTGGCCCAGAGCAGCAACAGATCGATTTCGAGCTGACGCCGGTCGATCAACCCGATCGATTTGATTTCGTGTTCATGACCGACATGCATCTGGAGAAGAAAGAAATCGCCATACCGAAATTCCAGGCGAGCCTGGAGGAAGTCAGCCAGCTTGACCCCCGACCGGCGTTTCTGTGGTCCCAAGGAGATATCTGCCTGGAGGGAGGCATGGGCGACGCTTACAGCGACCGCTTGAAGACGCTGCACTTGCCCCAGCGCCATGGCGCCGGCAATCACGAGATGCTCCTCCACGATTCCGATCCTCGCGCGCACTTTCAGGCGAGGTTCGGACCGACGTATTACTCGTTTGACTGGGGGCCGCTCCATTGCATCGTGCTCGACGGCAACAAGCCCCTTCCCGGTCAGCAAGGCTGGCAGGCAGTCCATGGCGCAGTGGAGGGTCGTGAACTGGCCTGGTTGGAGGCCGATCTGGCTGCACAACCAACTGGCAAGCCGATCGTCGTGGGGGTGCACATTCCGATAGTCTCGACCTATCCGGAGCGTCGAGAGCACAGTCCAGACAACGCACCCTACTGGGAGATGACCAACCACCGCCAATTGACTGAACTGTTGGCGCACCACCGAGTGCGACTCGTGCTGCAAGGCCATATGCACGAGAACGAGCGGACAACCGTAGGAGGCGTTGAGTATGTGGAAACGAATGCTCTCTCCGGGACCTGGTGGAAGAGCGGCACAGGTTTCGAGCGCGGCGTCGACGGAAGCCCGCGAGGCTATCGGATTGTATCGGTCAACGGGCAGCAGATCACACATCGGTTTCGGTCCAGCTGCGAATCGCATGTCAATCGACAGGGTGAGTTTGTTGACCTGACTCCCAACCAGCCAATCGCTCGCAATTCGCCGGTTCGCCTGGTTTTCAACTGCTATGACGCGCCGCACGGCTCGACAGCCCGTGGACGGGTCGACGACGGCCAATGGCAGGCAATGCCTGCGTGTCAGCCGGTCAACGAGTCGTTTGGATTGAAGATGCCGCATCATTTCCAGCTGGTCTGCGATACGCGGAGCCTGTCCGCAGGGCTGCACCGGGTGGAAGTGGAAGTGACGTGGCCGGACCGGACCGTCGTACGGGAACAGGCTGAGTTCTCTGTGGCGGACAACTGAACCGTAAACTCACTGGCAAACGTTCAACCACCGTCCGCACACGAATGAGGCCTCGGCGTCAGGCTACCAGCACAGAGAGGGGAGGTGGGCCCATCGCGAAGTACCGCCCGTTGTGAGCGACGAGCTCATCAATCGGTGAGCGTGCCGCAAATTCTCACGTTGCTGCGTACCACTCCGACACCTATTCGGCCCCGACTGACGGGGCTTTCATCCTGGAGTACAATGGAGCACTGTTCAGGCGACCGGACATCTTCCGGCGACTGGGCAAATGATCTGGCACCACGTTTCGAAGCACACTCCAGGAGACTCTCCCATGAGACTGCGTCGGTTCACGTATCTTCTGCTTGCGGCAACACTCGGCTGCTACTTCGTCTCCGCACCTCGGTCCGACAGTTTTGGTGATGAGCCCTCCACACCTGCCCGGCGCATTCTCCTTGTGACAGGCGATGATTATCCCGGCCATGAATGGCGCAAGACGGCGCCGGCGCTGCTGGGTGAGCTCCTGAAGGACACCCGACTCAACGTGGATGTGCTGTCAGATCTCAAGTCGCTGGAGACCACGCCGCTGAGCAACTACGACGCGGTCGTACTGCACTTCAAGAACTACAATCCGGACGTGCCTGGCCGGGCAGGACTTGACGCAATCATCGACTATGCGAAGCAGGGCGGAGGTGTCATGCTGCTGCACTTCGCATGCGGCGCATTTGAGGAGTTCAAGGGTGATTTCGAACAGGTGGCAGGGCGAGTCTGGTTCGGCATGCAGCCTCCTCCTGATCGAGCACAGCACGATCCTCACGGTTCCTTTACCGTGCACATCGCCGATTCGCAGCATCCGATCACCAAGGGACTGGCCGATTTTGAGACGGTCGACGAACTGTACACCTGCCTGGAAGGGGACTCCCCGATCACGGTCCTCACCACGGCGCAGTCGAAAGTGGATGGCAAGGTCTATCCGATATCCTTTGTGCGGCAGTGTGGCAAGGGACGTGTGTTTCATTGTGTGTTGGGCCATGACGTGCAGGCTGTCTCGGCCGCTGGCCCTGCTGAGCTGATGCGTCGCGGTTGTGCCTGGGTGGCAGGTCTGGAGCCGGTAGCGCCACAAGAGGCCAAACAATAGTCCGTTGATCGGGTACATTTCCGGATCTGCGGGCCTGTAGGAATGTGCATATGCGTGCAGCGAAGTTCACACGCCGTCGATTTCTGTCAGTCACCGGAGCCACCATGGCAGCGATGGCCGCTGCCAGTCGGGCAGCGGCCGAGGACCCGCCTCCAGTAGCCAATCCGCGAGCCACCTCCGGAGATTCGCTCCATGAACCTGATTGGGACGAGCGGCTGACGATAACCGTGGGCCCACAGAAGGCCGACCTTGTTGGTCATAGCGATAAAGCTATACAAGCCGCGCTCGACTATGTATCTCGACTCGGCGGCGGTACAGTGCAACTACTGCCAGGCACGTTTGAACTGCGGGACGCGATTTTCCTTCCTTCCAACGTGCGTCTGCGAGGAAGCGGAGCGGATTCAATCATCACGAAGATTCCGTCGCAGACGGTCCCTCTGGCAGATGATTCCAACTGGTTCGATCAAGAGATCACACTCCAACAGGCCGCGGATTTTCGCGTGGGCGACGGAGTTCTGTTACGAACTGTCAATCCTCACAACGGCGGCATGGACGTGATCAAACGCACCCTGGTCGCCCGATCGGGGAATCGGTTCAAACTCAGCGACGGCTTGCGCGACAATCTCTGGCTCAGCGGCAATCCCACCTGCTCGTCTCTGTTCCCGCTGCTGACCAGCCAGTTCACTGCGGACGTCGTGATCGAAGATCTGGCACTTGACGGAAACGGCAAGCAGAACGACCACCTCGACGGTAACTACGGCGGGTGCATTTTCCTGCAAGACTGCAACCGCTACACGATCCGCAACGTGGAAGCTCGTAACTATAACGGGGACGGGTTCAGCTTTCAGATCACGCACGACGTGACCGTCGAGCAGTGCCACTGTCATGACAACGTCGGACTGGGAGTTCATCCTGGTTCCGGTTCGCAACGTCCGGTGATCCGCAACAACCGCATGGAGCGGAATGATCTCGGCTTGTTCTGGTGCTGGGGAGTGAAATTCGGTTTGGCTGAAGGCAACGAGATCCATGACAATCGTAGCTATGGGATCTCCATTGGTCATTGCGATACCGACAATATCATGCGCAAGAACCGCATCACCAACAGCGGCAAGGCGGGAGTGCTGTTTCGCGACGAAGCGCGCGGCAGGGACTTCTGGCCCAACCGGAACACGCTCGAGGAGAACGTCATCATCGACTCCGGGGGCGAAGATGGGGTGGCCATCGACATTACCGGCAAGGCGCGTGACATTCGTCTGGTGCGCAATGAGATCCGCGAGACACGAGGGCCGGCCCGCCGCATTGGAATTCGCATCGGACCGCAAGTCGGAGCGGTGGAGCTGGAGCATAATACGATCGAGGGGTTTGCTGAACCGATTCAGCGGGCCGCTGGGTAAGTGATCTCTGGGGACAAACGGCACATCGTCACGCCGCCTGCAACGGCATCTCCGAAAAATCTCCCACCTGTCTGTAACCAGCGGGAGCCCGCCGGTCACTAGGTAACTGTCAGGCCCGGTGATTCGGCCGAACGGGCCCGCAGACCGATTCGATTTCGACAGAACAAGGGAGATTTGATCATGAAGCGGCGAATGTGGGTGGCAGGCGTACTTTCTCTGGCCCTGGTGACGGTGGCTGTAGCTGCCGCGCCTCCGGCGGCGGACACGGGCGCCTGGAGTCGATTTCCGCTGGCCAAAACACCGTTGGCTCGGATGGTTTCCGGCTGCGTTGGTCGGCTGATGGTTCTGCGTTCCGAGCTGAATATGACGGAGGACCAGCAGGCGAAGATCCGAGACGTGCTGATGAGTCATCGGCCGCAGATAGCGGCTACCGTGCTATCGGTGCGTGAGAAGCGTACGGCACTTCGCGATGCTGTCTTAGCAGGTGACGCGGATGAGGCTCAGATCCGCAGCGCTGCCAGCCAGCTGGGCGATGCCATTGCGGATGCAGCAGTCAAGGCCAGCAAGCTGCGCAACGAGATTGCACCGATCCTGACAGAAGAACAGCAGCATCTCATCCACGATTTCCTGAAAGAGAACGACGCTGCCGTGGATAAGTTCCTGCAGACTGCGGCGAAGTCCCCATGAGTGCTGAATTCGCGTTGAGCACCTACGCGGCCGCCAGCCCCACGTTGCCCCATCTGATCCCGTGCGATAAACGCGGGACCCGATGTGAGCAGGTGGGGCTTTCGGTCCTTCTGCGGGAAATGGTAAAGTGGTCCTGTCGGCCCGATGCCATGCTCTTGGTGCGACGTCGCGCGTCCCAGCCCGCGTTGACCTCGTCCAGCTGTCGGACTGACAATGCTGAAACCGCGATGTGGAATCGATCGGAGTCGAAGGACCCAGCCATGGAGTGCAGCGCAACCGCGGCTGATTGGCATGACATTCGTGCGTCGCTCGACGGCGACGGGCGTGCTTTTGAACGGCTGGTAAATCGGTATCAGAGTTCGATCGGCCAATACATGTGGCGATTCACTCGCGATCGAAGGGAACTGGACGAGTTGGTTCAGGACGTATTCGTGGAAGCCTACTTCAGCCTGGCTAAATACGGCGGTCGTGCACCGCTGCTGCATTGGCTCAAGCGCATCGCCACACGCGTGGGCTACCGCTGCTGGAAACAGCGGCGACGACGCCAGCCGCTGAGTCTGGTCGCCGAGTGTGTGGCGGTAACAGATACGACGCTGGAGCGAGATTCGCCTGCGGAAGCCGCAGAACTGGTTCACAACCTGCTCGCTCAACTGGCACCACGTGATCGGCTGATCATGACCCTGACCTATCTGGAAGGATGCAACGTCAAACAGTCTGCCCAGCTGACCGGTTGGACCGAGACGATGGTCAAGGTGCAAACACATCGCGCTCGAAAACGGCTGGCACAGATCTGCGCCGCCAGGGGGATTGAGCTATGAGTGACGATCACCTTCGCTTCGAAACACTGGTTGACCGGGCGCGAGGTGAGCAGCCGCCACGAGTCCAGGTGGCCGCGCAGGTCGCGTCCCGCTTGGCGACAGCCAGGCGTGCTGCAAGCAGCGACTGGACCTTGTGGGGAGCCACTGGCCTGTCGGTGGCAGCCGCCTTGGTCATGGTGGTGTTGACTATGCAACAGCATGCACTGTTCAGCGATCCGCTGACGCAATGGTTGTGCCCTCTCGTGGTCGTGATGCCCTGAATGAGTTGCCCTGCCCGAATTTCTCCCAGCGACAAACCAAGAGTGATGTGTCATGAGTGACTTATTGACAAGCCCTCCCTCATCCGCTCCAACGCATGAGCAACCCGGGCGGCAACGCTGGTGGACGCGACTGCTGTTGTACTTGATCATCTTCGTCTCGGGCACAGTGGTGGGAGCGGGTGGGGCAGTGATGATCGTGCGGCAAGGCGTGATCCGCGCTGTTCATCATCCCGAAGATATGCCGCGGTTGATTGCCCAGCGCATGCGAGGCGTGCTGTCTCTCTCGACGGAGCAGGCAGAGCAGGTGGAGCAGATTCTGCGCCGGCGTCAAAGCGCCCTGCAGGACATTCGCCGACAGTACCAGCCACAGGTCGAAGCGGAGCTGGACGAAATCGACCGGCAGATCTCGGCCGTGCTGACAGCGGAGCAGCGGCCGAGCTGGCAGCAGCGATTTCGCCAGCTGCGCAGCACCTGGATGCCTGCACTGCCGCGTGAGCAGATCCCTCTCGAACGATGAGTAACAACAAGCCTAACAATCTGGATCGTCCCGCGACTCACGAGTACTTTGTCAACGCAGGAATTACGACATTGGGTGCCACTGGCTGCGCCAGTGCTGCAGCTGATTGGCCCACGCCAGTTCGGCACTGGCGAAGCCTGTGAGAACTGAATCCTGCGTGCTGACGTAGCACGAGGGTCGAACCGGTGGCGGCGTGGGGCGCTGAGGCGCTTGAACCGCAGAATACCGAACAAGGAATATCCAATTACCAACTGGGAGAGCCACGCTTGCCGTCCCCGACGATCGCTCGACTGTCGCTCACGCTCTATACCTTCTCTTCCTTTGTCGTTCGGCGGCTGGTTGTTTGATATTCTGCGGTTTTCTGTCGGATTCTAAGTCGATTTGGCCCCCTGGAAGACCGTCAACTGGCCGTGGGTTATTTTGGATCCTGGTATGGAGTACAATTACCTCGAAGCAAACGAGTGCGACCACTCCTGGTCAGGAGCCCGGTCCATCGTGGCCCGGAGTGTGTGTGGGGTGCTTTGAGACGGCGCCCAGTCGGCTAGTTATCCTGTCGGCCAGTTGCGGTCGCGCCAACCTGGAGGCAGATCCTTCCATGGTCAATCAAGAGCAGCTCGCGGGACGCGGTGAAAAGGAATTGCACGAAGCGACGCGCCCCTTCGCCCGGGAATCTCGCCTGCGGAGCTGGTGGTACGTCGTAACGACGTTCGTGCTATTGTCTGCGGCACTGGGCGGCGCTGCCCTCCTCCCTTGGTGGCCCGTGCGACTGGCGTTGTCGGTCGTGGGGGGGCTGATCCTGGTACGCGCGTTTGTCCTCTATCACGATTTCATGCACCGTGCCATTCTCCGCGACTCCCGAGTGGGAAGATGGCTTTTCTACGGTTTCGGGCTGTTGGCACTCACGCCACCTCGTTCCTGGCGATTCAGTCACAATCACCATCACGCCCACGTCGCCAAGCCGATTCCACAACAGGCCGGACAGTTTTCGTTAGCCATCTCGGGCGTGGGGGCCATCCCCCTGATGACTCTGGAAATGTGGCGGCAAGCACCAACTCCCCAGCGACTGGGCTATCGGATCGCCCGTCACCCGGCGACGATTCTGGCCGCCTATGTGACCGTTTTCCTGCTGAGCATTTGCCTGGTCCCGACGCTGCGCAATCCGCGGAAGTACTGGGATGGAGCGATCTCACTGGCGGCGCATATCGCCTTGATCGCCGTTGTCTGGAGCATGGCTGGGTTTTGGGCCTTGTTCTTCGGTCTGCTGCTTCCCGCCACGATCGCCTCGTCACTCGGCGCTTACCTCTTCTTCGCGCAGCACAATTACGACGGATTGAGAGTGCTCCCCATCGACACCTGGTCACATTACCGGGCGTCACTGGAGTCATCCAGCTTCATGAAGCTGGGGCCCCTGATGAACTGGTTCACTGCCAACATCGGGTATCATCATGTCCACCATCTCAATGCGCTGATTCCGTTCTATCGGTTGCCGGAAGCAATGCAGGCTATCCCGGAACTGCAATATCCGACCGTCACTACGCTGCGCCCTCGCGACGTGTTGTCGTGCTTCAGGCTGAGCCTCTGGGACTCACAGCGCCAACAACTGGTGGGGTTCGCGCAACTCCGCACCGGCAAAGAAACGGCCTGACGCGTGGGAAGCCGTATCATGAAGTGGAAGACGAATCGAGCCCTTGAGCAATTGAGCTAGTAGTCACAGCAAAGGACCACCGTATGAATCTCACGACCCACTCTCGGTTGTTCCTCACTTGCGTCCTGGTGCTCACCGGATGGAAGCACTGTGCAGCTCAAGAACCGTCCACCGAGACAACGCAAGCAGGCAACCAGCAACTGGAGTGGATTCAGCCGAGCGCTGACAAGTCGCACTTCGTCGGCGCAACATCGGGCAAACAAGTTGTCCTGTGGGGAGTCAACTACGATCATGACGATCAAGGACGTTTACTGGAGGACTACTGGCAGGACGAGTGGGAGACCGTGGTCGCTGATCTGCGCGAAATCAAACAACTCAATGCCAACGTGGTACGTATTCACCTGCAACTTGGCAAGTTCATGTCGTCGGCCGAAGAACCTAATCGGGAAAGCCTCGCCCGGCTGGAAATGCTGATTCGAGCAGCGGAGGAGTTGGGACTGTATCTGGACATTACGGGCCTCGGTTGCTACCACAAGGCGGACATACCCCAGTGGTATGATCCTCTCACCGAAGAAGCGCGGTGGGAAGTGCAAGCTCGCTTCTGGCGCGCGGTGGCCGTCGTGTGCAAGTCGAGTCCGGCGATCTTCTGCTACGACCTGATGAATGAACCGATCGTGCCGGGTGATCAGAAGAAGGAAACCGAGTGGCTCGCCGGCGAACTTGGTGGCAAGTACTTCGTGCAGCGCATCACATTGGATCTGGCCGGACGCACACGCCCAGAGGTGGCTCGCCAGTGGGTCTTGAAGTTGACAGACGCGATTCGCAGCATCGATCAGAGACACATGATCACCGTGGGCGTCATTCCATGGGCGCTCACGTTTAAGGGAGCCGCACCTATCTTCTACGCGCCCGAAGTGGGAACACCGCTCGATTTCGTCAGCGTGCACTTCTATCCAAAGAAGGGAGCGATCGAAGACGCCTTGACCGCTTTGAAGGTGTATGACGTCGGAAAGCCACTGGTCATTGAAGAAATGTTCCCACTCGCCTGCTCGTCGGATGAATTGGAGTCGTTCATCGCCAGCTCACGCGAGTTCACCGACGGCTGGATCAGCTTCTATTGGGGCGCCACAATCGAAGAGAACGAGCAGAAGGGGACGATAGCGGGAGCCATCACCGCGCAATGGCTGAAGCGATTCCAGGCGATCTCACCCCTCGCGCCTGCGGCGAAAGCGATACCACGCAACTGAATGACCGCGGACGATTCGGCAACAACCGCTGGGAATGTCGAATGACGAAGTACCCAATGACCAATGCAGTTCCAGTACCGCTCCAAGCCGGCGGAATAATCGCCACGAAACTCGCTTCCCCCTCGGCGATCGTGGACTCGGCCTCTGTCGTCATCAGGTATTCCGTCATCGGCAGCAGTGCACCGCAGAATCATGCTCGTCATCTAAGCACCCCCCCAGCAGATCGGCGCCTGCCCGAAAAGAATCCGACGATCGGCTGTAACCGAGTGGCCCGCGTGCGCATCTGATCTGAGTGGGCCTCAGCATACAACGGATTGAAAGGGTGGATAGAAGTGCCTCTCTACGAATACACGTGCTCCAAATGCGGAAAGACCTGCGAACTACTCATCCGAGGCGAGGAACGACCGATTTGTCCGCACTGCCAAAGTAGACAACTCGAGAAGCAGGTCAGTGCTCCCGCGGTCAGCGCCACCAACCGCTCAGCCGATTGCCGGCCCGGTGTGGGTGGCGGCTGACGACCTCGCTTCTGAAGTCGATCGGTCGGATCGACATTCACAGATTCCGTCGATTGCCGGCCCGCATCGCGGGCCTCGACGTCAGCGCATCACCCGTGAATTGCCTTCCCAGATGCGCCACACCTGCGCCTCGTCAGCCGGCTGAGCGTAGTCGACGAGCATGGTGGTGGCCAGCGCACCGGTTCCCCACCCGAATCGCACCCATTTCTCGGGTTCCCACCCTTTGAGAATGGCATAGAGCATTCCGCCGACGAACCCGTCACCGCCGCCGATCCGGTCGAGCACGGCGATCTCGCGAGGGTTCTCGATGTGCCAGTTTCCTCCTTCCGCCAGGATGGCGCCCCACAGATGACAGTTGGCACTGACCACCTCGCGCAGCGTCGTGGCGAACACGGTCACATGCGGGAAGCGTTCTTTGGCCCGATTGATCATGGCGGTGAAGTGCTCGATCTCCTCGGCCAGGTTTCGGCCGCCCGCCTGAGGCCCTTCAATGCCCAGGCAGAGCTGGAAATCCTCTTCATTGCCCACCAGAATATCGGCCGCATTGGCAATTTCCAGGAAGATCCTCCGCAATTCGTCCTCGCGTCCCTTCCAGAACGAAGCGCGATGGTTCAGATCGAAGCTGATGCAGGTGCCATGCCGCCTTGCCGCACGAGCCAGCTCCAGACAGAACGTGCCGGTTTCGGGCGAGAGCGCCGCAATCAGGCCCGACAGATGCACGATCTGCACCCCTTCTCGGCCGAAAATCCGCTCCAGGTCGAAGTCGGCGACATTGAGCGTGCGGCCGACTTCGCCCGCGCGATCGTTGTGCACCGAGGGGCCGCGCGATCCAAATCCGCTGTCGGCCAGATTGAATTGATGTCGATACCCCCACGGTCCCCCTTGTTCCACTTCCTTCCCTTCATAGACCATATGACGGCTTGCCAGGTCGTCCTTGATGAAGCGAGCAATGGGACTTCCCTTCACAAAGGTCGTCAATACTTTGACCGGCAACCCGAGATAGGAGACCACGCTGGCCACGTTCGTCTCCGCACTGGTCGCTTGCATCATCAGCAGGTTGCTGCTGTGCATCGGCTGGCCATGCAGCGGAGTCAAGCGCACTCCCATGCTGGTCGGCACGAGCAGGCTGAAGTCGCAGTTTTCCCGGAGTGAAATGGTCATTGCAGTCCCCTGATCAGTCGGATTTGGCGAGAGGTCGTTCGGGTGGTTGCTTGTGGCCGCCGCTGTCACGCCGGACATCTTACTCAGGAACCATCGAATTTCAACGTGTGCTACTCGGGCGATCGATCCGAACAAACCACCTTACAGGCGATATCGATGTGCCCAGAACGCGGGCACGCGCGGCTGGCTGCCCGAGGGCGAGTGAAACACAGCGTCCAGCTCCACTTCGCCTGGATCGAACAGATCGCAGGAGGTCCCCACTCCTTCGACGACGAACTCAATCAAACATAGCGTCCTACGGTTTCCGCCAGCGGCCGGAGTAGCAGCGGTTCGCCGCCCCGACAGGCCGCACTCTCGAGACAGAATACAATACAAATGTACAGCAACACACAAAACGTCGAGACGCGCCGCATCATGCTGTTTCTGCCCGCCGACCAGCGGCAGTCCTTTCAGAAATCACTGGTGGGGTGACGCAGTTCAGTCCGAAACTCGGCTCTCCATTGTGGGGCACTCAAGGTGCAACGTGCAACCATGCTCGACGACCTGGGCACTGAACAGTTCATGAGCACCTTGCATAGTTGCCGTGCACAACCGGATCCGTTTCTTACAAACGCGAAGTGACTGCGGCGAGTGGCTCACGAACAGAGGGCCTTGAATTCCTCACAGGAGAAACCGCTCAAAAGCCTGAAAGGACAAGGCTCTTTGACCACTGGGTGCCGTCGCGCACCTCGCCGCAATTCGGTTCTTCGATACATGCGGCACATGATTTGCATTTCAGGTGCGGTCCGCTGGATCGTCGGCTCGGGACGGCTGAGCAGCGTATCTGTGGGTCAGTCGGCAATTCGTGGGGAGAGATCGTTAATGCTATCCACTGCAACCTCAACAGGGATGATCGGAAGTCACGTCGAGGAGTACGCGCCGGGCACCTTTCCCGCACTGGAGACGATGGCTCGGAAGAGCCTGGCGCAGGATTGTCCGTACGCCTACCATTTCCGCTCTATCGAGTTTCGCTCTCGCAGTGGCGTGCTGACGGTTCGTGGCAGCCTGCCGTCGTTCTACCTGAAGCAGGTCCTGATTGCGCATCTCCTGCGTGTCGATGGCGTACGACGCATCGACGACCAGATCGACATCGTCTGTTCCAATGGGCTGAGCAGCGTTCGCTCCTGAGACCGAAAGCCTGCCCGACCATCGGTGCAACTGGGAAGACCTCGCCACCCTCTTCGGAGGTCGCGATCCATCGGCTGGTCCAGCCGTAAGCCATACCGACGCGGCCCTCACAACCCTCCCCGACCCCCTCGAGCTCCGCTCGTGCGGTGAACCAGATGGTCAGCTACCGACGCGGCCTCCGTAACACTCCCCGACCCCCACGAGCTCCGCTCGTGCGGTGAAGCAGATGGTCAGCTACCGACGCAGCCCTCTCAACCCTTCCCGACCCCCACGAGCTCCGCTCGTGCGGTGAAGCAGATGGTCAGCTACCGACGCGGCCCTCTCAACCCTCCCCGACCAATACTGTTCGGCACGAAATTTGACCTTTCTATTTCGGGGGGGTGGATCGGTGGCTCAGGGGGCGCGATCGGCACGTGGACGAGGGTGAGTCCGTTGAACTCAATGAGTTCTGAGCTTCCGCGTGCGCAGCG
>JBGSHS010000381.1:0-8513 GCA_041752115.1 Pirellulaceae bacterium | reverse complement strand
CTGAGCTCCAGACGCGTCCCAGTTGCAGCAGATGCGCGAGCTTGTTCTGGTAGCAGAACGCGATCTCCAGCGGTACCGTGTCCGGCTCGGCCCGCAACGCCGCGTGGAGATGGCTTACAGCCGAGCCACCGCGTGCCCTGTGCGGTCAGCGATCCGCAGGAAGGCAGCGTGCACACCGGTCAGGACTCCAGACGAGCATGCTGCTCGACGACCAGCACCAGGGGCAGGTTATACCAGTACCGACCGCGGTTTCGCTCCATCGGCTGCGACAGGTCGACATCCGGGCGGACGACGATCAACTCGGCCATGCGTTGCGCGAACGGCGGGTCCACGAATTGCTCCTTCGCCACCTGTCGCTCCAGATAGGCCTCCACGTCGCGCCGCGTATTGTCACCGACGGATCGGACCGCCACCTTCCGGCTGAACGGGACTTGGAGACCGGCCGAGCGGAGCGCGTAGGCGAGCCGACCTTTCGCTCGTTGCGCCATGACGATGGGGGTGATCTCCGGTGTCGTGCTGAAGAGAATCTGCACGCGGCCGTCGGTCCCGCGGTATTCCCATACTCGCCAGCTGTCCCGCTCCCAGTGCGGCTTCGTCTGCTCGATCCGTTCCCGGACCGAGTCTCAAGCAAACAAGGAGCACCGCGACGGCCAGCCGGTCCAGGCCTAACGCAGTGGATATGCCGCGTCGGCGACCGCCGGTTGGTACAGCGCTGTCGGTGCCTTGACGCGGGACCATGAGTCGTCGCCGCACGGGTCACGGTGTGTGGTGGAACCGGCCATGGCGGGAATCCTCCTGCGACTGCTTGACGACCGGTACGAGCGATTGGCGCGCTTGCCTTAATCAGAAAATCGCGCGACATCGAAATTCGTTACAGAAAAAAACGGCAGAGATTCCGTACGCCGGCTGATTCGGGGTGTGCGGGCGGGGCGGTAGCTGACCATCTGATGCACCGCACGAGCAGAGCTCGCGGGGGTCTGAGACGGAAGGGGACGAGCGGCGCGGTAGCTGACCATCTGATTCACCCACGAGCAGAGCTCGCGGGGGTCGGGGAGAGAGGACGGGGCGGGGCGGTAGCTGACCATCTGATGCACCGCACGAGCAGAGCTCGCGGGGGTCTGGGAGAGAGGACGGGGCGGGGCGGTAGCTGACCATCTGATGCACCGCACGAGCAGAGCTCGCGGGGGTCGGGGAGGGGTGAGGAGGAGGCGCTGTAGCTCGCCATCTGATGCACCGCACGAGCGGAGCTCGTGGGGGTCGGGGAAGAGAGGAGAGGGCAGCGTGGTAGCTGGCCATCGGATGAGATGACGCGTCTGCCGATCGCTAGCTAGCCCAGTCTGAAAAAAATGTCGGCTAGCACATCTCGCGCCGAACGATATTGAGACCGACTACGACACAGTCGAGCCGGAAGCGAACCGCGTCAAGATGACGTGTCCGGTTGGTTCGACCTTCGGAGTTCGTCATGCCATTCGTCATTTTCTTACGAATGGGGAAGTGAGAACCAGTGGTTGGGTGCCAAGGCATGTGAGTGCACAAGCCACGGGGGAGTGCCGGGGCCATCAGTCCAGTGGGCCGCAATGTGCAATGCTGTGTGGACCATGTCAGCGGTGACGTCCGGTGGTGGTCCGCACCAGCGCAGGCAGCTCTCACCACTGGCCAACGTACAGACGGCTCGTCTTAACGAAGAAGTGGGCGGGGGCAACGTATCAGGCAGCGGGCCGGCCACCAGGAGGCTGGCGCAAGCGAGCTGGCCGCCGAAGAACCAGGCGGCCGTTTCCTGATCCCAGGGGCCGTCCCAGCAGAATCGCTCACGGTAGATCAACCGATCGCTTCGAAGCACCTCGAGGTCTTGGACGATTCGCGTGAAGGCGAATCGCTCCGACAATTCACCCCGATCGTAGCGCCCGGCAAGCCAGATGTCTCCCCAGAGGAGCCGGGCGGACGCGGCCAGCTGAATCCGGCCTCGTTGGTAGTACCGGCAGTCGCGATAGGGTATGTTGGGACCAGGTAGAACGACGAGGCATGCTTGCTCCTCGACGTCGACGGACCATTGCTGAGTCGCGAAGCTGCCGAGTGAAGGATGAATCCGCGTGGCGGATTGGCCGGTGATGACTGCGGCCGTGCCGGTGCGGGCGGTGACTTCTACACGATGAGCATCTCCGTCGAGCAGACCCGCAGTGAGATTGATCAGATAGAGCAATGCGGGGGTCTCTCTTTCGAAGTGAAAGGGAGGTGATGCCGCCAGTGGCGTCTGATGGTAGCAGTGTCCCAGCTCCGTTCGTTCGGCTTGCCGCTGCAGCTCGATGCGCGCACCGCCGACCCGGCTGGCCGGATGGCTGATCGGTTGACGTTCCTGGAACTCGGGAGGTGTCAGGAAGTCCTGGCGTGTGAAGCGAGTTGCTGTCGAACCCAGTTGATCACTTCCTCGATGCCCTCCCGTTGCCGGAAGCTGACAAACAGGAACGGCCGTTCGCCCCGCATCTTGAGACTGTCCCGTCGCATCACGTCCAGGTCCGCGCCCACATGGGGAGCCAGGTCGATCTTGTTGATCACCAGCAGGTCGCTGTTGCATATGCCAGGTCCTCCTTTGCGGGGGATCTTATCACCTTCGGCGACGTCAATGATGAAGATAAAACAGTCCGCGAGTTCTCGCGAAAAGACGGCCGTCAGGTTATCGCCACCCGATTCCACGACCACCATCTCCAGAGCGGGAAACTGCCGTTGCAGGTTCGCCACGGCACTCAGATTGGCGCTGGCATCTTCGCGAATAGCGGAGTGCGGGCAACCACCGGTCTGAACACCGACGATCCGTTCCAGCGGTAGAACTTCGCGACGCGACAGGAACTCGGCATCTTCGTGTGTATAGATGTCGTTGGTGATAACAGCCATGTTCACTTCGGGCCACAAGGCACGGCACAGTGTTTCCACGAGGATCGTCTTGCCCGAGCCCACCGGGCCGGCCACACCGAGCGTGAACACGGTTCGCTGGCTGCCCGCATAACGCGCTGGTCCTGCGGTGCCACGGTAATCATGCGTGTGTTCCTGCCCGGAAGGGTCGCGATGGAAGACACGACGACTGGTCAGGCCATTGGAACCGCGGCAGGCAGCGGCCACGGAGTCTGCAAGCCAGAGATTCGCTTCAAGAGCGGAACAGGCGGGCATAGAGTTGCGTTTGCGCATCGCACAGTACCTCATACCAGGGACAGCCGGAGCCGGCGGTCGTGCAGTCGCCCTCGGCGCCACGCTCTGCCAGCTCCTCGAGTTCATCATGTAGGTAAGCCAGGATTTGCTGACCGTGAGTATGCCCGACGGGGATGGCTCGCAGTCCGGCACCAATCATTCCCAACGCCGCCTGGTGCAGAAAAACGCCCAGCACGTCGCGTGGCACGCCGCCAGCAATACCGCCAAGCACGCCAAAGGTAACAGGGTGGTGCCACGGACCTTGTAGGTCGGGAGCCAGTGTTGCCAAAGCATCAGCCGACCAGATCCAGGTCCTCCCCAGGTTCAACAGTTGTTCACCCATTTCACGACTGGCAGCTCGTATCGACGGGATGACCAGCGATACATCTGCCAGTTGGTTCAGTTGAGTCAGAGCGGCAGCACAAGATGGCTCGGCCAACTCCGCCCGGCGTCCAGACGCCCCGCCCGCGTCTGCCACAGCTCGGCAGGCGGAGGCGACGAGCACACCTTCCATGGGCGCGACCGCGGATCGAAGCCAATTACGAGTCCACCATTCCAGCGTGGCGGGATCGCGCACCAGACGCTCCGACACCGCGGCCTCCAGGCCCCAGGAGTGTGTGTAACCGCTGATAGGCAGGGCCGAATCGGCCAGCTGCAACAATCGAAGGTTGATCACCGAACCATCCACTCCTGCGGCCTTGGTGTTGACAAATCGGCTGAGCGACGCCACGCACCTAGAACAGAAAATACCGTTGTGTCATGGGGAGCGAAGCCATGGGCTCGCTGCCGACCGCTTCCCCGTCGACCGTGACCTGATACGTATCCGCATCGACCTCGATCTTCGGCGTGGCTTCGTTGCGTTTCATGTCCTTCTTGCCGATGGTGCGGCAGCCTTTCACGGCCACCACCTCGCGCTGCAATCCATACTTCGCGGCCACGCCCGCGTCGACTGCGGCCTGCGACACAAAGGTCAGGCACGACTGCGACAGCGCACGGCCATAGGCCGCGAATTGCGGCCGCATGTGTACCGGCTGCGGCGTGGCAATGCTCGCGTTGGCATCGCCCATCTGCGCGTTGACAATCATGCCACCTTTGATGACCAGGAACGGTTTCACACCGAAATAGGCTGGCTCGTAGATGACCAGGTCCGCCAGCTTGCCCGGCTCAATGCTTCCCACGTGATCGGCGATTCCGTGGGCGATGGCTGGGTTGATCGTATACTTGGCCACGTAGCGCATGATGCGTTCGTTGTCGCTGGTCGCCGTATCGCCGGGGGCGGCACCGAACTGGACCTTCATCTTGTGGGCGGTCTGCCAGGTGCGCAGGATGGCCTCACCAATGCGTCCCATGGCCTGCGAGTCGGAGCTCATGATGCTGATGATGCCGCGGTCATGGAAGACATCTTCCGCACCGATCGTTTCGGCTCGAATCCGGCTCTCGGCAAACGCCACGTCCTCGGGAATGCTCCGCGACAGATGGTGGCAGACCATCAACATGTCCAGGTGCTCGTCAATTGTGTTGATGGTATAGGGGCGTGTGGGATTGGTGCTGCCGGGCAAGACACTCGGCTCACCGGCAATCTTGATGATATCGGGCGCATGACCACCACCGGCTCCTTCCGTGTGGAAGCTGTGGATAACTCGCCCGCCGATGGCTCGAATCGTGTCGTCCAGGAAGCCGCACTCGTTGAGCGTATCGGTGTGGATGGCGACTTGAATGTCATAGTCATCCGCGACCGACAAGCTCGTATCGATTACTGAGAGGGTCGTACCCCAGTCCTCATGCAGTTTTAATCCGCATGCTCCGGCCTGGATCATTTCGATCAGGGGAGGGGCCAGGCTGCTGTTTCCTTTGCCCAGCACCCCGACGTTGATGGGGAGACCTTCGAAGGCCTGGAGCATGCGCATGATGTTCCAGGCGCCGGGTGTGCAGGTGGTGGCCCAGGTACCTGTGGCGGACCCCGTACCGCCACCGATCAGCGTCGTGACGCCGCTCGCCAGCGCCACATCAATTTGCTGGGGGCAGATGAAGTGGATGTGAGTGTCGATCCCGCCTGCCGTCACGATCTTCCCCTCGCCCGCAATGACTTCGGTGCTGGGGCCAATGATCAACCGCGGGTCGACGCCGCACTGGGTGAGCGGATTGCCCGACTTGCCGACGGCGACGATTCGTCCGTCCTTGATACCAATATCGCCTTTGACAATGCCCCAGTAGTCGATGATCACGACGTTCGTAATGACCAGATCACAGTGAGGCGGATTGTTGCGCAACTGCACCGGGCATTGATCCTGACCGTCACGGATCGATTTGCCGCCACCAAAGATCGACTCCTCGCCGTAAGTGCCATAGTGCTCTTTAATTTCAATCATCAGTTCGGTATCCGCCAGGCGAATGCGGTCACCGACCGTCGGACCATACTTCTTGGCATACGCCGCACGTGAAATCTTGACGCTCATGGGTTCCAGGCTCCGATAGGGGAGAAAGTGTAGGCAAAGGACGCGGATCGACCTGCGATCGGTGCGGCGTTACTTGGCCGGTTGATCGCCGTAGCCCTGCTCACGCATCCGTTTCAGGCTGGTCTGGCACGTGTACGCGTCGTCCAGTCGACCGTTAACCAGGGCGTTAAACCCATAGACAGTCCGCTGCCCGCCATAGGGGACCAGCGTCACTTCTTTTGTGTCTCCCGGTTCAAAGCGGACCGACGTGCCGGAGGGCAAGTCCAGCCGCCGGCCGTAAGCTTTCTCCCGATCGAATACGAGTGCTCGGTTGGTTTCGAAAAAGTGGTAGTGCGCGCCGATCTGGATCGGGCGGTCGCCCGTATTGGTGACTTTGATTTTCACGGTGGGCAAGCCGGCATTGAGTTCCAGATCCGGCCCGTCGGTGATGAATTCACCCGGTATCATATTGCACCTCATCTACATAGAGTCTGAAGGTCGAGGATTCCGACGCCCTGGCGTTACTGTGCGGAGAGTTACGAGTGCTCAGCGAATAGGCTGATGGACTGTCACCAGTTTGCTGCCGTCCGGGAAAGTCGGCTCCACCTGGAGCATCGAAATCATCTCGGCCACGCCGTCCATAACATCGTTCTTCGTGAGAATTTCCCGGCCGGCACTCATGATCTCGGCCACGGTCTTGCCGTCCCTTGCCATCTCCATTAACTCCGCGGTAATCAGCGCGGTGGCTTCGGGGACGTTCAGTTTCACACCCCGCTCCTTGCGTTGGCGAGCCACTTGGGCAGCCACGAAGATCAGCAGTTTGTCTTTTTCTTGAGGCGAAAGTTTCATGGGCAAGTCTCCAGAGACAAATCGTCACGCGGCCAGAGTAGCCGCCATCGATCAATCCACGATTCCAAAAAAAGTTCAAGCTGCTTCTGGCGAAGCACGCCGCGCGATGCGTGATTCGAGGGCACCCAGGGCGATGACAATCCATGTGCTCAACACGAAGGGTGCCGTGAGGGCAGGTATGCCCAGCCGCGGTACCAACTCCGTCAACGGGACCGACAGCAGGATACCCAGCAGCGGTGGTATCACGGAAGGACGCCAGAGATACAGCGCCACGGCCGCCAGCGTGGCGTTGTAGCCGTACAAGCCCAGCTGAATGTTCTCGAACTGAGTCCGTTCCAAGAGCTTCTCGGGATCCAGTGCGCGCTCGGCCGCGTCCACATGATAGCCTGCCAGCAGCATCCCCAAGACGGATCCCAGTAACACCCAGGCGGCGTGACGGCGCTCGCTGATGCCGATCCCGATCAGGAACAGAAGGGCAGTCCACAGACTGGCCTGAAACATAACTTGGGAGACACCATGCGCCACCGCCTCGGTCACCTTCCCTAACGGGAGCTCGGGGACCAGTGGACCGTAACCGGAGCCGGCGGCCGTCAGGCCCAGGGCCCCTCCGATCAGAAACACTCCCCAGGTTGTCACGACGAAGGGAGTCGTGTAGGTCGGGAACGGAAGGCCGCTGCGCATTAACCGGGTGAGTCCCGTCGCGATCAGGCACCCCACCACCATCAACAGCAGACTCATCACACCCGGTTCGAAAAAGAACCAAGTCGCCATTCCGACCAGAGTCGCGTTGAATCCGTAGATCCCTGCCCGCATTTCGGCAGCATCGAACTTCATCTGCCAGGCCAAGGCAGGACCGATCGCCGCTCCGATCAGGGCTCCTGCCGCCATCCAGGGAGAACTCAGGGCAATGCCCAGCAGGAACAGAGCTCCCGAAAGAGCGTGCTCTTGAAAGAAGACCTGTCCCAATCCACGCAACGCGATCAATACCGGTTGCGGCACGGCGTCTGTCCGAGACCACGAGGGGGCATGTGTCACGGTACGGCTCCGGTTAAGGGAGGGAAGTTGTTTGACCGTCCTGCGTCTGATGTTCTGGAGCCCCGCTGGCAAACGAAAGCCGCCCGCTCGGACTCCAGAACGTCAACGATCGTGCATCCTGTCGAGGCTGCACGCAAATTTCACGGCTGTTCAACCGAGCAGTTCGACCTGACCGTTGCTCAGTTCGTAATAGGCCCCCAGCACCTTGACCTTGCCGCTCTTGACAAAGTCCGGGATGATGGGGCCGCCGGTGGCGATCCGCCGGGCGTTCTCCATGGCGTTGGCCTTTGTGACTGCCACGAGTTTGTCACTAGGCTTCGGACCGGCGGCGACCTTGCGAACCACGGGGCGAATGTAATCGACCATGTCGCCGATCGAACCGGGGAGCGTGTCGTTCGCCTCCAAGTGAGTGATCGCGGCCTGCACTGCCCCACATGCGCTGTGCCCCATGACCAGAATCAGCTTGCTGCCCAATTCCGCCACGGCAAACTCCAGGCTGCCCTGCAGGATCGGCCCGGATCCGACGATGTTGCCTGCCACACGCAAGACGAACAGGCCTCCCACCGGCTGATCGAACACGAACTCGGGCGGCACTCGCGAATCCGCGCAGCTCAATATGATCGCCGGCGGCGCCTGCCCTTCCACATCCCGAGCAAAATCAGCTGGCGTGCGTGGCGACAGCTTCGTCTCGCCACCGGCAAATCGCTTATTGCCTTCCACCAGTTTCGCCAGCACCTCGTCGGGTGTCAGATCATCGGCCACCGGCTGCGCCGCTGCCAGCGACGACCAGGACGACAAACCTACCAGTCCCGCTGCCAAGCCCATCTGTTGTACGAATTCCCGCCGTGACCAGGGTACCGCTGCGCTCATGATACTAGCCTGGATTCCCATGGACCTGAAATCCCCTAAGGCATCGGCAGTCGAGGTCCGATTCTGCCCGGCGTTTCCGAAATAGTGATATAGGACAATGCATTATCCAAAGGGTATACTGCCACCACGGGACCCGGAGAACCG
>JBGSHS010000380.1:0-36753 GCA_041752115.1 Pirellulaceae bacterium | reverse complement strand
GCCAGCCAGCGCGGCGACGCCGGTGGATGGGCCGGCGGCCGGTCCCGGTCTCCCGAGCCAACCCGGTCTCCCGCGCCAACCCGGTTTGCAGGTCCATGATCGGTACTTGGTGACACAGAACGACGAAGGGCTCGTGGTGATCGACCAGCATGCCTTGCACGAGCGGATCATTTATGAGCAGTTACGCGCCCGCGTGCTCGGCGGAGTGTTGGAGTCGCAGCGACTACTCGTCCCCGAACCGGTTACCCTTACTCCCACGGAAGTGGCGGCCGTGCTGGATGCGCGCGACTTGCTGGCCCAGCTGGGGCTCTCCGTCGAACCGTTTGGGGGCGACACGGTGTTGGTTTCGTCCTATCCGGCCATGCTTGCCAACCTCAATGCGGGTGACGTACTGAGGCAAATCGTCGAACAGCTGGTGGGGGACGCCCGGTCGCCGGACCGGCGCGACGTACTCGACGAATTGCTGCATATGATCTCCTGCAAGGCGGCCATCAAAGCCGGCGACCGCCTATCGCCCGAGGAGGTGGCGGCCCTGCTGGAACAGCGGCACCTGTTCCAGGATGCTCATCACTGCCCGCACGGCCGACCGACGGCCCTGGTGTTCACCAGCGACGAACTGGACAAGCGATTCAAGCGGATGTGAGCCTTGCCCCGTCCCCGTCGGGCCGCGATTTTCCCCGTCGTGTCCCCCCTGCGATATGTCCGGAGTACAATGGAGGTCTGACCAGGCAGCAAGTGCGTTGCCACCGCTTGCCGATCCCGAGGCAACTGGCGGAGGACGGCAAGGCAGGGAGGCGGTATCCGGTACTTCGAGCACGAGAGCCGACCGGCCGATGGGGCGGACCGCCGCCAGACTGCTGGTCGTCCGCGCAGGCGCGCCGTGTTCCTTTTTCTTACAACGACGTGGTAGTTCTGCAAATGATTTGTGTAAGCATTGCCCGTGGTCGGCATAAGCATGTAATGGCGGAGCATCGGCACCTGGTGGAGCAGGGAGCCGAACTGGTGGAGATCCGGTTGGACTACATCCGCCGGCAGATCAATTTGAAACGGCTGCTGCGCGACCGCGGCTGTCCCGTGATCGCCACCTGTCGCCGCGGGTCTGACCAAGGCAAATGGGAGGGCAGTGAAGAGTCGCGGCTGATGCTGCTGCGCGCGGCGATTGCCGATGGCGTGGAGTATGTTGACCTGGAAGCGGATGTGGCCGCAGACATTCCACGCTACGGAAAAACGAAACGTATCATCAGCCTGCACAATTTCCGGGAGACACCTGACAACCTGGAAGAAATCCACGCGCGGCTGGCAGCTCTGGATGCCGATGTGGTGAAACTGGCCACGATGGCCAACGATCCTCATGACAACGTCCGGATGCTGCACCTGGTTCGCGACAGCAAAGTTCCGACGGTCGGGATCTGCATGGGCGAAATCGGCACTCCGTCCCGCATCCTGGCCGGCAAGTTTGGCGCGCCATTCACCTATGCCACGTTCCATCACGAGCGGACGCTGGCTCCCGGTCAGCTGAGCTTCCTGCAAATGAAGGAAATCTATCATTACGATCGCATCAACGCTCAGACACAGGTCTACGGCGTGCTGGCCGATCCGGTCGGTCAGCATCTGGGACCGGTGGTTCACAATGCCGGCTTTCGTGCGCTGGGGCTCAATGCGGTCTGCGTGCCGTTCCGCGTGCCGCGCGAGTACCTGTCGAGTTTCCTGCACGATTGTCCGCCGCTGGATATTCACGGACTGTGCGTCGCTAACCCGCACCGCGAATCGATCATGCACCGCCTGGATAAGCTCGATAAGGCGGCCGATTCCGTCCGCTCCGTCGACACGGTCGTGTTGACTCCCGATCGGGGCTCGCTGGGGTACAACACGGACTATCGAGCAGCGGCAGCTGGACTGCTCAAAGCCAGCGGTGTCGACAGCGACCATGCTCTCAAAGGCAAACGGGCTCTGGTGATGGGCGCCGGGAGCATTGCCCGAGCGATGGTCTTCGGCCTGAAACAACTGAACGTCGAAGTGGTGATTGCCGCCCGTTCCCTGGGGATCGCTCAGGAATTGGCCGAGGCCATGGAGTGCCGAGCCGTCGAATGGGACAGCCGATACGCGGTGAAGATCGACATCCTGGTCAACTGCACGCCCGTCGGGATGCATCCGAACGTGGACGAAATCCCCTATGCCGGCAATCAACTGCGTCGTAACTGGATCGTGTTCGATGCCGTCTACTATCCCGAACAGACCCTGCTTATCAAAGAGGCTCGCGTTAAAGGGTGCAAAGTGGTGACCGGCGTCGACTTGTTCATTCGGCAAGCAGCGTTGCAGTTCAAGGTCTTCACCAATCAGAGCCCACCCGTGGAGGACATGCGTCAGGCACTCAAGAGGGCTATTGGTGCGGCCAAGATGTAGAACTCGGTTGCACGAACGGGTGGCTCCCCGCTACCATACGAGACACTCGGTCCATGGTCTCGAGGCCAACCGGCATCTGCGGCTGCCGAGTACACGGATCCGCGGGCCGGTTCCCGTCGTCCGGAACCAGCCACCATCTGGCCGGGCAGCGACGTGGCCGGGCAGCGACTCAGCGGAGCCCAATGCGATGCGCGCCGACATGGTCCGCTGCGGCCCGATACCGCAGGGGGCCTGCGAGCGAAGGGCTCAGAGCGACATTCCACCAACAGGGTTGACGCAGAGCAAGTGAATCTGATCTTGATCATTCCGATTGCGGTGCGCCTCGGGCTGCTCTTCCTGGCCGGCCTGTTCTTGGGACGGCTGATCAATCGCGGCATCTATTCCCTAGCCTGGAATCGCCGCGAGTTGGGTCCCTGGTCTGCGGCTCCTGCCGACGCGCCGCCGCGTGAGAAGGCAGATACCTGGCCGCTGGTAGGCTGGTGGCGACTGCGACGTGAATCGGCCTGGCACGGACGCGGCTACTGGATCCGCCCCATGCTGCTGGAACTGGGGACCGGTATCGCCGTGGCTGTGCTGTACTACCTGGAAATCGAACAGCGGCTTCTGTGGATGTCGAGTACTCCGCAGCACAGACCTGACCTCTGGGTCCTGCATGCCCAGTACCTGTCCCATGTGGTTCTGATCAGTCTGATGCTGGTGGCGACATTTATCGACTTTGATGAGCAGACGATTCCCGATGAGATCACCGTGACCGGTGCGGTCGTGGGGCTGCTGCTGGCGGTGGCGATTCCCTGCTCCTTGCTTCCCACGGCGGCTGCTTCAGCCGTCGGAGCTGCATCGTGGCACCACGTGGTGGTCACCTCATCGACCATTTCGGTGCATTGGGAGGACGGGCTGGGTGGGGCGTGTTCATGGCCCCCATCGCTCAATCAACTCAGCGGACTGGGGTGGGTGTTGGCTGGGGTGTGGGGTTGGTGCTTTGCGATCATGCACAAGACGTGGATCACGCGGCATGGCCTGCTCAAGGCAGTGCGGTATCTGGTGGCGAGTATCGTGCGGCGGAAGACCTGGGTCGTGCCGCTGCTGATCGGGACCTTCCTGTCACTCGTCGTCCTGGTCTCGTGGTGGTGGGGAGGCAGAGGTGCGGGTGCGGGAGCGGAGCGATGGCAATCGCTCGTCTCGGCGGTGGCGGGAATGTGTTTTGGCGGCGGGCTGATTTGGGCCGTGCGGGTCATCGCCGGGGAGGCACTGCAGGTCGAGGCGATGGGATTCGGGGACGTGACGTTGATGGCCATGATTGGTGCGTTTCTCGGATGGCAGGCCTCGTTCCTGGTCTTCTTCCTGGCTCCCTTTACCGCCGTTGCCATCGCCCTGGTTCAGCGGATTCTCACCGGCAATCCTCGCATCGCCTTTGGGCCCTACCTCTGTTTCTCTGCCGTGCTGGTCTTGTTAGGCTGGGACGTGATCTGGAACCATTGGGCCAGGATGATGTTTGCCAACGGCTGGCTGATCCCGGCAGTTCTCGTCTGCCTGCTGCTGATGATGGGCTTCCTGCTGTGGATCTGGCGGAGTATTCGTGAAGCATTCTTCTGAGACGACAGGGCCGGGAGTGGGTGCGATGGAACGCTGGTCTTCAGCATGATCCCGTCTGGGACGCTCGTTGCACCGGATGTACCTCACGCATACCGCTGACAATCTGGATCTTCATGGAGGAGGCACATTGCACCATGCCGCTCTTTGAATCAGTAGATAACCTGCAGCGTGATGCCGACGTACTTCGCCGACGTCCCTACGGAGTGATCTGTATGGAAAACGGAGGCCTGCGGGAAGTGCGGCTGCGTCCTTGGCCCAAGCTGATCTCGGTGGCGGAGATCGCCTGGTGGGGGCGAGGCGTTCACGAGCGGTTGTCCGGAGATCGGTGCTGGCTGTACTACAATCAACCGCGCCGGCACCGCAGCTTCCTGGCACTTAAGTACATCATCTCCAGTCATCAGGCCACTTTTCAAACCTTTCGACGGTCGCTCATGGTCCTGGATGAAATCGCCCGCTTGAAACAGACGGATGCCATCGTCTGCGAAGTACGCAACTTGCGGATCTCGGATCGGTTGCTCAGACGCTGGGGGTGGGAGTCACACCTTTCGCAGAGCCGCCAACGGCATTTCATTAAACGCTTCTACGGCAGTTATCCCTCGCCCGATGAGGTCTGGACGTTCGCCTCGTCGAGTCATTGAGGCATTGTCGCGAATCCGAAACCAGGGAATCCGAAACCAGACACCCAGCGTCCTCAGGCCGCTTGACGCCAAGACAGGCCGGTGGGAAGTGAAACGGGAATAGGGATTGCAGCAATGTCGCAGTGCAGCAATGGGAGACGGTGAGACGCCCGGAGCGGGGTGTCTGGTCCTTGTCGCATTGAAGCATTGTCGCAATGTGGCGTTCCCTGCTATTCATTCACCACTTCCCAGCGGCGGCGAACCGCGTCGCTAGCAGTTGCCGTCCGCACAGGCTCTCAGGCTCTCCGCTGGCCATATTTCGCTCTTGCCGCCGCTTCGTGGGGGTGTTACCATCCGCCCGACCTGCCGGTACATCCGCGGGGATACGAGGGGCCTTTTGCCAGATTGTGTGAGGGAGTTTCCAGCCATGCGGCCCGGAACGCGATATGCGTGGTTGCTGGCCCTGGCAGGGTTGTGTGTGATGGGCTGCGGCCAGAATGCTTTTCTGACGCCGCAGCAGCAGTCCGCCATTCAGCAGCAGCAGACCACCTATCTATCGCAGGTGCAGGAATTGCAGCGTCGAGTCAGCGAACTTGACGCGAGCAATGCCGATCTCCACAAGCAGCTGGCGCAATCCGAACAGCAGACGAAAATCTACGTGGACCAGGCAGAACTGCTGCGACAGCAGCTTCGAGACACTGCCAATCAGTTACGGGAGACCCAGCTCGCACGGCAGGACGCCGAGAAAAACGTGCAGATGCTGCAAGCTTCCACGCGCAAGCAGGGAGGGGCCGTGATCACCGCCAATAACAGCGTGCGGCAGTCGCTGGCGATGATCGATATCCCCGGTGTAGAAGTCCGCCAGGAGGAGGACGTGATTCGCATCGAGCTGCCGGCTGACGAGCTGTTTCAACGCGGCACCGTCCAACTCACCCCCACCGCCTACGCTTACCTCGACAAAGTCGCCGACGCGATCTCCCGCAGCTATCCCCAGCAGCGGATCGGGATCGAGGGACATGTCGACAGCACGCCCAATTTTGACGCGAACCCGACGACCAATCACCAGCTCTCCTCCATGCAGGCGTTGGCCGTGTTCGACATTCTCACGCGACGAAATCGCCTCCCGGCACGACAGCTCTTCGTGCTTGGTATGGGCGCCAATTACCCGCGAGCCTCCAATGCCACGGAAGCTGGCCGGGCCAAGAACCGCCGTGTCGAACTGGTGATCTACCCGCAGCCGATGGAGTAGACGGCGCAAACAGGTCGCTACCGCTCTCTCGCTGACACTTACGGCCCTCACGCGGGTCCTCTACAATCCAGGATTCGCAAACCCTCCGTCAGGGGTCTGCGGGCCGTGCCTCAGCCAAGCTGCGACCTGCAGACTCACCGTCTTGGGGATTGACGCTCCAGGCTGCTCGGCGAGCAGCCCCACGCGCACCGCAGGACGCGACGTGCACCTAGCCGGTCCGCACGGGATGTACGTGACTCGCGCACGTGAACCCGCGGACCCCGTTGCCCTCTCTAACTTCGGGGGCCCTGACCACCAACGACTTCCTACGACGAGCCACGCACTGCCATGATTGTGATTGTCGACTACGGCATGGGGAATTTACGGAGTGTGCAGAAGGGGTTCGAACGTGTGGGCTACTCCCCGATGATCAGTCGCGATCCGGCAGCGGTCGCCCGTGCCGACAAGGTTGTTTTGCCTGGCGTGGGTGCGTTTCGCGATGCCATGGGGGAACTGCAGCGCTGTGAACTCATCGACGCACTTGTCGAGGCCTTGGGGCAAGGCAAGCCGTTTCTTGGCATTTGTCTGGGATTACAGTTGCTCTTTGACGTCAGTTATGAAGGGAAGGCGTGTGAAGGGCTCAAGGTGCTCCCGGGCAAAGTTGTCCGGTTTGAGCTCCCAGCCCAATTCAAAGTACCCCACATGGGCTGGAATCAAATCTCCGTTCGCCAGCCGGCTCCCATTTTGCAGGGGATCGAGGATGGATCGCATTTCTACTTCGTCCACTCTTACTATGTTGTGCCCGATGACCCGGCGCTGGTGGCAGCCGAAGCGGACTATGGGGGGCCTTTCTGTGCCATGGTATGGCGTGACAATCTCTTTGCGACCCAGTTTCACCCGGAGAAAAGCCAGGCCAACGGTGTCAAGGTACTGGAGAACTTTGGTAAGCTTTAGCCTCGGACAGTAGACCGCGCGATATCCCACCAAGTACCACCGAAAGAAGCCTGAAGAGACGAGATAGCGTGAGCGGAAGCTGAGCGATCGCGGGGCTCTGCACAAGTGATTCGTCTCCTGGGTAGTTGGACATCCGTTTTTCGCTATTCTGTGGTTCACACCCCCCGATGACCCATGTCGCCAGGTCCAGTTATTTACCACTAGTCCAGCACTGGAATATCTACGCTGGTGTCTTGCGGTGTGGAGTGAATCGGCTGGGACGGCATTAGGCCCTGCGGCGCGCGGACCACCCGTCCATTCGGTCGCGCTCAGGTCGAGGAAGCAGGGGAGGCGACTGACGGAAGGAGCTGCGAGTGGGAGGCCCTAGGTGTCGAGGCTCGAATCGGCCGGGCTATGTTGTCGGCGGCGTAGACACGAGGGAGCGTTTGTCGGGTCTCGGGGAGTGGTGCACCATCCGGCGTGGGGGTGGCGGTTCTGTGCTGACGGTGTGCACGCGAGGTGGAGCGCATGAGATCTGGGGACGGCGTTGTCTGCTGGCGCCGAGCGTCACATGGGCACGTGATGGGTGGCCAGCTGGATCGCGCTAGGCCCCTCCTTGCCAATGGCTATTTTGTGTGGCATATTGCCAGTTTTCGCCAATCCCAGTGATCACAAAGACTGGTGTCGCCAAGACAAGGGCATTGCTTTGATGCAGATTTGGCCCGCCATTGACCTGCGAGGCGGCAAGTGCGTTCGCTTGCGGCAGGGAGACTACTGCCAGGAGACGGTGTATGGAGACGACCCGTCCGCCATGGCGCGCCGCTGGATCGACCAAGGAGCTGAGCAACTGCACCTGGTCGATCTGGATGGAGCCCGGGATGGGCAGCTCGCCAATCGGGAGGCCATCGCGTCCATTCTGGCCGCGGTGTCGGTGCCGTGTCAGCTCGGTGGAGGCATCCGCACGCAGGAGACCATTGTCCAGTTGCTGGATCTCGGTTTGCAGCGTCTGGTGATTGGCACACAAGCTTTGAAGCATCCGGAGTGGTTTCGCGACATGTGTCACAAGTATCCGCACCGACTGGTTGCGGGGATCGACGCGCGGGGTGGGCGTGTGGCAACGGACGGGTGGTTGGAAACGAGCGGTGTGGATGCAACGCATCTGGCGGAAGGTCTGTCGAGTCAACCGATCGCGGCAATTGTGTACACTGACATCGCCAAAGACGGAATGATGGAGGGGCCCAATTTGTCGGCGATGACAGAAATGGCTTCGGCCGTATCCTTGCCGGTTCTGGCGTCCGGCGGTGTCACCACCGCAGATGACGTCCGACGGCTGACGTCGACGGGCGTCGCAGGCTGTATCATTGGTCGTGCTTTGTACGAGGGGAGTCTGACATTGGCGGACGCCCTGGCCGCCGCCGGCACGTGACACGTCGGTAAGGGACGCGGCGACAACCGACCAGCCCGTCGGCTGTCGGGGAGTACGAGAGATCGAATCAGGCCGCTTGGGAAACCAACTGGCCCACGGGTAACTCCAGACGACTGGTGTCTGCAGGCGTGCAAGCCTGACGCCATCGTCCTGCCGTGCCGGAAGCAACCATGCTTCCCCGCGGCAAGTCAACATTCGGACAACGGGAGCTAAGGGATTTCGAGCAATGGCACAAGCGAAAATCCAAGACATTCGCAATCTGGTTCTGTGTGGTCACGGTTCTGCCGGTAAGACGACGTTGGTCGATCAGATTCTGGTGAAGACGGGAGCCGTCAATGGGCATCCCAGCGTGGACGATGGTACGAGCATCTGCGACTTCGATGCGGAAGAGAAGCACCACAAGTATTCGATCGAAGCGACGCTGGTCCATTTCGAGCATGGAGGCAGACGCTTCAACGTGATCGACACGCCTGGTTACCCCGACTTCATTGGCCAGACGATTGGTGCCATGTACGGAGTCGACACGGCGGCCATTGTCATCAATGCGCAGTCGGGCATCGAAGTCAACACGCGCCGTGTGTTCGAAGAGGCGGGTAAGGCCGGTTTGGGGCGCATGATCGTCATCAACAAAATGGACGCCGAGAACATCGCTTTCCCGGCGTTGGTGGATTCCATTCAGGAGCTGTGGGGCAATGCCTGCGTGCTGCTGAACGTACCGGTCGGGCACGGTTCCGAGTTCAAAGGTGTCGTCAGTACGTTGCACGTTCCCGCCGACACGGCGGGCGCTCTGGTCGATCCGGCGGAAATTCACGACCCGTTGCTCGAGTCGATCATCGAAGTCGATGACGGGGTGATGGAACGTTATTTCGAAGGGACGCCTCCGACCGACGAAGAGCTGTCTCGGTTGATCGTGCGGGCCGTAGCGGCTGGCAGCCTGGTCCCCATCGTCTGCTGCTCAGGCAAGACCGGCGTCGGATTGACCGAACTACTGGATGCCGTCGCCTTGTGTGGCCTTTCGCCGGACATTCGTCAACGCACGGCGAGCAAAGGAAGTGATCAGCTGGAAGTGACGGCTGATCCGGCCGGACCGCTGGTCGCCCAGGTGTTCAAGACACGCATCGACCCGTTCGTGCAGAAGCTGAGTTTCATCCGGGTCTTTTCCGGCAAGATCAAGCGTGACGACGTGGTGTCCGCCAGCAGTGCCCGTAAGCCGATCAAGCTCGGGCCGATGCTTGAGGTGCAGGGAGCTGAGACGCACGCGGTCGACGATGCGGGACCTGGTGAGATTGTGGCCATTGCCAAGATGGAAGAGCTGCAGACGGCCGCGTCGTTGGGGGATTACCGCTTGCCGCCGATTCAGTTCCCCACTCCCATGGTCGGACTGGCCGTGACGCCCAAGAGTCGCGGCGATGAAACCAAATTGTCTGCCTCGCTCCACAAGGTCGTGGAAGAAGATCCCACCTTTAAGCTCGACCGCGACAACCAGACCAAGGAGTTGGTCATGACCGGGATGAGCGAGCTGCATCTGACGGTGATACGCGAGCGTCTGCAGCGACGCGATAAATTGGAGGTGGAAACCAAGGAACCGAAGATCCCGTTCCGTGAGACCGTGCTGGCCAAAGCCGAAGGGAGCTACCGGCACAAGAAACAGTCGGGAGGCCGCGGCCAATTCGGCGAAGTCCACATCCGCGTGTTTCCTTTGGCTCGCGGTACGGTGATCGAGGAGTTCGCCACCAAGGCCAATTTCCCGCAGCTCAAGGAGTATCATTACGACGAGAAGAACAACTTCCTTTGGATCGACTCGATCGTCGGAGGCGTGATTCCCGGCAACTTCCTGCCGGCCATCGAAAAGGGGTTCCGTGAGCGTATGACACGTGGCGTCATCGCCGGTTACCAGGTGCAGGATATCGGCGTGGAGGTGTTCTTCGGCAAGCATCATCCGGTCGACAGTTCGGAACAGGCTTTCAAAACGGCTGGCTCCATGGCCTTCCGCAACGTGTTTCAGCAAGCCAAACCCGCTCTGCTCGAACCAGTCGTCAAGCTGGACATCACTGTTCCGGAAGGAAATGTCGGTGATGTGTACAGTGATATGTCGGGACGTGGCGGCCGTGTGCTCGGCAGCGATTCCGCCGGCGGCGGCATGCAGACAGTGCATTGTGAAGTGCCCCTGCGCAGCGTGACGACCTATGCCCGAACACTCTCGAGCATGACCGGTGGCCAGGGGAGTTACTCCATGGACTTCAGCCACTACGACGCCATGCCAGGCAATGTCATGCAGGAAATGATCGCCAAAGCCAAGATGGAGGAAGAAGAAGAGGACTAGCGG
Organism: Pirellulaceae bacterium; assembly: GCA_041752115.1. GTDB lineage: Bacteria > Planctomycetota > Planctomycetia > Pirellulales > Pirellulaceae > JAJRVM01. The sequence goes on along the minus strand of JBGSHS010000380.1, from coordinate 26,227 downwards.
ACGTTGTGAGGCTTGAGGCGTGACGGGGATCGCACCGAAGATGGCGTTTGACCCGTGGGCCTCACCCCTCAAAGGCCGTGAATCGTGCGGACACCGAGACCAGACTCCTGCGTTTTGAGCTCTCCGAACCGCAGAATATCGAACACGGAATGTCGAATGTCCAAGGGAAGAACGTGAGGCGTCCGATCGGCTCGTCTCCCTTGGGCATTCTGCGGTTGGACATGGGATATTCTGCGGTTTCCGCAGCACTTCGTGGTGGCGGGACCCTCTCCGCGGCGGCGAATCGCGCCGTTAGCAGCTGCCGGCCGCACTGCCTTCCACGCCTCACGCCGCGATCGGGTGGTCACACGGGTGGTCGCTGCGGCGATGCTGGCTATAAATCTTAGGTGATGAGAAATGGGAGCGGAGCCCTGGTGCCCATGCACGAACCTGCCCTGGGGAAACGGCAGGGTGAGGGTACATCCAGGGGAAGTTGCGGGGACCGCATCGCGTGGGAGCATTGTGGAGTGGGCGACGGTGGGGCAGGGCGGATGGTAAGTTGTGCTAAACTTGCCATTCCTGCCGAGCCGAATAGAGCTAGAGCGGCGGTGGGAAGCCGTGCCGTTGTGCGCGGACCTTGTGGTTCGAGCGAGTCGGCACAAGCCCAACCCCGTTGCTCAAGCTCAGCGGCTGGCGATCGGGGCGGCCACTTGGTTGCCCGATGGGGAATCTGATCTGGCGTGGAGCTGAATTGCTACACAGAAGGTACCGACGAATGAATTCAATTTGTGTGTCGGTGGTGGTGCGAGCCTGCTGCGTCTGTCCGGGTTAACCGGACCATCATTCCTCTTCTATCTCACCTTAGTCTCGCCCTCCCGCCTCCTGCGGTTTCTAGTGCGCGAGATCTGCGGTTCCTCGGCACTGAGAAAAGAGAAGTTGTCATGGCATCTGATTTTCGTTTGAAAGAGCAGCTCCCGAACCTGACCGACCGGATCGTGGCGACCTACAGCGAGGTCGGCAAGATCAATCATCTCGGTCATTGTCCGTTGCCCCAATACGAAGCGGTGGTCACGATTCTGGATGATTTGAAAGAGATCATCTATCCGGGGTATCGCCGTCGCGAGGGATTGCACACCGGGAACGTGACCTATCACGCAGGCGACCTGATCGACGGTCTGCATGACAAGCTGACGGTCCAGATCGGCCGCGCTTTGCAGCACGACGCGAGGGTGCGGCAGCGGTCCGATGAGTGTCTGCCGGGGCAGGACGATTTCGAAGCGAAAGGACAGGCAATTGCCATTCGGTTCCTCGAACGCATCCCCGATCTGCGACGTGTGCTGGCAACGGATGTTCAGGCCGCCTTTGACGGTGATCCAGCCTGCCAGAGTACGGACGAAGTGATCTTCTGCTATCCCGGTCTGGATGCTGTTACCGTCTATCGCCTGGCGCACGAACTGCACCTGCTGGGGGTGCCGCTGATTCCTCGTATGATGACCGAATGGGCCCACAAGGAAACCGGGATCGATATTCATCCGGGGGCCAGGATCGGTCATCACTTCTTCATCGACCACGGAACCGGGGTGGTGATTGGCGAGACGTGCGAGATTGGCGAGTACGTGAAGATCTATCAAGGCGTTACGCTCGGTGCGTTGAGCTTTCCGATGGATACCAATGGCAATCTGATTCGGGGTAGCAAACGCCATCCGACGATTGAAGACCGGGTCGTCATCTATGCCAGTGCCACGATCCTGGGTGGAACGACCGTAATCGGCCACGATTCGGTGATCGGATCGAGCGTCTGGCTCACCAGCAGTGTGGAGCCTTATGCGACCGTGACGATGGAGAAGCCGCGGCTGCGAATCCGCTCAGGATCTCGCATTGAATCCTCGAGTGATTATCAGATCTGAGGCATCATCTGCGGTTCTGGCGGACGAGGTGAACTCGGGACGAGAGGGCCTGTCTTCGACGCGTGAGAACCCAGACACCGCCTCCAACGACGGCGCACCACGCAGCGATGCTCACCGCTGCGGCCCAATACACCCGGCGCGGCCGATAGGTGAAGGTCAGGCGATGCTCGCCCACCGGCAAGAACACTCCCTGCATCACCCCGTTGGTGCGTACAATCGTCCCGCGGTCGGCTCGAGTCGCCTCGCCAGCGACTGGTCGCGACTGGATGTAGACGGTCCAGTTGTCCTCGTAGAGGTTGCTCAGCACGACCAGGCCTGCTGCCCTGAGCTTCACTTCGAGTACCATCTGCCCCAACGACTCCTCGAGTACGTCGCACGACTCGGCAGCCAAGGGGCTCGGTGGCAACTCGACCGGCGGCAACGTCCGTGACCTTGGTTGCTCGACGACCGCTTCTCGCGCCAGGTCGCGCAGTTCGTCGTCTGCGAACATCACCTTGTGTATCTGACGTCTGATTTCCGATGGAGCTCGAGAGTGATTCGGTTGCTGCCACTGGACCCGATGCACGATCCAGGCGCGCGGGAAAGGGGCCGTCACCCGCCAGACTCGTACGTTGTCGGCGACGCTGGCTGTGACGGCTGGCGCAGCGAGACCGGCAGGCCAGTTGTCGTCGGAGGGAGCGATGACGTAGTGAATAGCCAATGCCCGCAGCAGATACGACCGGGGATGTCCTTGGCCAAGTGTCTCCAGAAGCAGGGCGTATCGATGCGACGCGACGGTCTGCAGCGGGGCAATCGAACCCAGCGGGGTGAGCAGATGGTATTTGGGAAACAGAGTCGCACGATCCCACCTAACCGTCTCGGCCGCACGGTTGTCTGTCGAGGATTCGATCCATCTGCTGGGAACCCACTGCCGCTCGGGCGACCGATACACACGGATGAGAGAAGGCGCGTCTTCCGGACGCGGGTCCACCACGGAGCGAGCCTCCATCACGTCGGCCGGTACTGTCAGAACGCTCGAGCCATTGGCCCAACCCAACTCCAGGGCACTCACCAGTAACACCAGCACGCCGGCCTGGATCGGGAAACGGCTTGCATGACGCAGGAGCTTGATCCCAACCCAACATATCACACACGCATGCAGGCAGGCCATCAGGCAGCTCAACCACGCTCCGCGAACATCCAGCGGTCCATACAGCTCGTCCGGCCTCGCACCGGCCATCCACCTGTTCCACCACAGTCCGCACAGGGTCACAAGGCACAGCATCACCGCGCTACACAGGCCGGCCGTGAGGAGCGAGCGGCGGAGCCTGAGGCGGTCCGCAGTTAACGCCCGCTCAAATCCGAGCGCAGCCAGGACCGAAATGGCCAACGCGGCAATCACCACCAGCTTCGCGGGATAACGGAAGTAGCTGTAGGCCGGCAGCGCGGTAACCAGGAACCAGTAGAGACCACCCGTCGCGTCCCCGACGGCGCGTGCCCAAGATTCTCCGGCAAACACAAAGCCGATCCCCTTGGCGACGCCCCCCAGCCCGTACCCGCCGAAGCTGGCGATCAATGACACGCCGGCGACCCAACCCCACCATCCAATTTCCGGGTGGTCATTGTCCTTCCTTTGACGCCAGGCAAGCAGAGCGATCAACAGGGGCATGATGCCGAGATAGATGGTGGGAGTCCAGACGCGATCCTCGAGTCCAAGTGCCGCCGGCCAACGCCGATTCGTGGGAAACATCGCACCGGTGAAATTGGGCCAGACGAGCTCGCACAGCCGCCACGGGACCAGGCTGAAGGCGTAGATCTGCTGATGATGGGTACCAGCCACAGGAGGTCCGAACAGGCCCTTTGCCACCCCTCGCCAATCGTGCGCTCGATCCGATGCATACCGATCGCCGACTACTATTTCGTCCGGTCCCTCAGGTGACCGCTGCAGATATGCCGGAACTTCGTAGACGCTTCGCGGATACTCGAATGCCGCTCGATTGCTCTGACTGGCCCAGTCGAGTGAAGCGATGACTTGCACGGCGCAGAGGCACACGCCACTGATGGCCGCTACTGCCAACAGCAGTACGGCATGGCACAGTGATCGAAGCCGAGTGCGAAACCGCGACCGCCGCTCCGCCGTGACGCTGGCGGAGCGAACGTCGGAGCGTTGGTGCCACATCCACCAGGCTCCCAGCAGTCCGGCATGGTATGCCGATTGCGGATCCCCTCCCAGCACCATGAGCGCGAGGAACACGCCCAGGGCCAGCGCCCAGGGAAGTTCCCGCCGAGCGGCCAGCTGCAGAGCGGCCACGAGGGCCCAGGGAAGCCAGGCCGCTCCAACCAGGAAGACGATATTGCAGTACTGAAACAACACGGCACCGCCAAACGCGTAACTCAACGCACAGAGGCCTGCCGACTGGATGTCCCAGACGCTCGCTGCGGATCGGTCCGGCTGCCGCCGATCGGATCGCCGATCGGATGGGTGACGCGCCAGCCGGTCGCAGTTGCGCTGAGCAAGGACAACGCGGGCCAGCACGTACGCTCCTCCCGCTGCGAGCAGCACGTGAAGGGCGATGTAAAGGCTGAACTTCCACGGATAGCGGACAGGCAGGGCAAACATCACCTGGCCCGGATAGAAGACGGCCGACGTCGCTTCGGCCGCGATGGGGCTTCCCAAGCCCTCTTGTGGGTTCCAAAGCGGGATTTCACCCCGCCGCCAGCTTTCCGAGGTCCAATGGTAGAGCGGATAGTAGAAGTAGGCAGCGTCCCGATAGCCGCAGATGCGCGTGCCGGTGAGGGTTGCTCCGAAGCACCAGCAGAACGGCAGCACGAGTGCCACGAGTACTGCCGCTTTGAGCCATCGCAAATGCATGGGTCGTACCGGGGCTGTGCGGAATCGCAAGCGGTGCCGCTGGGGAATCGAGATCAGGACCTGCCGCTCGGCGGCATGTTCCCGGACGCCGGGGGACGCAATACACGCCGCGGATTCCCGTGCCCTCACGGGGCCCTGCTCGAAGGCGAGAACACCTCCAGGTGACAGTCTGGCCAACAACGTTGCCGATCGTAAGAACTGCGGGAGTAATTTGCGCTGCCACGGCGCGAATTGTAATCGGCAGACAGCAGGTCCGACCAGACCGTGAAGGGTGAGGAACTCCGGTCTACCTGCCAGGGTCGCCTGAGGGCACGCTATTGGGCCGTCAACAGGCGATCGATGAAGACGGCCAACTCCTCCTCCAGATCACGGTGCAGCTGGCGCACATCGGCCGCCAGCACTACGCCCCCCTCGAGTTGTGAATCCTGGGCGTCCGCCCAGAATTCGTACGAGTCCAGGGAGCAATGGGGAAAGCCATCGCACTGCGGACGTGGGCAGCGAAAGGCCCGCAACGTTTCGTGCAGGCTGCCATCCGACAGAGCGTCCAAGGCCGGATCGGCGTCGATTTCGATAATGCCGACGAGTTGGTTCTGCGAGGCCATGTGTCGTCGTTCCTGCTGCCGTACGCCAGTGGGGAGGGCGTGGCCAACGCGGTTGCCGCGGGCAAAGGGGTGGGCTCTTGGTCGGGAGGTGATTCCTCCAGATCTGTTCGGCACACTCTCCGACAAAAATGCAGAGGAGTCGCATGGTGGCGTACGGATCGACCGACCGCAGAGCCGGTAGGTCGTATTGCACAAGATAGGGGGATTCAGGTCACCCGGTTCGTCGGTGGGTGTCAGCGAGCGTACGGTCGACCGTTGGTGCACAATAGTCTCCCGGCCGACCCCGTGGCGGCCGAAGCGAGGTTTGGCAACCAGAATTGTCTGTGCTGGACGAAGGAGACTATGCGCTAGGGAGACCTCCAGCTGATCGAATGGCATCGGCCGAGTTGCCGAGGGTCTCAGGGCGCGGTGGATCGGAAATGGACACCAGAGGCTGGGCGAACACCGCGGGAACGCCCGCTATGCCCGCCGGCTGATTCGCAGTTGAGCGCGCGCCTGGCCGAGCTTGCGATCCCGAATCTCTTCCAGTTCCGGTGTCAAAATGGGGAGCCGCAGTGCTTCCTGCAACTGCTGTTGGGCAGCCTGACCATCGACCTCGTTGGCCGGAATGGCCCGGTTGGTGAGGACGGAGACGACGTTGTCGTCGACTTGGACGAATCCGCCGTCCAGATAATAGCGACTGATCTTGTCTCCGACGCGCACGCGCATTTCGCCGAAACCGAGTCGGCCGATCAGTGGAGCTCGTTTGGGGGCGATGCCGACTTCGCCGTCGTAGAGAGGCAGGACGACGAAATCCGCCTTCGTTTCGAGGGCGGTCTTTTCGGGCGTGACCACAATGCAGTTGAGTTGAGCCATGGAATTTCGTCGCCTAACGGGTGGGAGTTGCTGGGAGCAGCCCGTAGTGAGCGTCTGCCGAGCCGAGCGGGCGAAACGGGTCGTCTCGCCCGCCGGGGCGATAGGTGTCCTTTAAATTTTCATTTTCTTGGCTTGAGCTTCGGCCTGTTCAATGGGGCCGACGTACATGAACGCCTGTTCCGGCAGATGATCCCATTTTCCATCGCAGATTTCCTCGAAACTGCGAATGGTATCTTCCAGCGGCGTGATTTCGCCCGGCTTTCCGGTGAAGACCTCGGCTACGAGGAACGGCTGGGAGAGGAATCGTTCGATGCGGCGGGCGCGATGCACGATCAACTTGTCTGCTTCGCTCAGCTCATCGATGCCGAGAATGGCGATGATGTCCTGCAGTTCACGGTATCGCTGGAGCGTGGTCTGAACGCGGCGCGCAATCGCGTAATGCCGCTCCCCTACGTACTGTGGGTCCAGGATGCGGCTGGACGAGGCCAAAGGATCGATGGCCGGATAGATACCCTTTTCGCTGATTGACCGAGCGAGATAGACGAACGCGTCGAGTTGACCGAATGCGGTGGCAGGGGCAGGGTCTGTCGGATCGTCGGCCGGCACGTACACCGCTTGCACCGACGTAATGGCTCCCTTACTGGTTGACGCGATGCGTTCCTGCAATGCCCCCATTTCTGTTGCCAGCGTCGGTTGGTAACCGACAGCCGAGGGCATGCGTCCCAGCAGAGCGGACACTTCGCTTCCTGCCTGGGAAAAGCGGAAGATGTTGTCCACAAAGAGCAGCGTGTCTTTTCCCGTGGTGTCGCGGAAATACTCAGCGATCGTGAGGGCCGACAGAGCCACGCGCAGACGAGCGCCCGGCGGTTCGTTCATTTGGCCGAAGACCATGCACGTCTGGTCAATCACATGGCGTCCGGTATCGCCGATCCGGGCCTCCTGCATTTCCAGCCACAAGTCGGTTCCTTCACGCGTACGTTCTCCCACTCCGGCGAACACCGAGTAACCGCCGTGGGCCGAGGCAATGCGAGCGATCAGTTCGGTCAGGATCACCGTCTTTCCCAGACCGGCACCACCGAACAGGCCGGCTTTGCCGCCGCGCACGAACGGGGTCAGCAGGTCAATCACTTTGATGCCGGTTTCGAACAGTTCGGTGTTGGTCGACAGATCCTTCACCGCGGGGGCTTCCCGATGGATGGGCCGGCGTTCCTTGGCGGCGACGGGACCTCGTTCGTCGATCGGTTCGCCCAGCAGGTTGAACACGCGACCCAACGTGGCTTCACCCACCGGGACCGACACGGGGGCTCCCGTATCAAGGCACTCCTGTCCGCGGATCAAGCCATCGGTTCCGCCCAACGCCACGCAGCGGACACGACCACCACCGAGGTGCTGCTGCACCTCGCCGGTCAGGTCGATCTTCACGCCTTTGAAATTCGAGACGATCTTGACCGCATTGTAGATGGCCGGCATCGTCTGTTCGTCGAACTGTGCGTCGAAGGTCGAGCCGATTACCTGCGTGATATGGCCGATATTTTGCGAGCCGATTGCCATGTCTCGTGAATCCTCGTTCGCCGTAAGTGGACTTGGGTGGTTTGGTACACCGGAACCGGGTCCGGGTGAATTCTTGTCTTCGTGTCTGGCCAGTCGACGACTTCTGGTGGGACCGTGGTGGAAACGGTGACTCTGGTGGGGCCCCGCGGGCCGCAACTCGCTGCTGCCATCAGGACTGCAGCGCTTCCACTCCGCCAATGATCTCCATGATTTCTCCAGTGATCTGCGTCTGTCGTGCCCGGTTGTACGTCATCGACAACTGCCGAATCATTTCGTCGGCATTCTCGGTGGCTGCTTTCATGGCCACCATGCGAGCGATGTGCTCGCTGACGGCCGCATCGAGGAAGCACTTGAACAGCTTGACTCGAAAGCTGGCCGGCACCACTTCCCGCAGAATGCTCTCGGCCGACGGCAGGAACTCGTACATGGACTCGCCGCGCCCTTCGTGCCCTCGATCGATTCCTTCCAGAGCTCCCAGTGGCAGCAGCGTTTCGACCACGGGCTCCTGCTTGCTGCTGTTGAGGAACTTGGTGTAGGCGACATCCAGTCGATCGATTTTGCGCGTGATGAATTCGTCCAGGTACTGGTTGGCCAGGACCTGCACGTCGTCATATTGAGGGCGGTCCTCGAAATGCGTGAAGCTCGTGTCGGGCATGATCTTGCGATACTTCAGGGCGCTGATACCGCGTTTGCCGGAGACTTCGGTCCGGACGGTGGGGATCGAGTTGCTGATCTGCCGGTAGTGTTCGATGGCCACCCGCAACACGCCGGAATTGTAGCCACCGCACATGCCACGGTTGGCGGTCAGCACCAGCAGCACGCCCGCCTGTGGTTCGGGGCGGGCCTCCAGCAGCGGATGCTGGACTTCCAGGCCGCTGTGGGACAGGTCCGATACCAGTTGTGTGATGCGATTGGTGTACGCAGTTGCCGCGGTCGCTCGATCCATCGCTTTCTTGAATCGCGCGTTGGCAATCAGCTCCATCGTTCGCGTGATCTTGCGAATGTTCTTGATGGAACTGCGGCGTTTATCGAGAGTGCGAGCTTTGGCCATGGGAGTCCCGTTTCACACTTACCGAGCGGCAGTAGCGCCGGTGGTCGGCTTGTATCCAGCTTTGAAGTCGTTGATGGCCGCGTTCAGCTTGGCGACAACACCATCGGTCAGATCGTTCGCCTGGGCCAACTCATCCACCACGTCCTGGCGCCGATCATGCATATAAGCCAGAAACGCTTTTTCCCACGCGGCCACCTGATTGATCGGAACGCTGTCGAGGAAGCCTCGCGTGCCGGCATAGATGCTCAAGACCTGATCCAGCACGGGCATCGGCTGGTACTGCGGTTGTTTGAGCAGTTCCACCATGCGGTAGCCGCGGTCGAGTCGCGATTGGGTGGCGGGGTCGAGTTCGGTTCCCATCTGGGCGAAGGCTTCCAGTTCGCGGAAGGATGCCAGATCCAGCCGCAAGCCACCCGCCACCTTCTTCATGGCTTTGACCTGAGCGGCACCACCGACGCGCGACACAGAAATACCGGGATTCATGGCGGGACGGATACCCGCGAAGAACAGGTCGGGCTGCAGGTAGATCTGCCCGTCGGTGATGGAGATCACGTTGGTCGGAATGTACGCCGACACTTCCCCTTCCAGCGTCTCGATGATCGGCAGCGAGGTGAGCGAGCCGCCCCCCAGTTCCTTGCTCAGCTTGGCGGACCGTTCCAGCAATCGGCTGTGGCAGTAGAACACGTCACCCGGATACGCTTCGCGTCCCGGCGGACGCCGCATCAGCAGCGACAGCTGACGATAGGCCACCGCCTGCTTCGACAGGTCATCGTAGATGATCAGCGCGTGCTGGCCGTTGAACATGAAATACTCGGCCATCGACGTGCCGGCATACGGCGCGATGTACTGCATCGGGGCGGGGCTCGCGGCGCCCGACACGATCACCGTCGTGTAGTCCATAGCGCCATGGTCTTCCAGTATCTTGATCACGCCGGCCACCGACGAATCCTTCTGACCGATCGCCACGTAGAAGCACTTGACCCCGGAGTTCTTCTGATTCAGGATGGCGTCGAGGGCAATGGCCGTCTTGCCCGTCTTGCGGTCGCCAATAATCAACTCGCGCTGACCGCGTCCGATGGGGGTCATGGCATCGATCGCCTTGATGCCAGTCTGCAGCGGTTCGGAAACGGGTTGACGTCCCGCCACGCCCGGCGCCAGGAACTCGACCGGCCGTCGCTCGTTGGTGATCACCGGGCCTTTGCCGTCGAGCGGATTGCCCAGCGGGTCGAGTACGCGGCCAATCACCGCTTCCCCGACCGGCACCGACAGGAGCTGTCCGAGTGAACGGACTTCATCTCCTTCGTTGATGTCGAGATAGTTGCCCAGAATGATGATCCCGACGCTGCTTTCTTCCAGATTGAAAGCCAGGCCGTTGACACCGTTGGGGAAGGCCACCATTTCTCCCGACATCACATTGGACAGCCCGTAGACGTGAGCAATACCGTCGCCGACGTCCAGCACCGTCCCCACCTCGCGCACGTCGAGCTGGCTCTCGTACTGCTCGATTTCCTTTTGAATGACCGAGGCAATTTCGTCAGCATTAAATCTCATCGAGTCCCTCTCCGGGGTCGCTACTATTGCGTTACCAAGAAGCGTTGCAGCGAATCACGAATAAGTTGTGCGGCGCGGTCGAGCGTCTCGCTGCGCATCCGCGCCAGCTGGTTCTCCAAACTGCCGTCATAGACCGTATCGCCCACGCGAATCACCAGTCCCCCTAACAACTGCGGATTGACGCGGCAGTGCAGCTCCACCTGCCGGCCCAGGGCCGTGGTCAGACGCTGCTGAATCTGACTCATCAGCAGCGAGTTGATCGCCTCCGCCGTCTCGACCGAGATTTCCACCCGGCCACGCATCTCATTGAACAAGGTGTGCGCCGCTGAGCGGACCTGACGCAGGCAGTCCATCCGCCCATGCCGGGCAGTCACCTTCAGGAACTTCAACAACACCGGCGACATGCGCGTGGCAAAGGCGGCTTCGAGAACCCGCTGCTTCTCCTCGACGCTGATCCGCGGTGAAGAGAGCAACTGCTCGAAGTCGCTGAGCTTGTCCAGGACATCGTCGACCAGCGAGTCGAGTTCGGCCAGGACACGCTCCGTCACCTGCTGTCCCTCGGCGGCGCCGAGCAGCCCCTTGGCATAGATCTTGCCCAGGTGCTCCCGCGCACTGTCGAAGGATGGTTTGTCGGTTGACACACTCATGACCCTAATTCTCGCTGGGGAAACTCTCCAGAGACTCGCGAATCAGCGCGGCATGATCTTCGGGGCGGAGCTCCTTCTGGATCAGCTTGCGAGCCAGTGTAAAGGCCAGGTTCGCACTCTGACCGGCAATCTCCTGCAACGCCGCCCCCTTGGCCGTTTCGATGTCGTGCAAGGCTCGCTGCCGTTCCCGGTCCGCTTCGGCCCGGGCGTCGGCCAGCAGCTTCTAGCCCGATGCCTGGGCATCGCGGCGCGCCTTCTCGACCATCCCCTGCGCTTCGGCCGCCGCCGCCGCCAGTCGCTGCTCGTACTGCTGCAGCTTCAGGCCCGCTTCCTCACTGCGCCGCTTCGCTTGGTCAATCATGTCGGCAATCGACTTTTCCCGCGCATCCAACCCGGCCATCAGTGGCTTCCAGGCGAAGAGCGAGAGTACTACCAGCAGCAACAGGAACACGATTGCCGTGAAGATCGCCAGGTCGGGGTCGAACACCAGCGGATTGAGGGCGGTGGAGTCGGTGCTCCCCCCCTCGGCCGCCAGACCCCACATCGCCGCCGTGTGCCACGTCGCGCAAAGCGTGACGAACATGGTGAACGTTCTACTCTTCATCTTCTTTGCCATGCGTTGTGTGCGCCCCTGGATGTCGAAACAAGTGCGTTCGCGGTGCGATGGAACCACACTCCTGCGGCTTGCTCAGTCAATAACAGCAGCAACCCCGCGTCGCCCCGGCTCAACACGAGCACTACCGACCCCGGTCGCGCTCTCGTGGCCAGTGGCTAATTGTTGAACAACATGCAGATGATCAAGGCGAAGAACGTCGCTCCCTCGATCAACGCCGCGGAAATCAACATGGCGGTCTGAATGTTGCCTGCCACTTCGGGTTGCCGAGCAATGCTCTCGACCGCCTTGGATCCAATGCTGCCGATGCCGTAAGCTGCCCCCAGGATTACCAGGCCCGCTCCGAAGGCGCCGCCGAGATAAATCAAGGCGCGTTGTTCCTGTTGACCGGCGCCCGCTTCCTGAGCCATGACCGGCGAGGTGACCAAGGCCAACACAAACACCATCGAAACGATCTTCACCCATTTGTACATGTCATCAGTCTCCATCGAGAAAAAAACGGCTGGTATTACGGATAGCCTGTGCTGGATCTCAGTGAGGATGAACGGCCATGCCGATGAACAGCCCCGCCAGAAACACGAAAATGTATGCCTGCAAAAACGCCACAAACAGCTCGAGCATGTTGAGGGCTACCGAGCCCAGAAGGCTGGCTGGAACGACTCCGTAAAACGCGAGCGTACCTGCCGAAGCGCCGATAAAGGCAATCAGCACCGCCAAAACGACGTGCCCTGCCATCATGTTGGCCAACAAACGCATCGCCAACACGAAATGCTTGATGCCCATTCCTAACAGTTCAATGGCAAAAATCATCGGCCACAACGCGATCGCGATCGGCAACGGTACGTCCATCTTCGGGACCTGACCAATCCAGAAATGAACCGGTCCCATCTTCACCATCCCGGCGATGATCACCGTCGCAAAAGTAATCAATGCCAGCGTGCCCGTCGTCGCCAACGCCCCGGTCGGTGAGCCGGCCCATGGGAGCAGACCCAACAGGTTACAGCCCAGCACAAAGAAGAAGATGGTGAGCAGAAACGGTGTGAACCGGGCGGCATCGTGTGAGCCGATCGTCGGTCGCGCCACCTGATCGCGAATGAAAATCACCATTCCCTCGAGCAGATTCCAGAAACGGCCCCGCGGCGGTGCGCCGGTCCGGACACGACGAGCCAACGGGACAAAGATCGCCACGATAATCAACGCCGCGACGAACTCCAACACCATGAACTTCGTCAAGCGGCCATCCAACGGCAGTATTAACTCGTCGATCGGCCCAAAACCGGTGCGGATTTGCACAATCGGGGTCGTCGATTCACGCAGCTGAGGTAACTCCACGACACCCTTGGTTGAGGGACTGAAAAACCGCGGAAAATGGAACGACTCCGCGTCCTTCACGTGCTCCATCAGGTGCTCCGCCGACAACGGATCGTGAGCGCCGTGGCCCTCCGCCTCATGCTCCAAATGAGTCACCGAACTCTCCACGTCAGCCGGCACATCAGCCAGCCCCGCGTGCTGGTGAACGCTCTGGTGCGGTTCTTCGGCGGTGAGCTGTGATGTATGTTGTTCGGCCATGATCTAGCCTGTCTGTGATTTGGTTGGCCCGTTGGGCGACCACCGAGCCAGCAAAACCGTCTCCACTGCCAAAGTGACGAAGTAGAAGGCCATAATGTAGTAGACAAACCCCGCGTCGGCCAGCATACCTCCACGTAGATATACCACCATGCAAGCCGCCAAGGGGATTCCCATTCTGAGAAACATGCCGGCCAGCACCTGAGCGACGACCTGCGCGGGTTCTCGGAGCATGTGGGAGAACCATAACGCAGCCAGTCCGCCCGCCAGATTCACTAGCCAGGCAACCGATGCGCTAGCCAATCCCTCCCAGCCTCGCCACAGGTATGCCAACGGTATTACGACCGCTCCGGTCACCACCAACAGGCCCCAGAGAACAATCGTTCGTCCCTTCAATGTTTCGGTTACTCGCGCCACCCGCCTCAACTCCGGATTCACCTGCGGCAAGCCGACAGCGTGCGGCCCCGACTCCGCCACAGCCGATTCAACAGCTCATCGCGGCCCCTTCTCGACACGCTCGTCCTCCTGGTCACGCTCGCTTTGTTCCGACTTGTCCTGCAGGGGCCGTACCTGGCTCAGACGCACCAATTCCCATACGCCAAATGCCATCCCGATCCCGAATCCCAGGATCGTCAACAAGGCCCTCGTTCCTAACTTTTGGTCCAGCCAGTACCCCAGCAGGCCAGGCGCCACCATGCCCACCGCGATCGTGACTCCCCGCGTCGCCCGTTGGTAGGCCCGAACCAGTGGCAGTCGATCATCTGGAGGCGTAGCCATCGCTCCTGCTTCCTTCTGAAGAGATGTGTGCACCGTGCGGTAGGACTGACCAGCGTCCAAGCACTTATCCGCTGCGGTGGATGCTTCGGCCAGCAGTTCCCGGCTGAAAGCGGATCTGGCAAACCATCCCCTTCCATCGGGCATCGGGGCACCAATTTATCCCAGGTTGCCACCACGGTCAATCGACTCGGCAGTCGCCGGACTGCCCTTGGTCGGGTCCCTCGAAAGCCTCTCTCATCGCGCTCTAAGTGTCTGTAACAACGTAGCTTGCGATTGGGGAAGAAGGGCAGTGGCGGAGGTACGACAGACAGGTTTGTGCAGGATCCGGCGCCCTTAAGACGTTTGTAAGGGGCCGAGAAACCCACCTTCGTCGCCTCGAAAGGGCTTGGCGAATGATTTTCTTGCACTCTCTAAATCGTTGATATGACAGGGTTTATAACTATCAAACCGGATTCGCCAATAGCCCTGTCGGGTGGCGTGCGTTGCAATTTTGTACATCCGAGTTACACTCGGAAATGTAAGAGTTATCGTTACCCGCCATTTGGGGAGCACCACCCCGCAGGGTGTTTCGGATTGTTGTCACCCCGGCGTTGATGCCGCAAGCGACCCGGGATGCGACGGGACGTCGGATTGCTGACCCTGTTTCGATCGTCCTCGAGCACCCCCCACAGTTCAGGGCAGGTGGGGTGTGACCGTTGACCGGCTCATGGACGATGCACGGCGTAACCGACACGACGTAGTGGCTGCAATGGTCCCGTACGAATAGGGTGAGTCCATTGATCACCGTAGCCGACTTGCGAACACAAACTGTAAAAGATCTCTCCGCGATGGCCCGCAAGATGGGACTGACCGGTGTCCACACCATGCGTAAGGACCAGTTGGTTCGCGCGTTGGTCAAGGCTGCCAAAGCCAAGCCTACGGCCACTTCCGGTGGAACACGTCGCAGCGACAGCACCAAGAGGCGGCCGGCGGAAGTTTCCGTCGTTGCGCAAGCCGCGGCGAAGGACGTGGTCAGTACGGCGGAAGAGTCATCCAAGCGGCCTGGGCGATCGGCCACGGCCAAGTTGAGTCCGCCGAAGACGACGAGTTCGCGGGTGATTCGCAAGATTCACCAGTTACATGCTCAGCGCGAGACGCAGCGGGATCTGTCGCACGCTTCGGTGTTGGCGGCCAAGAACGGACGAAAGAAGACCGCTCCCAAGCCCAAGCCCAAGCCGGTGCCGGGCAAGGATCGGATTGTGCTGCTGGTGCGTGACCCGTATTGGCTGCAGGCGTGTTGGGATGTCACCTGCCAGAGCGTGGCGCGTGCCAAGGCGGCGCTCGCGGAACATTGGCACACGTGCCAGCCGATTCTGCGACTCATTCAGGTCGATGCTGGTTCCACCACGAGCACCAGCGAGCGTGTGGTGCGGGAGATTTCCGTGCATGGCGGAGTGAAGAACTGGTATATCGACATCAAGGATTCTCCCAACAGTTATCGTGTGGAACTCGGCTATCGCGGTGACAATGGCAGGTTCTTCATTCTCTCGCGCAGCAACGTGGTAACGACACCGCGTCCGGGGAGCATTGACGCGATCGATGAGAACTGGGCAGATATCGCGGAAAACTACGAGAAAATCTACGCGATGAGCGGCGGGTACGAACCCTCAACCGCCGGCGGGGATCTGCAGGATCTGTTTGAGGAGCAGTTGAGACGCCCGATGTGCAACCCGTTGGTCTCTCAGCTTTCAGCCGAGGGCGCTGATCCGCCGCTGCGCCGCGACAAGGATTTCGCGTTTGAAGTCGACGCGGAAATGATCATCTACGGCTCGACCAAGCCCGGTGCGCACGTGACCCTCTCGGGGGAACCTGTCAAGTTGCGGCCGGATGGCACCTTCACCGTTCGGCTCAGCATGCCCGATCGGCGGCAACTGCTGCCAGTGGTGGCCAGCAGTCGCGACGGGACAGAGCAGCGCACCATTGTGCTGGCTGTCGAGCGGAATACCAAGGTCATGGAGCCGATGACGCGCGAGTCCAGCGTGTAACCACTGGTGCCGGAGGATGTAGCGCGCAGCGGATGGTTCCCAACGCGTCTTGTCTTCGGCTCGCGTCTTGTCTTGGTTCGACTTGGGGTGCCGGCGACAGGGTCGCCGGAGAGTTCCCTGGAGGGTTGGGGTCAGGGCCTCTTCTGGGCGATCCTCGTGGGAGCGGGAGGACTGCGCCACTCGCGCAATGCCGGTATCTGGCTTGCTCAGCTGCGGTTGCACTGATAGGATGCCAGTGCAGTTTCCTTGTGGGCTGCAGGCAAAGTCCTCTGCCATGTTCGTGCTGACGATGTCGATTTTTTGGGGAGCCGATATGAGGCCCGTTGGGGGCCAAATTCAGTTTTGGCTGCGTGTATAGCCGGGCGTGCGAGTCTTGCTACTCGCGTTGCTTTCAGGATCACACAACCCGAAACTCAGGTCCCCCCCTTATTCAATGCGGGCTCTCACAAAACCCATCGCCACGGCATTGCGGTGGAGGAGTTTGCTTTTATTTGTGGACCGTGCTGCGCAGTGCGAGTGGCGGCCGGTCGTTCGAAGTGGGGAGTCGCGCGGAGCATGGCTGGGTCGATATCGTCGGAGTTGGCAGAGAAGCGGGACCAGTTGGTGGATGTGATTCGCACCTGGGACCGCTGTGCCGTGGCGTTTTCAGCGGGTGTCGACAGCGCCGTCGTGGCCAAGGCCGCTGCCCTAGCTCTGGGCGACCGTGCGGTCGCCGTCACCGGGGTCAGTGCCAGTCTGGCTGAGGGGGAGCTCGAGGAAGCGCGCGAGGTGGCTCGGCTGATTGGCATTCGACATCTTGAAATCGACACGCAGGAAGTCGATCAGCCGCAGTACTACGAGAACGCTCCCGATCGCTGCTACCACTGCAAGACCGAGTTGTACACGCAGATGAAGCAGCTCCAGAGCCAACTGGATGTGGCTGTGATTCTCAATGGAGCGAATGTGGACGACCTGTCCGACTACCGCCCCGGGATGCAGGCCGCTGCGGATCAGCGTGTGAGGAGTCCCCTGGCGGAATGCGGATTGTCCAAGACGCAGGTGCGAGAGCTGGCCAGGTACTGGGGCTTACCGACTTGGAATAAGCCGGCCACTCCCTGCCTTTCCAGTCGGATCGCGTATGGGGAGCAGGTCACTGCGGAGCGTCTGCAGATGGTCGATCGTGCCGAACAGTTTCTGCGCAGCAACGGTTTTGCGACTTGCCGCGTTCGTTATCACCGGGGTGATCTGGCGCGTGTGGAGATCCCTTTGGAGGAATTGGGGCGGCTGGCGGCGGAGCCTTTGCGAGAGCAGCTTGTAGAACACTTCCGCGAGCTGGGATTCAAATTCGTGACACTCGATCTGCTTGGCTTTCGTTCGGGGAGTCTCAACGTTCTGGTGCCGGTCGATCAGTTGAACCGCGGGACGGCTTGATGCTCCAAGCGATTGCCGCACGAGCGGAGTCCCGCGTCTTCACGTCGTTTAGGGGCTGTCGTCAGCGCCGGGCGGGGGACGAGGCCCATTCGCTGTCGGTCGCGTGCGCTGCCTGGGGCAAGTCAGGGCAGGAGCGGGCCGTCAGGACGCTCGGTTGCCACGCTACTTCCGCCAAGACATACTTAGTGGCGGCGAAGTATTGATGAACTGCAGCTCCTCCCACGGTTCTTTGGTCCGAGCACGGGGGGGGCAGCGTGGGCCTCTTGGTTGCGGTCCCCGCCGGGATAACTCTCCTTGTGGAACATGGCCACATGCCAGACCAGCCAGCGTCGAACGACACCACGAGTTTGGAGCCTGATCTGTCCGGTCAGAAGCTGGGTAACTATCAGTTGCTGCGTCGGCTGGGACGAGGGGGAATGGCCGATGTCTACTTGGCGGAGCAGTTGTCGCTGCGACGGCAAGTGGCCTTCAAGGTGCTCAAGCGGAGTCTGGCCGAGGACGAGGCCTACGTGCGCCGACTCTACAACGAAGCGCATGCCGCGGCTTCGCTGGTGCATGCCAATATTGTGCAGATCTACGAGGTGGGGTGTATCGAAGGAGTGCACTTCATCGCACAGGAGTATGTGGCGGGCCAGAATCTCAAACAGTGGTTGATTCGCCATGGGACGGCCGATGCCGGCACGGCTATTCAGATCATGCGGCAGGTGATCGCCGCGCTGAGCCGGGCGTCGCAGCACGGGATCATCCATCGGGATATCAAGCCCGAGAACATCATGCTGGCCAGAACGGGGGAAGTTAAGGTCGCCGATTTTGGTTTGGCGCGCGTCACGGCCGAAGGTGGCGCGGTCGGCCTCACTCAGGTCGGCATTACGATGGGAACGCCCCTGTATATGAGTCCCGAGCAGGTCGAAGGCAAAGGAGTCGATCCGCGCAGCGATCTTTACTCGTTCGGCGTGACCTGTTACGAGATGCTCGCTGGTCGCCCGCCTTTCTCCGGCGATTCGCCGTTGAGCGTGGCGATCCAGCATCTGCGTACCGAACCGGAACGCTTGGAAGTGCTGCGACCTGACCTGCCTGAGGGGCTGTGCCGGATCGTACATCGGTTACTGGCCAAGGCTCCTGCCGATCGGTATGCGACGCCTGCCGACCTGTTGCGTGAACTGCGCACCCTGCGCGTTGAAGGGTTAGAGCATTGGTCGGGGAGCGTTGAAGAATGGGATACTCCCGAGTTGCTCGCCTTATCCGATGCTCGATCGGAGGCCACACTGCGGCTGCACAGCATCATGAAATCGCAGGCGAAGAACGCTCCGCGACGACGGCGACTGTGGCGCTGGGGATTGGTGCTCACTGCCGGCGCCGCGGTCGGCTCAATGGCTGCCTGGTGGCAGCGGCCGGAGTATCTGCTGATCTTGCATGCGCCGGCGGTCGAGCGGCAGGAGTCGGCCATGCTGCAGTACTGGTATGCTCTCGACCTCAACACGGAGGAGGCGTGGCTGGCGGTTGAACGGTACTTCCCGCAGGACGACCCTTTTAATCGCGTCTACGCATTGCAGGCGAAACAGCGGTTGGCGGAACTGTATCGGGATAATGATCAGCCGGAGCGTGCGATGGGCCTCTACGCCGAGTTGGTGGAGCAGGGGGGGGAAGAAGAACCGCAGTTCGCCGCCAGCGGGTTTATCGGTCAGGCGAATCTGCTGGCCCAGCAGAACCAACGCGAGGCAGCCGGGGCCAAAGTCGCTCAAGCACTGCGGTATATCGAGTCGCTGCCGCGTCAATCCCAGAAGACCAGCGTGCTGTCGCTGCTGGAGCCACGTGTTCTGCCGTTGTTGGATCCGAATTTGCGTGACAAACTCGATACGCTGATTCCCGGTTGGCAGCCGGGATCGGAACCCGGCGGGAACTGACCAGCCGTAGTCACTCTGCCGCGACACACTCCCAACGTGCTCGGCAAGCAGTTGCCACACGGCCTGTTCCCTTAGCTATGCTCGTCGCCAGTGGAGGTTGTGTTGGCCTGCAAGAAACGCTGCAGGGCGAACTCTTCTTTCCCTGAAGAGCTCGCCCCACATGGACGTTACTGGGTCAATTCACTGCTGAATCAGTTGCAGCCGCAGTCAGTACTGCAGTTGGTGGTGCAGTCGTTGCAGCCGCGACGATGCAGGCGGCAACCACGTGCACAAGCACGACCACATCCGGTGTTGCAGGCAGGAACCGTCACCGTGGTCGGGACCATCTTGCAGACGCGGACTTGCACTTCTTTCTGGACCTGGTGCGGCACGCAGACGGTGTAAGTCACTTCCTTTTCATACGGCACGCACTTGCAAACGGTGACTTGCTCAGTCTTGGTAACCGTCTGAGGTACGCAGACCGTATACTGCACTTCCTTGGTCATCTGCTCGGGCACCATTTTGCAGACCTGATAGGTCTTGGTGCGGGTCTCACGCTGGTACTCACAGACGCGGACGGTGCGCGTGCGAGTCTCATTGACATACTCGCACACCTTGACTTGGCAGGTGCGGGTCTCGGGCTTGCACACGGTCACCTGGTACTCGCAAGGAACCTCTTCCACCACCGTCTTGCAGACCGTGACGGGAACTTCCTTTGTGACGATGTTCGGAACCCAAACCTTCTTGCAGACGGTCGTGGTCTGAGGAGCACATCCGCAATCACCGCAGCCGCTCTCACAACCGCAGTCGGCCTCACAGCCACCGCAGCTGCCACAGTCGCAGCTGCAGCAGTCGCCGCCACGACGGAAGAGACGGCAGCGACTCAGCAGACCGCAGCGAGCCGGAGCCGTTGAGCAAGGAACTTCAACCATCTGGGTGTCCCAGTGACCTTCGTCGACGGTGCAGGTCTTCGTCTGGGTCTCTTGAACGACCTTGCAGACCTTGCGGACACCCTGACGCGTCTCGACGGTGGGCACCATAACGGTGTAGGTCTTGTCGACCATCTTGTACTGAGGAACGCGGCAGGTGTAGGTCTGCTCAACGTCCTTGTAAACGGGAACACAGACCTGGTATTCACAAGTCTTCGTCTCATACACCGGCTTGCAGACGGTGTAAGTGCAGGTCTTGGTGCGGGTTTCGGGGACCATCACCGTGCACTGACGCGTAACTTCCTTCGTCTCGGGAACGTACTTGTAGCAGGTTACCGTTTTGGTGCGCTGCTCTTGAGTGTATTCGGTGCAGGTGACCAACTTCGTCTCCGTGACCCATTGGGGTACGCAGACGGTCTTCTGCACGCACACCGGCTGCGGCTCACAGCCAGCCGGAGCGGCTTCGCAACCGCAATCGCCCGCTTTCGCGGCCGTGGCCATCAACAGAATAGCCAACAGTGAAAAATAGAAGCGGCGAACAGGCATTGAATCCTTCCTTTCGTGGTTTGCAAGAAAGAACTGACGATGAATGAAAACTCGAGTCGCGATCTAGCTCAAAACTCGACGGCCGTGTTCGTGCCCGAATGCCGGTGGTCCTCGTGACTACAACTCACACCCTGTTTGCTGGAAAAGCCCACCCCAGCGAACCCGCCCGATCGAGGTTATGTCCTCGGTTCCAGCCGTTATGGCTTGGAAAAACTCATGGCTTATCTAACCTATAACTCTAAATTTCCTCCGTCAACCCACTAGCTTGCATAATCGGGTAATTCATCCCGACATGAATTTCCAACTCATCTTACACAAATTAACATTCATAGCGCCTAATCAGGCTTTGCCAATACCATAGCTTGCAAAAATGTGACGAACAGTAAAATTCAGCCGCTCCGAGGGGTGCGACAGTCAACGAAAATGGCACATTCTGTCGCACCGAGTGTACTGGTCCCCGCTGAGTACGCGATGTGGAGTCTGGTCTTCGATGGTTGCCCTCGACCGGGGAAATTGCTCCGCCGGGGCGACGAGAAGGTAGTGCGTACAAACACGCCTGCCGGCTCGGGCGACGGTGGCGTCGATGCGAAAATCGCTTGGCAGGAGGGTAAGTTGCGGCGTAGAGTAAGTGCGCCGAGCCGCTGCTGGGGGCAGGTGGTCGCGTCGCCGGGACCAACCAAAATCCGGCGCCGACCGGCCTGTCGGCCGCTTGTTGCCCTGCAGAGGAGTGATTACAATCCTGAGTTTGACGAAGCCCCCTTCGTCTAGTGGCCCAGGACATTGGATTCTCAGTCCAAAGACAGGGGTTCGACTCCCCTAGGGGGTACTTCGAGCCGCTTTGCAGCGGCTTTCTTTTTTGCGCCCGAGTTGTGGAAGTTGTTCTATCACAACAACTTCGCTGTTTGCAGCGTTTCGCTTGAACCCGTAAGGTCCTCTTGGGGCAACTTCTGTTGTGCAAAGTTGCCCCGCGATGACTCCAACCAAAACAAAACACCACGGCCTTCCGAAACCCGATCAGCGAGGCCGCGTGCGGCCCCGTGTCGGCAAGCTCGCGTCAGGTGGGAAGGCTCGCTTCTGCGTGGCTGATCAAGATACTGCTCCGTCTAAAGCGAGGCGACGGCTCGACACGATCTGGTCACTTCACGAGAAGCAGTGTGCGCGATCAGGTATCGACTTCTGGAATGAATGGACGCGGCGCGTGGCAATTCGCATCGGGGCAGGGCAGCCGATTACTGACACGATTCTCGCTGACACCGATCACCCGCAGCAAATGGCTGAATGCGTTGAGCAACTTTGCGCATGGGGCATTTCGGTTGTGGTGACACAGCCATCCGCTTACGCCTTGGGAGTGGAGGCACACAATCATCAGATTCAGGAGACTGTCCACCAGTTCGTTGCGCGAGGAGTTGCCAAGCAGAAAGCAATGCGAGGGGCTGTTGTCGATAACATGGCCTTGGCGTCTGTGTCAACTGCGCGTTCGGCCAGTCAGAAGTAGTGCAGTGGGCCACCAGCCGTATTCTGCTGAATACACCTCACCCCCATGCGGAGAAGATTGGCAGACGGACCTCCGCTGCTGATAGCTAGTTTGCAGGGCCTCGTCCCAAGACTGGCATCTACGGCGAGCATCTGCATTGGCCGGAGGTGGCCGTGGCGGTTAGACCTCTATTGGACGGTCGAGATGTTCTTCCGATTACGCGTCTAGGAACGCGGTGGTATAAGAGGCGTTCAAAGAATCCGCAACGGAAATTCACCGATTGGTGGACTGACTTGATCGAACGTGTGCAGAAGAACGATCCCGATTTTCCGTATCTCTCGTTTGGGACATTGCGTGACCTGCTGCCCGATGTACTTCGCAATCGGTTCAGCGACGACGTTGCCAGTCTCGCTCTGCAACACGGATCGCTTGGCGAAGACCAGCTGTTGAAGTGTTATGCGAACTTACCCTTCAAGAGGTTGTTCGAGGCAACGACGGAATTGAGCCCAGATTTCCGCCCGATGCTAGACGCCTTGCACTCCTCACCCTGATGGCCACGGTGGCTTGAAATAGCGACTACTCTCCGAGGCCATTTCAACAACTGAAGTAGGAGAGGAAGACCATGGATACCCGACGGAGAAGATACTGCGATTGATTGGGAACTTGTTGTCTTGTACTGGCGGGGTCGTGGGACGAGCCAAATATCGATTGGGGATTGTGCCGATTTCCGCGATGTATCGTCGTTTCGAATAGAGATGATCTGCAGCCGCACCACTACGAGGTTCGTCCCACACTTTGGTTTCGTCACCGTGTTAGTCCGGCCATTTTCCTGAGCTCTTGCTCGCAGAGACACCCCATTCGGTCGTGCCCGAGCATTTCCAGAGCCCACCCCTGACCCCCAGGCAAATTGGCGACGGCACCGATGACAGGCCGCAGACAATCTTCGATCTCCTCCTGCATCAGTCCTTCGTCGCTGCATTCCATCTGGTAGCTGCCTTTGTCTATCAGCCTCAATGCGAGATTCTTGGCTTCCTTGATAAAGTCCTTCTGAATCAACTCCGACAGGCCACGTCGGACCGCCGCATATGCCCGCCAATCATAGTCAAGATTGTCGTTCAGTCGCTGTTGGTCGACTTTCGTGGCGAGGTCGATGGCAGACCCGATGTCATGTACAATAAGATCGACCGACTTGTCCAGACGAATTTCATTTTCGAGTGTCCACTGGCTTGCCTTCTCGTCCTGAACGAAACGAAGAATAATGTCGACCAATACGGGGATCAGCGGAGATTATCCTCTGACAGGTGTTATACGCCAGTGCTGTTGGATGAACTCGGCGTACGCCTTAGCCGTGTGCCTGACACAAGCCTTCGAGAGAACAGGCATGTGCGTCCAGCTTAGGGGGCTAGAGAACGGCGGGAGGGTCGAAGGCGTACTCTCCGGCGATCTCGATCGTTGGCCCGAAGATTCTCCCGGCGAATATGCCATCTCAGAAGGACAGTTGCTTCAACTCGAGAAACTCGGGCTGTGTCCATTGGTTAACATGCTGCACAGCAACTGTGCGGTCTTTTCTTCAGATTTCACAGCGCATCGGCCCAACGTCTACATCGAGAACGACGCCACAGCCCTTGCCAGGTTAGAGGCAACTTTAGGGATCAAGATGCTAATTAGCCGTTTCGCCCACTACGTGCGGCTCATGGCCCAGCAAATGTATTGGGTTATGCAGTACAGCGCCGCAGACCTCCAAGGCGCCTTGAATCATTGGCTTGCCGATTATGCGACCGCAGAATCCGTTCCTGCAGAAGACCGTGTACGCCGCCCTCTCCTCGACGCCAGACTTGACGTTCATGCATCTCCAGAACCAGAGGGAGACCTTCGCCTCGTCTTGTATCTCAGACCGTACTACCGATGTCACGATATCCTGGTAGGCTCCTTTCGGATAGTGGTGGTGGTTCCTCGCCCACTATAGTAATACGATTATTCGGGCCATCGCTTCCAGTGCTCCCCTGCTCTCGCGCTACGGCACGATATGAATCACACCTCGGCGGGAAACGGCACAGTGCCAGCACGTAGAAGTGGGGCAAATTCGAGCCGTTTTCTGCCTACGCCTATCCCACCCGGGTCTGTCAGGCCTGCGGCACTTCCGGCTCCGCCCGAACTCGGTGAAGCACAGGTCTGAAGTTCGTGACGCGCCACAACTGCACTGGGTGGCCCACACCCGTGCGACATCGATTTGCCTAACGAGGTCGGAGGAAATCTGCGTGGACCGTGCAGTCACACCGAATCACTCGTGTTTCGCCCCGTGCCTTTGGAGACGACCGAAGTGTCGAAACGGCACCGAGCCAGGCTACCAGGGCGTGTCCTGATCGCGCCCCGAAGGTTCGGTTCGGTGCCAGGAATCGATGAGGGGTTTCGGCATACCGCGAATCTCAACCGTCAACTCGAATGCCATGGGAGTGCCCGGGGCAATGCATTGCGACCGGTGACAGGCCGGGCGCTGCGGAGGAAAGCGGCGCAGTTTCCATGGTCCGCTGTCCATCGGATTGTTAATCGGATTGTTATTTGCTTGGTCTCACCGTGTAGACGATCTCCACTTTTTCGATAAGTCCCTTTTGTTTCAGTTCCGGGTACAGGACCTTCGTCCATTGGTCGCTTTCATAGAAGGCAGCCCGTTCCTTCGCCATGTTGGCCTTACTGGAAAACTGACGGCTCCATACAAACAGGTTCTCGCCTTCCAAAGTCCGGTAGGCACTGAGGATCTTGATCCCGGCCTTTTCCTGCGGCTCGACCAGTTTGTCGTGAAAGAACCGCTCCCATTCATCCATCTTTCCCTCAGCCACTTTGTAAACACGTACTTCAATTATGGGTTCTTCCTGGTGGTCTGCCAGAAGTCGGTCCGAGTTGCCACATATCAGCGTGACGCTCAATAACAGGAGTGAGAGTATTCGAGTGGAATGTGACATAGTTTGTGTCCTTCGTAGTTAATCTGTGTTCGACTCTTCTAGTGGGAACTGGGAAAACCTGCTGCCACGTTGCTACCGACGATATCGCCCCTGTTCCGCAAGGGAAACCATGTGCTCGACTTTTCGGGGGATTTCGCTGGTCGCCGAGCAGCAGCCTCGGGGTACCATTCGTGACCAGGGGCTCCATCTGTCCGCCGCGTTGCGGCTGAGTGCGATGAACAAATCGCCGGGCTTTCCTTTTAGGCGGAACTCCGCATAGAAGCAAGGCCTGGCAAGGCAAAGGCAAGGCAAAGGCCATGTGCCGACGCTTGGTTCGTTCTGCAACCCTCTGTAATGCGGCGCCATGTCCATCCCGTTAGAAATGAGAGTGGCTTAGGCCCGATTTCGTGTCGACTGTCTTCAACAGCAAGCATGGGCTACGTCTTGGATGGTGAGAAGGTGACGTTGAGTGTGAAGCAGGGTCAAACAAGGCACGAAGTGTCACAGCGGGGTCAGTTAGATTTGAACGCGTTAACACCGCTTGGAAAGGCAACAAGGACGACTGACACGCCGCAAAGGTTGCGACTTGGCCAACGGCGGAAGGTGATTCTGGAAGAACTTCGCAGTGTACCCTCCACCAAGCCGTGACCCTTTGGGCTTAACTTGGCCCCGCCAATGTGTGGTGATTCCCGAAGACTCGGAGGAGGCCGGATCGACGGCAATTGGCCCGTGATGTACGCGATTTCCGGCAAGAGCGTGTACTTACTACGGCACCATCCCAACGATCTTGCCGCAGTCATGCATGGATCGCACCCCAGCCTCGCCAGCCGAGTCACCCCCCCATGAACTGGGGCCAGACGTGGAGAAATCACCCACTTGGAGAGTTATCCAAAGCCGCTGGATTGCTTGACCTGGCGTTGACCTGTTTGGAGTTCAGGCCTGCCTTGATGGTCGGGAGCTCCCACGAGCCGTTCGCGGGAACGCGAGTGGTCCGCCGGGAGCACATTCGGACGGGATACTTCCATTCCTCTGAAGGAGTGGTATAAGAAGTCGAGCAGGAGCACTGCCGGCC
>JBGSHS010000379.1:0-12926 GCA_041752115.1 Pirellulaceae bacterium | reverse complement strand
GAGGCACCATCCCATGGCAGGTCGGCTGGCAGCGCGGTTCAGCGGCGTACGACCAATGCCGCGCTACCCCGCGTGAAGTCACGGAGCGACGGGACGGCGGTGCCGCGGTAGTGCAATCGGCGAACCGTATTGCCGTAGACGTGCAGCGGACGGTAGTTGCGTTGAAGAATATCGGTGTGCTGGACTTTCTCCCGCTCCGCGCCAAACTTCACGACTCGGCCTTCCCAACCTGGTTCACTGGCAGAGGCACCCGATGCGGCCCACACACAGCCGCACACTACGACGACTGTTAACAGCTTTCTCATGACTCACTAACTCCGATTCTCTCACAAACCACTCTCGATAGGCTGCGGGAAGAACCATGTCCTTGTTCGTAGCACCGTCGCCCGAGAGCGAACTGGTCGTTCCCCAGGCTCTGCGCGAACGTGGCTACGGCAGAATCTGCTTCCCCCATTCCTATGGAAACTCCTGGTTGCCTCGACGGATGCCGAGTAGGGGCCTCACAAGCACACCTTGTGAAATCGGGCAACAAAGTAATATAGGTTGTCTTTCCGCAACGTGAGGTACTTTTCCGTCGTCCGAGCGATCTGGGTCAACCAGAACGTCCCCGCGCAGTTCGTGATTTTCCGATCAATCGATACGATCGGTCGCCGAGCCAACGTCCGCTCGGTGTCGACAGCGTCCTGACGCCAAGACAAACACCGCCAAGTGAGTCAGCCACGCTCGGAGTGGGGAAGTTTCCCCAGGCAAGTGACGTGAGAAAGCCTGTCCACGGAGCTCAGCATGCGCTATGTAGTCACGGAAAGCGCCCAGGCATTTCGTCCGACAAGACGCAGGCAGGCGTTGAGGACTTCCGCATCATCATGGAAACCTCGCCGCGAGTAATCGGGGGTCTCGTCGTTACTCTTGGTGAAGTATTGCATGGCGCCACGGAGCCACGACTGTTCTGCAGGCGAGAAGGTTTCCCATTCCGAAACAATACGATCCAGCACACGGCAGATGGCCTCAGCCATCGCGACATCGACCTCAGGGTCCTGGGCATGGAAACCCTGCACATCTTCCAGATGCGCATAGGCAGCCTGCAGCAGCCGCTCGGGTGAAATCAGTTGGCCGCGGCGCACATGTTCTTCCAGTCGAGCGAACTGCCGCGGATTCAAGCCTTGCGGTTGATGCGATGGGTCGCTCACCTTCACTACTCCGACAAAGGAACAAGGGCGTCGTACCTGGCGGACCCGCAATGGCCAGCCGCACTCGGTCGCGGCGCCGTCATTGTAGCACACACCGGCGAGGACGCGCATTGGGGGTGGGGTGGGTCTCGCTCATCTGCCGTGGCTCGTTTCCGGTGTCGCGGCGCGTTCGAGGCAGGACGTCGGTGGCTTCGCCCCCGCGTCGGGTGTACAATCAGACTCGCAGGCCGACCATCGTCGTCCTGCCAAAGCTCGCCCCCGCATCTCCCGAGTCTTGACGCTCCCACCATGAAGGAGGATCTGATGTCCCGTTACTCGCGCCGTCGTTTCCTGGGCCAGACACTGGCTGCTGCTGCCACGGTCACCGCAGTTCCCTATCTCGCCCGGGCTCAGAATCCCAACGACTCGCTAGGGGTTGCGGTCGTGGGAGTTCGAGGGCGAGGAGGGAGTCATCTGAGCGCCTGGCTCGAGGATCCTCGAACGACGATCCTGTACGTTGTGGACGTTGACGAGCGGGTGGGACAGAATTGCTGTGAGAAGCTGGCGGAGCGGCAGGAAATCAAACCGAAGTTCGTGCGGGACATGCGGGAGGCATTTGCCGATCCGAGCGTGGACATCGTCAGTACGGCCACTCCGAATCACTGGCACGCACTCTGCGGCATCTGGGCCATGCAGGCGGGGAAGGACGTCTACATTGAGAAGCCCATCTGCCATAACATTGCCGAGGGGCGTGCGCTGATCGCGGCCGCCGAGAAATATCAGCGGTTGTGCCAGGTAGGCACCCAGTGTCGCTCGAGCAAGGCGGTGCGCGACGCGGTGCAGTTCATGCAGGAGGAGAAAGGCATTGGCGAAGTCCGTTTCGCCCGCGGACTCTGTTACAAGCGCCGCGGATCGATTGGCCCCTTGGGGGATTATCCACTTCCGGACGGAGTCGATTTCAATCTCTGGTCTGGCCCCGCTCCCATCACCCAGCCACAGCTGACCCGTCCCCAGTTCCACTACGACTGGCACTGGCAACGACTCTACGGCAATGGTGATTCGGGCAACCAGGGCCCGCACCAAACCGACATCGCTCGGTGGGGATTGGGGATCACGACACATCCGGTGAGTGTGATCACTTATGGCGGCCGCCTGGGGTATCAGGTCGAGCGAAACGATCCTCAGTACGTGGATGCCGGCAACACTCCCAACACGGAAGTCACGATCTTCGACTACGTGGACAAGTGCATCGTGTTCGAAACGCGCGGCCTGTCCGTCAACAATTCAGCCGACGAAGAACTGAACAAGTTGTTTCAATCAACGGAAGGCAACAAGGTCGGCGTGGTCTTCTATGGTTCCACCGGGTACCTGGTCCAGAAGGAGTACGGATACTGCATTGCCTACGACAAGGAGATGAACGTCATCCAGGAATTTCGCGGCGGCGAGCAGCATTTCCAGAACTTCCTGGATGCCTGCGTCAGCCGGCAGCGGGAGTCGCTGCACGCCGACGTGGTGGAAGGTCATCTGTCGGCGGCTATGGCTCACCTCGGCAACATTTCCTACTACCTGGGTGAGAACCAACACGTTTCCCCGGCCGAATTGAAGGAGGCTGTGGCTGGCATCAAGTCGCTGGATGATAACGTCGCCACCGTCGAGCGAACCGTGCAGCACTTGATGGATAACCGGGTTGACCTGGAGACCTGTCCCCTGTCACTCGGCCCGTTCCTCAAGTTCGATCCGCAGCAGGAGATCTTCCCCGACTCTGCTGAAGCAACGGCCATGGTTTCACGCGAATACCGGGAGGGGTTCATCTGCCCGAACCAAAATCAGGTCTGAATCGGCGATCGCCGCCCTGCAGAGGCCCCCAGAACGAATGACGAATGACGAATGACGAATGACGAATGACGAATGACGCAGCCGGTGGCCAGGACACGCGGGGCGACCGGCTTCTGCCATCGCCATTCATCCGGGAGTGCATTCGTTGTGTGCTATCAGGCACGATTCGGGTCGACTCCACAGCCTACCGCTGCGGATCATCGTTCTGCCCTTACAGCCAGGCCTGGGCGCGGTCCAACTGCCGAAACACCCGGACGCACAACCCACGATTGACCGCCACCGTCTCCCAGAACTCGGCATCCTCAGACTGACTCTGACCACACACGATCGCCACCTTCAGGAAGTGGGACACATTTTCGGCGATGTGCCGGGCCGCGTCGAACGTGTCGAAGGTCCCCAGCGAGTAGGTCAGCTGCCGCTCATCGCAGAGGATACGATGGCAGGCGTTTGCTATCGCAGCGGCTGCCACAGCCATACCATATTGCTTGACCTGTTCGACGTGGTCGTCCTTTCCGCGGGCGGTCACCCACAGCAGATCACCTTGCACACGCAACTCGTATTCAATAGCCATCATGGCCTCGCACATTGTCTTGCGTTCAACGAAGCGGTCGGCGTTCGCAGCGGATCGATCGTTCCCCCCAGGGCTCGCCCCCACCCTGCCGCCCGTTGCTCATGCGACCTCCAGCGCAGGCTTCAGGCCGTCCAGCAGTGCCCAGAATAGCCGAATGAGAATCCCTCTGCAAATCATCTCATCTGCGATACTGGTCAGCGGAACAGTTGCGCGACGAGGTCCCGAAACTCGGCAAAACGAAGTGCCTGTGGCCCGTCGCAGAGTGCCTGATCGGGGTCAGGATGAACTTCGATCATCAGCGCGTGCGTGCCGACGGCTCGCGCGGCCAAGGCGAGGGGCCGGACCAGATCTCGTTGTCCGGCCGCGTGAGAAGGATCCACCAGGATAGGCAGATGGGTCAGGCTTCTGAGAATGGAGATGCCTCCCAGATCGAGCGTATTGCGCGTCGTCGTCTCAAAGGTGCTGATGCCGTGCTCACACAGGATGACCTGCTGGTTGCCATGAGCCATGATGAATTCCGCAGCATCCAGCAACTGTTCGAGCGAGGCCGACATGCCGCGGCGCAGAATCACCGGTTTATGCCAGCCGCCAACTTCGCTCAACAGCGGGTAGTTCTGCATATTCTGATGGCCGATGATGAGCAAGTCGGCCAGTTCGCCCGCCTGGTGCACTTCGGCGGGAACCAGCACTTCGGTCGCGATCGGCAGATCATACTGGCGTCCTGCCTCATCCAACAGTCGAAGTCCCTCCCAACCGAGTCCTGGAAAACTGTGGGGAGTCAACGGGGGTTTGAAGCATCCGCCGTAGAGTATTTTTCCCCCCGACTCTTTCACCTGGCGAGCACAGGCCACAATCTGCTCTTCCGATTCTACCGCACTGGGGCCGGCCATCACGACCAGTTCCCGTCCGCCAAACTGAGCTTCTCCCACACGGATCATCGTATCGAGGCTCTTCGTATCGCGACTCGTCAGGCGGTACGTGCGCTGAGCACGCTCGGGAGCAGCCGTCACGCGGCTCTGTCCGATCCGCGGCGGAGGGTCCATCTCACCGCGCTGCGTTTCCACGAGAGTCTGGATCGTGGGGGCAGTCTTCTCGCGGCTTTCCCGGGGATAGCTCCCAAGTACTTTCAGGAAGCTGGTGGCTCCCCGCAACTCGACCAGCGCGTCCTCGACTCGTGATTCAGCTACATTCCCCTCGAAGTCGATATAGAACACGTACTCGAATTTCGCACCGCGGCGCGGACGCGACTCCAGCTTCGTCATGTTGATCTCGTGACGCTGCAAGACCACCAGCGCCTTCATCAGCGCGCCCGCCTCGTGGGCCGTGGCCACGATCAGCGACGTTTTGGCCGGGATGCGCAGATCCACCCGCAGCGGCTTGGGAGCCAGGACGATGTAGCGTGTCAGATTGTCCGGCTCGTCCGTGATGTTCCGCTCCAGGATCTTCAGGTCGTAGAGCCGAGCAGCATCTTCACTGGCGATCGCCGCCTGCGACAGATCCTGATCCTCCTTCACCCGGCGCACCGCCAGCGCCGTATCCACCGTCGGCTCTTTCTGGCAGTTCTCCAGCTGTGCCAGGAATCGACTGCACTGCGCCAACGCCTGCCATTGCGACAGCACACGCCGGATCTTCGTCAGCGGCACAACCTCGATCGCCAACAGGCAATGCTGAATAGGAAGGACTTCTTCCCCCACAATGCTCAGCTTCGTTCGCAACAGCAGATCATAGACTTCGTTGATCACGCCCGCTGTCGTATTCTCGACCGGCAACAGACCATAATCGGCATCCCCGTCTTCCACCGCTCGCACCACGTCCGCGTACGTTGCATAGTTGATAAACGTGCTGACGTCCTCTCGATCGGCGAAGTACTTGCGGGCGGCCAGATGGCTGAAATTCCCTTCCACTCCCTGGTAGGCAACATGCAGCGTCTGTGCCGCCACTTCCGGGTTCCGGCTCCGCTGCAAATACAGCTGCTGCGCTCGGAGCGAATCGTCAATGATCTCATGAAAAATCTTCGTGACTGCATGTGCGTCCAGGCCCAGCTCTCGCCCCTTGGCGATCAACCGAGCCAGCAACTGCTCCTCACGGTGCACGTCACGCAACTGCAGATCCTGGCGGTCCTTATACTCGATCACACCGCCCACCGCCTTTCGACGCCGTGCCAGCCGTTCCAGAATCTGATCGTCGATCTCATTGATTTCGTCGCGGAATTTCTTCAAGTCCATAGGGCACCGTCACAGAAGAGCGGAAGGGCTACGCGGCAGCACGTGAGCGGAGAGAGCCACGCCGCAGCGTCCATCGGGTCAAGTGTACACTCCAGGCCGCTCCGTCACCGAGCCTGCCCCCACATAATGTGGAGACCGTGAGTTCGCCGTCAGCACAGAAGCTCCTCCCATCCTTACCCCCTGGTCCACCGCAGGCGGCTCAATCCTGCGCTGACCAACTCCTCGCGGCTTGTCGGAAACGAATCGATACGAGGTGCTTGGAATGGCATCGCAGGCCTGGGATACTGAGGCGATGACCTTCCCTGACCGAATATCGGTTGAACTGACGTCTGGAAACCCGAAAAGGTGTGTGTCATGACGCTGCCCGCCACACTGCTCCTGCTGTCCGCCACCATCGGCATCCCGCTGACGGAGGTTCCTTACGGCGTGGGCGACTGGCCGGAGGCTCTGGGGAACCACCGAGCCCAGGTGCGGGTGCAACAGCAGGCCGATGCTGTCTGGGTTCATCTGCCGTGGCGGCGTCGTGATGCCGCTCCCGACCAGATCGCGATCATTGTGATGGATGCGGCGACGAACCAACCTGTGGCGAACGTATTGCGTGTGAGCATTGAACCGGCGGAGGGCCACTTGCTCTTTCAACCGGCCACGGTGCCTGGCGACTACTTCGTCTATTACCTGCCGTGCAAATCGGAAGGCCCCTGGTACTTTCCGACCACCACCTACCTGCCGCCAACCGACACGGCGGATCGAGCTTGGGTGGAAGCATGCCAGCCGATCGCCGAGCGCGTTCGCCGCGGCGATACGGCCGATGTGCCGGCGGCACAGGTCGTGGAATTTCAGGCGATTAACGACTTTCATCGATTCGATCCGATGGAAATTGTCGCCACCGACGAGGACGTCGCGGCACTGCTGGCAACTCATCCCGATCGCCCCTACTTCCTCTTCCCCGAGGATCGACGTTATCCGATCCGCATGACCGACGCGTTACCCTTGCGCTGGACTCAGCGCGGTGCGACAAACACGTACTCCGGCACAGCTTGTCGCGGCGAGTTCTTCACATGGCAGATCGGCGTCTATGCCGCACGTCACCCCCTGCCGTCCCTCCAGATCGAGTTTCACGACCTGCAACGCAGCGGCAGCTCGCGAAACGTCGTCATCCCGGCCTCCGCGCTGCGATGTTTCAACCTCACGGGCACCGACTGGCTCGGGCGGCCACTCCGCAAAAACGTCGACGTGCCGCAGGGCACGGTGCAGCCACTCTGGTTCGGCGCCGAGATCGCAGCCGATACCGCGCCTGGTACGTACCAGGGAACGCTCACCCTTTCGACACAGGATCTTCCGGCCACCGAGGTCACTCTCGAACTGACGGTCCGTCCCGAGACGCTGACCGACGGCGGCGTGAGCGAGTTATGGCGTCAAGCCCGACTGAAATGGCTCGACTCAACCATCGGCTTGGATCACGAGGCGTTTCCCCCCTACACGCCCGTCGAGGTCGGCTCAGGCGAACTCGCCGTGCTGGGACGCAGCGTCAGGCTGTCGGATGACGGCCTGTTGTCGAGCATCACCAGCAGCTTTGCGCGCAACGTCGACCGAGCGGACGCCCCGGCCCAACAGCTTCTGGCTGAACCCATGCGGTTGGTCGTAGAACCGGAAGCGTCCGAGTCGTTGCTGTGGAACAGCCAACCAGCGGAGGTGACCCAACACACGCCAGGTGCCGTTTCGTGGGAAGCCATCAGTCACGCCTCATCGTTGGAACTGGTGTGCCGCGGCACTCTGGAATGCGACGGCTATATCAACTACCAACTGACACTCACATCCACCCAGACACGACCGCTGCGTGACGTGCGACTTGAGATCCCGTTGCGACGCGCCATTGCCACGTACATGATGGGCATGGGCCGCAAAGGAGGCTACCGTCCCGCCCACTGGCAATGGAAATGGGATATTGATCGCAGCAACAATCAACTCTGGATTGGCGATGTCAATGCCGGTTTGAGCTGCAAGCTCAAGCACGTGGAAGACCGCTGGGACCTGTTCAATCTGCAGGAGTCCGGCCTGTATCGCGACTGGAGCAACGAGGGACTCGGCGGATGTGTCGTGGAGGAGGTGGGAGACGATCAGGTGGTGATCCGCGCCTTTACCGGTCCGCGTGAGATCACCGCGAATCAGCCTCTGCACTTCAACTTCGGTCTGCTGGTCACGCCCGTCAAAACGCTGGACAAACAGCACTGGCAGTGGCGGTACTTCCATCGCAGTTCAGCCGCTCCTGTAGCTGAGGCAGCGGAAACGGGCGCTACGATCATCAACCTGCACCAGGGCGACAGCCTCAACCCCTATATCAATTATCCGTTTCTCACCACCGATCAACTCACGACGTACACCTCCCAAGCCCACGCTCGGCAGATGAGGGTCAAGATCTACTACACGATTCGCGAGCTGAGCAACTACGCGGCCGAATTCTGGGCCCTGCGCAGTCTGGGAAGCGAAGTGTATTCGCAGGGAGCCGGCTTTCGGCTGGCTGATCAATTTGCCGAGAAACCGGCGGACCAACGTGGTCCGACCGGCAGCTCCTGGCTCTGCGAACACGCGATCACGGAGTATGTACCTGCCTGGCATCAACCGCTGGGTAACGGTCACTGCGACGCCGCGATCGCCACGGCCGGCCTGTCGCGGTGGCACAACTATTACCTCGAAGGACTCCACTGGCTGGTCCAGCATGTGGGCATCGACGGACTGTATCTGGACGGTATCGGCTACGACCGCGAGATCATGAAGCGCGTGCGCAAAGTGCTGCAGCGTGCTCGCCCCGGCTGCTTGATTGACTTTCACAGTGGCAATCACTTTCATCCGCAGTATGGACTCAATAACTGCGCGAACCTGTATCTTGAGTTGTTTCCGTATATCGACAGCCTGTGGTTTGGCGAGGGATTTGATTACAACGAGCCACCCGATTACTGGATGGTCGAAGTCGCCGGAATTCCTTATGGTCTGTTCGGCGAAATGCTCCATGGCGGCGGCAATCCCTGGCGTGGCATGCTTTACGGCATGACCAATCGGCTCGGCTGGAGCGGTGACCCGCGGGGCCTCTGGAAACTGTGGGATGACTTCGGCATTGCTCAAGCCCGAATGATCGGTTATTGGGACGGCGACTGTCCCGTCAGGACATCGCGTGACGACGTATTGGCCACTGTCTACCAACGTGACGAACAGACACTCGTGGCGCTGGCCAGCTGGGCCGACACACCGGTGCAGGTGCCGCTGGTGATCGACTTCGCTCGACTCGGGCTCGATCCCGGCCGAACCCACTTGTATGCTCCACCGATTGCGGGACTGCAGGGCGAAGTCGTCTTTGCTGCCGACGCCTCGATTCCCATCGCGCCGGGGCGCGGCTGGTTGTTGATCCTCGACCAACAAGCGCGCTCCGTAGCTCCTGCCACCGATCTGGGGGCCGGACGACCCGTGATCCTGCAGGAGACGTTCGAGCAAGACCAGCTGGACACTGCCTGGACCGTTCATCAATCTACACAGCCGGGGAAGACCGTCGGCGCGCATCAGGGCGAGCTGGAGATCGCTGGTGCAGCCAACGTCGCCGTGTTCATCGAACGCTCACTGCCGGCGGGAACGCAATTAATCACCTGCCGCGTCAACCAGCGCGATGATGGCGGTGCATCCTGGGGCCCCGGACTGACTCTGGTCTGGCCCGAGGGGAAAGTGCTGCGCGTCAATCTGCGTGCTGAAGGACGATTCGGTGTCGACGACGGGCAGCGACAGATTCTTGAGGGCGTCAACCTGCCCCACACCTGGACGCAGTTGGCCATCCAGCTGACCGATGAGGAAGTGATCGTCCAGGCTGCGCAAGAGCGGCAGGGGTGGCAGCAGCTGGCCAAGTTCCCGCGTCACGAGTTCGCCGGCGATCCCGTTGCCGTGAGACTCGGCAAGATGAGTCCAGGTTCCAAGAATGAAGATTTCAGCCTGCTCGGCCCGCCAGGCACCTGTGCGATCAAGGAGCTCCGCGTGTTCGGCCGATGATGTCCGTCGAGGCAGTCGCGTCGTTCCACGGCGATACCGCATCGACCTGCGTCAGAAAATCTTCCAGCATCTGGCGATATTCCTCGCCGCGAGGATCGTTGTGCCCGGCACCCTGCTGGCAATAGAACCGCTTGGGACCCGGCGCCGCGTGATACAGCCGTTCGCCGTGTTGCAGCGGAATGACTTCGTCCGCATCACCATGACTGATCAAGAGAGGCCCCGAGTAGTTCGGGATCTTCTTCAGAGAATCCAGTCGCATGGCCATGTTCCATCGCGGCAGCAGCCAGGGGAAATGACTGGCGGCAACGTCCGGCAACGACGTGAAAGTACTGGCCACTACGAGCGCACGAGCTCCATCGTGACTGGCCAGATCAATCGCCACCGCTCCTCCCAACGACTGCCCCATCAGGATAATACCGCTCTCCGAAGTCCCTGTCCGAGTTGCCAGCCAACGTCGTGCGGCGCGCGCGTCCTGCAAGATCCCCTCTTCGCTCGGCTTCCCTGCGCTGCGGCCATAACCTCGGTAGTCAAATGTCATCACGGCCAGACGATGACGCTGATTGAGGATGCGGAGCGTTTCTGCCAGGACCGTCACGTTCCCCGCATTTCCGTGACAGAATAGGGCGACTCCGCGAGGCTGAGGATGATCTACATACCAGCCGTGCAGCTGAGTGCCGTCGTCCGCTTCAAACCAGGCATCTTCGCATCTCAGACCGTCAGGGCGCCAGTCGCCGGCAGGATAGGGTGCGGGCTGAAAGACGACCGACCGTTCCAGTGGCAGCAAGGGCGAACGCGTCCCCAGCGATGCGCAGCCGCCGGTGAGCGTCAGCGAAGTCGCGATCGTCAGGAGCGAAAGAAGTCGCATGAACTCAAGCATCGTCGGTGCCTGTGGCAGCCCATGACTGATAACATGGCGACAGAATCGGCGGGAGATTAGCACGATTCCGCCAGCGGGTAAATGGGGAAATATCGACCGGATCGACCGATCGAACAATGAACAGGAAACGCCTGCCAGCGCCCCAACGCGGGTGCGTGTCATCGACGCGATTTGCTGCTGCGGACAAGGACACGCCACCGCGAAGTGGTGCAGGGAATAGGGAATGCCACAGTGCCAAAGTGCCACAGCGCTTCAGTCCGCTTCGGTGATGCGATGACGATCCCGCCAAAGGGTCGCGGGCGTGGGAGGCCTCGTGCATCGGCTACTGGAGATTCATCGACCAGACCTTGAGGCTTTCTACAATCGCCTCGCCGTTCTGGGCGATGAAGCCCAATCGTACGGGCGTGAGTCCGATGCCTCCTGGCACGTGCGTCGTATTGAATGTCTGTACGAGCTGGTCATCCAGATAGAGCTCGAACATGTTTCGGCGGGCCAGTAAGCGGAATGCGTGATTGACGTGTGGCGTGAGCCCTGCCGGGGCGGCGCAGTGGGGACCAATCTCATCTTCCACTTGGAGTTCTGGCCGGTCACTCAAAGTCAGGCGACCGATCTCTGTACGGCCGAAGCTGTGCAGCAGCAGCGCGGTCCCTTCTCCGGACTTCTCCTCCAAATAGAGCCCGACGGAGGGTGCCACCAATCGTCGGTCTCGGCACGTCGCTTGCAACGTTCCTTCCACAACCACTCCCTGTTGGAAATCCAGTGGCTGGTCGAGCACCGCGATCGTCGTCGGCACATCGATGCGGAGAATCGAGTTCCGCTCGGGTTGTGCCTGCAGTTGCACGCGCTCGGCCGTACCGACGCACAGATCGTTACTGCCCGCAGCGCGTGGATACACACATTGACACGTTCCCAGATCAACTGGAAGCGATTCGCCCTTGAGAGCCTCGTTGCCATTCCAATAGGCCAATCGCAGATGTCCACCGCCATCGACAACCGCTCGTTTGAGCGGCGGCAGCCACGTCTCTCCTGTTTCGTAGGTATAACCGCTGTACATGTAGCCGTTGACCAGCGTCTCGTCGAGGGTCGGACAGAAACGGGCCCAAAGCGCTACCCAGCGATGCGAGTTGCCACATAAACGATAGGCCGCCGCATCGGCGCGAAAGGGACCACGCGGATGGTCGGCCATCAGCGTATATACACCGTAGCCGGTGGCGCCCATGTAGTTGAACCAGCCGCCCACGAGATAATACCGGCCGTCGATGGCCTGGCATCCCCCTACTTCGAATCCACCTTCGTCGGGCGGTGTGGGAGGTGGCGGCACAGTGTCCCAATCGACTTGCGGTTGAGGTAGTCCCTCCCACCGCAGGCCATCCTCGGATACCAGAAAACCTCCCGGCCCCGTGGCGTAACCGTAGTATCGGCGCTGACCATCCTCATCCACAGGCACCACACTCATGCAATCGAGTCGACTGTCAGGATGATACCAGCGAGGGTCGGGCGACAGATCGGCTTCCATGCCTCTGAAGGTCCAGTGCACCAAGTCGGGCGATTCCCAGAAACGAATGACGTTCTGCACTCCCGGTCGAGTGAAGCTGCCATGGTTCATGATGAAGCGATCGCCAACTCGATGCACGGACATCGCCCAGATATTGAAGGGAGCGTCTTTGATCACGGGCCCGACATGCTCCCAATGCACTCCGTCGCTGGAGGTGGCCAGCCACACGTTCCGAAATCCCGCCTCGTCGCCGAGAGTGAACATGCTGAACAGATAGAACCTTCCCTCATGCCAAAGGATGAACCCGTCCTTGAACCGGCCCTCGGACGGCCGATAGAGCATGGCGACCGCGTCACCGCTCACCCCAATCACGATCATCGCTGCTACGATCACGCTCAGGCATCTGCGGCGGCTGGTGCGCATCATGGATCAGGCTCCCAAGTCATCGGTCGTGAAGAACCAAAGGGCTATGATACCGCGCCAAAGCAATGACTGCACCAGTGGCCGCGCTCGCGCAGACAGTGGCCGCGGTCGCGCAGACCGCGGGGAAACCGGAAAACCGTTCCCCGCTGCCCCCATGCTCTGCGCGCGCATGGCTACGTCTCGGCATTCCACTGGCCGCGGTCGCGCAGACCGCGGGGAAACCGGAAAACCGTTCCCCGCTGCCCCCATGCTCTGCGCGCGCATGGCTACGTCTCGGCATTCCACTGGCCGCGGTCGCGCAGAC
>JBGSHS010000378.1:0-17293 GCA_041752115.1 Pirellulaceae bacterium | reverse complement strand
CACTTCGGCCAGCGCGCTGCTGATCCCCTGCTGCACGACTTGCCGTCGCTGGGCCAACTCCCGCTCGCGCGCGGCCAGCGCCAGCGTAAGCAGCGTGGTAACCAACAAGGCTACGATGAACAGACCGGCAGCGAAAGCTGGGACCCTGTAACGCGTGAAGAACTTTTTGCCTCGGTACCAGATGCTGGCCGGTCGCGCCTCCACTGCGTCTCCCGTGAGGTACCGCTCGATGTCGCGGGCCAGGCCGTTGGCGGTGTCGTAGCGCCGGTTGCGGTCCTTTTCCAGGGCCTTCATCACGATCCAGTCCAGCTCACCCTGCAGGGAATGACGCAGCTTGCGCGGATCGACCTGACGCTCCTGGGCCACGGTCGACAGCACGGCCGCTTCCAACGTGCTGATCCGCGCGCTGGGACGCGGCGCGTCCACTTCCCGGACCATGCGCCGTAGTTCGTCCAGCCCCACCTGGCGCAGCGTCTCTTTGGCA
This sequence comes from Pirellulaceae bacterium, assembly GCA_041752115.1. GTDB lineage: Bacteria > Planctomycetota > Planctomycetia > Pirellulales > Pirellulaceae > JAJRVM01. The sequence continues at coordinate 16,809 of JBGSHS010000378.1, read as the reverse complement.
AAGGGCGTGGTGCCGGTGAGCAGTTCGTAGAGGATCACGCCCAGCGAATAAATGTCGCTGCGCGTGTCCACATCCAGCGCGTTGAACTCCGCCTGCTCGGGACTCATGTAGAGCGGCGTGCCGATCAGCTGCGCATAGCCGGTCTGAAACGACTGGTCGGTCAACGGCGGACCAACTGCCTTGGCCACGCCAAAGTCGATCACCTTGGGTACGGCCAGCACGTCGTGCCATTCGACCAGCACGTTGGAGGGTTTCAAGTCGCGATGGATGAGCCCCTTCTGATGCGCATGCTGCACGGCGTGGCAGACGCTCACAAACAGCTCCAGCCGCTGACGCGGGTCGTACCGATGCTGGTCGCAGAACTCCGTCAGCGGCAGACCTTTGACCAGCTCCATCACGAAGTACGGGTGCCCGCTGGCGGTGGTGCCCGCATCGAGCACCTTGGCCACGTGCGGGTGGTTCATCAACGCCAGCGCCTGTCGCTCGGCGTTGAAGCGAGCTACCACCTCCCGCGTGTCGAGCCCCGGCTTGATCACCTTTAAGGCCACGCTGCGGCGGACCGGCTCCTGCTGCTCGGCCAGAAATACGACGCCCATTCCCCCTTCGCCGATCTGTTCCAGCAGCTTGTAGGGACCGATCCAGGTGCCGGGCCGCTCTACCACGTTGGACTCGGATGTGCAGGGTGCGACCGAGCGCGTGAGCAGAGGATTTTCCAGGAACGAGGCCGAGCGGGCGTGCAGTTCCAGCAGCTGAGTGACGCGTCGGGCCAACTCGGGCTGCTCACGGCAGGCCTGCTCGACATAGGCTCGCTGCGCGTCCAGGGACGAGTGCTGGAGTGCCTGCTCAAAGATCGCCTTTTCGTCCATCGTCTTCTCGTTTGCTGTCTCGCCGGTCATGGTGTCGCTCCTTGCGCTGCACTGCGATGGCTAATCACCAAACACGCAAGCCCGATCATCTAGCTGGAACTGTTGGCGCGGCAGTCACCGGGGCGTCTGAACCGCAGAATCTCGAACACGGAATGTCCCATGTCCAAGTGGAGGAGGCGCGTCCTGCCGTCTCCCGTGATCGCTCGACTGTCGCTCACGCAGGTTCTTCACGTTCTCTTCATTTCATTCTGTCGCTGCCTGCTGGCTCTCACTGCCCTCGTGCCTCTTCAGGGCCCGTTCTCGATCGACCGGCTCAGCCAGTGGTATGCTGAGCCTGCCCGATACAATGCGAAAACGAGCGACGAAAGGGCTAGCAGAAAAAAACGACCGCTCGGTGCACGCCCCTCCAGGCTGACAACGAGGCCAACACCATCGATCGTCCAGCGATTCGCCTGGGGTGAATCGCGGGGGGCGTGGGACGCCCAAAGGTCTGAACCGCGGAATAGCGAACACGGAATGTCCAATTTCCAAGTGCAGGAGGTACGAACTGCCATCTCCTGTGATGGCGCGACCGACGCTTGAGGTCTGCTGTCGCTTCCGTCTTCATTCTGCGGCTGCTTGTTCGATATCTGCGGTTCTCTGTCGGATGCTCAGCGTCAGGAGGCATCGGAAAGCGTATTCGTCTGCTCCAGCAGCGCTGCCTGCAGCCAGGCTTTGGCATAGGACCAGTCGGTTTTGGCGGTGGCCAGCGAGATGCCCAGCGCCTGAGACGCCTCTGACAACGTCATCCCGACAAAGAACCGGAGCTTGACCAGTTGGGCTGCTCGCGAGTCCTGAGCCTCGAGCCGATCGAGCACCTCGTTCAAGGCCAGCACATCTGGCTTCCGCGCCGACACGGCGATTTCGGCCACGGCCAGTGGCACTCGTCGTCGCCCGCCGCCCCCCTTGAGCGATTTTCTGCGACGTGCCTGTTCCACCAGGATCCGCCGCATCGCTTCGGCGGCCGCGGCAAAGAAGTGTCCACGATGGTCCCAATCTCGGGGCGGATTGTCGCCGCCGACCAGCCGCAGATAGGCTTCATGGACCAGTGCTGTGGCTTGCATCGTGTGTCCGGCACGTTCCTGAGCTAATCGCGTCGCCGCCAATCGTCGCAGCTCGTCATACACCAGCGGCAGCAGTTGCTCGGCCGCCGCCGGATCTTGGGCATCTGACTCGGACAGAATGCGCGTGACGTCTGACATGGCCAATGGCGCCTCTCAGTGGAGTCGACACGAGAGCGTGTCACAACCTCGCCGCAGAATCACTGCGATCGTCGTGGGACAGCCGTCTTGTCCAGGTCCTGAAGCTCTATAGTTCTTCGCGGATCTATTGGCCACGACTTTTTTTGCGGCCAGCCGCAGGAGGAGCGTGAAGAGCTGTGCGGTCTTGGGGGAAGAAGGCAAGGGGACAAAAAGATGGCGGACAGAAAGATGGGGTGGGCGCGGGGGGATCGGGGCGGATTGCGCTGGCATCGTATTTGCTTAAGCCAATCCCTGCACTTTGAGTGTTGAGAGGTGTGCAAGGATCGAGAGGAGGTTAGGCTCATGCGGGCGCTTGTGGTGCAGCCGCGCATAGCTGGCTCAGCCCGCTTGCAGCAGTTGGCGGACATCGAGCCGGTGCGAGGTGAAGTGCTGGTAAAGACGCTGGCGATCGGCATTTGCGGCACCGATCGCGAGATTGTGCAGGGACTCTATGGCGAGGCCCCGCCAGGCGAAGACTACCTGGTCCTGGGCCACGAATCGCTGGGGCGTGTACTGCACTCGCCCGAGACGTGCGGCGTTCAGCCTGGAGATCTGGTGGTGGCGATTGTCCGCCGTCCCGATCCTGTGCCCTGCCTCAACTGCGCGGTGGGGGAATGGGACATGTGCCGCAATGGATTGTACACCGAGCACGGCATCAGCGGCTGCACGGCTTCTGCCGCGATCAGTTCAGCTGCGAGCCTATGTCGCTGATCAAACTCCACCCGACACTTCGCCACGTGGGGGTGCTGTTGGAGCCCGCCAGCATTGTGGCCAAGGCTTGGGAGCAAATCGATCGGATTGGATCGCGTGCGCGGTGGGAACCCCAACGCGTGTTGGTGACCGGTGCCGGTCCCGTGGGGTTGCTGGCGGCCTTGTTGGGCAAACAACGTGGTTTGGAAGTCCACGTGCTGGACCGGATCACCGATGGTCCCAAGCCTCAACTGGTGGAGGACCTGGGGGGGCACTATCACACGAGCAATGTGGCGCAAGCCGGGCGCGATGCGGACATCGTGATCGAGTGTACCGGCGTCGGACAGCTGATACTGGCTGCCATGCAGGTGACACCGCCCAACGGCGTTGTCTGCCTGACCGGCATTTCGTCTGGTCAGCGTGAGCTGACGATCGATCTCACGTCGCTGAATCGCACGATGGTCTTGGAGAACGACGTGGTGTTCGGCAGCGTCAATGCGAATCGCCGCCACTATGAGCTAGCCGCCAAGACGCTGGCCGCGGCCGATCCCAGTTGGCTTGGCAGTTTGATCACGCGGCGTGAACCTTTGGAGCATTACCAGGCCGCCTTGGAACGACGCGCCGGCGATGTGAAGACGGTGCTGGAACTGGATGGCGACTGACGAGGTGATTTCCTGATGACTGCACCGATTGAAGATTACGCCTTGATTGGCGACTGCCAGACGGCTGCGCTGGTCGCGCGGGACGGTTCGATTGACTGGCTGTGCTTTCCGCGGTTCGATTCACCGGCCTGTTTTGCGGCGCTCTTGGGCACCTCGGATAACGGCCGCTGGCAGATCGCTCCGGCCAACGAAATTCGCGCCATCCGCCGCCAGTATCGGGAAGGGACGCTCGTGCTGGAGACGGAGTACGAGACGGAGTCGGGGACGGTCGCAGTGATCGACTGCATGCCGCCGCGCACGGACGCGCTGGACCTGGTCCGCATGGTCGAGGGGCGAAAGGGGCAAGTCCCCATGCGGATGGAGCTGGTGATTCGGTTCGATTACGGCTCGATCGTACCCTGGGTCCGCCACATTGACGAGGGAATTCGCGGCACGGCCGGCCCCGATACGCTGTACTGCTTTGCGCCGGTCGACTTGCGTGGCGAGGACATGCGGACCGTGGCCGAGTTCACCGTGTCGGCTCGCCAGCGGTTGCCGTTCGAGATGATCTGGACGCCAACTCACGCTGCCAAGCCGACTCGGCAAGATCCCGAAGTGACCTTGCGTGAGACCGAGCAGTGGTGGAAGGACTGGTCGGGGCAGTGCAAGTATCAAGGTCGCTGGTACGATGCCGTGTTGCGATCGCTGATCACGCTCAAGGCGCTCACCTACGCTCCGACCGGCGGGCTGGTCGCCGCTCCGACCACGTCGCTGCCGGAGCACCTGGGAGGCGTGCGCAATTGGGACTATCGGTACTGCTGGCTGCGCGATGCCACGTTCGCGCTCTACGCGCTGATGGCGGGCGGCTATGTGGAGGAAGCGAAAGCTTGGCGCGACTGGCTGATCAACGCCGTTGCCGGGACTCCCTCTGAGATCCAGATCATGTACGGCCTGGCAGGAGAGCGGCGGTTGACGGAGTACGAGCTGGGTTGGCTGCTCGGTTACGAACATTCCACTCCGGTCCGGGTCGGGAATGCGGCGGCCAATCAGCATCAATTGGACGTTTTCGGCGAAGTAATGGATGCCTTGCATTTCGCGCGCCGAGCCGGCTTGGAGCCGAGCGAAGACGCCTGGCATATTCAGCGCTCGCTGCTGAAGTTCCTGGAGAGCGAATGGCGACTGCCCGACGAGGGGATCTGGGAGGTGCGGGGCGAGCGCCGCCAGTTCACGCATTCCAAGGTGATGGCCTGGGTGGCCATGGATCGCGGTGTGAAGGCGGTAGAGCAGTTCGGTCTGCCGGGCGACCGGGAGAAATGGCGACGGATACGCGACCAGATTTATCAGCAGGTGTGGCAGGAGGGATATGACCCGCAGTTGAATTCGTTCGTGCAGTACTACGGCTCGCACGAGGTCGATGCCAGTCTGCTGATGTTGCCGCTGGTCGGCTTCCTGCCAGCTACCGATCCGCGCATGGTCGGTACCGTCACGTTGATTGAGGAACGGTTACTGCACGATGGGTTCCTTGATCGGTATATCACGCATCCGGAGGTGGACGGCCTGCCAGTGAATGAAGGGGCTTTCCTCCTCTGCACATTCTGGCTGGCCGATAACCTCACGTTGCAGGGACGTCATGAGGAGGCGGAAGAGATCTTCGAGCGGCTGTTGGCGCTGCGCAATGACGTGGGGCTGCTGTCGGAGGAGTACGATCGATCCAACAGGCGGCTGATTGGCAACTTCCCGCAGGCCTTTTCGCATCTGGGGTTGATCAACACAGCGCGCAACCTGACGGCCAGCGGCGGGCCGGCGGAAGACCGCCAGGATCAGGAGGAGGCGGGCACTTCGACCATGGCGGAATAGGGCGAGGGCGGAATAGGGTGAGGCGAAGAGACGCAGCGGCTCCCAAGGCAACGTTCACGATCGGATTCGCAATTCTCCTCATCCCGTGCTCGTGGTCTCCAGCGATTGATCGATGCGAGTGGCCGCGGTCGCGTAGACCGCGGGGGAAGCGGAGTACGTTCGGCGATTCCCCACGCTCTGCGCGAGCGTGGCTACGGCTCTGCGCGGGCGTGGCCCCCAAACTCCCCAAGCGCACCTTGGGGTTTGAGTGATCAAGTGTTCGCAGGCTCTCTGGCTATGCGGGAGGCTCGGGTACCAGAGGCATGGCGCGATCGCTGGTCCCAATGGGCCTCCATGTATTCATCCTCACTCGGATACTCCCCAGAGGACAGCAGACACTCTGCGTCTAGGACCTTTTCTCCGGAGCCCGACTGCCGCTCCCATCACGCGGCGTCGCGCTACCGGCCATGACAGGCCGATGGACCGTTGAGCGGGAATAGGGAACGCGACAATGCCACAGTGCGACAATGCGGAATTCCAGGACAGCAGACACGCTGCGTCTAGAACCTTTTCTCCGGCGCCCGACTGCCGCTCCCATCACGCGGCGTCGCGCTACCGGCCATGACAGGCCGATGGACCGTGGAGCGGGAATAGGGATTGCGACAATGCAGCAATGCGACAATGCGGAATTCCAGGACAGCAGACAGGACAGCAGACACTCTGCGCCTAGAGGCGTTTGAACCGCAGAATATCGAACAAGGAATGTCCAAGGTCCAAGGGAAGAGGCACGCGGTGTGAGCCACGGCAACCCTGCGGCGAGGAGGCTCATCGCGGCGTGGGAGCTCGTTGTGGCATTCTCGCATTGTGGCATTGTCGCGTTCCCTATTCCCGTTCCACTCCGCGGCGGCTTGTCCCTGTCAGGAGCGACCCGTCGGGTCGTCGACCGCCGTCGGCCCGTCCCTTGCTCCTCCCTGCTCCCAAGGCCTCCCAATGCGTTCCTGGCCGTTCCTGCACCCCTCCCGATCGATCTTGACGCGGCAGGCTGGTCGCGGTAGTTTCGTGCGATCTATCGGTAGATCCGCGGGGCGGGTGAGGATCGGCGTGAGCTGCTTCGAAAGCCGACATGGATGTCGCTATGAAACCGTACAGAGCAGGTCTGGCAGGGCTATTCGTGATGCTGGTGGCTGGCTGTGCCCAGTGGTCTTCGACACCTCCGATGACGGAGATCGCTGCCTTGCCGTTGCCGAAACTGGCCCCCGACAGCGTGGTGTTGGAGGTGACGTTTGTCCGCATCCCGGAGGAGCAGGCTGATTTCTGTGAACGGTTTTGGGCTGAAGCGGACGAAGCGGTCTTGCCGCCGGAGTTGCGACGGCGTCTGATCTCCAACGGATTTCGCTGCGGACTGATCGGAGCGACGATACCGGCACCTCTGCAAGAGATCCTCGACCAACAGCCGATTTCACAACCCGGCATGGGGATTCAGACGACCGATCCGGGCCAGGAAGTGGCCGCCCGAACCCATCGCATGCGCAGCCGGCAGGGGCATCCCGGCAAGCTTCTGGTTCGGGCCAATCCGGTCGAGAAGGTCGCAGCGCTCACCCATCACGCCGATGGACGCGTGACGGGCGAATCCCTGGATCAGGCTCAGTTCTTTTTCTCCGTCACTTCCTATCCGCAAGGCGGCGGACAGGTGAAGGTGGAGTTGCTGCCGACGATCGAATACGGTCAACCTCGGTCGCGGTACCGTGGGGAGAACGGAATGTGGATGATCGACAACACGAGCCGCGAGGCCAAGGTATTCGACGATTTGAAGGTGGAGACTCTGCTTTCACCCGGTTCGTCCGTGGCGCTCACCTGTACCGATGCGGAACGAGGGCTCGGTGACCAGTTTTTTGGTGCTGATCGAGCCGAGAAGCTGCCGCGTTTGTTGCTGGTGGTGCGACTGCAGCAAACACAGTTGGATGACCGTTTTGACCAGCCCACGTTGCCCGATCCAGTTGCCACGGTTGTTGATCAATAGGTGGCGGTGGAGTTATCGGGATGAACCGTCAGCGCCGCGGGACCGAGATGACATGGCGGAGCGGCACTATCTCGGCGAACGGTGCCAGTGAATGGCCGGCTCTTTTTCCGCGGCCGATCAGGTGACGTAAGGGACAATTTTTGTCCCGTAGCGGTTGTTTTGTGGTTGGCTGGATCCCGGCAGTGTCGAGCTACATGGATGACGTCGAGACGCGGAGGGTAGTGACCTGCCACCGGGGATTGCGGCCCTGGGGGCCCGCGCCGATAATGTCCGCAGTCCGTTGTCGCGTCGCCACGGGTGATCGACGACGCCGAGACGAGTAACGGCGCGCTGTCTGGGGACCCTTTCGCTACACCGTCGAGTCGCTACACCGTCGAGTCGCTACGCCGTCGAGCTGGTTCCGTCTGACGTTCGGCCAGGCTTGGGCGATGGGGCCTGTTGGCACTGGCTCTGCAGTGGGGCAATGCCTCTGGTCTGAGTTGCCAGCCCACACGCGGCCATTCATCGCGATCCTGGTTGTGCTGACGCCGCCGTGGCGCCAGAAACTCGGCTGATCGGCGACTTCTGGACAGCATCACGTAAATCAGGGCCTGGCAAGTTGCTCAGGTCTGCTTGCACGATATCCCGTTGCGGTGGGAGGACCCGATATTGGGGTGTCTCTCGACGTGACAGGCCGACCGTCCTTCAGTTGATTCAAGGAGTTTGTTATGGCATTGGTTCCGCTTCGCGTTCTGTTGGACCACGCGGCCCAGAACGATTACGGTGTGGCTGCGTTCAACGTGAACAACATGGAACAGATACAGGCGATTATGGAAGCTGCGGACGAGACCGATTCGCCGGTCATCGTGCAAGCGTCGCGTGGTGCCCGTTCCTATTCACAGGATGCCTACTTGCGTCACCTGATGCTGGCGGCCGTGGAGTTGTATCCGCATATTCCGGTGACCATGCACCAGGATCATGGCAACAGCATCGAGACCTGCAAGAGTGCCATCGAAAACGGCTTCACGTCGGTGATGATGGACGGATCACTCAAGGAAGACGGGAAGACGCCGGCGAGTTTTCAGTACAACGTGGATGTGACCAAGGCTGTCGTGGCGCTGGCCCATGCGCAGAATGTGTCGGTCGAGGGCGAGTTGGGCTGCCTTGGGTCGCTCGAAACGGGCATGGGAGAGAAGGAAGACGGCCACGGAGCGGAGGGAGTGCTCTCGCGCGACCAACTCCTGACCAATCCCGAGCAAGCGGCGGAATTCGTCGAGGCAACGCATGTGGATGCTCTGGCCGTAGCGATCGGCACCAGCCATGGCGCCTATAAATTCAAGCAGAAACCCACGGGCGAAGTGCTGGCGATGAGCCGTATTGAGGAAATTCACAAGCGGATTCCCAATACGCACCTGGTCATGCACGGCAGCTCGTCCGTGCCGCAGGAACTGCAGGATATCATCAACAAGTATGGCGGAAAGATCCACCAGACCTATGGAGTCCCGGTGGAGGAGATTCAGCGAGGAATCAAGCACGGTGTGCGGAAGATCAATGTCGACACCGACAATCGCCTCGCCATCACCGGGGCGATCCGCAAGGTGTTCTTCGAAACACCCGAAAAGTTCGATCCGCGCGACTATCTTAAGCCGGCTCGCACCGCCATGAAGCAGGTGTGCGTCGCTCGAATGGTCGCTTTTGGCCAGGCTGGTTATGCCGCCAAGCTGCGTCAGGCAGCGGGATTGTAAACGCTGCCCCGCCCGCGTTGATCCGATATGTCCGCAAGGCCCGCACGCGTGTCGTGCGGGCCTTTGCCGTTGCGTCCAGTCGCGACGTGTCCCCCATGCACCGCCGTTGCGCCGTCTGACCCCGCAGAATCTCGAACAAGGAATGTCCAATCACCAGGGGAAGAAGCAAGCGGTGCCAGCACCGGATACCCTGCAGCGGGAGCCTCGTCGCCCAGCCGTAGCCCGCTGTGGCATTGTGGCATTGTCGCATTCCCGATTTCCGCACCACTTCGCGGCGGTGTGTCCTTGTCCGCAGCGGCGAAACGCGTCGATAACATCTGCCGGCCGCACGGGCTCTCGCGTCTCAAGCCTCGCGGGTCGCCCCGCTGAGAAGGGGGGGCGGTTCACATTGCTCGAAATGATTCAGGTGACTACAATCCCGCACGGTCCGTGACCTCTCCGTGGAAAACAGCGTCAAGGATAACGTGACGATGAGCATGGAAGCTCCCAGCGCGGTGGCATACTCGCTTTCGCCGTTTGAGCAACTCCGGTTTGCTCGACAGGTCATTCGCCAGGAGGGCGAAGCACTGTTGGTGTTGGCAGACCGACTGCACGATGAGTTCTGCGATGCGCTGCACTTGCTGCACGAGTGTCAGGGAAATGTGATCGTCACGGGGATGGGCAAGGCGGGATTGGTCGGCCAGAAGATCGCAGCCACGTTCGCTTCGACCGGCACCAGCAGCCATTTTGTACACCCGGCGGAGGCGGTGCATGGGGACCTGGGTCGCATTCACCGACTGGATGTCGTGCTAGCACTCTCCTTCAGCGGCAGGACTGAGGAGTTGACGCGTTTGCTTCCGTCCTTGTCGTCCTCGGCGATTCCGCTTATTGCGGTGACCGGTGACGCGACGAGTCCGTTGGGGCGAGCTGCGCACGTGACGCTTGAGCTGGGGCCGATGCGTGAGGCGTGTTCGCTGGGATTGGCTCCGAGCACAAGTACGACGGCGATGTTGGCGTTAGGCGATGCTCTGGCATTGGTGCTGAGTCGAATGCGGGGATTCGGCCGTCACGATTTCGCACGCTTTCACCCCGGCGGGAGTTTGGGACGCAAGCTGGCCAAAGTCGAAGAGGTGATGCGACCGCTGGCCGAGTGTCGGGTCGCGGGGCAGGCACAAACGGTTCGGCAGGTTCTGGTTCAGGTGAGTCGTCCTGGGCGGCGGACCGGGGCCATCATGCTGGTTGATGAAGGCGGGCGTCTGGCCGGCTTGTTCACCGACAGTGACTTGGCGCGGATGTTGGAACATAGTCAGGAATCGGCATTGGACGCGGGCATTGACCGAGTGATGACGAGGCAGCCGCTGACCGTGGTGTCGGGCACCTTGTTGTCCCGGGCGGTCGAGCTGTTGGCTGAGAAGCGATTCAGCGAGTTGCCGGTAGTGGATGAGGCCGGTAAGCCCATTGGTCTGATCGATATCACGGATGTGGTAGCGCAGGATGGCAGAGGCGACCGGTGCGATTCAGTCGATGCGGGAACATCACCATCCGGATCGAACGCGTGGCGGTTGACGACGCTGCCGTTTCCCGCTCCGTGATCGAGGGAGATCTTCCAACACCGATGTGCAATACTGGCACTCTGCAGAGAAGCTCGTTCGACGGCCTGTTGGCCTGATGGGGGTGCGCCGCGGCAGGCGGTCGAGCCCGTGGCGCCCCATCCCGAATTCCCCACCTTCTCATGACAACGAGATATAACTTCGATGAAGCTGGAAGATCGCTGCAAGAAAGTGGAGCTGATCCTGTCGGATGTGGACGGAGTGTTGACCACAGGAGGGTTGGTATTTGACAACCAGGGGATTGAGACGAAGGAGTTTTTCATTCGCGATGGACTAGGAATCAAGCTCTGGCAGCGCGCGGGGTTTCGGTTCGGGATTCTCACGGCCCGCACCTCGCACATCGTGCGACTTCGGGCCGTCGAGCTGGGAATCGAGATTGTGCGTCAGGGTTTCGAGGACAAGCTGCCGGTTGCTCAGCAGATCATCGCTCAGCAGGGTTTGCAGCTGGACCAGGTCTGTTACATCGGCGACGATCTGACCGATCTGCCGGTGATCCGTCGTGTCGGATTCGGGGTGGCGGTGGCCGACGCCGCGACAGAAGTGTGTTCGGCGGCGCACTGGGTAACCGACACTCGAGGTGGCCGGGGGGCGGTACGCGAGTTGATTGAAACGCTGCTCAAGGCCAAGAACCGCTGGGATGACCTGATCCGACGGTACCTGGAGCAGTGAAGCGAATGAACGGTCGTGGATGGCATGCGTGAGCAGCATGACCAGGCGTTCCTGCTGGAGTGGCTGATTGGGGAGTCGGGAGCGACATGGATAGGTACGACCAGGATTACGTAGTGTTCGTGATCGTCAAGTAACGGTAGGCAGTCGCGTGCGATATCGCATTCATCACCGAGCCGCCACGTTGTGGCGTACCTTAGCGGACCTGACCGGTGCGAATGCTGCGATTGTTGTCACGCCTCCCACGTGGCGGGTGCGGATTGCGCGCACGGTGGTGGCCGTCTTCGTACTGACGTGCGCGTTTCAGCTGTATGCCTGGCTGGTTGTTCCCTGGATCGAGCCCCCTCCGCCGAGCGACCGTCAGAGCATGGTCGCCGAACCGGTGATGGAGACGGTGGACGCTGAGCTGGCCGCGCTGTTTCCCGAAGGAGCGTGGGAACGTGCTAATCCGATGGTGCTGAAGACTCAAGCGGGAAGGCTGTTGTTTCAGGACTTCCAGCGTCATGAAGAAGACGGTCGTATCGAACTTCGTCCCTGTACCATTGTTTTTTTGGTACCGGCCGGCGAGAAGGACGGCGAGAAGCTGCAGCGCCCTGTGATCTTGCAGACACCTGGTAAGGCGGTGCTCAGTTTCACGCAGTCTCCTGATCTGTTGAGCGGACGCATTGGGAAGCTTCAAGGCGCGCTCTTGGATGGCGAGGTGCGCATCTGGTCGGGCGAGTCGCGTCCCGGCGCGAACGATGCGCTGATGATCAACACACGGAACGTGCAGATACTTCCCGAGCAGATTTGGACTCCACATGAAGTGGTTTTTCAATACGGTGGCAGTCATGGCAGTGGACGAGATCTGACGATTCGGTTGACGGCCGACGGAGAGAAGGATCCTGCCGTTGCTCGCCAGGCACTAGTACAGAGCATTGAAACGCTCGAATTGGCCCACGTGGACAAGCTGTTGCTGGATATTCCTGGCCGTGGTCTGCTGGGCGATCTGTCACCGGCGTCTCCTGCCGCCTCCGGCCAGGTGGTTCCGCTTTCGACTCCACCGTCCGCTCCGACGAGCACTGCGGTGGATGTGACCTGCCAGGGGCCGTTTCATTTCGATTTTCAGAAAGGGGTCGCTCAGCTGGAGGATCAAGTACGGCTGACGCGACTCAATCCCCTCGGGCCGCCTGATCAACTCGACTGCCACACGTTGCTGATCTCATTTCAGAACGCCGAGCCGCAGTTGGCTGGGAGTCGACCGGCAACCGTGGGTGTTTCAGCTTCGCCAGTCGCAGTGGCTGGCAGCCAGGGTGACGCAGAGCCGAAGCCATTGGTCCCCAAGCTGCTCATTCGCAGCATCGAGGCGTTGGGCGAGCCGGTCACGTTGCAGGCTCCGTCGGTGGCCGCGGCAGCGCGGGGACAGAGTCTCCACTACGACTTCGTGACACGCCGCATCGCACTGCGAGCAGAGAATAAGGCCTGGTTCGTTTACCGTCAGAATGAAACGGAAGCGTTCCGACTGGAATACACTTTGCCCCCCGATTCCCAGCGACTGGGACGATTGACGGCGGCGGGACCGGGTGTTTTTCGAGGGGCATTTGGCAAGGAGTCGGATCAGCGCTTGGAGGCGACCTGGAACGGACAGCTTGAGCTTTACCCGCAAGATAATCTGCACGTCTTATCGGCGGTCGAGGGAGCGACGATTCAATGGAACAAGATGGGGCATTTTTCGGCCGACAAGCTGTATGTCTGGCTGGCTGAAGTCGAGCCATCGCAGACCGGCGTTCTGCGCGTCTCGCGCATTGCTGCCGCCGGCTCTCCGCCACTGCCGGCGGCCTTGTTGGCCGGTGGATTCGCTCCGCCCTCGACTGGGCAACCCGCTGCCAGCAGGTCTCGCGACATGGCCGTGGTGCCGGCTGGAGCGGAGGCAGCGTTAACTGGCTCGGGCGAGGTGGGGGCACCGCGATCGACGCAGGCGAAACCCCGTGTGACCGTACAGCCGGTCAAGATGCTGGCCGAGGGCAATGTGCTGGCCGACTCGCCCCAGTTTCACGGCAATACACCGCGGCTGGAAATCTGGTTCGATCAACCGACCGAAGCGGCTCTGCCAGCTGCACAGCTTCCCGCGGTGCCGGGCGAGTCGCCCCAGGAGGGCGGTCCAGCGGCTGGTGATGCGGCCGCCGATTCCCCGTTGACCGGGCCTGCCAAGCGTCTGGAGCTGTCGGGCAATTATGTACGACTGAGAATTCTCATGCTGCAGCCGAAACCGGTGGTGCGTGAGGCAACGGTGCTCGGCCAGGTCCGCCTGGAGCAGGTGTCGCAGATGCCGGTCGAGTCGACTCCGCTGCTGGTGCTGGGTGACATGTTGCAGTTGCGCATTGACGGCTTCGAGCGTTCGACGGTGGATGTGCACGGCGAGCCGGCTCGCGTTCAGGCCCAGGGGCTGATACTCGAAGGGGCCGACCTGCATGTCTCGCAGCGTGAGAACCGCATGTGGGCGGACGGGCCGGGGCGGATGACGTTGCCAGCACGAGCCCCGATCCCGGATCCGGCGGGAGCCGGCCAGCAGCACCGACTCGCTTCCAGTTCGCCCATCTGGATCAGCTGGCAGGGAGGTATGAACTTCGATGGCCAGGTTGTCAGCTTCTCCACCGCCGTCGAGGTGCGCGGGATCTACACCTCCCAGGCCGGCGAACGTCTGCATTTGCAGTCAAGAGGGGACAGGTTGGAAGCGACGCTGAATCGATACGTGGCCTTCGATCGCACGAAAGACACCGAAGGGTTGGATGTCAGCGAGTTGCGATTCCTGGGCGATGTGTACACCGAGAATCAGACGTTTGACGAGCAGGATGTCGTCACGTCGCATGACTACATGAGGACGCGCGATCTGAATCTGGATCGACGCAGCGGTAAGTTCACAGCGCTGGGAAGGGGTTGGATCGTCAGTACGCGCGTGGACAAGGGGGGGGAGAGCCAGCGTTTCGGTCTGACGACGGCAGGTGGTACGGCAGGACCCGCCCGGCCGGCCAGTGGTACGGGCAAGCTGAGCTACCTGCGCATCGATTTCGAAAATGCGATTGAAGGAAACCTCAATCTGCGTGAAGCGGAGTTTGTCCGTTACGTCCGGACGGTCTATGGGCCGGTCTCGTCATGGGATGAGGTGATTGATCCCGAGCGGCCCTCGACGATGGGCCCGCAGGCGATTGTCATGACCTGCCGTCGGCTGTTGGTGGCGGAAATCGGTGACGGAGTCGAGCGCGCGATGGAATTGTCGGCCGAGGACGACACGGTGGTGGAAGGAAGCACCTTTGTCGCCAAAGCCGATCGCATCACCTACGCACAACGCAAAGACACGCTGATCCTGGAAGGAGCGGGGCGTGCGCTTGCCTCCCTGAGCTACCGGGCACGCGCGGGGGAAAAACCGTCAGAATTCCAGGCCCGCAAGATCAAATACTGTGTGGGGACCGGGCTGTATGACGTGGAAGGGTTCGATCAGTTCCAATATGACCAGATGGGGAACCCGGACTTTCCTAAGGCGCGTCTGCGCTGAACCGCGCGCTCGTTCCAGGTTCGTCGGCGAGCGTGGTCAAGCTTTCGACGAGAAACGAAATCGTCCGCTCGGCCATGTAATTGTAGTAGGCGAAGCCGTGCCCGCCGGCCGAGGCTTCGAGGTCGCATTGGTGCGGGATGCCGAGTGACTGCAGTTTCATCTGCAGACGTTCGGCACTCTCGATCCATCGATGATCCTGCGGGTCGCAACAGAAGAACTGGAAACGCGGCCAGTTGAGTGGATGCACGTAGAGTGTGGCAGTGTCCTGACGCACCGCTTCCGCATCGGGATACATGGCCTGGATAATCGGATCGCCTTCGTGGTATCGGATCTGGAAATCGATGGCCGGGGCAATGGCGGCGACGACCGGAAATCGCCGCGGGTGTTTGTAGGCGATGCGCAAAGCGCCTTGCCCGCCCATGCTCGTTCCAAACAAACCGATGCGCGGCGGCGCGGCATCCCACTGACGCGCAAGGAACTCCAGGAGCTGCTCGCGCACGAAGTGTTCGGCGGTCCACTGCAAGTCGAACTCGCGGCAGATCCGATCGGTCCACCAGGTGGGTCCGGCCACGGGGGCGATCAGACGCAAGCCGAAGCGTACGAGCTGCTCGACAAAGGGGGGCTGATCGCGCAGGCTGCCCAGATGCACGCCATGCAGATAAATCAGTACCAGGCCCAGGGGATGTCTGCGTGGCGGTTCGAACAGCTCACAACGATGCCCCGCGACCATCCCCTCGGTCCAGCTTCCCGTACCTCGCGCCATATCTTCACCGTGGTGGCTGCTTCAGCTGAGCCTGCCGGTTGCACTCGACTCGTTTCGCTCCCTAGAATGGCATCTTAACGTGAGCGGCGGCCGCGACCAATCGGATCGGAGGTCAGATCTCAGACGGATAATACTGTGCGGACAGCGCGCGGCCTTGCCGTCGGCCCGACAACTTGCGATGATCACGCCCGTCGCTGCCGCCTGCCCGTTCACTGCCGGTTGTCGGCGGCCAGGCGAGGATCCAACCAGGAAGGCGACTAATCGTTGAAAGAGCTTCTGAACAAACAGCAGTTGCGGGACGGGGTTGAGCGATTGGCACGGCAGGTGAACGAGTGCTACGGTCAGCAGCCGCTGACCATTGTGGGTGTGCTGACGGGGAGCATTGTGCTGGTGGCGGATTTGATCCGACTGCTGGAGATGCCCCTGCGCGTGGGTGTGGTTCAGGCGAGCAGTTACCAGGACATGCAACGGGGTGCACTGACGATCAATGCCGATCTGATGCCGGACATCGAGGGACGTGACGTGCTGCTGGTCGACGATATTCTGGACTCAGGCCATACGCTGCAGAAAGTGATCGAGCTGACGTGGCACCTCAAGCCACGTACGGTGCGCAGTGCCGTGTTGTTGCGCAAGACCGGGCGTCAGGAAGTGGCATTGGAGCCGGACTTCGTCTGTTTCGAGATTCCTGACGAGTTTGTTGTCGGCTACGGATTGGATTATCAGGACGCGTACCGGAACTTATCGTTCGTCGCTGCTTTGGAGCCGGGAGATCTGTCCGGTGCCGGTGCATGAATGGCATCCGTCTGGCGATCGTGACGCACCGCTTCTGGCCGCTCTCGGGGGCTTCGGTGCAGGTGGTCGGTAATCTTGCGCGGGAGCTGCTGCAGCAGGGAGTGCTGCCTTCGATCGTCACGGCGCGCGTGGATTCGCGTTGGCCGTCGGACGTGGTATTCCGCGAGCTGCCGGTGCATCGGCTGCCATGTTCTCAGCGTCTGGGTGGAACGATGCGCTATATGATCGCCCTCTCACGCTGGTTGCGACGCAACCTGCCCGACTTCGATGCGGTTTGTGTCTCGCGACTGGCCCACGATGCTCACGCGACACTGGGAGCTCTGGCAGGCACGGGCGTTCCCGTCCTGGTGCGAGTAGAGGCGGACGAGGTGCTCGGTCCGCAACGCACGGCCAGATCTGCCCGCCTGACG
>JBGSHS010000377.1:0-30639 GCA_041752115.1 Pirellulaceae bacterium | reverse complement strand
GAACGGTGGCGTGCAGGCGGCTTCGCTTCGTGCGGGGGTCGCGAAAGTGGACGTCGGCGACCCGTCGGCCGGCCCGGCCGACGGACCTCTCTTTGTCCGGGCACTGGTCGTCAAGAGCGACGCCGCGACCATCGCCATCATCACGGTCGACGTGGTCGCGATTGGCGAGATCGGCCCGATTGGCAATGATTATCTCGGTACCGTACGAGGGCGGATCCAGGACGAGCTGGGTATCGATCCGCAGAGCGTCATCGTCAACGCCAGCCATTGTCATGGCCGCGTCTGTCCCGATGTCGCCGAGCGTACTGTCCAGGCGGTCAAGTTAGCAGCTGCGAACACGGTGCCGGTGAAGATGGCGGCCGGCGCGGGACGCGAAGATCGCATCATGGAGAATCGCCGACTCAAGCTCCACGATGGGAGCGAGGCGGACGTCCGCCATGCTTACTCGCTTCCGCCCGACGAAGCAGTCGCCGCGATCGGTCCAGTGGATCCGGAAATCGGCGTCCTGCGACTGGACCGAATTGACGGTCAGCCGCTGGCGATCCTCTACAACTTCGCTTGCCATCCGATCCAGGGAGTACCCAGCGGCGCCAACACGTCGGACATGACGGGCTTCGCCTCGAACGTGATCGAGGAGAACCTCGGCCCTGGTGTGGTCGCTTTGTTCCTGCAGGGATGCGCCGGCGACATCAACCCGGTCTACTACAAAGACGTTGATCATCCGCGCGACGCCGAGTCGCTGGGCAACCGACTCGGCCTGAGCACGTTGCGCGCTGCCAGAGAACTTCAAACGAAGGAAGACGCTCGGCTCACGCTGCTGCACGAAGTCATGGCGCTGCCAAGGGCTGATTTCGCGCAGCGCATCGCAGTTCTCGAAGCGCGACAGAAGCAACTCGTCGAGAGTCTGCAGGGAACCAGCCTGAACCTGAAAACGTTCCTGCCGCTGGTCGTCAAGTACAAGTTGTCCGATGACTTCCCGTCCTACTACAGTCACGGCTACCTGCACGAGCAATCGCTCGGACGCAATGATCTGAGTCACCTCGACGGCGAGAACCGGCGGAACATGGAGCAGTACATCCGCAACATTCACATCATGGAGGAGTTGACGCGAGTCCAAACGAATCTGGCCTTGCTCCGTACACACCAGGCTGACAACGCGGACGCAGGCCAGCCCACTTTGGATGTTGAACTGCATGGCATGAGAATCGGCGACTTCGTCCTGCTCACCTTCCCAGGCGAACTGACCGTCGAGATCGGGCTGGGCATCAAGGAGCGATCGCCGCACGAACTGACGTTTGTCGCGGGGTACACCAACGGCTACATCTTCTATTGCCCCACGGCCCAACAACTTGGCAATACCGGTGCCGCCCAGGAGGACTGCGACTGCCTGTTGGCTCCCCAATGGCAGCAGCTATACGAGGCCAAAGCCGCCGAAATGCTTCGGCAGCTGGAAACCCAATAATCGAGTCATCGCGTGACTCGAACGCGCACCCCAGCGTGGCTGCAGCCTGGGCTCGACAGCACACTGTGGACAAATCGCCGAGGGTATAAGAACATGGATACACTTCTCCTCCTGCTGGCGGCTGTCAGTGCGGGTCCCGAAACTCCCGGACTTCCGGCCAATCTCGGCATCGTGCAAACCGACATAGGATGCATGGGGCAGGGCACGAAGCCCTTCCGCTCAGGACTCGTACACTCCTCAGGGGACGTGATTCTCGGTACCTACGGGCCGCAGCCGGCGCTCCTGTGGCGCTACGAGCCTGGCTCGGGCAAACTGCTCGCGCTGGGGGCGCCGGGCGAGTATCAACTCGACTCCATGGTGGAAGCACCAGACGGCAGCGTCTACGTGGGAACCGCCTATGGAGGACTGATTTACCGATTAGAACCGGCCAGCGGCCAGATTACTTCGTTGGGAAGTCCTCCGATCGATTCAACATCGTGGATCTTCGCGCTTTCATTGGCCAGCGACGGCCACATCTACGGTGCCAAGGGAGTGGGACTCTTCCGACTGGACCCCTCACAGGACACCATCACGTCACTCGGTTTGGTTGAGGGTGATCACACGACACCCGGACCGAATGCGTCGGCTCCGATCGTGCGCAATCTGGTGCAGACTCCCGACGGGACGATCTGGGGAGACACGAACCGGTGGCTTTTTCGCTATCACATCGACCGGTCCGAAACGGAATTGGTCGCGGATATGGCGATCATTGATCCTGCCACCTACGCGATCTTCCTGGCCGGCGGCGATCTGCCCAGTAACGACTGTTGGTTCGCTTTGTACTCACGCTTCTCCGGCAAGCAGGTTTCCGCGACTATGTGGGTTGTCAGGCAAGGGGAGCGCGAACCGCGCCCAGTCGACATCCGCGGATTGAAGGGCACGGCCAGTGGGTCACCGATGTGGTGGCGGGATGAAGCGGGACGACCGCTGCTGCTGGTTGCCACCTGGGAAGAGGAAGCCGGTCGCTCGCATGTGTATACCGTGGATCCTGATAAGGCTGAAGTGCTGTGGGAGTGGGCCAAGGAGCCGAACGAAGGAGGTTTTCTGCTGCTGACCAAGGACACTCGCTTCTACCTGGCGACGCCCCGGCGGTTGCTGCAGAGTGAGTTCGCCAGCCGGAGGCTGGTGGAAGTGGCGACGAACCCGACTCCTGCCGAGTGCCGCTGCCTGGCGATCTCGGAAGGTCGTAAGCTCGGAACGGACACTTATGATCTCGGTTACGCCTTCACACGCGACCTTCAAGCGGGCGTGATCCGCGACCACGGCAAAGTGTGGACGGACGACCATCGGTGCAATTACGGTCCCGCGGCGTTTGCGGGCCACGGACGCTATCTGCTCGCCAACCACGGCGAAGCGCTGCCAAGGCTGTGGGTGACGGATGTGGAAACGAATCGGCATTGGCCCATCGGCCACGCTGCCACGCAGCTTATCGCACTTGCGGATGGCAGCGTCTGGGGCATTGAGGGCGACAACCCGCCCGGCTATGCCTTCTCACCCGATCAGCATTGGACTGCCGCCTGGCGCACTCGTCCCGGTCAGCTCTTCCGACATACACCGGGAGCCGAAACGGTTGAGCGATTTGATCACGTTCCCCTGTTGGGACCGATCGCTCCACACCCGATCGATACCCGTGCCCTGGTTGGTGCTGCCGGCAGACAGCTGTGGACTATCGACGCTCAAGCAGTGGCCAGGAGCATCGCAGAAACTCGCACTGAGATCAGTGGCATGGTCACGCATCGCGGTACGACATACGTCTTGCTTGGCGATGGTTCACTCGCCCGGCTTGACTTCGATGCGCACGGGAGTGCAGGTCTTGCGGAGCTGGCGACAGGTTTCGGTCTGGCCGAACGCGGGCTGTTTACATTGTCTCGAAGTGGCTGGGTGGTGGGTGTTTCGGGCGATGGTGCGGTTTCGGTGTATGATCCGATCAGCGGTCAGCTGCGGAGAATTCACGGTCCACCACCTGCTCCGGCCGGACCGGCCGTCGATCCGGCGGAGGACGCCTGGTACTTCGCTCACGACACAGTCCAGAGATACGAACTGAAGGCGGAGGCAGCCTATCAGAGTCCGGGGGTCAGTGATCGTTTGCCGGTCATGTATGAAGCGATGCTCCGCCGGCTGGATTTTCCACTGTCTTGGACCGCTGCCAAGCACCAGGACTTCGCCGCCTGGCGTGACCAGGCGCGGCGCACCGTCATGGAGGCAATTCTGGCTCCGCCACCAGCCGCTCCTTTCGATCCCCTTGTCATTGCCGAAGAGGATCGAGGCGACTACACCGCGCGAAAGATCGTGCTGAATATTACTGCTGACAGCCGCGTGTCGGCGTACATGACGATTCCCAAGGGCTCGGGGCCATTCCCGGCAGTGCTGCTGCTGCACGACCATGGCGCTCGATTCGACATTGGCAAAGAGAAGTTGATCCGGCCTCTGGCTGTCGACAGCAGCCGTCTGGATTCGGCGCGCCAGTGGGTCGCGGCGCTGTACGGAGGCCGCTGGCTGGGAGATGAACTTGCGCGTCGCGGCTACGTGTGCTTCTGTACGGACGCCCTGAACTGGTCCGAGCGAGGTGGTGCCGGTTTCGACGGACAGCAGTATCTCGCAGCCAATCTGCTGCACCTGGGGAGTTCGTTTGCCGGACTGATTGCACAGGAAGATCTGCGGGCTGCGGAGTTTCTGGCTGGCTATCCGCATGTTGACAGGAGCCGAGTAGCGGCGATGGGATTGTCAATGGGAGCGTTTCGGACCTGGCAGGTGGCTGCGCTCTCGGAACACATCGAGGCTGCGGTCGCCGTCTGCTGGATGGCGACGGTGAAGGGTCTGATGGTCCCCGGCAACAATCAAACCACGGGCCAATCGGCTTTTGCCCTGGTGCATCCAGGGTTGGTTCGTTACCTCGACTATCCCGACGTGGCATCGATTGCGTGCCCGAAACCGCTGCTGGTCTACGCCGGGGAGCACGACACGCTGTTTCCAGTCCCGGCCGTGACGGCTGCCTTCAGCAAGCTGCACGAAGTGTGGACTTCGCAGGGCATGGCGAAGCGTCTGGAGACTCGTCTCTGGCCCGTCGGTCACGTGTTCGATCGAGAGATGCAGGATACCGCCTTTGAGTGGCTGAGCACGCAGTTCCAGGAGGTTCGTGTGAACGGCACGGAGGGCCGCAAGTGATCCGGCACTTCACCCGACAGCCCGTTCTCGCTTCGTTGCGTCGCCGCGTCAATTCTTTGCCGCGCCGACTCACGACGCGAAGCCACGAGGTGCTCACAGCCCGATGCTGGTGTTGCCGCCCGCTCGCGTGCAGCGTTCACGTTCGATTATTGCGGTCTCACGGAGACACGGAGACACGGAGCAATCGTCAGAGTGCACCGATGACATTCCGATTGATGCCACCCTGCATTTGTGCCTCGGGGGCAAGCCCTGGCTTTTCGAATTGCCGCGGCAGGCTCACTCCATACACGGTCTCAAGCAGCCCCGCACCAAGATCTTGCTGCAGATGAACCGCACAATCCGCGCGGGGAGTGCCGGTCTGGTACGTTCGCATCGCTGTGACTCCGCGAGAAACCACTCTTCAGGTTTCCTCGTTATCCTGAAGTCGACTCGCGCCGACAGTTTGCCTTCGGCCCATTGGTACGGGCCTTTTCAGCGATCGAGTGAATCGCCGCCTGGCGTCAGGTCGGTCGACAGGAGATGTTCTGGAAATGGCGAAGTCCCCTCCAACCCCAGCTTTTCGGTTTTAGCACTGGTGAAGCTTCAGCATTTTCGAAGCTGCAGCACTGGCAAAGCCAGTGCCACCGAACCTTGTCGTCAGTTCGAGTGTCTGTGACATGGAGTGGTTTTGCTCGAGTCACGCCCCCTGTTGATGGAAAGTGGATATCGCCGATGAGCGAACTCGTCAAGTTCGGCTGGACGGAGTACTTTGCACAACACTTCGTGAAAGGCAATGACTTCGTGCCGGCTCGCGTAGTCGCTGAACATCGCAGTGGTTATCGAGTCCAGACCGACACGGCTGAATATCCCGCTCGCACGTCTGGCCGACTGCGGCATCAGGCAGCCAGCAGTGCTGACCTCCCCGCAGTTGGGGACTGGGTCGTGGCGCAGGAAGCGATGGGGACTGGCGAAGTCATCATCCATGAAGTGCTGCCTCGGAAATCCAAGTTCTCGCGAAAGGTGGCCGGCGACCGGACCGAAGAGCAAGTCGTCGCTGCCAATGTGGATATCGTCTGGATCGTGAGTTCACTCGACCAGGATTTCAGCTTGCGTCGCATCGAACGTTACCTGACCCTGGCATGGGAGAGCGGCGCCAGCCCAGTGGTCGTACTGACCAAGGCAGACCTCAGTAATGATGTTGATCGATGCACCCGGGAGGTCGAGTCGTTATCGATGGGGACGCCCGTGCATGCCACGAGCAGTCTGACACGAGACGGTCTGAGGGAGCTTTCGATTTACTTCAGCGATCATGCTACCGTAGCGCTTTTGGGGTCGTCTGGCGTAGGAAAGTCGACCTTGATCAACGCCTTGGCGGGCACGGCGTTACAGGAAACGGCCGAGGTGCGTGGCGATGGCAGGGGGCGGCACACGACCACCCATCGACAACTCCTCCGTTTGCCAGACGGTGGCTTGATTATCGACACGCCAGGAATGCGTGAGTTGCAGCTTTGGGATAGCCAATCAGGTTTGGCGGATGCTTTTGGCGACGTTGACGAATTGGCCAGGGATTGTCGGTTCTCTGATTGCCGACATGCGGGCGAGCCCGGCTGTGCGGTGGTGGAAGCGGTTGGTCGAGGCCAGTTGGCCGAGGACCGTCTGCACAGCTACCAGAAGCTGCAGCGCGAACTTGCCCACTTGCAGCGCAAACAGGATGCTCGGGCGCAGTTGCTCGAGACCAAGCGGATCAAGAGCATCATGAAGAGCCTTCGTCACCATCCGAAATACAAGAGATAGTGGGACTTCAACGGAGGGTGGCAAGCAGCTGTAGTTGCGCCGGCGGGTTCTCTTCCCCACTTAGCGAGCAAGCGTGGATGTGGCTAGCGACGGTGCAGCCAGTCGCCTGGCCCGCAGGAAGTCCTCATCGTTATTGGGGCTCCATCTCCGCCGACTCTGACGTGGCCGATGAGGAGCCAAGCTGACGCGGCGGTGCTGAACGGAGTGTCCATGCAGGAATGGTGACGGGAGCGCGGACGTGCCGGTGGGCCACGAGTTCATGTTCCTAAACAGCTTGGCAGCAATCGCTTGTGACTGGTAGGAGTCCTCGCCGGTTCGCCCCACCGTCGCATGCTTTCGCCGTCGCCACGAGTGGACCGCTTCATTTCCTTCCTGTGCCATTACAATTGCTGGCCCGGCAGAACCGAATTAATTACATATAGGGCAGGATTTTTCTGATGATTGCGCCAGATCCGTTCAAGACCGAAAGGCCGATCAGCCAACGAGGGATGACGACCTACAACGCGATTGCTGCTCGGCTAGCGACGCTACACCCGCCAATTTTCATCGCGCGGCATATTGCGCAGAGCGTGCAGCAGGGGAAGACCCAGTTCAGCACGCTGGAATCGCACGATTCGACGCTCGACGGGATCAACTTCACGGCAGATGATCCGAAGCTGTTGGCGGCGGCCTTTGAACGTGCCCAGGACAAGTGGGGGGCCCGCGCGCTGGCCGGCATGAAGGAAGATCCTGGCCACTGGGCGTTGAAGGCCTCTTTTGGGAAAACGATAGGCACTGGCTGGCGCGAGGTGTGGCGTGAAGATCGCTATTCTCCACCGGCCATTGTCGCTGCGGAGCAGCGCGGCGCAGTCAACTTGTTCAAGATGCGTTTCGGGACGGCCGGGAGTCCCATCCGTTTCACCGCGTTGCATTGTGCCGTCCACGAAATCGGGGGACAATGCAATGTCCACATTGATGAGAGCGGGTTTGTCCTCGGCTTGCCCAAAGGCGTCGCGCTCACGCCCGATCTCTACGACCACATCATGAACGAACTGAAGTGGAAGACCGATTTCCGCGACTGGCTATCAGGGCTGATTTCCAACGAGATGGCCGCACGCATTGTCAAAGAGGTTGTACGACGCGTGTCGATCATCTTCCCGAACGCTATGAACGGCTACGCTGACTTGAGTCGGCGAGTGAACTCCATCCGTCGGCCGCGAGGTCCGGGTGATCTTCTGCGGACCGCCGGCGGACTTGTCGCTCCCTTGGGCGTGACGGTCGACGTGTACGAACACGACTATTTCAAGGTGCAGGTCACCGGGACGATTGCCGGCGGTGACCGCAGCATCACGGTCACCGTGGGCGGCGAGTGGTGAAGCGGTCGTGTGCGTGATTGAACGAGATCCCTTGTTGCAGACAGTTGACTTGCCATTTCTCAGTTACTAGATTCGAGGCTGTTCATGCTGAGCGATACGGTGCCGGCGTCGCTTTGGCGACGGATCATGACGGCGCTGTGCCCGCGGAGTATTGAGATAGGCTGCAGCGAGCTCGATTAATGCCTTCAACACGCACTCTTAACCTCCGGAATCTCACGTGGGCGTTCGTGGCGGCGGTTGGCGTAGGTCAGTTCCTGGTCGTGCTGCGTTATGCCGCATCCTGCTATCCCGAGACGTACCAATGGGACTCACAGTTCATTAGCGACCTGGGACGCCAGGCAACCTTGGAGGGGCGCGACAACACCGTCAACTCTCGTCTGTTCGCGGCGTCCAGCTTCACGCTGGGAGTGTCCCTCCTTCCTTTCCTGCTCGTCTTTCCCTCCGCCTTTCAACGGGGGCGCTCGTTGCTTCGGATCCTTGCCGTCGTCACCGTTCTGGGGCTGATCGGTATTGGGCAGACTCCGTACGATGAATATTTCGTCCTGCATCACGTAGCCTTGCTGCTCTGGATTGTCCCGATGGTTGTCATGGCAGTTGCGCTGCCGATACTGCTGTTCAGCGAGGGAGGGGCGTCTCGCCACTTGTGCACAGTCTCGGCCGTTCTTTTCGCTGCCTCGATTACCTACGCCAGCGTCGGTTCCCATTCGGGTTACGTGATTATGCAGAAGATCGTGGTCGTGATATCGCTCGTTTGGTTCGTGTCACTGGCGACCACGGTCGTGATGGTCACCACGTGGACACTATCGGACCGCCAGCAGCTGCTTGCTGCGCAAGCGACCTGGTACGAACGGAAGTTGCGACAATCTCGATTCTAGCGGCCGTCCACAACCAGCTGCGCCACGCGATCCTGTGTACCGCTCATCCCCGATCGACAGCGGTCCACCAGATCGGTCCGATCCGACTGATCAATCCGATCCAACGATGCACCGCCCCGTCCCACATTCCCCAAGAAAGTGGACGGGGACAGGAGAGTGGACGAGGACAGGCACATTCTTCGAGGCAAACGAGGACATCTGGCATACGAGCGATGGGCGCGACAGCAATGTGAGCCGCCTCTGTGATGGGCTCAGCGGCTCGCTCTTGCAAGCGTCTGGCAAAGAAGAACCCATAACGCGAGAATGCAACGTCCCGTGCGAATACCATGTCAACAGCACAACGACTTACCTATCTCGCTTAACCAACAGGCGGAATGTACCTGTCCCCGCTTGTCTCCGAGTGGAACGAGACGGCCAACGAGACGCAGGGTGGGGAGCCAGGCGGCAGTTATGATGACTCGTCCTACTTCCTCGAGGCCCGCAATCGCGACAACTCGAGCTTGACGGCCCAGAGCGAAGGCCTCGGTTTCCGCGTGGCAAGTGCCGTCCCTACCCGGTAGCATCACGCTGGTGTTATGCGGTGCGATGGCCGGTTTGTTATGCTGGTATCGCGAACGCAAACCGTAAACTCGGTGGTCACGACCGTTTGTCCATAAGCGCAGCCCCGTGTTCCTGCATGGGGCTGTTCGTTGGCACGCCCAGCGACATTGGCTCGGTATGTCAGCCGTGCTCAGCCATAGCGGAAGACCGCGGCGGTTGATTGCGGTGTGGTTCGCTTGCCACGCCATCGCGAACGATAATCATTTGGCCAGTGACAATCACCACGCGGAAGTGGACGACCTGTCTTCCCAGGTGTCTGTTTCGCGAATTCCCAGCGAAAGGCACAGTGGAATTGCCGTCGCTAATCGTGTAGATTCGTTGTTGATCGAACTAGCTGTGGAGCTTCTGACTGCAATTCGCGTCCAGGCAAATGCCGATTCTTACATTCAGGAGTTTGTCATGTCAAATGCAACGATCACATTGACTTCCCGAAGTAATTGCCCGAAGGCTCCCCATGACGGTTGCTGGGGAAATACCGCCTTTGGCAGTCTGAAGTTCGGAAATCGCACGGCCCCAGTGACGGCCAGCGGCAATCGTTCCTACAGTATGGACGTGACTCTGAAAGCCAAAGACTGCTATCGCAACAAGCATTCAAGCGAGTTTGGAGTCGAGATGCCCTTTGCCGTCGGTCCGATCGAATGGAAAACAGGCGTTTTTGTGCATCAATACCCGATGATGTGTTCGGCCGGTTGCATTCACTTGAATCCCCAAGACGCCAAGGCCTTCTACGAATGGGTGCGAGACAACGCGCCGGTTCGGCTTGTCGTCAAGAGTACCTACTAGCCGAATTCAGCCGCTTGTCGACATGAACCATCGCGTGTCGAGCCTGTTGGGCCCGGAAAGGGGAAGTGGTACGGTATTCCCGGCACGGCCGGTGACAGCGGGACTGTGGGCGGGACTGTGTGAGTGGACTCACCGGGAGTTGCACCCGGATTCTCAGCGTGTGGAGCTGAAGTCGTCCTGTTGGACCTTGAGCCCGTGAGCGGAAGCCGTGGGACTCGAACCCACAAGCGATTTGGTCGCCGCCTGTTTTCGAGACAAGTTCCTCATCCAGCCGGATGACTTCCGTAATTGCTCAGCTGCGGAGGTTGGAATCGAACCAACACCAAGACGTTCAGAGCGTCCTATCCTGCCTTTAGACGACCCCGCAGTAATCGTTCGTTTTCACCCAAGCTGCGGGGACAGGAATCGAACCTGCGTCTCCTGGTTCAAAGCCAGGCATCGTTACCAGCAGCGACTACCCCGCAATGCAGGCGTGAGGCATCAATTTTCGTGTTTCTCCTCCTCAGGTCTCACGCCTTCCGCCAGTGGTAGCCCTGCGAATCGAACGCAGCGTGATCCGGTTATCAGCCGAATTCAGGCAACCAGCCTTCGACTACCGGCTCCGTCGGGCACCTCGGAGTCGAACACGCCCGAGGCGGAGCCGAAAACAGAACCACTTCCTCCTGCTCCCAAAGCAGGCGTGTTACCATCTGTACCTCGACCCGAATGTTCTCAGTCAGAACGGCAGGATTCGAACCTGCGAACTCCAGGTCCCCGACCTGGCGCGATAACCAAGCTTCGCCACGTTCTGATCGTCTGTACGCACCGCGAGCGCTAGTGGGCTGGGAAGTGCTCGCGACCACCACTGCGCGGTGGTGCACGCGTCTGCGGCTTTACAGGCCATCGCCGGGCACCGCCCGAAGGGTGGTCGCGTCTCGGCTACCAGCCCATCAATCTGTCGTGCTTACTCCCTAAAGAAGTGCAGCGTTGGCAGTTGTGTCGCCCGCGCAACAGAAAACCCGATGCCTTATGACACCGGGTTTGCGTTGGGAATCTCCCCAAGGCGTGACTGGTGTCACAAGCGTAACGGTTGCGCGGGCTGACTAGTCGCCGATTGATCGGCGATGCCGCTCTTGCACGGACGTTCGGATTGGCCTCGGGTCCCTAAACGCATCATGGTTCTGCTCCTCTCACTTGGGCGACACAAGCGTCGCTCGTTTGTTCACTGTCTGGTTAGACGGCGGAGTCGGTCCAAAGGTTCGCAAAAAAAACGTCTGTCCACCGCTTCTATTCGATACGCTGGCCCGCGGAATGATTTCGTGCCGATGTCAGCTAACCGCATGACGTGTGCGAACGGTCTGAAGCAGATTGCGTTGGCCCGTCACAACTGTCATGACGTCTGCAAGTCGTTTTCCCAAGGCGATCACCCACCGTCTGGCGACAGTCGCTTCAACCACGGCAGTTGTTTCTTCCCCGAGATTATTCTGGTTCGCAATTTGCCGTGTGATGTTGCCAGCCCGGATTATGAATGCGAGGACCACGTGGTCGCAAAGCGCTAGTCCTTGGCAGCATAGTTCTGTCCGACGTTCGGAACCGCAGCATCATATCGCGCGAACAAGGCAATGAGCAGGAGTATCCAGGCCACTATCGCGATCACGAGATCCAACACGGTTAGAATGCCCAGCCTCAAGCCAAGTGCCTGGGCGTCCCAGCCGAAGTCGTTACCTCGAAGCAACAGCCAATTCTTCACCACGCTTGTGAACAAACGAAGTGAGAACAGCGCGAATGCCACGAAGGCTAGCCGCGAGGGCGTCGGGTGACGTTGCCACCGGAATAAACAGATAGATGCTCCTACGCCGTAGATAACCAGAAACGGCAAGAGAGGTGCGGACATAAACAGTAAGGGGATCAGGCTATTCATGAGGTTGTCCATCGGCATGTCCTTGAAGCTCGAGTTGCCAAAGGATGACGTTTTGTACGTGGCAAGCACCAGGACCATCACTGCGCCGCTCCACTGCAATCGTCAGGCAGTAGCCCTTGGCCGGTCCCCCCCAAAGCCGGCGCTGCAGATCTCCTGACGCGCCTACTCTGACGTGCGGGAACGAGCATGCACAAACGAGCAGAACCTGGCGTCCTTGAATTCTCGATGAAAGTATGGTTCCGCTGCTGCATCAAGTCAATAAGTTCCGCAACTCGCCGGCCCCTGTTCCGCAGGTATTTCTCGCTTCGTCCGTCCGAGGATACTATTGCGAGCGCGTGGTATGTTCCGAGGGGCGCGTGGTGCATCGTGTCGCGTTGCGCCGATTCACGCGTGGTGAATTCGCCCCATTTGCACCCTGCGCGGTTTCTGCCATCGGCTGGCGATGATGGCGTGTGAATTGCCAAGATAGGCACGGTGTGACATGCACATGTTACTGTGTGTTGAATGCAGCAGAGCGCTGGAATGGGTCGACGAAACGATCGGCGCAATTCGTTGCATCAAAGCGCGGTGGACGAAGCGGCAGCCTCGCAACACGATAGCTACCTCTGCTGCCATTCAATCCAGTGTCCGAGTCTATCTTCGTTCGACCAAAGCAGGGCGTCGCAGATTCAGGAAAGCCAATCACACGTAAGTTGCATGCGTTGCAGAGATTAGTCGGCCTTTTCTCGCCAGGAGCGACCAGGCGAACACCAGGAGTTGGATCTGCGTGAACCCAAAGCATACCAGGGCGACCGTGGCGAAGGTTGCCGCAGTGTTCGTCCACGAAGCGACCTGGCCGCGCTTCATCACGACGGCATCGCGAGTGGCCTGCAGGAAGCTGCGGCTGGATCCGAGCCAGACGCCGCCGCTTTCCAGCGTCTCCCCCAGACGGCTAGCCATCTGTTTCAACGCAAGCGCCTGCTCGTCGGACACTCCTTGCTGCTCCATCTGCTGCACCAGCGCAATCACCTGATCCATCACGTCCGCGGATTCCGCCAGTGATTGTGAGAACGCAGCAATGTCCGAGTTGTCGCGCGGTTGGGCAGGCTGGCGGAACAGCCGCATAGGTGCCGACAGCGAATCAAAGGTCTTGACGGCGTTGTCCAGCATGGCAGTTCCCGAACGCACGGACTCCAAGAGCCTGCGCACATCACCCAGGTTCCGCACGATTTCTTCGTCCAGCTTCTGCAGCAGCGGCATGACGACGCGACTCCGCTCGGGATCGTCCGAGACGTCGTCGGCGTATGTTTTGAGGGCGCTGACGTTCTGCTGCATCGTCACTACAACCTTCTCCGCCTGACCGATGTGCTGGTCGACTCGGTCTTTCACCTCGATTGCCAGATCGGCGATCTCTATGGCCTGCCGCGAAACGATAGGGGCGAGTTGCCAGAGGAGCACCACGGCCGATCCGGTCAAGGTGATTCCCGAAATGGCGACGAGGATTGTCACGCAACCGAACGCGCGTTTCAGGTAGTCCATGGGCATCTCCAAATCGAAGTGGGAAACTACTGTTCGGGCTCAAGACCGCCCTCATCTACCACAACGCAGTCTGCTCAATGCCCCTTTTCGGATCATCCGGCAGGTGAAGGAGTTGAGCGAGCATGCGCAGTTGGCCGGCTCATTCTAAAGCGGAACGCCGGCAGACGGGAGCGGTTGCACTACCGTCGTTTCCATCAGTGCAACCAACGCGTAGAACTTTTGGCGATTGGGGCGAAGTACGTGAACGACGTTTTGGTCGATATGCCGGGTGCCGGGTGCCACTGGCTTTGCCAGTGCTGCAGCGAATCACCGCCTGCCGTCACGCACATCAACGGCAGAAGTTCCCAGGATGGCGCAATTCCATTGGACCTGCCGTCCCGTTGCACCGCTCGCTTCGCCTGTGCCGGTGCTTGTTGTGCAAGGACTCCATCTTCAGCTAATCAAGGAGGGCTTCCGTGTGACGTGTGCTTCAGAAAACGCGCCACCCGCTGCGACGTCGCTCCACAAATGCCCGACGGCCAAGAGGCACTTCGTCTGGTTGATAATGGGATGGGATATCGTTCTCGTATCCGTTGCCGACTTTTCAACTTAGGGAGTTATTCCCTCCGCACGACCGGGGGCTTGGCAGCTTCAGCACTGGCGAAGCCAGTGCCACCCTGCCGCGTGTGGAGTCCGACGCCGTCCGCAGGTTCGCCCTTTGAGCCACCCGATTTCGGCCTTGTCGTGAAGCGAGCTCCAGCGGTGAAGACAGTTGACTTGCTCTCTGTCAGTTACTAGATTCGAGGTTGTTCGAAACTGAGTCGTACGTCGCCGGAGTCGCGTGGGCAACGCCTTGCGATAGCTTTTTGCCTGCCGAGTTAAGAGATGGTTTGCAGTGAGCTGACTTAATGCCTCCAACACGCACTCTTGACTTCAGGAATCTGGTGTGGGCGTTAGTGGCGGCGCTTGGAGTAGGTCAGTTTCTGGTGGTGCTGCGCTATGCCGCATCCTGCTATCCCGAGACATACCAATGGGACTCACATTTCATTAGCGACCTGGGACGCCAAGTAACTCTGGAGGGGCACGACAACACCGTCAACTCTCGTCTGTTCGCTGCGTCCAGTTTCACGCTGGGAGTGTCCCTCCTTCCTTTCCTGCTCGTCTTTCCCTCCGCATTTCAACGGGGGCGTCTATTGCTTCGGATCCTCGCCGTCGCTACCGTTCTGGGGCTGATCGGTATTGGGCAGACTCCGTACGACGAATACTTCGTCCTGCATCACGTAGCCTTGCTGCTCTGGATTGTCCCGATGGTTGTCATGGCCATAGCGCTGCCAATACTGCTGTTCCGCGAGGGAGGGTCGTCGCGCCACTTGTGCACGGTCTCTGGCGTTCTTTTCGCTGCCTCGATTGCCTACGCCAGCGTCGGTTCACATTCGGGTTATGTGATTATGCAGAAGATCGTGGTCGTGATATCGCTCCTGTGGTTCGTGTCACTGGCAACCACGGTCGTGATTGTCACCACGTGGACACTTTCTGACCGCCAGCAGAGCCTGGTGGCGCAAGCGGCCTGGTACGAACGGAAGCTGCGACAAGCTCGATATTAGCATCCGTGCGGAACCCGTGGATGCACTGGAGTCGCCGAGCCAGGGGATTATGTAACAAGGTCATTGGCGGCGACCCGATGATCTGTAGCGCTTTGTGCGAAGTTGGCGTCAATGCCGAGATTTCGTTTTAGA
This sequence comes from Pirellulaceae bacterium, assembly GCA_041752115.1. Classification (GTDB taxonomy): domain Bacteria; phylum Planctomycetota; class Planctomycetia; order Pirellulales; family Pirellulaceae; genus JAJRVM01. The sequence goes on along the minus strand of JBGSHS010000377.1, from coordinate 15,454 downwards.
ATCCGTACGTTGTTCGTGGCCACGCTCGTTGCCGCCCTGTTTGTCGCGCACTATTCGTGGCACAAGCGTGTTCGGTTGGTCGAGAATCGGGTACTTCAATGGACGAATGCTAGGCGTTTTGCAGGTTACGCTGACGGTCCGGCAGCGAGATTCGACAGTCGATTTGACCTGCGCCATGCGCCGTGCGGATTGCCTCGCGTACTCTGTCACACGTGCTTCGGGGATGGTCATCACGTGATTATGGTGGAGGTAGACTCGAACATCCGGCCAGACGCCTTCCAGCAACTCGGCGACTTACCTTACCTGCAGGGACTGATTGTCCGCGGCGATGTGCGACCATTCCAGCGGGATCTACCTCGCCTCAAACGGCTGCGGTACTTATGTTTGCACGCGACGCGTGCAACCGATTGTACCGTTGAGAATATCGGGAACATGGTCCATCTTCGACAACTCCGCCTCAGTCACACTGCGGTTACCGACGAGTGTATTGGCGACCTGTCGAGACTGCACCAGCTTGAATCCTTGACCGTACACAGGACGAAGATAACCAGCGCTGGACTTGTGAGGCTTCGTCAGTTGCTACCCAGTTGCAGAGTCGATTATTAGCGGCCCGGATACTGCGTCGGAATGGTGCTTCTGACACTGTGCCGCACAACGGCGCTGCGCGGGGGACCTGATCGTGCGACCAGCATCGCCAGGCAGCCGAACCCGCGTTTCAGGTAGTCCACTGGCATCTCGGGTCAATGGGGAAATCGGCGGGTGGGGCTGTAGACCGCACCCATGCATCACAACGCCGTCTGCTCAATGCTCCCTGCCGGATCTCCGGCAGTGAAGGAGTTGAGCCCGACTTCGCAAATGGGCCGTTCATACTACGGCGTAACAGTTGCAAAACGGAACAGTCCAGGCGAGATCATCGGGCCATGCCGCGCCGATAGCTCTCCGGCCGACAAGTGGCACGAATTCCGTGCGACCCAAGCCGCCGGGCCGATACGCTGCCTGACTTTCGTCGGAGTTAGCCATGCGCGGAAGATAGCGTCACACCATGAATAGAGACGCGGGCGCCACAGCCCTACTTGCGTGCAGAACGTGGGCGGTCGAGGCTTGAGCGGCGGCGTGTGCACCTTTCGGTTTGAAGAAGAACTGTGCATGCACGGTTCTTCGCGGCCAAAACCGACTGCACTGCGGAAGCATTGGCAGGATGCAAATACTGCTACCGACTAGACTTACGACAGTGGGCGATGAGGGACTTGAACCCCCGACCCCCTCGGTGTAAACGAGGTGCTCTAGCCAACTGAGCTAATCGCCCGGAGCGACGCGTTCTGCACGTCGCAGGTTAGGAATAATACCGCGTACCCCCCGGTTTCGCAAGGCGACCCGCTCCCCTCCACCCGCTCTTGACGCGCGGAGCCGTACGCTGTTGAGTGGAGCTGCCAAACGCGGCCGCGTCGCGGTGGACACTGCGCTGCGGCCACGCGCGTCTCGATGCTACCCCTTTTACCGGATGGCAACGGCCGCCGGCCGGCCCGCTGACCCGTAACGAACCCTCCAAGGAAGACCCACTGGCATGTCCGCTCAGATCCTGACCCTGACCGATCCCACGTCCGGCTCAACCGCCAAAGTGCTCGTTGGTCTTGGCTTCAACTGCTTTCAATTTCAGGTCCCCGGCCCTACCGGGCCGCTGGATGTGCTGTGGGCCGAGCCAGGATTCGAACAAGGGAGCAAACGCGCTTCGGGGAGCGGCATACCGATTCTCTTTCCCTTTCCCGGCCGCATCGCCGGCACTTCGCTCCATTGGCAAGGCACGAGCTATCCACTTGAGCCGGGCGATGGGCGGGGCAATGCGATTCATGGCTTCGTGCACGAGCGACCCTGGCGAGTCGTGGAGCAGAGTCCATCGCGCGTCGTAGCTCAGTTTCACGCATCCGTCGATGACCCCGCGCTACTGCAACGCTGGCCCGCGGATTTCCGGATCACCGCCACCTGCGAAATCGGCCAACGCAGATTGACGAGTCGTTTCCTGCTCGAGAATCCGGATCAACGGCCTTTGCCGTGTGGACTGGGAACGCATCCGTACTTCGCACTGCCTCTGGGCGGGCCCTCGGCCGATGCGTGTGTGGTCAAGCTACCCGTATCGAGCAGTTGGGAGTTGGTCGACATGAACGCCACGGGCCAGAAGCTACCGCTTGCCGATGCGGCCGCACTCCAGCAGGGACGCCCCTTTGCCGCGCTCACCCTCGACAATGTATTTTCCGACCTTATGTTCCAGGAGAGCACATGCCAGGCAGCGGTGGAGGATCCGGGAACCGGCACACGCGTCATCCTCTCGTTCGATCGAACATTTCGCGAGTGTGTTGTCTACACTCCACCCCACCGCCAGGCCATCTGTATTGAACCGTACACATGCGTGCCCGATCCATTTCGCTTGGAGCAGATCGGAGTGGACGCCGGGCTGCGAGTGCTGGCTCCTGGGGAATCGTTCACCGCGTCGCAGGAGATTCGTGTGGAATAACGGGCGTGAAAGCCGACTGCCGGCAATGCCTGGAAAGCAACCGGCGCCGGTCCCGCCACCCGGAACCGACGCCGTCACATGAGTTCGTCTCTTCCACTTCCTCTGCTCAGCTTCGTCAGCTGAGCGGTCTTCCTCGGCTACGGCCATGAGCGCCGGTGCGTCGGGAGCGCCAAGCTAGTTCGAATCCTCGTCTTCGTCATCGCCAGGCTTGAAATCTTTGTATTCGAAGGGAAGCTTGCCCTCTTTGAGCAGCTCGCCGTAGGTCGGCGCGTCATCGGCAGCTTTCTCGCCTTCCACTTTGCTCAGCATTTCGAGGGCCTTGTCGACGTCGTTCTTGTCCTTTTCGGTCAGGTACTTGTTCAGGGCCTGGCCATAGGGGTTGCGGTTCTTCTTATCAGCTTTTCCACTGTCACCCGGGCGAGGATCGTGGCAGACATTGCAGGTCTTGACTCGCTTCATTTCTTGAGCCAGGTTCTTCTGCTCGTCGGTCTCCGGCTTCTTGTCGCCGGCATACTTCTTCTGAAACGCTTTCAGAAAATTCGGAAAGGCATGTGCGGGAGGGACAAGGCACAGGCTGCCGATCATCACGGCCAACACGCAACAGGAGAAAACGGAACAGAGATTCTTCATGGGAGGTCTCCAACGAGAATGCAGATACGGATGCGGGGTCGCACCTACCGCCAGCACACATCGCACGTCGCGGGGGCGAACAGGTTTCGCAGCGAAACCCGGCGGGATCTCTTAGTAGTTAAACCACCCGTCTGGGAGCTGTCAAGTGTGGCATTTATCACTTTGCCTGAAGAAACAGCTCAGCAAGGTCTCTCGCGGTGCGCGACCGACTGGGGTGGTGACCAGGTCGGGAAGAAACCGTACTCGGGACTGCGCTCCCGCCCCCGAACGTCCACGCGTTGTCTGGGCAGGTCACCACGCGCTGGTTTCGAATCGGCGACTCGACTGCCGGTTGGCCGATTTTCCACCTGGATCGCCCGATTTCGGCGGCACTTGCGCGTCGGGCAGTTCCTTTTCGTTGGCAGTCGCCGGCGTCGTGTCGATATCGGGCAGGATGGAGGGCGATGGGACAGGAGTGTCCGGGGTCTTCGGTGCTTGGGCTCCGGTTGACGGACCAGGTGCCGGCTGAGCGGTCGAGCCATCAGGCTTGGAAGGACCGGTGGTCGGCTCGGGCGCGTTGTTCGCGTCGGGGGATGGGGTGCGAGCCGGTGTGGGACTGCCGTCGGCTGAGGGGGAGGGCAGCAGGTTGTCGAACTCGGGGAGCCTGGGGAGTTGGGAGGGGGTGATGCCCAACGCTCGGGTAAACCAGCCGTCGCCGATACCGGGCGGGATGAAGTCGTAGAGGGATTGCCGGTCGGCACTGTGTGCCGGCGGCGTCCACGAGAACATGGTGGCCATCGTCGCCGGCAGCGGGCTCTTCTCCGTGTACCATGGCCGACTGGGTGTTTGTTTCAGGTCGTCGAATGTGTACTGCTCGATTGCATCGCGGCCGCTGCTCGATTCCACTCGCAACACGACGTTGGTGTTCTTGTAGTAGTTGTTGTTCCCTCCGATGATCAGCGGCATGGTATCGGGCGTCGTCGCCAAATTGCTCCGCAGCGTATAGAGCGGCACCACCGGTGAGGCGGCTCGTGCTGCGATCAGGCAGTAATCACAGTTGATGGACACATTCAATTGGTAAGGTGCCACAGTGTCACTGCGCATCAGGCCGATTCCCTGATCGGTCACGGCCAGCAGACGCTGCAGCCAGATCTTGATGGCGCCATGTTCCCAGCGTGGTTCGACGAACATGCCGCCGATGTCGAACAGCTGCTGCGTACTGATGAACAGGCCGTTCTCCCACGAGAAGGAGAAGGGGACGGCGTACTCGGCCGAGACGAACGTCGCCTGTCCGCGTGCCACGCAGTCCTCCAGCCAGATCGCCGGCGTATCGCCCATCAGCGGTGCGCTGCCGAAGATCATGCCACCCAGATCGCCCGGGCCGACCAGATCGACGAACGACACGTTTCGTCCCGCCGCCACTCCGAGTGCATCGACGCTACGGATCGTAAACGAACACTGCCGGAACTCCACGCGGTCGATGGTATCCAGTCGGAACAAGGACCATCGTTCGCGCTGTTCGGCACGTTCCGGCACTTCCAAGTAGAATTGGGTACCCTGCCAGCTGAAGTGCCCACCCAGCACTTCGATCATCGACGTGATCGGTGGGGTGCCGCGATCATCGCTCGTGGTACGGGTCGGACGGAACACGATGATAGGTGAGAACCCGGCCGCAGCGCGAATCGTCAGTTTCTTCTCGGCAAACTCGTTGGCATTAATGGTGAGTGGCTCGAGCAGCTTGACACCATCGAAACGCAGTTCGATCTCGGCGGGGCCCTCCAACTGCGCGGCCTGTCGGAGCGCTTCGTTGAGCGTGCTGACGGCCACCATGCCGGGCGACACTTCCATCTTCTCGTCGGACACAATCACCCGCGCCCGAATGCTGTTCTCCACACTCGGCGCGCCGGGCAGAGCAGCGGTCGATCCGTTCGCGGTTGCCGGTGTGGCAGGATTGCGGGGAGTCCCTTCGACCGTACGGTTTCCCGTCGTGCCACTGGCGGTCGAATTGTCGCCGGGGCCCACCGGAAGCGATCGTTTCAGCGGCTCCTGGGGAGTGGCCGCAGGCGGTGTGCGATCATCCGCTTTCGTCTCCTCGGGTGGAGTCGGGACAACGGCAGGTCCCGCGCCCGACGCGTCGAGTGAACGCTTGGGTGGAGTGGCTACCGCCGGTTGCGGTTTTCCCGACTCCGTGGCAGAATTGCCTGGCGCGCCGACCGGCCGACTTGTGGTGGCAGGCTCGACCACCGCCGGAGACTCAGCGGGGGCCACCGGTGTGATCGGCGGCGACGGTCGTCGGTTGGCGCTGAGCGTTGCTTTGCGGTGCTCGACACTCCGCGGAGGCGACGGTACCGATCCGATGGGCGGGTCGGGCAGCGAATCGATCCAGAGGCAGACGCTGACGACGAGCAATAACAGCGCCACTGGTACGATCCAGGGCAGATGCTCAATCCACCGCGAGCGTCCCGCTCCATTGGTGGCAAGCAGGATGGTACTGTGAGTGCGAATCCCCGACAGGTTCAACCGTTCCGCCACCAGCAGCAGCTCGCCGATCAATTCGCGCGGCGATTGGTAACGCTGTTCTGGCTGCTTGGCCAGGAGGCGACGAACGATGCGTGAGACCTCTTCGTCAACATCCGGACGCAGCTGACGCAGCTCAGGCGGAACATCACTGCTGTGGCTCAGCAGTTTCTGCAGCACGGTGCCGTCGGGGAATGGCGGCTGTCCGGTCAGCATGTAATAGAGAGTGCAACCGAGCGAATAGAGGTCGCTCCGCACATCGGTATTGCGCGGATCGCGCGCCTGCTCGGGTGAGATATAGTCGAAGGTGCCGAGCGTCACGCCGCTGGCGGTCAGGTCGTCCGTCGACGACTCGACCTGCTGCAGTCGCGCCAGGCCCATGTCGACCAGTTTGGCGCGACCATCGATCATGATCAGGATGTTGGACGGTTTGATATCACGGTGTGTGACATCACGCTGCGACGCGTGCTCCAGCGCTTCGGCAATCTGCAGCGTGTAGCTGATCGCGTCGTCGATCGCCAGCACGCCGTTATGTTCGACCAGGTCGCGGACGTTGACCCCTTCAATGTACTCGAAGACGATGTAGTTCCAGCCCTGATCTTCACCGACGTAATAGACACGGGCGATATTGGGATGGTCGAGACGTGCCGCACTCTGAGCCTCGTTCTTGAAGCGCCGCAACGTGTCTTCGTTGGTCTGGTCGCGGGCGACGACCTTCACGGCCACGGTGCGACCGAGCATGGTGTCGGTTGCTCGGAAGACCGCCCCCATGCCCCCACCGCCGACGAATTCTTCCAGCAGAAAATGCCCCAGCTTCTCCCCCTCCAGTGATTGCCCCATTTCGAACGGGCTGGCGGCGCGCCGAAAGGCGGGAGGAGAAACCGGTGGACGCTTCGAAATCACCGTTTTCTGGCTGTCCAACGGGGAGGGCAGCTCAGGGGCAGGGGGCATCGTGGACGGCTGTTCATCCGCGTGCTCCTCCCCCGTTCGGTGTGACTCGCCGGGCGGTGTCGAGTGGACGTCAGACTGGGACGCATCGGCGGCCTCACGCTGCTCGTCAGCGGGGACTACATCCCCGACGTTCGGTGCGACATGGCTGGAGGAGTCTTTCGTCACAGTCCACACACTCGCGAATCGTAAACGGAACGGCCAAGCCGTGGGGCGAAGCGAACCAGCAGCTGGACAGAATCAGCCACTTCCGGCAGGTTCGACCGGAACCGGCCGCCTGATCCTGTCATCGTAATGGATTATTCGATCGGGCACGGCGCTGAGGAAGCCCTGCCTTCCCAGTCCAGCCCGCGGGTGCCCAGACGGCCACCAGTGAAGATGAGCTAAACGACTCTGCCTATTCTAGTTGACTTTGCCTATTCTAGTTTCGGCGGATCGATCTGTCAATTATTTAACACCTGACACGGCTTGAAGTTACGACGTGCACGGCGCGGTTCCCACAAACTCATTACCGGTCTGGACCGATGGGTCTGGACTGTCGGTCCGGCGGAATACTCGCCGACTCGTTCGGTGCAGGCAGAGCTGGACGTGGCAAGGAGTGGCGAAGGGACGGCAGATTGGCCTCAGATGGCCAGTCGACGAAAACACTCGGGAATGGGGGACGAACAACCTCGGCGTTCTTCCCACAGCCTTCACCGCTTCCGCGAGTTGGCGGACTGGTTCGGGTGTGGTACAAGAGATTCGGTGTGCATCGTGAGGAAGTGGCTCTTGAGAGGATTCCGCAGATATGGCCGCCTTAACTTGGGTGTTGTCGGGACTCGCGTGCCTGGGAGTTGTGCCGACCGAGGAACCACAGTACCGAGCGGAGTTGATTTTTCCGCTGCGGGCCGATCATAACCACGCGCCTGGCATCGTCGAGACGGCCCAGGGAGATCTGTTGGCGTCCTGGTACCGCGGCAGCGGTGAACGAAAGGCCGATGACGTGGCAGTCTATGGAGCGTGGCTGTCCCGCGGCAGCTCGTCCTGGACCGACGCCTTCGTGATGGCGGATACGCCAGGTTTCCCTGACTGCAATACGTGCATGATGGTGGACGCGAAAGAACAACTCTGGCTGTTCTGGCCGACAGTGATCGCCAACAGTTGGGAATCGTGCTTGACCAACTACCGAGTCTCGACCGAATTTCGACCGCCTGGAGTTCCGAGCTGGTCGCGAAGCGGTCTGGTTCTGCTGAAGCCGGACGATTTTTCTCAGACGGGACTGCAGTTGCTGGAAAAGCTCGTCAGGGAACTGCCCGGTGCGGCGGTCGAGCGGCAACAGGGCGAACTGGAAGAAATCCGCACCCGCCTGAACTCCAAACTGTACCAGCGACTGGGGTGGCAGCCGCGCTGCAAGCCGACCGTGCTACCGAGCGGTCGCATCCTGCTGCCGCTCTACACCGACACCTATTCCATTTCGATCATGGCCGTGTCGGACGATCAAGGGGACAGCTGGTACGCGAGCCAGCCGTTGATTGGCTGGGGGAACATCCAGCCGACGGTGCTGCGGCGTGACGATGGCACGCTGGTGGCCTACATGCGGGAAAACGGCATCACCGATCGCATCCGCATGGCTCAATCGGATGATGACGGGTTAACGTGGGGTCCGGTGGGGGTAGCGGACTTGCCCAATCCGGGTGCAGGCATTGATGGGGTTCGCCTGAACAACGGCCATTGGCTGCTGGTGTATAACGACACGACGCGTGACCGAAACAGTCTGGCCGTGTCGATCTCGGAAGATGAGGGACGCACTTGGAAATGGACGCGGCATCTGGAGCGGCAGGAGAGTGGCTCCTACCACTATCCTGCGGTCACGCAGGGACGCGACGGGACGATTCACATCGTCTACAGCTACTTCGTCGATGGTGGAAAGAGCATGAAGCATGTGGCTTGCAACGAAGCGTGGGTTGTGGCAGGAGACGACCCCTAGCGGCGGCAGCGCAGCGTCAAGCTTCTGGTGCGTTGGTTTCGGTACCCTGACTGAGCAGTTGAGGTGAAACCATGATCAATCGCATTGGCGCGACCGGCGTGGCACTGGGCCTCGTGGCCGCGGTCAGCATTGGCTTGCTGGTGGTCTGGCATATGCGGGGAGAGTCGATGGATGACAATCTGCGCGACGCCCTGCGGCAAGGCTCAATCGATGTTTTGCACCGAGATCTGCTTGGCAAGCAGTGGACACTCTCAGAGCTGGATAGCGTAGATGTGGTTTTCATTCCCGACGGTGCGGGGACACAACGAGCGCTCGAGCGGGCCGTGCACGATCGGGGTCGTATTGAGATCTCGTCCACCCAATATGTCTACCAGGGGACCGTGCGTGACGAGAGTACGAACATGGTGCATTTGTTCGGCTATCGGCGAGCTGATCCGCGCAAGTGGCGTTGGGCGGGCATTTACTCGGAGAGCATGCCGCTGCAGCTGGAGCGTCGCCTGAAACAGGTGGAGGAGATGAAGCAGCGCTCGATGCCACAATCTCAATGATTTGGCGCCTTATTCTATTGGTCATTGGGTACTTCGCTATACGTCATTTGCCGTCGTCGCGGCAGCATCCAATCTGATCATTAAGTGGAGGATCACCATGGATCAGCAGCCATCACGCGAAGGGGAAGGGGAAGTGGATGCGTCGCGGCAGCACGCTGAGGAAGTGTCTGCTTCTAGCGAGCCATTTGTCTGCTGGGACGTGGCGCTCGACGCGACGGGAGGGGATCAGCAGTTATTGGCTGACGTGCTCGACGCCTTCTGTCAGGAGGCGCCTCTGTTGCTGGCGAATATTCGTCGCGCGCAGGGCACACGCGATGCCAAACTGCTGCATCGAGCCGCGCATACTATCAAGAACGCATTCGAGAGCCTGGGAGCGCAGGCGACGAGTGAAGTTGCGTGGCAAATCGAACAGGCCGGACGAGCAGAAGACTTTCAGCTCGCGGCCGATCTGACGCCTCGACTGGAACAGGACTTGGCGGGCGTCATGCAGGAGATCCGACAGTACCTGCGCGCGCGACGCTTCGCAGCTGATGCGGAGCTCGAGTAACCCCGGTGCGCGATTCGGTTCGCTTGCGGGCTGAGGCAGGCAAGCAACGAGGCCTGCCTGCCCGGCGGTTGACTACGAGAAGTTGACGACGCGCTATTTCTTGTCGATCCAGATGTTGGCCGTGCGCGCCGCGACATCGGGAATCATCGGCAGTGGGGCGCTCGGCACTGGCTCGTACCAGAACGTCGCGCAGCTCCAGTCGTCGACGGTCTCACTCAGGCCGTTCTTCCAGGCGATCTGCTGAATGGTGATCCGCGCTTCCTGCTGCCAGGCGATGGGGTCGGGCAAGTGCCAGCGGTACATGGAAATGAATGAGTTCCCGTCGCCGTCCTGACCATCGAGGCTGCAACCGTTATAGAGGAAGGGAGTCTGCTGGATGCCCCAAGCCAGGCCGACGTAATCCTCGCTGCCGGTGCCACAGAGGGTCGGATACTCCGTATCGCCGTCCAGATAGACTTTCACTTCGCCCTCGCCCCACCACTGATCAGGATGCAAGTTCCGAATTCCGATGACGGAGCCAACAAAGCGGCCTTTGTTCTGTCGGTGGGGGAGCAGTTCGAAGTCTTGCTTTTCGGTCGTGGGATTCTCGCGTCGAAACAAGACGTGCAGCCGTCCGATGGTTTCCGGGTGCGTGTCGCCTGTGGTGTAGTCAATCTGGTAGAAGAGTGGAACGGCTTTCTCGCCGGCGTTGACAAACGTGAATTTGGCTCGCTTCACGAAAGGCATAGGAAGCCAGATGTTCCGCCCGCCGGTGGGGCCGACCGAATGGACGGCCGACTGATAGGGCATGATCTTGCCGTGGGCAAAACCGAAGAAGTCGCCGATCGGGCATTCAATGCTCGGGTGCTCCTGGTCATCCCACCACACTCGAATGAGCATGGCGCGCTGGGCCACGGGGTGCTGGTCGGTCGTAATCCAGATGTGCCGGATCGTGCCGGGCCCTTCGATGTTGCACAGCTGCACCTCTTCGCCAGGCTGGATGTTCTTCGCCGGAGCGCCCTTGCGGCCAGCTCCCAGCGGACTGGCCGCTTTCCCTCCTTGGCCAGGTTCCCCGGTGGGATTCTCAAACGAAATGCTCCGTGAGACAAGGCCCGTATCAAGTGCGTACGGCTGGTGGATCACGTCGGGTGCCTGAGCCGCAGCCGTGCCGATGCTGCAGAGAACGGTCAGCATCTGGAGACCGAGTTGTCGGGGAAACGTCAGTCGGTTCATCGTCGATGGCTCCTGAATGTTCGTGACTGGAGGACTCGGTGAGGGCACCGATCCGGCTCGCTGTTCGCGACCAGGGGCGATCGTGCCGCAAGCCCCTTGCCACCATACCGTCCGGTGACGTGGTTGCAAGCCCCCGTGAACAAGGTGGATGGCAAGCCCCCGCAGGTGTTCTTTCGCGGTGACGCTGCTTGCTTCCACGGTTCTTCACAGCTGCCCGGCCCAGGCCCTGCCAGCCCCGACGGGATCGGCATCGCACCACCGCGGTCTGCCGCTGGGATGACCGCCGGAATCCATCTGGTTTCGCCCGCTGGCGACTCACTGGGGAAGGGCGGAGGGGGCAGTGGCGAAAGGGGGCCAGGCAGCTACAAACAATTCTGTACATCCACGGTGCTGCTGGTGCAGGGCTGAGGGGGAAAGTGGAACCGGGAGTGAACTGTGATGCAAGGCTGCTTTGTCCGACGTGACCGAAGCATGGCAAGCAGGGTGGCCGGCCCGTACGTCGGCCATGGTTGCTCTGTTGCTGCCCGCTCTGTTGCTTCTTGGCAGCGACGCGGTACGTTCGGTGTGCGGATCCAAATGCCGTACCGGCTGACACGGTCGCTTCGGCTGATGCTGGCTGTCTGGTTGTTGTGCTGGGCGTTACCGCTGTCGGGATGGGCTGGGGCGCCGGTCGATTTCTCGACGCAGGTGAAGCCCATTCTGAAGCATCATTGCGGCAAGTGTCATGCGGGCACGCGTCGCCAGGGTGGGTTCTCGATCAACAGCCGCGAATCGCTCTTGGCTGGCGGTGACAGTGGCGCGTCGGTCGCGGCCGGGGATGCGGCGGGGAGTTACCTGATTGACTTGATCGAAGAAGAGGACGCCGATCTGCGCATGCCGCAGGAATCATCTCCGTTAAGCCCGGAGGAGATCGCTGTGCTCAAAGCGTGGGTCAACGAGGGCCTTGCCTGGGAAGAGGGGTTTGTCTTCGGCCAACTGCATCGCAGGGCATCGTTAGCGCCGCGTGAGATCCCCCTGCCGACGGCAGCTGAATTCGACCATCCGATCGATCGATTGCTGGCGAGCTATTATCAACAGCAGGCCGTGACGGTACCGGCGGTGGTCGACGATCGAGACTTCTGCCGTCGTGTGAGTCTCGACCTGACAGGCTTGCTTCCCACGCCCGAGCGGCTTGAGGCGTTTCTGGGTGATGAGGCCTCTGACAAGCGGGCTCGCCTGGTCGCGGAGCTGTTGGAGAATCGTCGGGCGTATGCCGAGCACTGGCTGACGATGTGGAACGACATGCTGCGGAATGCCTATCGCGGGCCGGGCTTCATTGATGAGGGGCGCAGCCAGATCACGTCGTGGCTCTACCGCTCGCTCTATGACAACAAACCGTACGACGTGATGGTACACGAGTTGATCAGTCCGGTGGCGGGCAGCGAAGGGTTTGTTCAAGGAATCAGATGGCGCGGCACGGTCAATGACAGCCAGCGCCGCGAGATGCAGGCGGCTCAGAACGTCGCTCAGGTGTTCCTGGGTACCAACATCAAGTGCGCCTCCTGCCACGACAGCTTCGTCAACAACTGGAAAGTCACCGATGCGTACGGTCTGGCGGCGGTGTTCGCGGACGAAACGCTGGAATTGCATCGCTGCAATCGGCCGATGGGCATCCGGGCGGAAGTGTCCTTCATCTACCCCGAATTGGGAGTGATCGCGCCCGAGGCGAGTCGTGCGGAGCGGATGAACCAGCTGGCCGACATGATGGTGCAGCCGGCCAATGGTCGTCTGGCTCGTACCATCGCTAATCGGTTATGGGCCCAGTTGATGGGACGCGGGCTGGTGGAACCGCTGGACGACATGGATGCGGAGCCTTGGGATCAGGATCTGCTCGACTGGCTGGCGAGTGATCTGGTGGCCCATCAGTTCGACCTCAAGCACACACTCGAGGTGATTTGTACGTCGCGCGCGTATCAGCTGATCGCGTCGGATGAGCCGTTAGCGGAGAGTGCGACGCGGTATGTGTTCCGTGGTCCGTTGGTCAAACGCATGTCGGCGGAGCAGTTCATTGATGCGATCTGCAGCGTCTCAGGGTATTGGCCAGCTCCCACACCCGACATGCTGCAGCGTGACGGTCGACGTCAGGGGGGGCAGTTGGCCGATGTGGCGGACCTGGTCGGGCTGCGAGCCCGCATGATCGCTCCCTCGCAAGCCAAATGGATCTGGTCTCACGCTGATGCGCAGCAGGCCGCGGCGGGTGAGACGGTCTACGCCTGGCATCGTTTTGCCGTACCTGATGGCGTGCGGCAGATGTTCGGTTCCTTCACGGCGGACAATCAATTCACCGTCTACCTCAACGGGACGGAAGTTGCGACGAGCGACAACTGGATGGTTCCACTGGTGGTCGACCTGACGCGCTTTGTTCAGGCGGGAGAGAATCTGATTGCGGTGCGGGCGACGAATCTGGGGACGGTGCCCAATCCGGCCGGTTTCATCGGCGATCTGGCGCCCTATGACGACCACGGGACGATTCTCGACCGGACGATCACCGACGGCACTTGGCGAGTTGCCAGTACAGAGCCGCAGGGATGGCCGCAGCCGGCCGCGGAATTGGCGAGCAGAGCGGCCGTGGAGATTGCGGCGGCAGCGGCGGCTCCCTGGGCCATTTCCGATCGACTGCTGCCAGCCGCACCGGTCGATCTGCAGATCCGCAGCGTGTTGTTCATGGATGATTCGCTCAACCGAGCGTTGGGACGGCCCAACCGCGATCAAGTGGTGACTCGACGCGAATCGTTGGCGACGACTCTGCAAGCGATGGAGCTGACCAACGGTGACGTGCTCGATCAGTTGCTGGCCGCAGGCGCTCGGCGCTGCCTGGAGCGTCAGATGTCGATCGACGATCTGTTTCTGGCCGCCCTGGCTCGGCATCCGACTTCTCAGGAACGGAGTATTGGTCTGACGCTCTTAGGAGAGGTGCCGTCGGAGGCGGGGTGGGCGGATCTGTTCTGGACGATCGTCATGCTGCCCGAATTTCAGCTCATTCGTTGACCTGGTACCGTTGACCTGGTAGGAGTCTCGTCATGCCGCTCGATCTGCAGTTCAGTCGCCGCGCCTTCCTCCAGACGGCGACGGCCGCGACGCTGGCTTCGCTCGGCACTGCTCTGCCACGCAGTGCCAGTGCCAGCGTGACCCGTGTACTCAGCGAGGCCCGGGCCGATGCGGTCATCGTGCTCTGGATGGCCGGGGGGATGGCCCATGTGGACACGTTCGACCCGAAGAGGCACACTCCGTACGAATCGGGGATGGACGCCAGCGGTGTCGTCTGTACGTTTCCCACGATCGATACCTCAGTCGATAACATCAAGTTGACGGCCGGTCTGGAGCAGATTGCCTCGGTGATGGACCGTGGCACGCTCATCCGCTCTCATGTGCTGGGAGACCTTGGACAGATTCTCCACTCACGTCATCAGTTCCACTGGCACACTGGTTATGAGCCACCGTTAACGGTGGCGGCACCCCACCTCGGCGCATGGATCGCGCACGCGTGTGGTCGCCGTGACGAGGCGATGCCGCCGTTCATTGACATCGGGCAACCGTACGAGGGAAACGGTGAAGCGGAGGAGCTGAAGGCATTTCAAACCGCCGGCATTCTGCCCGCGGATTGCGGGCCGTTTCGGGTACCGTATCCCGATCGAGCGGCGGCCACGGTACGTCCACCGGCCGGCATGAGTCGGCAGCGGTTTCGAGCTCGTTATCGAGCCTATCAGCAGATGATTGAGCGTGCTCCGCTGGTCCAGGAAAGTCAGGGCGTGCAGCGTGAGGCCATTCTCCGCTCACTTGACAACGCCTATCGATTGCTCGATTCACCGGCTGCGAGAGCATTTGACTTGGCGCTCGAGCCGCAAGGAAGCTTCGACTCGTATAACACGGGTCGCTTCGGGTTGGGATGCCTGCTGGCTCGACGCCTGGTGGAATCGGGCGCTCGGTTCGTCGAAGTGAGTACCGAATACATTCCTTTCCTGGGATTCGATACGCACGATAACGGCCACACGCGCATGATCAGCATGAAGCAGCTGATCGATCGACCGATCGCACAGCTGGTGCGCGATCTGGATGATCGCGGGCTGTTGGACCGCACGTTGATCGTGTTGGCGAGCGAATTCAGTCGCGCTGTGCTGATCGAAGGCAAAGCGGACAAACGTGTCATTGAAGGGCAGGTCGACCAGCCGAACAAGATTGTCGAGCCGAAGTATTATGGCATGCACCGGCACTTCACTGGCGCGTCGAGTGTGCTGATGTTTGGTGGTGGAGTGCGGCGCGGCAGCGTGTATGGAGTCACCGACGAGGCTCCCCCGTGTGGAACCATCGAGAAGCCGATCAGCATCACCGACCTGCACGCGACGATCTACCATGCCCTGGGGATTCCGCCCGATTTCGGCGTCGAAGTCGAGCAGCGTCCCTTCTACGTGACCGAAGACGGAAAAGGGAAGCCGGTCAAGGAGCTGTTCGCGTGACCGCGTTGCGGGAAAGCGACGCCGCACGAACGGGCGTCATCCATGGCCGGCAAATCAGTGCGCGTCAACACCGGGCTCGGCACTCGCCGCGGCAAGTGGCGCCGC
>JBGSHS010000376.1:0-6266 GCA_041752115.1 Pirellulaceae bacterium | reverse complement strand
CACGCGCCACGGCCTGGAGCCTGCCGCAGCGCGGCGGGCGATCACCATTGCTCCGGCCAAGGTCGCGGGCATCGACCGTCGGCTCGGCAGCATTGCTCCCGGAAAAGATGGCGATCTAGTCGTCTTCTCGGATGATCCGTTGCGTTTGGACGCTCGCGTACTGGAAGTGTATGTGCAGGGACGGTGCGTGTACTGCGCTCCCTCCCGGCAAGCGAAGCTGGCAGGAGGACAACCGTGATGACAGGTACACTCAGCAGCGTGCGTCGTGCGGCGTCCTGCCTGATCGCACTACTGGTCTTCGGGGTCAGCCTGGAGGCGATGGCCGGAGAGCCACTGGCGATCAGGGCTGCCAGGATCTACGTCGGCGATGGGCGAGTGGTTGAGCCGGGCATCGTATTGATCACCGAAGGGCGGATTTCGGCCGTGGGCACAGACCTCGCGATTCCTTCGGGAATGAAGGTGGTGGAAGTTCCTGCTGCCAGCGTCACCCCAGGCCTGATCGATGCCAACGCGCGCGTCGGTTCGACGAACCTGATTGCTCCGAGCCGCCGCTTTCAATCGCTGGACGCCCTGCGCGGCGGCGTGGACCCGTGGCCACCCGATGAAGCTCCCGTCTACGACGGTCCGCACATCCATGACCATGACCCGCACGAAGTGGATTCCTCGTCACCTCAGGCCACACACCGGGAAGATCCTCTGCATGTGGGCGAGGAGTTTCCGGACGAGGAACCGCCGCTGGCGTCCGGCGTCTTGTCGTCGGAGATGGTTAACGATCAGAGTTCGGAGGTGGTACCGCACACAAGTGTGCTGGATGGCTTGAATCTGGCCTCGTCGGACTTCGATCGCTTGGTCCGGGAAGGCGTGACCACCGTGTATGTGTCGCCCGACCCGTCCGCCGTGATCGCCGCGCGAGGTGCTGTTGTTCATACGCAGGGGAATTTGTCGCAGAGAGTCCTCGTGCCCCTGGCAGCCGTTAAGGCGACGATCGGTCCCGAACCAAGCTACGTGGGATCGCGCAATGGTGCGCCGTCACGATCCGGCCTCTCGCTGTACGCCCGCCGTCCCAATTCGCGGATGGGGCTGGTATGGGTGTTTCGCAAGGCGTTCTACGATGCGCAACGCCGACAACAGGGGCAGGAACCCTACGGTGCCGACACTGCCGCGCCCGAGGCCATGGCCGTGCTGGCGGACGTACTCGCAGGGCAGGTGCCGCTGCGCATCCAAGCGCGACTCCAACGCGATATCCTCACCGCGCTGCGGCTGGCACAGGAGTTTGGACTGCGATTCACCCTCGAAGATGCTGCAGAAGCCTACCTCTGCCTGGAAGAACTGAAAACCGCTCAGGTGCCCATCGTCTTGGGACCCGTGTTCGAACCTGAGAATGGTCGGCGACCGCGGATGGAAAACGTGCGGACTCGCTACGCGACGTTCCGCCAGTTGCTGGAGGCCGGCATTCCGGTTGCTTTGAGTGCGCAGGAGTATCGCGACGAAGATGGACTCGCCCGCCAGGCGCTGTACGCCATGCGTTTCGGCGTGTCACGGGACGATGTGTTGCGAGCCGTCACGCTCTGGCCAGCCCAGATGCTGGGACTGGAACACGAGCTGGGGACTGTCGAAGCAGGCAAACGAGCGGATCTGGTGGTTTGGGACGGCGAGCCCTTCGCCGCGACGTCACGTATCGTGGCGGTCACGATCGACGGCCAGTTGGTCGTGGATCGGCGAGAATAGACCACCAGGTGAAAGAACGTCGCGTCGGAGCGGCCGTTGACGAGAGCATTCTGAGATGGGAGTTGAACTGGTGAACGCAAGGCGAGCAATGTGGATGGCAGCTCTGATCGGCGGGATGGTCCTCCCGAGCCAGGCGGAACCGCCGGCGAAAATCGCTCTGCAAGGTGGACGCATAATTCCCGTTGCGGGACCCGATATCGAATCGGGAACCGTGTTGATCGAAAATGGCAGGATCACCGCCGTGGGCCCAGACGTGGAGGTCCCTTACGACGCCATGGTGGTCGACGTCAGCGGCAAGGTACTCTTCCCAGGTTACGTTTCCCCCCATTTCTTTCAGGGACTCGACCGCAGCAATGAAAGTCTGCCGGTGACGCCGTACCTGGATGTCTACGACGCGATGGATCCGTCGAGCCGCAACTTCGAGGAAGCGCTCCGCGATGGTGTTCTGACGATCCACCTGATTCAGGGCAACAGCTGTGCCATCGGCGCCATGAGTCGATTGGTTCATCCGATCGGTCGCACGCCCGATGAAATGACGATTCGGCCCGGCCTCGCGTTGAAACTCAGCACCAGCCCCTATTCCCAGCTGGATCGCATGAGCCTGATGGCCACGTTGCGTGAGACGTTCCTGGAGCTGGACGACTATCTGGCGAACCTGGCAGAATCCCGCTACGAGGCTCAACTCCAGGAAGAACAGAAGGAACTGAAGGTCGGGCCGGACCAGGCACGGGAATTGGGGCGGCCGCTAATCCGCGACCAAGACTGCGATGACCGGCATCGCAACCTCTTTCAGCTCACCCAAGGGCGACTCGCCGCGTGGATCTACTGTGGCATGGCGACGGATGTGAGTCCGGCACTCGCCCTGGCACGCGAGAGAGGTTTCTTCGATCAGACGGTGCTGGTTCTGGGCCCGGAAGCCTTCCGGGCCGTGAGCGAACTGAAGCGGGCCAAGCGGCCCGTCATTCTGCCGGAAAACCTGTTGTATCAGCAGCGAGATCCGATTACCGGAGACTTGCAGGAGACGTTTATTCCCAAAGTCATCCATGAAGCCGGCCTGTTGTTCGCTCTGCAACCCGACGTCGGCGGGTCACTCGGCGAGCGCAATCTGGGATATCAGGCAGCTCGTTGCGTGCGACATGGAATTCCGCGTCAAACAGCGTTGGAGGCGATTACCCTCAACCCCGCCCGCATGCTCGGCGTCGCCGATCAGCTCGGATCGCTCGAAGTCGGAAAAGCAGCCTACGTACTCGTCCTCAGCGGCGATCCGCTGGAATTCAACTCCTGGGTCGAACAGGCTTACATCCGAGGCGTGCTGGCATACGATCGACAGCAGGATCCGCGTCTGAAAGAACTCCTCGGTCTGCCCGCGAAACAGGCGGCCGCAGTACCGCCCAAGAGTGAATCGGCCCCAGAGCCAGCTGAAGATCAAGCTAAAGAACAAGCCGAAGAGCCAGCCAAAGAACCGGCTGAAGAACCGAAAGAACCGGCGAAAGAACCCGCCAAAGAACCGGTGCCCGAACCGTCCGATGAGCCCGCCAAGGAGCCGGTGCACGATCCAGTCGTCGATCCCTCTGGCTCAGGAATGACGCGGTCCGTCGCTCCCCGCTGGAATCCTTTGACAGCCGCGCGTGGCGGGGAGGCAGTGTGATGCGTGGCAAGTCGCAGTGGATCCCCCTGCACATCACAATCATGCTGACCTGCACGTTCGTCTGGGCCTCCGAACCCGGTTCGTTCGTGCTGCGCGCCGGGCGAATCATGCCCGTCTCCCCAGGGTTGCCGTGGGAGATTTCGCCGGGAGTGATCGTGGTCCGCGATGGTCGCATCGTCGAGTTGGGAGCTGACCTCGAAGTGCCGCCTGATCTGCCGGTGATTGAATACCCGCACGGCACGATTGTACCTGGCCTGATTGCGGCCTCAGCGAATCTGGTGGGGGCGCACCAGGGTGATGAGTCCATCGCCGCCGGCTATCGAGCGGTCGACGGTTTCGATCGCTATGGAGACTACCAGCGAATCCTCGCGGACGGAGTGACGACCGTGCACGTTAACCCGGGCGGGCACCGCCTGCTGACCGGTCAAGGCGCGGTGGTGAAGCTGGGTGGCGAAGCGGATGAGCGTGTCGTGCGAGAGGCGGCCGATCTGACGGTGAACCTGGGGCCCTACCGGCCGCCGCTGGACGTCACCTATTCCTTTCCCGCTTCGGCTGACGTGGCCATTCCCGAAGCTCAGCGACAGCGTCCCTCGTCGCGCATGGGACAGTTCCTCGGGCTGGAAGAGGCCGTGCATGAAGCACTCGACACACAGCCGTCACCCGCCTGGAGCTTTCACCGTGCGGCACTCGCTCAGGCCTGGACCGATCAGTTGCCGCTGCGCATCCAGGCCGATCGCGTCGCCGATTTGTTGGGGAGCGTGCGATTTCTGCGCGACTGGCAGCGGAGCGGCTACGTGGTGGGGGGCGGCGAAGCGGATCAAGTGGGCGGCCCCCTGCACGAAGCCGGCTTGGCGCTGGTGCTGCAGCCACGCGAGCCGTTGCGAGCACCGGGAGCCGATCTGGGAACCGATCCGTCGGCGCTCGATGCGACCAACTGCAACTTCACCGCTTTGGAGGGCATCCAACTGGCGCTGTCTCCGGCCGCCGATGCTCCCGTGGGCGATTTGCGTCTGCTGGCAGTGCGCGCTGCCCAACGAGGGCTGGGAGAACGCCGGGCCTTGGAGTCGATCACGCGGATCCCGGCGGAAGTGCTCGGCGTGAGCAATCGGGTGGGAAGCCTCGAGCCGGGCAAGGACGCTGACTTCCTGGTGCTCACCGGTCGACCATTGGACGTTACCACGCACGTCACGCGAGTGTTTGTCAATGGACGCACCGCTTTTGAAGCCCCCGTGTCCGACAGCCTGGTGATCAAGGCAGGGCGGATCTGGACCAAGCCAGGCGGGGAATTCACGCACGGTGAGATCTTGATCGAAGGAGGAAAGATCGTGGCCGTCGGACCGAGCGTGCCGCATCCCCGTTTCGCTCGTGTAATTGACGCCGGACCGGATGGTTTCGTATCGCCCGGGTTCATCGATGGCTTCAGCCATCTCGGACTCAAAGGTGATCGCAGTGCGGTCGATATTGCTCTGCGACTGTCCAAGCTGTTCGGTGCTGCCGATGTGCCCGACCTGCGACTGTGCCGAGCAGGAATGACGACCGTGCTGGTGGCTCCCTATGCCGTGACTCCCAACGGATCGCCCATGGCCGCGGTGAAGACAGCTGGCAGCACGCGCGCCGAGCGGATCGTTGGAGATCCGGTCTGCGTGTTGTTGGACGTGAGCGGTCTCGACCCGCTGGCGATCGCCGAGACGCTGGGAAAGCCGATCGCGGCCGGTCAGAAATACGTTGAATCCTGGGCCAATTACGAAAAACAGCTCAAGGAGTTCCTCGAGAAGAAGAAGAGTGGTGAGCCGAGCGAGACACCCGGTCAGAAGTCCCAAGAGGAAGTGAAGGAGACGAAAGGGCCCGATCCCGTAACGGGAACCTGGGAAGCGACGGTGCGCGGCACCCCGCTGGGCGACGCAGTGACGATGCGGCTGGAAATGCAACTGATCGGTGTGAACGTGCGAGGTCGCATTGCCTCGACGAGCGTGGGGGTCACGGGGAGTCTCTCGGGCACCTTGGCGGGCAAGCACCTGTCGCTGGTGGCCGAGATCAATCACCCACAGGCACCCGGTCCGTTGGCGATCGAGGTCGATCTGGTCGAAGAGGATCTTTTCCGAGGCACCGTTTCGGCGCAAGAGATGGCGTTTCCCGTGGAAGGACGCCGCACCGACAAGAACCCGGTGGAAATCGAGGTAGCTCAGCGTCGCCTGCGTGGCAAGGACGGTCGTCCGCTGCCACCCAAGGTCGATCCGGCGTTGGAACCGCTCAAGGCGCTGTTGGAAAAGAGAATCCCGGCGGTTGTGCGGGTCTCCACCCCGGCTCAGATTCGTGAAGTGCTCGACCTGCTGGTGGACAAACACCAGTTGCAGGTGACCCTGCTCGACGCTCCCGGAGCGGCTGCATTAGCCCCGCGTCTCAACGAAAAGAAAGTGGCGGTGATTGTCCCACCGAACCCGGTTCGCTCGCGCCACAACCAGGACTACCTGCAAGCCGATGATCTGGCACGACAGGGCGTACCGATCGTTTTTCAGAGCAATGTGGAAGACGGTGGACGGCACTTGCCTGCGGTGGTGACGTATGCCGTGGAGCAAGGCCTCGCCGCCGATCAGGCACTCGCCGCACTCACGGTTGACGCGGCTCGAGCCTTCAAGATCGATCAGCGAGTCGGATCGATTGAACCGGGCAAAGATGCCGACCTGGTCATCTTCCGGGGTCATCCGTTTCGCAGCGCCGGACAGATCCTCAGTGTGGTTGTGGGTGGTAAGGAGGTGACACCATGACGGGACGTGGAACGAGCGACCAGCGGACGAGCATGTGGTGCCGGCCCCTCGGCTGGCTGGGCACAGCCGCCGCGCTGCTGATCTGCGCGGTCGGCCTGGCACAGACTCCCGAGGCAACCTCGAGC
>JBGSHS010000375.1:0-154597 GCA_041752115.1 Pirellulaceae bacterium | reverse complement strand
CGCCGTGGCGGCTCCGCTCGGCGCGGCGGCCGCGTCTGACTTCGGGGCCGACGTGCTGTCGGGCGTCTGAGGGAGCAGAGGCAGAGTGGCACCCAGCAGATGCCAGGGACGCAACTGGCGCAAGGCCGTCGATTTTTTCGGGGGGGGCTGATCGCCCGCGTCTTTCTCGGACTCAGCGTCGGCCCCCGCCGCTTCCGATGCATCGTTCTTGACCGGCAACGCGTGGGCAAGAGTCAGCTTACAGTCACGCGCTTCACGGACATTGACGATTCCATTGCCGCCGCGCAACAGCAGCGGGGTCTGTAGCGCCACGCCAGCGGCCTTGGCGCGCGTGACATCATTCCACACGTACTGATAGAGTTCGGACATCGTGACCGCCTCATCGTGATCGGCGCCATCGATCGTGTCCGCCCCGCCGCTGAGTCCATCCAACACGCTCCTGATAAACACGGAATGCCTGGATTCGCGATCAGACCAGGAGATCTGGCCGGTCGCGTGAGAAACGAGTACCCACAAGTTCTCGTCACCCGTATCCAGGACGGCATCTTCCAACGCGTCAGCAAAAGTGTTCACCACGATACCCAGCCGCGGATCGTACCCGACCGTGCCGGCATCCAATACCAACAACTTGACGCCGGCGCGACTCTTCTTCATTTGAGTCAGCAGTTCTGAGATTTCGTACAACCCCAGCTCGATCGGTTCACTCCGGACTCCCTTCCGCAAGAAATCGCTCAACGCCAGCCAACCCTTCCCCAGTTCGCGCGAACCTAGCGCCTGATAGGTGAGACCATGTGCGCTGACTAAGAGAATCGCTGTATCGCGCGGTCCGGCCTCCGATTCGGCAAACGCTTTTTCGGCATTCGCCAGCCCGTCAAAAGACCCTGGACCCAAGTATCGGTATCGTTTGTGGCTCGCCACTCGGTCGTCGACGTACCGCTGAAATGCGCTCGAATCTCCCTCCGAGAAACCGATATCCGGTGCGCGCCAGTCGTAGACCGAGAAGAACGATCCGGCATAGATATAATGAAACTCCAAGCTCTTGTAGAACAGAAAGGCGGCCAGGCCCAGCAGCAACAGCAGGATGGTTGACCAAACAAAGAAGCGAACTCGCTTCGTCCGAGCTTGACTTTCGCGCTGATCTCGCAACCGCCAAGTATGTTGAGCCGATGCTGACGGCGACCGTGTCATTGGGCAATCCTCCCACCAGACCGCGTACCCGATTTGGACCTTAGCATCAGAGACCCCCACAGCCTACCGTCTCGCCCCCGCGAATTCCAGCGACGACTGGTGTTCCCAGCATGCTGCCGCAGCAACGGCACCGCCATCCAGCTTGCACGTTCGCGGCCACCATGGGCACTTGCCAGGCGTCGCCAATCAGACGGCACCAGCAACACCCGCGTTGTCGGCAGCGACAGACCCCAGCCGGTCCCCGACCGCGACTTGGTGGGCGGCAGAGTTCGGCAGGTAACACAGCACAGCTGACTGCCCCTGAGTCGCTGCGACCGAGAAATCATATCGCGTTCGGCTCGTGCGGCGAGCGGTCGCCGACAACCTGATTTCTCGTGGGGGGTCCGGCGAAAACCTCGGCCGGACGTCGTTGCGAAAAGCGACTGAGATGATTACCGTAAAGGACGCGAGTTCGGTGATCCCCATCGACGGTGTCAGATTGTCCTTCGGTTTGGAAGACTTATGAAGAATCTCCCCGTTCAATGGTCGGAAGGGATGTTTCTACGGCCTCACCACATGCAGGCTGCCGATCGCTATTGGAGTGAATGGCTCGAGATCTCCAACCAATGGGATCATCCCTATAATTACGGACTTCAAAGGATTGAACTGAGTCTGGAAGCCATCGCCAATTATCAGGTGGAGTTAACCCGCTGTCACGCCCGACTGCGTGATGGCACACTCATTACGATCGCACCCGGTGAGGAACCGGACCGCGTCGACCTGGAGGAAGGAATCGACAAAGTGGCCTCCACCGCCGCTGGACTCGAACAGGCCTTCTTGAAGGAACCGACCGTTCGCGTGTATCTGGCCATCCCCAAACTGAGGCTCGGCAGGGCCAATGTCAGCGCGGAGGGGCAAGGGAGCCAGAGCCGCTATATCGAGGCCAAGCGGGGTATTCCGGACGAGGTATCGGGGGGAAACGATCAGGAGATCAGTCTCCGGGAGCTCAATACCAGGATCCTGCTATCGACGGACGATCTCAACGGATACGAAACGATCCCGATCGCACAAATCAAGCGGGCCGGCGACAAAGAGGCCACACCGCAACTGGACGATGACTACATTCCTCCGGTCGTGGCGATCGAAGCATGGCCGCCACTGGCGACCGATTACGTCCGGGCCATTTACGATATCATCAATCAGAAACTGCGGGTTCTGGCCGAGCAAGTCATGAGCCGGGGCATCACCCTGACCTCCCAGGAACCGGGAGACATGGACCGCGTGATCATGCTGACCATGCTCAATGAGGCCTGGGCAACCCTCCGCTGTATGGCCTTTTCCCGCGGCCTGCACCCGTTTGTCGTGTACACGGAACTGTGCCGGATTGTCGGAAAGCTGGCCATTTTTGCGGAAGACCGCCGCTGCCCGGAAGTGCCAACCTACGACCACGACGACCTGGCCCGCATTTTCAAGTGGGTCAAACAGCAGATCAGCATCCTGATTCATCGCATTCAGGACTACGCTTACGATCGCGAGGATTTCTACGGCGTCGAAAACCGCATGCAGGTGCGGCTGAAGGAAAAGTGGCTGGGTCCGGAATGGAGCTGGTACGTTGGAATCAATTATGGCAGTTCGACCGAAGAGCAGTGTCGCCGACTGCTGAGTCCCAACCAGCTGGACTGGAAAATGGGAAGCGCAGACAAAGTAGAGGAAATATATCGCCTCCGAAAAGCTGGGTTGGTCCTCGACTTTCAACCGACCCCCCCCAGAGCGCTGCCCGTACGCGGAAGGTGGCTCTTCTATCAGGTGGGACGCAGCGGAGAACGATGGAAGGAAGTGGTCGCCTCCCACACACTCGCCATGCGGTTCAGTGACACGCTGGTCCGCAACCTGGCCGAGTTGCCCGGCCAGACAAAGCTGGTGGTCCAGGAGAAAGGAAAACCGCAGGAAACCACGCTCGAATTCGCCCTATTTGCCCTGGATCTGCGTCAAGTTTAGAGTGGTAGATGGTAATGTGGACGTTGCATGTGCGTTTGTGTGGATGATCGTCGAGCGTTCGGGATGTAATAAGTGTGAGCGGCCATTCGGCGGTCCGAGACTTTCCGAGCTGGGGAAAATCCCCCTCAACTAGAGTATCACAAAATGACGCCGGAATTTGCGATCGCCGTTGATCCGATCATTGTCTACGTCGTGAATTTGCTCGATCGCATTTCCGAGGGCAACGAACCCGATCCACAGGAAGAGCAGTTGCGCATCCGGGCTCTCATGGATCGCGCCGACGGAAGTCTGGCGGGCGCGCACCGTGAGGGATGGCAGTTGGCTAAATATGCGTTGACCACCTGGACCGATGAGATGTTGATTTCGGCTCCCTGGGAAGGTCGCAGCTGGTGGGTCAACAATGTGATGGAGTATGCCATCTTCCAGACGAATATTGCGTTCACCGAGTTTTACGTTCAGGCGCGCAGCGCTGCGGAACTGGCGAACAAGAACGCACTCGAGGTTTTCTACGTGTGCGTGGTGCTGGGGTTTCGCGGTCTCTATCGTGACTCGAGTTCGGAATACGCTGCCGAAGAAGCGGGCTTACCCGCCACGTTGGAGGGTTGGGCGAAGAACTGCGCCATGGTGATTCAGCTCGGACAGGGAGTGCCGTCGATGAACGAACTGCCGCGTCCCGGGCGAGGTGCGCCGCCGTTGCAGGGGCGGTTCATGGCGCTGGGAGCGATCGTGTTAGGATTTTTTCTGGCGTCTCTGGTAGCGCTGCTGGCCACGCGGTATGCCGGGCTGTTTTGACACGGCCGGGAAATCTGCCTGGCGTGGCCTGGTGCTCCGTGGCTGGTATGGCAGAGTGATCGATCAATCGCAATTGACACAGGCCGAAACTGAGGTGGAGCCCCACCATGAACTTCTTGAGCGTCATCCGGGAATTCGTCTACTACTTGACGTATCCTTTTCGCATGCTGGCGCGTCTCCCCTCATCAATCATCTCCGCGCCGGGCCGATTCTGGGGAATGACGCTGCCCACGCGAGTCGCCGTACTCGTGGCTGTCTCGCTGTTGGTAGTGTCCATCCTGTATTTCATTATCAAGGCGTTTGACCCGGATGCTCCCGAAAGATGGGAGTACGTGGGCCATGCCCTGGTCGTCATCGTGCTCATTGTCGTTATCGCCATCGTGACACGCATTGCCGTCAAGACGTGGCTTGAGAAAGACTACTCTCGCTTTCCCGAAATCGATGAGGCGTGGACCGCAGGTATGGACGCCTTACGGGCCCAGGGGATCGATCTGCTCGACACCCCCATCTACCTGGTGCTGGGTGCCGGGTCGCGGGAGGAGGCCGATACCCTGCTGCACGCCACCGGACTCACGCTGAGCGTGGATGGTCAGCCTTTCGACAAGGGGTGGCTGCACTGGTATGCGAATGCGAATGCGATCTACTTGGTCTTCACGCACACCTGCCGCTTGGCTGCACTCAAGGGCAAATTGGCTGAGTCGGACGATAAGCTCGACCATGGTTCCGACTTGATTCGCCAGACCATCGGGCCGGAGCCCAGTGTACGTGGCACAGCCGAAGCCGCTCGACCGGAGCCCCCCACCAGTCGTCACCCACTGATTTCGGCTAACCCTGAGGACAGTCAGTCATCGTCCGTGCGCGGCACGATCATGGTCTCCGGTAATCAAGGAGGCTCGCCCCTGCACATGAAGATCGGCTCCTCACGACGGAACCTGTCGTTAACGATTGACGAGGGCGCTGAGTTCACCAGTCGGCTGGAATACGTGTGTCATCGATTGCGTCGGGAACGCCAGCCGGTGTGTCCCTGTAACGGCGTGCTCACGCTACTCCCGTTCGAGATCATTAAGCGGGGCGAAGCGGAGGGAATCGAGGTTCAGCGTGCGGTCAAGGCCGATCTGGAAGTGATCCGCGACGTGCTGGCGCTGCGTTGTCCCGTGACTGTGCTGGTGGGTGGAATGGAACGCGAATCCGGGTTCCGCGAGCTGGTACGGCGAGTCGGACGCAAACGGGCGAAGGGGCAACGATTCGGCCACCGCTTTTCGGTCTGGAATTCCCCGATTCCCGATCAGATCCACGCACTGGCTGCCCACGCCTGTAAGGCCTTTGAAGACTTCACGTACATGCTGTTTCAGGAGAAAGACGGACTTACCCACATTGGCAACCGCAAGCTCTATTCGCTCCTCTGCTGCGTCCGTTCCACGCTACGAATCCGTTTGACCAATATTCTCGCGGGCGCATACGGCGACGATTCGAGCGACATTTACGGCTCGGGCGAATCATTGCTGTTCAGCGGCTGCTACTTCGGGGCGACGGGAGATGTCGAGGACCGTCAGGCATTCGTCAGTGCGGTCGTCTTTGACCGATTGGACGAAATCAAAGAGGAGTTGGACTGGTCGGAACGAGCTCTGAAGGAAGATCGCCGCTTCCACGTCATCGCTCAGGCTGCGCTGGTGGTCGACGGGCTGTTGTTCTTTGCCGCCATCGCACTGGTTTTCCTTCTCTGGCAAAACTAATCGGGCGTTGCGGATCGCCAGGATTCGTTGCTGGGGCTGGGGCCGCCAACCGCGACGCCACGGTGGGAAACCACCACCCCGCCCCCCCTCCCACAGTGCTCCGCCACACCCCGCCCATTGACTCCCTGCCGTCGATTCGCTATCAAGCGTGATGGTGGGATGATGATGACTTTCTCGCTTAGTCCGAGGGGCATTCTCGAAC
Organism: Pirellulaceae bacterium; assembly: GCA_041752115.1. Taxonomy (GTDB): domain Bacteria; phylum Planctomycetota; class Planctomycetia; order Pirellulales; family Pirellulaceae; genus JAJRVM01. The sequence continues at coordinate 148,705 of JBGSHS010000375.1, read as the reverse complement.
TTAAACGAGATAGTAAGGGTGGGCAGCCATCATGTAATTTCCCTCGCCGAGGAAGCTGGTTCCAATGGTCCCTAACCCGAAGCAGATGAACTTGTTCGAGCAAGGGCAGCCTCTCGTGCGATCGATTGCGTTTGCCGCGATGCGACGATTACCGGTCCGAGTGGAATTGGATGATTTGATCGGGTACGGGCAGCTTGGGCTGGCGGAAGCCGCGATGAAATACCAGGAGAATTCTGGGACCCGCTTCACCACGTTCGCGTATTACCGCATCAAAGGGGCGATCTATGACGGCGTCTCGAAAATGAGTTGGACGAGCCGTGCCCGCATGAACCGGCTTCGTCTCCAGCGGGAGGAGGCCAACAGTCATGAACCCGCCGGCGCACGCGACTCCCTGGAAACCAACGGCCGGACCGATCCCATACGCTTGGCAGAGCGGCCGACGGCAGGTGAGACCTCGGACCACGAGTTGGAAATCGAAGACTGGGCTCCATCTCCCGCATCCTTAGTGGCTAATCGTGAGATTGCCTCAAAGCTCGAGGAGTTCGTCCAATCACTGCCACGACTGCCACGCACGCTCATCCGGTCGATCTATTATGACGGGGAGTCTCTTCAGTCGGCCGCCAATCGGTTAGGAATCAGCAAATCCTGGGCGAGCCGCGTGCATGCTCATACTTTGCAGCAACTGGCCTTATCCCTGCGCAAAGTCGGTGCCGATTGACTCGCATAGGAGCTCCAACTCAACGTGGATGTCGACTGGGCCAGGTGGGGGAACTCAGCTGGCAGCGTGTTGAATAATCGGTTTGGTGCGAGTTCCTGAGTGGTCGTGTGTCGGCAGGCAATCCTCTGGCAAGGGACCGTTCGTAACGTTTGCGCGTGGTGTACCGACTCATCGCGGCCGCGTCCGGCTGCGGGCAAAGCAGCGAACCGCGCGCCAGCCAAACGGGGGGGGTACAATCCATTCCCGTTGTGCGGGCTTTCCCTCAACGTATACTGGAAAACCCGATCACGTTGTGGTTTCGACCCCTACTTCTTCGCGCCGAGACTGACGATGGCAATTGAAGTCCCCTCCGTAGAAACTCTGGTGGCCCCGATCTCGGACGAACAACCGACCGGTCGGGCAATGCGGGAGAAAGGCTCTGGCTTTGAGAGCGATTTCTACAAGTTGCGTGATGACGCCAACGAGGCGCGGACTGCGGAACGAAAACTGGCGACGTACGTGCCACCTTCGCCAGGTGAAGAGGATCCGTACAAACCGCTGCCTCCCGACTGGAACAAGGTGCTGGTCCAGACGATTGATGTGCTGCTGCACAAATCCAAGGACCTGTGGGTCGTCGCGTGGCTGATTGAAGCCCAGTGCCGTCTGAACGGTTATTCCGGACTGCGCGACGGTTTTCGCTTGGCCAGGCAGCTGTGCGAAAAGTACTGGGGGCAGTTGTATCCCGGGGGATCCGAAGGCAACGTGGACAACCTGATGGCGCAGTTCGCGGGACTCAATGGAGTGGAAGGTGAAGGGACCTTGATTCAACCGATCAGGGCCATTCCGATTACCGGACCGCGCAGTGGGGTGTCCTATTCCTTCGCCGACTTCATTGCTGCCTCGGAACTGGACAAGGTCTCCAATCCTGAGCGTCGTGCGCAGCGGATTGCCGACGGTGAGATATCGATGGAACAGTATCAGCGGGCGGTGGAGGCATCGACTCGCGAATACTATGGCGAACTGTTGGACTTGATCGATGCGGTCATCGAAGAGTTCAATCAGCTGGTCAAGACGCTCGATCAGCACTGCCGTTCGGCCGAGTCGGGCAAATCGCTGGCTCCCCCATCGTCAAATATCAGCGAAGTGCTCTCCGAGATCCGGCATCAGGTCTGTGTGTTTGCGGGAAAGGACAAAGCCAGCCAGAATGACGAGTCGCAAACCGTGGATTCCCAGACGGACGTGCCGTCCGAGCTTGCGGGACCCCAAGTGGCGGACGGTCAGATCGCCTCGCGCGAGGATGCGTTTCGTCGTATTCTGAGCATCGCCGAGTTCTTTGAGCGTACCGAACCCCACTCGCCGGTCTCCTTCCATTTGCGGCAAGCAGTCCGCTGGGGACGCCTCTCACTGCCTGAACTCTTGACGCAGCTGATCGACCAGGGTGACACGCGCAATCAGCTGTTTCGACAGATCGGCATCGAGAAGCCGGCCGATTAGGACCACGACAACCCCACCGGGCACGGATCTGTTGGCGTCCCGGTCCCCCCTCGGCTTCGTCTGCCCCATCATCGTTTCTCGAACAGCTGGGGCTCGAGCCGCTTCGGGGCTGGCATTTGCCACTCGAAATGAGTAGAATCGCAAAAGCCGGAGTATGGACGAATTTCCGAGCGATGAGCTGTGATCGCCGAGGAACTTCCGTTCCGCATTTCAACCGAAGTACCAGTAGAGGACTTGAGTGATGAGTTCCAGCATACACGACAAACTGAGCCGTGTTCGCAAACCGCGCGTGCACATTAAGTACGAAGTGTGGACAGACGGTGCGAGAGTGATCAAGGAGCTGCCGTTTGTGGTGGGGGTGGTGGGCGATTTCTCGGGACATCCCACGAAGGAATTGAAGCCGCTGCGGGATCGGGGTTTCGTCAACATCGATCGTGACAACATCAACGATGTGATGAAGCAGATGGCCCCCGGGTTGACGCTGGACGTTCCCAACACGCTCAAGGGTGACGGCAGCGAGATGAAGGTCAACCTGAAGTTCGATGGCATGCCTGATTTTGAGCCGGCGAACGTGGCGAAGCAAGTCCCGGCCCTGCAGCAGTTGCTGGAGACACGCAAGAAACTGGAAGAGCTGTTAACGAAGGTAGACCGCAGTCCGAAGCTTGAGGGCGGCCTGGAAGAGATTCTCAAGAATGCCGACGAACTGAAGAAGGTATCTGCGGACCTTGGGACTCGGGTTAAGGACGACAATGGCGAGGGAGGTGAGCAATGAGTACGGGTGAAGAAAAACAAGTCGAGTCCGCCGTCCAGTCCCACGAAGCGATGCAGTCGAACGCGCTGAAGGCGATCTTCGAAAAGGGCGTGCGTCCGGCTGAGCGTGATCGTGTGGAAGTGCTCATGAAGTCGCTTGTTGATGAGGCCCTCAAAGGGACGATTACTTGGGACAAGAATGTGACGCGTTCCATCAAGCAGGGGATGGCTGCCATTGATGCGGTCGTCTCCAAGCAGTTGGCCGCGATCATGCACCGGCCGGAGTTCCAGAAGCTGGAGGGAAGCTGGCGCGGTCTGCATTACCTGGTGATGAATTCTGAAACGTGCGATTCGCTGAAGCTTCGCGTGCTGAACATCAAGAAGAATGAGTTGCTCAAAGACGTGGAAAACGCGGTGGAGTTTGACCAGAGCGAGTTCTTCAAGAAGGTTTATTCGGCTGAGTTCGACATGCCAGGTGGCCACCCGTATGGCACTTTGATCGGGGACTTCGAGTTTACCAATCATCCGGACGACATTGCCTTGCTGGGAAAAGTCTCGCAGGTCGCTGCTGCCGGATTCACACCTTTCATTTCTGCCGCGTCGCCTGAGTTATTTGGGTTTGACAACTGGACGGAGCTGGCCAATCCGCGTGATCTGGAACGCATTTTCTCCACGAACGAGCACCTCAAGTGGCGGGCCTTCCGCGATTCGGAGGATTCTCGTTTCGTCGTGTTGACCATGCCCCGCACCTTGGCCAGGCTCCCGTATGGCGCCAACACCAAGCCGATTGAGGAGTTCGGATTCGAAGAAGTGCCGTTGGGCTCCAAAGGGGAGTCGATTGGTGTATCGCACGATGAGTATTGTTGGATGAACAGCGCCTTCGTTATGGGCGCGAAAATGACGGAGGCGTTTTCCAAGTATGGTTGGTGTACGGCCATTCGCGGAGCGGAATCGGGCGGAAAGGTTGAGGGTTTGCCGGCTCATATCTTCAAGACGGATGAAGGTGACGTCGACCTCAAGTGTCCGACCGAAGTTGCGATTACCGGACGCCGCGAGTTCGAATTGAGCAAGTTGGGTTTCCTGCCGCTTTCTCACTATAAGAACACCGATTACGCCGTGTTCTTTGGCGGTCAGACGTGCCAGAGGCCGAAGAAGTACAGCACGACCGACGCGACGGAAAATGCCGCCATTTCCGCGCGGCTGCCGTACCTGATGGCAACTGGCCGTATCGCCCATTACTTGAAAGTGATGGCTCGCGATGCGATCGGTTCGTTCCGGGAGGCGGAAGATCTTGAGAAGTGGTTACACAATTGGCTCATGGATTACGTTTCGGCCGATCCCAACCCGGGTGAGGAACAACGAGCCCGATATCCATTAGCGGCGGCAAAGATCGAAGTCAAGCCGATTCCAGGGCAGCCAGGTGCTTACAGCGCGCGGGCGTGGTTGCGGCCTTGGCTGCAATTGGAGGAGCTGAATGCGAGCTTGATGATGGTCACCAAGGTGCCTTCCGGCAAGGGTTGACGCAGCGTCCGCCTCTGGCACGCGCGGCGCTGGCGCCGTCGACTTACTCGCGTAGTATATGCTCATGACGATCATGGATCCTCTCAAGCCCGCTCAGGCAGCGGAAGCATATGTGGAGCTACGCGCCGCGGAACCCGCGGCGCCACAACAGCGGACAGCCCTGCCGTCCCTGTTGGACCGCGTGTTGGCCCAGCAGCAGGTAGTATCCACCCCGCAGTCCGCCGAACCTGAACTGCTGGCGGTGTTTCTGCACGAAGCTTCGGTCGTTCGCGCCCTCCAGCTCTGGTTCGGCGAAGAGCGATTTGAGAGCGTGGAGCGAATTGTACGAGCGCTCAGTGCGTCCATTGGCCAGATCGATCAGCTGCTCAATGAACAACTCAACGCCGTTCTCCACCATCCGGCGTTCCAGAAGCTCGAAGCTTCCTGGCGGGGGCTGAACTACCTGATCGAACGACTGGACGAGGAAGGGGATCAGGCGATCCGGGTGCGCGTCCTCAACGCCACTTGGGCCGAATTAGACGTCGATTTCGAACGAGCCATTGAATTCGACCAGAGTCAGCTCTTCAAGAAGGTCTACTCGCAAGAATTCGACATGCCTGGCGGTGTGCCGTTCGGCGTGCTGCTGGGCGATTATCCGTTGCGGCTGGGGCCGACGGCCGAGCATCCCCACGACGATATTGCCGTCCTGAGACATCTGTCGCACGTGGCGGCAGCGGCATTCTGTCCTTGGATCATGAGCGCCAGCCCGACTCTGTTCGGCCTGCAGGATTTCGCCACGCTGGAACGAAATCTCGATCTGGAGCGGATTTTCCGCGAACCGGAGTATCTCAAGTGGCGCTCGCTACGCGACTCGGAAGACGCTCGGTTCGTGGGCCTGCTGTTACCACGGGTGTTGATGCGTAGACCTTATCTGGACGACGGCACGCGAATTGATGGTTTCCAATTCCGCGAAGACGTCACCGGACCAGATCGGCAGAACTACCTGTGGGGCAGTCCGGTTTATGCCTTTGCCGGGAACTTGATCCGCTCGTTCGCTCAGTCGGGTTGGCTGGCGGACATTCGGGGTGTGCGTCGCGATTGGCTCGGGGGCGGATTGATTGCCACCTTGCCTGTCGAGGACTTCGCCACCGACGCGTCCGGCGTCGCCCCCAAGTGTTCGACGGAAGTGGTGATCACCGATACGTTGGAACGTACTTTGAGCGAACACGGCTTCATGGCGTTGTGCGACTGCAAGGACACGAGTTATTCCGCCATCTACTCCACTCCCTCTCTTCAGAAGCCGAAGCAGTACAGTACCACCGATGCCACGCGAAACGCGCGCATCTCGGCCTTGCTGCAGTTCATGTTCTGTGTCTCTCGATTTGCCCACTATATCAAGGTCATTGCACGCGACCACATTGGATCCCACCGGACGCCGGAGGAATACGAACGCCTTCTGCACGATTGGCTGGTTGGCTATGTGAGTCCCGACGCGGATGCCAGCATGGAGGTCAAGGCTCGCCGCCCCTTGCGCGAGGCTCGCGTGAAAGTAAGTCCTCGCCGCGGTGGTGCGGGAGTCTATCAGTGCCTCATTCATCTGACGCCACATTACGAATTGGATGATCTGGTCGCCAATGTCCAATTGACCACCGAGTTGGACACTGGCCGCGCCCGCTGACGGCCCTTTACAGGCCCAATAAAAGGACATCTCCATGAATCCTGGATTGTTGTACCAAGAAGGCAAGCTGTCCGAGGCCATCGCAGCCACGCAGCAGGAGATCAAGCGGCAACCGGCCGACTGTTCGCTGCGGGTTAATCTCAGTCAGCTGCTGATGTTCGCCGGAGAATGGGACCGCGCTGACAAGCAGCTCGAAACAGTCGCCAAGCAGGACCCTCGCATGGCAGTTGGCGCGGCAATCCTGCGGCAGCTGATTCGGGGAGAATTGGCTCGGCAGCAGTGCTTTGCGGAGGGTAGATGCCCGTCCCTTCTCTCCGATGACGATCCGCTGATTCGTCGCCATCTCGAGGCGATCGCGGCCATTAACGATGGAAATTCCGCGGGAGCGGCCCGCCTGCTGGAGCCGTCCCTGGAGGCTTGCGGAGCCATCACGGGCCACAGCGGCGACCTGCCCTTCACGGGCCTGCGGGATCTGGATGACCTGCTGGGCCCCATCCTGGAAGCGATTACGTCCAACGGCAAGTACTACTGGATCAACGTCATGACGCTCGAGTCCATTCAGTTTCAGCCTCCGGAGCAGATGTGTGATCTCGTCTGGCGCAGTACCACGGTAACCTTTCAAGGTGGTCGAGAAGGAATGTTCTACGTCCCCGCATTGTATGTGGGGAGCAGCGGTCACGAAGACGAGCAAGTGCGGTTGGGACGCCGGACCGATTGGACGCCGGGCGAACTGGTGCGAGGTATCGGACAGCGCGAGTTTCTGATCGGGGAAGACGCGATCTCCATCATGGAGCTCACGCACGTCACCATGTCACCTAGGGATTGAGCGGGGGAAGATCGGGCAAGGGAGTGATCTCCGGCAGAGCAGGACTCGTATCCTGCGGGAATAACCATGAGCAAGATCCGCGAACATCAAGAGCTGGTTCCTTCGGTCCTCGATCGACTCCTGAACGATGACCCGACGAACCCCCACGACGCTCCGAAGTCTCGTCACCAGATCCTCAGCGAGATGAAGACAAGTGTACGTCGGGACCTCGAAAATCTGCTCAACACGCGGTATCGGTGCGTCAACTGGCCACCGAACCTGGAGCAGTTGGAGATGTCGCTGATCAATTACGGATTGCCCGATTTCTCCTCGGCGCAACTCGGTTCCAAGCAAGATCGCGAGAACTTGCGGCAGATTGTCGAACGGGTGATTCGCTATTTTGAACCGCGTTTCAAGACGGTTTCGGTTTCCTTTCTCAGCGAGGACCTCGGCGACCGGACGCTTCGGCTGCGCATCGACGCGATGCTCTTTGCCGAGCCGGCACCGGAACCAGTTGTCTTCGATTCTCAACTGGAAACGATGTCGCGCACTTTCACGGTGGAAACGGCGGGACGATGACGGACGAGTTACTTCCCTACTACAACAACGAGCTGGAATTCCTGCGGAAGTCGGGCAAGGAGTTCGCCGACGCCAATCCCTCCATTGCAGCGCGGCTGGGGATGGGCAGCGAGCTGTCGAAAGACCCGCACGTGGCCCGGCTGATCGAGGCGTTTGCCTATTTGAATGCCCGGATCCGTCACAAGCTCGATGACGAGTTTCCGGAGATAACTGAGGCGTTCCTCAATGTCGTCTTTCCGCACTATCTGGCCCCCGTCCCGTCGGCATCGATCGTGAAGTTCGCCCTGGACCGCGGTCAAGCCGATCAGACCAAGGGCCAACTCGTACCTCAGGGAACCGAGGTCGAGACCGAAGTGGTGCATGGCCGCGGAATTGAAGGCGATACCTGTCGGTTTCGGACCGCCTACCCGGTCCAGGTCTGGCCGATGGACATTGTGCGTGTGTCGTACAAAGGTTTCCCCTTCGTCGCACCGACCATGCCCTCCGCCGGACGCGCTCAGAGCATCTGCCACGTGGAACTGCGGATGTTCGCTGATGCGGTGCGGTTCTCTGCCATGCCTCTGTCGGAACTCCGCTTCTACCTGCATGGTCAGAGTCGGTTCGTGTACGATTTGTACGAGCTGTTCAACTGCAATTTGCTGGGTGTGGCGATCGCCCCGGCGCTCCGGGCCCCCCCCACTGCTCGTCTCCGATCGCAGGCATTGCAGCCGGTGGGCTTCGGCCCGGATGAAGGTTTGTTCGATTACCCGGCAAGGTCGTTCCTGGGTTACCGGCTCTTGACCGAGTATTTTGCCTTCCCGCAGAAGTTCCTGTTCTTCGATTTGAAAGACATCCCCAAGTCGGCACTGACGGAACTGGGACAGGAACTGCACCTCTTTTTCTATTTCGATAAGGACCTGCCCGACCTGGAAAAAGGGATCGCCAACGATTCACTCCAGCTTGGCTGCACGCCGGTGGTGAACTTGTTTCGTAAGAGGTCGGAACCGATCCGCCTGTCTCTCACTCGCTCCGAATATCGAGTCGTTCCCGATTCACATCGCCCGTTGGCCAACGAGGTGTACTGTATCGAGAAGGTTCTGGCCACTTCCCCGGAAAACAAAGAAGTCACGTTTCAACCGTTTTATTCCTTGCGACATACGGAAGACGCCCGACACCAGGATACATTCTGGTACGCGTCCAGACGGGTCGCCGGCTATGCCGGAGGAAGTGAAGACTCGGGATTGGAGTGCTACCTGAGGCTCGTCGATCTGGGCTTTCGTCCTTCCGTACCCCACGACTGGACGGTGCACGTGGATACGCTCTGCCTGAACCGGGATCTGCCGGGACGCCTGCCGTTTGGTGGAGGACAGCCTCGGCTTCAGGTGGTGGGCAAATCGTTGGTGCGAGCCAGCTGTCTGGTCAAGTGTTCCCCGACGCGCCGGCCGGCGCTGCGCCACGGCACCATGTGGCGACTGATCTCGCACTTGACTCTCAATCATGTGTCGTTGGTCAACAGCAGTGATGGAGCCAACGCTTTGCGGGAGATCTTGTCGCTGTACAATTACAGCGAATCTCCGGAAACCAAGGACATCATCGAGAGTATTCTGCGGGTCCAGCACGAACTGGTGGTCGGACGCTCCGCGTCAGGTGTCTGTCGGGGACTGCACGTGCAGCTGGAATTTGACGAGGACAAGTTCGCCGGGGGGGGACTCTACCTGTTTGCCGCTCTGCTGGAGCGGTTTCTCAGCCTGTACACCACCATCAACTCTTTCACCAAATTGACGGCTACCTCGAACCGACGAGAAACGAAGATCCGGACATGGCCACCCCGCGCGGGCGAACATACCCTCCTGTAATTGATCAGCTGCTCACCGAACCCTGGAAGTTCGAGTTCTTCCAAGCGGTGCGGCTCATCGAACTCTGCGCAGCCGAACGCATCTTGGACGGTAGCAGCCGGCATCTCTTCGTCGTCGGGCACGATGATCCACCCTCGGCCGAGATGATCCGTTTCCGTGCGCTTGTATCGCACTCGTTTCCCACCGGGGAAATAGCGGCACTCACCCTGCTCGCTCCGGAAGTGGATGATGGATCGAGCGAGTTTCGTCTGGAAATGGTCGTGCCCTTTTTCGGGCTTTTCGGCCCCAGTGGAGTGCTTCCTCACCACTACACGCAGATGCTACTGGACCGATCGCGCATTCGCGACTTCGCCTTGCGCGATTTCCTCGACGTCTTCAACCATCGCCTGATTTCCTTCTTCTACCGCGCGGCGACGAAGTACCGCTTTTACATCCAGTTCGAACGGAAATCCTGGCAAGTACGCGCGCATGAACTGCGCGGCCCTGTGCATGACGAGGATCGCCGTGCACTGTTCGACGATTGCCTCTACGCACTCATCGGGCACGGGACCCCCGGCCTGCTCAATCGCCTGGAGCTGCACAATGAAACGCTGATCTACTATGCCGGGTTGCTGGCGCACTATCCGCGTAACGCCAACTCGCTGCAACGCATGCTGGCCGATTACTTCCAACTGAGGGTGAAGATCGTCCAGTTCCAGGGACAGTGGCTCTATCTCAGCCCTGACGACCAGACAGCGCTCCCAACCCGATCGCAGAGCGACGGCCTGAATTGCCGGCTCGGCCGAGAGACGATTGTTGGAGAGCGGGTGTGGAGCGTCCAGGATAAGTTCCGCGTCCGTCTGGGACCGCTGGACTACGCCACCTTCCAGGAGTTCTTGCCCACCGGGACGCGGCTGAAACTGCTCGCGCAGCTGGTGCGTCTCTACGTCGGCCCCGAGTACGACTTTGATGTGCAGCCGGTACTCTGGGGTAAGGAAGTCCCGGCCACGCAACTTGTTTCAGCGTCGCCGCAAACGCCTCGGCTGGGCTGGACAACATGGCTGCTGAGCCATCCCAAACAAGCCGACTGTGACGATGCCGTGTTCTCCGACCGGGGGCTTCCTCGCGAGCCGGTGCTGGTCTAGTGATGGCCGTGTTTCTTGGCGCACTTCGGACAGCAGAGAATCTGTTGAGGAATTTGCTTGCAGACAATCACTTCATAGGGCGTGCGCACCAGTCGGGGAACGCATACGGTGACCTTACGCGTCTGCAGCTTTTCCTGCAACTCAAAGTACTTCTCCTCCGCACACGGAACCTTGTATGTTTCAGGTTTCAGCACGCAGTAGTGGATCGGTTTCTCCGTCGTCGAAAATGCGACTTTGGTTTCCTCGCACACGTTGATGCGTGGCTCAATACATTCAACCATCACTTCGCACACCTGTGGTGGGCATTCGCCGCACGGATCCAACACTTCGCGATACTCAGGATGATAGGTCTTGACATTCAGGGTCTGTTCCACCGGCGTCTTCACCAGGTGGCATTTTTCTTCCTTGATATCTTGTTTCACCACTTCCTGCTTCAAGTAGCACTTCTCTCGCTCAAATTTCCGGGTCTTGGGAACCAGTTGGAAGACCGTGTATTTTTCTTCGATTTCCTGGGGCTCTCTGACGACCTCAACCTTGACGCGCGTTTCCGCCACACAAGCCGGAACCATCACGGTACAGACCTGCAGGTTACCATGCGCACAATGATCTCCGCATTCGGCGCAGCAACCTTGGCAGTGTGGACAACTCGGTGAGTTGCAGCCGCAGGCGGCGTCCGCACCCTCGGACTGCCCGCTGCTCAAGCTGGGCGTCGCCAGAATCAGCGCAGCCAGCAAACCTAACGTCCGAACGCTCCCAGTCGTGCAGATCTTCATCACAGTCACTCCCTGGATGGGCGAATCCCTCCCTGTAATCCACGAGGCCGTTTATCGGCCTGTGCTAGTTCTATCGGTCGAGACGCTTTCCAAACTTGCGGAAAGGCGGCCAACCCCCCCGCTTCTAAGTCCTGTTGCGGCAGTGGTTTTGTCAAGCAGTGCCGCTTGTTCAACCTGGGCAACCGGGAGAAATCGTAACGATCATCCCATCAGGATCGTTCCATGGGGAATAGACCGCCGCGACTCGCTCACGATCGCATAGGCGGCGGACGGATCGGGCTGGGGCCGTAAACAGGCCCCCACAAGGCAGCGACAAGACCGCCGCGGGCGACGAGAAAATTGCCGCCGTCTCCATGGAATACACCGGCAAATGGCGTACAATAACCCCCATGCGGTAGCTGCCTTGCAGCCCGCCATTATGACTGGCTCACGACCCAGCGGACTAGACTTGCCAGCCGGTGATGGTAGGTGTTCGCTGTTGTCGGTCTGGGTGCTGAAAACATCACTTTCCCGCATTCCGACCGATACCTCTCATCGCAATGGAAAGGCTGCGCAATGTCTCACCTCACTCTCGAGGCGCTATTCGGAAGATTGAACGACAAGAGCCGCAATTCTCTGGAAGCAGCGGCCGGCCTGTGTATGGCACGCACCAATCACAACATTGAGATGGAACACTGGTTGCTGAAGCTGCTGGACACCGACCACACCGACATCCACATTCTGTTGAAGCACTATGGTGTGGACGAATCGAGACTGGCAGCGGATCTGACATCGGAAATCGACTCCTTCAAGACCGGCAACGCAAGGACGCCCGGGATCAGTCCGAACGTGTTTGATTGGGCACGGGAAGCGTGGCTGCTCGGATCCATCGAGTTTGGAGACCGAGCGATACGGACCGGACACTTGTTAGCTGCCCTATTGACCAACGACGCGCTCGCGCGGCAGGCAATCCATGTATCGGACGAGTTGAACAAGATCGCCGGTGACAAGCTGATACGGGAGTTGCCCACCCTGGTGGCCACCAGCTCCGAAGCCGACACCCCCACAGAGAAGGGAAAATCTCCAGCAGCTCCGACGCGGGGAAAAGCCGGCGGCAAGACGCCGTCTCTTGACCAATACACCATTAACTTGACGGAACGAGCGAGAGCAGGAGAAATCGATCCCGTCTTGGGGCGCGATGCGGAGATTCGGCAGATCATCGACATTTTGTCGCGGCGTCGCCAGAACAACCCCATCCTCACCGGTGAGGCGGGCGTGGGCAAGACGGCGGTCGTGGAAGGATTTGCCCTGCGGCTCGCGGCTGGAGACGTACCACCCCCGCTGCGCAATGTGGCGGTGCACACACTCGATTTGGGTCTGTTGCAGGCGGGTGCCGGAGTCAAGGGCGAGTTCGAAAACCGCTTGAAATCGGTCATTCAGGAGGTGAAGAGTTCCCCGTCGCCTATCATTTTATTCATCGACGAGGCACACACGATGATTGGAGCGGGAGGCCAGGCCGGCCAGACGGACGCGGCCAATCTCCTCAAGCCCGCTCTGGCGCGCGGTGAGCTACGCACGATCGCCGCTACCACCTGGGCCGAATATAAGAAGTATTTTGAGCGGGACGCCGCCCTGGCACGCCGCTTCCAGGTGGTGAAAATCGAAGAGCCGGATGAGAAGTCCGCTGTTGAAATGATGCGGGGCCTGGTGGCAACGCTCGAGGATCACCATCGTGTGCGCATCCTCAACGATGCCGTCGAGGATGCGGTACGGCTCTCGAAACGCTACATCTCAGGTCGCCAACTGCCGGACAAGTCGGTCAGCCTGTTGGATACCACCTGCGCGCGCATCCAGTTGAGTCAGACGGCCACCCCTCCTTCGATCGAGGACTGTCGTCGACGGATCGAACAGCAGAAGGTGATGATGGGCATTCTGCAGCGGGAGGCACAGACCGGAGCGGATAACGCGCGCCAAATTGAGGAACTCCAGCAACAGCTCAGCGACACCGAAGCGGAACTGGAGGCACTCAATCAGCGTTGGACGGCCGAGAAAGACCTGGTTCGCCAGATTCATGACCTGCATCGTCAACTGCAAGGACGGGCCGAAGAGGGAGATGGGTCGACAGAGGCTGCTGCGTCGCCACCTGATGCAAAAACTCCTGCCCCCAAGGAAGAAGGGGCCCCGCCGTTGTCGGAGGAGCAGCGTGCAGCACTGCGTCAGCAACTGGTCGAAAAAGAAGGGGAACTCCGCACACTGCAGGGTGAATCGCCACTCGTCCACCCCTGTGTCGACGCTCAAGCAATTGCCGAGACGGTAGCGGCCTGGACCGGAATTCCTGTGGGGAGAATGGTCTCGAACGAAGTCAAAACTGTTCTCAGCCTGCGGCAGCTTCTGGAAGAGTCCATCGTGGGACAATCGCATGCATTGGAGGCGATTTCGCAGCGAATTCGAACCTCGCGAGCACAACTGTCGGATCCGCGAACTCCTATCGGCGTCTTTCTGCTGGCCGGGACCAGCGGTGTCGGCAAGACGGAGACCGCCATCGCATTGGCCAATCTTCTCTACGGCGGCGAGCAGAACATGACGGTCATCAACATGTCGGAGTTCAAAGAAGAGCACAAAGTATCGCTGTTAATGGGATCGCCACCCGGCTACGTCGGCTACGGAGAAGGTGGCGTGCTGACCGAAGCGGTACGGCGCAAACCGTATAGCGTCATCCTGCTCGACGAAATGGAAAAAGCCCATCCGGGGGTCCAGGACATTTTCTACCAGGTGTTCGACAAGGGAAGGATGAAGGACGGCGAGGGACGTGATATCGATTTTAAGAACACGGTCATTATCATGACCACCAACGCTGGTACGGATCTGATCAAAGACCTCTGTGCCGACCCGGAAACCTGGCCAGAACCGGAAGGCTTCATGCAGGCCCTGTTCCCGGAACTTCTCAAGACCTTCAAACCAGCATTCCTGGGACGACTGCTGGTGGTTCCCTATTATCCGCTGAACGACGAAGTCATGAGGATGATCATCCGCCTGAAGTTGGGCAAAGTCGTGTCCCGAGTCGCCGACCATTACCGCGCCACACTCACGTACACGGACGCTCTGGTTGATACGATCGCCAGTCGATGCACCGAAGTCGATACCGGTGCCCGCAACGTGGATCACATCCTGACAGGGACGCTCCTGCCTGAATTGTCGAGCGAGTTCCTCGGACGGATCGCAGAGGGGCAGTCGATTGACGCTGTGGAGGTATCGGTCGACGCCGGCGGGCAATTCACCTATGTGATTCGCTAGCCGATTTCGGGTACCAGAACGTCCGGAGGAGTTTTTTCGGTTTTTTTCTCCAAATCAAGCAACTACGCTCCTGCAGCCACGAGAACTGAAGTAACGACGCTAGTCGCGTGCAACAGAACGGCACGCGTGAGATTTCGAAACGGTTGTTTTCAGTTACTTCTGGAGGGTGTCATGGCTGGTTACATCAAGTTCGACGGGGTTGACGGCGAAGCTCAGGACGACAAGCACAAGGGTTGGAGCGATATCGCTTCGTTCAACCAGGTAATTCACAAGCCGGGCACCGGCACCGGCCCCACCCGGCGACGTGGCGACGTGGTCTTGGAAGACATGCTTGTGAGCAAGGAAATCGACAAGGCGAGCCCGAAGCTGGCTGAAGCGGTCTGCAACGGCAAAGTTTTCCCGAAGGTTGAGATCCACTGCACGGCTTCGTACACCGATGCTGGACGCGTGACGTTCTATGCGTACGAGCTGAAGAACGTTCAGGTGGTCAATTACAACATCGCGGGACATGTTCAGGCCGACAGCGTTCCCATGGAAGACGTCACGTTGAATTTCGAGGAAATCAAAGTGACCTATACCGAGACGGATAACGCCGGCAAGAAGAAGGGCAACATCGAGTACACTTGGAAGGTGGAAGAAGGAAAGAAGTAGGTTTCTTCTTCGCAACAGTGATCCACAGGCAATACTCAGCAGCGCGGTGTGGCACGTGCCCGCACCGCGCTGTTTGCCCGTTTCGGCAGGTATGGATTTTTGTTCGCCGGCCGATTGTTCTGGCAGGTTTCGCGACCCGCGGTTGGGCCTCAAGGATGGTCGTGAGGGCCCGGCCGGCACGACGCGGCCTCGGCCAGCACCAACGGCAGACGAATCGGCGATCAGGGAGCCGTCGCCGTGCGACTTGACGGGCTCCCTACAATCATCTGAGAGAACCACAGCTGGCTGCACCGTCGGCGGGACCGTTGATCACTTCGTCGTCAAGCTCGTCGATCGAGCCGGACTATATCCACCCACCGCGCGGAAGGGCTCATCATGGCGCTAGATCAGAGCACTCGGTTCATTTCCATTACCTCGCCGCTGGGTGACGCGATCGCATTGACCGGGTTCAGCTTGCGTGAGGAAATGTCGCGGCTGTTCACCTGCGAGCTGGAACTCATCTCGACCAAGACATCGATTGCCGCAGGAGACATCATCGGCAAGAATGTTACCGTCGAAGTGTTCGTATCGGATGGTGAAACACGGTACTTGAACGGCTACATCTCCCAGTTCACGGCGGACTATGGTGACGGGGATGCCACGCAGTATCGCGCCGAGCTCGTCCCCTGGCTCTGGTTCTTGACTCAGACGGCCGACTGCCGGATCTTCCAGAACAAGTCGATTCCCGAAATCATCGAGGCTATCTTCCAGGACCTCGGTTTCACGGACTATGACGTGTCGGAAATCAAGCAGACTCACCCCAAGCGAGAGTACTGCGTTCAGTACCGCGAGACGGACTTCAACTTCGTCTCGCGGCTCATGGAGCAGGAGGGCATCTTCTACTATTTCCGACATGAAGAGGGGAAGCACACCCTCGTGCTGGCGGATCAGACCGGTGCGTACAAGGATCTCCCCGAGAACAAGGTCGAGTGCCCGACGTCCGAAGGTTCTTCCCCGGTTACCGATCACATCACGTCGTGGGCCCATCATTATGCGTTCGTTTCCGGACGATGGGCTCAGACCGACTACAATTTCGAGACTCCGGACACCAGTCTGATGACCAACTGCGGCACGAAGGTGAAGCTGCCTGGTGTCAGCAAGTACGAGATCTACGACTACCCGGGTGAGTACCCCGACAAAGCCGCAGGTGATCGAGAAGTGAAGTTCCGCATGGAAGAGGAAGAGGCCACCTACGATTCGGTGCGGGGGACGAGTACCTGCCGCACCTTTGCGGCTGGCGGAAAGTTCACTCTCACGACCCACAGCTGCAGCGCGGAACAGAACAAGTCGTATGTCGTCACTTCCATCCAACATCATGCCACCGGAGTGGCCTACGCGACCGGAGTTCGGGAGGCAGGGTCAGAGTATTCCAATCACTTCGTCTGCATCCCCTCGGACGTCGTCTGCCGTCCGGCTCGAATCACTCCCAAGCCAGTCCTCTCGGGTGTCCAGACGGCGGTCGTCGTGGGCCCCGACGGTGAAGAGATCTATTGCGACAAGTATGGCCGGGTCAAAGTCCAGTTTCATTGGGACCGAGAGGGAAAGAAAGACGCCGAGAGCTCATGCTGGATTCGCGTCGCACACAATGTGGCTGGTAAGAAGTGGGGCTTCTTCTCCGTCCCTCGCATCGGACAAGAAGTAGTCGTCGACTTTCTGGAAGGAGATCCCGACCGGCCGCTGATTGTGGGAAGTGTCTACAATGCTCAGCAGATGCCGCATTACGCTCTTCCCGATGAAATGACGAAGTCCTACATCAAAACGAATTCCAGTAAAGGAGGCGAGGGTTATAACGAGATCTTGTTCGAAGACAAGAAAGACTCGGAACGCCTCTTTCTGCATGCGCAAAAGGACTTGGATGTTCGTGTCCGCAACGATGCGAAATCACGAGTCTATGGCAACTCACACGAAATCATCGGCTGGGAGAAGGACGGCGACAAAGGTGGTGATCATCGGTTGATGATCTATCAGGACCAGCACACCAACGTGAAACGCAATGACGTGGTCCACGTGGAAGGCAATTCCCAGTTCATGGTGGGAAATGGGGAAGCCGACAGCGGCGGTAACGTCGACATTGTCATCGAGAATGCCAAGACCGAGGATATTGGCCAAGGCAGCGACTTGACGATCGGCGGTCCCTGCCGGCAGAAGATCGGCGGCATGTTGTCGCAAACCGTCGGCGGGAACATCCAAATCAAGTCAGGAGGTGACATCGCAGCGGAATCGGGTCCCGCCAACGAAATCCACCTCAAGGCGGGCATGAAGGTAATTATTGAAGCTGGCATGCAACTGTCACTGATCGGCCCAGGCGGTTTCATCGACATCGGA
Organism: Pirellulaceae bacterium; assembly: GCA_041752115.1. Classification (GTDB taxonomy): domain Bacteria; phylum Planctomycetota; class Planctomycetia; order Pirellulales; family Pirellulaceae; genus JAJRVM01. Next base: position 131,182 of record JBGSHS010000375.1, on the reverse strand, counting down.
CCTGCCGGCGTGACCATTCAAGGAATCCTGGTCAAAATCAACAGTGGAGGTGCTGCTGGAAACGGGAAAGGCTGCTCGCCCGAGGAACCAGAAGCTGCGGAGGAAGCCGCCCCCACACAACCCGATATGGCCTGGAACTCGGCAAGCGGCATGAAGTCCGCACCCGGCTAAGTCGCGTCCTCGCCACTGGTCGCCGGCAGACTCGCCGCACGGGGCTGGGTTCCAGACTCCAGAGGTTCGCGTCACGAGCGTGGTGACGTGTTCCCTGTATCAATCGCCACAGGGATGCGTCGTGAGACCAGGCACAACGGCTTCCATACGGGTGATGCTGCACCGTCGCGAGCTGGTGTCACCCACCGGCCACCGGCGCAATCAGCATGAGATCATCTCGTTCCCGCAACTCGACATCCTCATACCGCTCCACGGTCCCCAAGTGCTGTCCGTTGACGACCACCAGCCAACTCGTCGACAACGGAACCAGCTCGCCATAGTGCGATTGAATCAGATGCAACACGTCACCCAGACACGCTCCCAGCGTCACATCGACTTCGCTGGGAAGGCTGCTCGTTCTGTCGTATCCTCGCCCCATCAAGGTCAATCGGACTTTCATCCGCCGCCATCCTCACTCAGGCCCACCCGGTCACTGCATCATCTTCCCGTCATCACCACAGCTGACACAATGCTCATCACGCCGTAACAAGACGTCCGACGAGCGTCCGTGAAAGCCGTCATAGGTGTATAGTCGGCCCCACCGAGGTTGTCCACACTGCGAGAGGATCTTGATCGCTTCCAGCGCGGCCAGCGAACCAATGGCCGACGAAATCGCACCGACGACCGGAAACAGCTCTTCAAAGGGGGGCGATGTCGGATAGACGCACGCCAGGCAAGCAGTCTGTCCTGGCTGCAGCACCATGAGCGTCCCGGTCATACCCCACTGCGCCGCATCGATCAACGGCTTCGCCTGCCGCACCGCGGCCGTATTGAGCCGCAGGCGCTCGGCAAATGTGGGCGCGCAGGAAAGCAGGATGTCGCATTCTTTCGCCAAATCTTCTGCTTCCTGGTCGTTCGGTTCGTGATCCCAGGCTTCCACCTCCACGAACCGATTCATCGAGCGCAGGTAGTCGGCAAACTGGTCGCTTCGTGGCTGCCCCAGTCCACATTCGCTGCCGAGCACTTGTCGATTCAAATCGGGCGATTCGAGGGGACCGCCATGGGCGATGACCACCCGTCCGACGCCGGCCATGGTCAGCATCAGCGCCGCCGGGCCTCCCATGCCTCCCACTCGCGTGACCAGAACCACCGATCGCTTCAGACGCAGCTGCCCCTGGGGTGTCAAGACTCCGCGTCCCAGCTGCCGCGCATACCGCTCCAGCTCTTGCTCACTCAACGCGTCCGTATGCCGCTGCCCGTCCGGCGGCTGTGTGTTTGAAGAATCCAACAGCTCCGCTCCCACCCGCTCAAGTCCCGACTCGACTCCCGACTCCCCGGAGGAACGCGACCCGAGTATAGCACATCAGTGTGCTGCGGCCTGCGCGGCAGGGTCCGTCACAGCCGTGGAATCGGGTGCGGCGCTGACCGCATCCGCGACGTCGTTCTCCTCGAGCGGATGCAGCGTAATGTTTCGCAGCAGGCCACGTCGTTCGACCAGCAACTGCAGGGACGCTCCGCGGCGCGACAGGAGTTGACTGAACTGGTTCGCATCGGCAAAGGCCTGTCCGTCGACCGCGTAGACCCGGTCCTTGGCTACGATCCCCGCCAGATCGGCGGCTGAACCGGGAATCACTCGAGTCACGATGGCCAGCGACGGATCGGCTTTGTCATGATCCCACGAAATCCCGATGCGCACGGGCTTTCCCGCCAGTGGGACCGGCACTTCCATCGGCTCAGGCACGCCGGGCCGTTGCACGGTCGCTTGAGCGCTACTGCCGGCAGCCAGCACCGCCAGGCGGAACTGCTCGCTCCCCTCCACCGCCCGACCGTCGAACCGCACAATGCGATCGCCCACCTTGATCCCCGCCCGATCCGCTGCCGAATCGTCAGCCACGCGAGTTACCAACAGACCGGCTTCGTGATCCTCTCGACTCCACGAAACTCCCAGGCGCGGCGGAGCGGGAGACATCGTGCGTTCGAATTGCGCGCGGGCATAATTGGTTTCGAACCGCGACTGCGTACGGAACGAGGGCACACGATCTCCCTCAGACAATTCGTAAGCCAGTCGGAACATCAGCTGCGACACGGCCTGCATCCCGTCCCGATTGATCAGCTCCGCATCATCGCTCGGCCGATGATAGTAATCGTGCAGCCCGGTATGCAGCATCAGGAACGGAATGTCGTGCTCGAAAAACGAGTAGTGATCGCTGTTCGGTTTCACGTCCCAGATGAAATCGAGGTCCAGACCGAATTCCAAGTTCTGCTGGCTCACCAGTTGCCGCAACCCTGCCGCCGTGCGAGAACCATAGACTTCCACGTGCTGATCGCGCAGCTGTCCAATCATATCCGCGTTGAACGAGAAGACGACGCGGTTGAGAGGCACCGTGGGATGCGACACCCAGTGCCGCGACCCGAGCATCCCCTTCTCTTCGCCATCCCAGAAGGCAAATAAAATCGATCGGCGCGGAGGCTGTGACAGCTTGGTGAATGCTTCCACCACTTCCAGCAGCCCTGATGTGCCACTGGCATTATCGTCGGCCCCATTGTGAATGTGGCCGGTTGGTCCGAAACTGTTCTGGTTCGTGCCGTATCCGACGTGGTCATAATGCGCACCCAATAAGATCACTTCCTGCTTCAGTTGCGGATCACTCCCCTCAATCATGCCCAGCACGTTGCGATAGCCCTGGCCGAACAGCTGGTAGTACGTTCCATCAGCTCCCGCGGGACGCACTCCGTATTCCTGCAGCAGTTGGACCAGGTAGCCTCCCGCCGCGCGACCACCACGACTTCCCGCTTCCCGACCTTCAAACGAATCCGCCGCCAGCACGTCGACATGGTGCCCCAATTCGCCGGCAGTAATGCTCTGCAGTGCAACTTGCAGCGCCTGGTTCTCCGCCGCCGACAGCGACGACAGGCAGCCGAAGAACACCACGATAACCGCCGCCATGATGCGTCGGACCGAGCTCTTGGTAGACATGAAACCAACACTCCTAGGATGTCGCGTCAAAGATGAGTTGTATTGGTCGGCTCACGGGCGGCCTGAGAACCAGCTGGTTCGAATCTGCTGTCTTCTCCATCAACTTGCCATCAGCTGAAGATTCGTTGTGAATCGCGTTCTTCCGCCACCTCGCGGGGCACCCCTTCCGATCGACTGATCAGATGCAGTGGGTCTGCCACAGACAATGTGAAGAGTAGCCTGACGGGCAAATATAGCTTAGGAACATTGCGTCTGACCACTCCCGGTACGTCGTTCAGATAATCGTAGGAACCCGCTGGCGAAAGGCCACTGGATGTGGCCAAAATGCCACAGGCCGCCACCGACCTCTGTCGCAATTCGGCAACCGGCCGTTGGCGGTCCGTAGTAAACCGCGGTATGCTGGACACCGGAAACCGGCTCAATCCACATTTTCCGCATCTTGCCCAGGCAGCAAAGGTGACCAGAGCGCAGACCTCCCGGGAGCTCCGATCGCCTGCTGAGACAGAAATATCATTCCGTTGTGGAAGAGGAATCGACGCATGTTCACCACGAAAAATCTTCGCCTTTCTCGACGGGCCCTGCTGCAAACCACGATTCCCGCCGGAATCCTGGCGATCGTCGGCTGGCCGACTTCAGCTGTCCGAGCGATTCCCAACGAGCCGGCAGGTGAGGGCGATGCGGGCGGCGGAACAACTGGCACGAACGACGTGAAACTGCTCTTTTCTGGCCCCGCGGATATCTGCGACACCTGGGGAAAACTGCATTTCGGCGCCACACCGATGCACAAGATCCGCGACTGCCAGCATCCCGGTTTCTCGCTGGCCTGCTGCCAGCCCCGCGAGGATGGCAGCTGGGATGTCTACGGCCAGACGTTCACCCGTGATGAGAAGGGTGGCCTGTTCGATCAGCAGAACCAATGGAAACTGATCCATGCAATCACGCAGGACGGATCGACCTTTGAGAATGTCGAGACGGTTTACGAATCCGCACGAGGTCCCTGGACCGATCATCTGGGACTGGCCTACAACCCGGATGCCCAGGAATTCCTGGCGCTGAAACTGCTGATCGACGACAACGGGTTTGGCTATCGAGCGTATTTCAGTCCCGACGGACTCCACTGGACGGAGCATGCCGCCAACCCGCTGTTCTATGACTGCGACTCGTTGGGGTTGTTCTGGAGCCAGAAGGCGCGACGCTACGTCTGCACCAACAAGACGCTTCAGCCTTACCTCAAGCACATCCAGGATCATGGCGGATCGCATCCGCAGAACAACAACGATGCTCTGCGTGATCGGCGCGTGATTGCCATCCGTTCGAGCAGCGACGGCCGCACATGGGAGCCGGCCGAATCGATGATGGACGTCTGGAACCGACTGGGGAGCTACAAGCCGCTGCCCGATCACCTGATGGCCGTGCCCGACAGCGACGATCCTCCGGATATGGAGTTCTATCGCGGCATCGGCTTCTGGTACCACGATCGCAGTTTTCTTGTCGTACTCAACTACGCGGCTAGCGCCGTCATGCCGCTTAAACACGGGCCGCAACTGGACACCGAATGGTGGGTCAGTCGGGACGGGCTCCGCTGGGAGCGTCCGTATCGCCACACCAACGCGTTGGGGGATGCCTTTCCGGGTGCCGTGTGCATCACTCACAATCCGATGCTCATCGATGGCCACATCCTGTTTCACTTCGGCGACCGTCTGCTCGGCATGAAGCAGGATCGAATCAGCTATGTGGGAGCCCGAGCGAACGCGGAGTTCTCCACCGCGCTGTTCACGATGCCTGGCTGTGATCTGGCGGTCAACGCCGCGGTGCCATCACCCGACCGTGGCTTTGCCAGGAACCAGGCCTATCTCATGGCCGAACTCCGCACCGAGCTGGGTGAGACTATCCCCGGCTATGAACGCGAGAAGTGTGTCATTGAGAATCGGGACGAGATTGCAATCCCGCTGCTCTGGAACGGACGCTCCGCGCGAGAATTGGCTGGCCAGACGGTTCAGCTGCGATTCTCCATCCGCAGTGCCAACGTTTATGCCGTAACCACCTTGGCTTGACGTGCCGCGGTGTCTGGGGGCAAGAAGGGTCAGGAAAGATCGTCCTGGTCGCAGTTGTGGGATTAGTTCCTCAGGAAGGACCATTCTCTGCAGCCGTCCATTTCTTTACGGTGATGCGGTGAAGACGTGAGCCGTCCTCAAGAATCGGCTCACTTATGCCACAGATTCCGCAACAAACACCGGGGCCATTTATCCCGGCCTCTTATCTTCCCACCTGGCGTCTGTGAGGGCGGAATGTTTCAGGTCACTCGGATTCCGAAAAGGTATCGGGCGGGGCGTGTAAATTCACAGTGGCCCGAATTACAATCGAGACGTGCTCTGTGGCTTGGTCTCCGAACCCAGGCCGCCGAGTATCAACGTCCCCTTCACTGCGACTTGACCTGCCTGGTCGTGACTTCTGACTCCGGAAGGTGGCTCGGCAAGCTGCCATCCGGCGAGACGACGGACCTGCCTGTCTCGCACGTCGAGGAATCTGCCAAGGGGCACGCGGCAGCGTCGCAACTGACACGGGATCTTCGCAACGTCCGCGTGGCGTGGGCAGTATCCTGACCACGCCGGTGGTCGACCGTTGGATAAGGTGGCAGCCTGCCGGTCAGATCGTTTCTTGACCGAGGAGCATACGGTTTAGCCTCGGCCGTACGGTGGCTTTCCTGCGACTGCACGCTCAGACCTGGGAGCAATGGTAGATGACGAACCCGACGAAAGATCCCGTGGATTCGAAGGCGACTGACCAGCAGCACGCCATCCACGATCTGTTCACGACCGAACTGACACTGACCGAACGCCAGCGACTGAGTCGGTCTCGCAAGATCGCCTTCTTCACTCTGGCCGGGATGTCCGTGGTCGCCGCATTCGCCGCCTGTTACTTCTGGTTTCTCTGGGGGCTGACTGCGAAATCATGCATCGACACGTATATCCTTCGAGAGAAGGAGTCAGCACTCCTTTCCGGAGAGGCCGAGACATGGCAGCAAAAGACCATCGCGCTCGACATTTCGTCGTTCTCGGCCCTCATTCTCGCCCTGCTCTGCACGCGTCTGGCGTTCAGCGGGTGGAAGCATACGCGGGGTTACTACAAGCGGGATGGCCAGGATTATTTCGGGCGTGCTTACCACAGCGTCCTGTTTACGGAAGGATTCGAAACTCTGTGCGTGCGATTCGGCCTGCTTGGTACGCTCCTGAGCTTCCTGTTGGCGGCCATTTCCCAAATGTCACAATTGGTGGATGATAATCAGTCGCAACCGCTTGAGGCTGTTGCCGCAGCTGAGCAAACCGAAAGCGGCCCAGCTTCTTCGGCCCCACAAGCCGAAGCAATCGCTGCGTTGGAGGATACTACTCAAGAGACATCAGATACGTCTGTGGCTAAGTCGTCCCGGAACAATGGGAAAGCTGCTGTGACGCTGGCAGACCAATCGATTCAACAGACCACAGTCGACTCGACGCTTTCACCTGGTCTAGACGAGGCAAGTACCGCGCGGACGGAGAAAGCATCTCATGAGATCTTCTTGCTGTTGTGCGCAAGCCTGGTATCGACCTTCGTTGGGACCGGCGTGGCTTACGCAGTGACTCCCAGCCTGAATTGGCTCAACGACCGTGCCTTGGGAGTGCATCAGGTGACTGATTCAGGAGGAGAATTTGTGGCGGAAGAGTTCATTCGTCAGGTAGCGCGCACCAGTCAGCGTCTGGCGGAGGCTAACAATGACCTCTCGACGTTCGAGGTGTGTGTGGGGACCACGGCCACTCAACTCCCGCAGCTCATTGCCGGCCTGAATCGTGCCATTCAGACCTTTGACGTCTCAACCCAGACGGGACGCCAGTTGGCAAAGAAACTCGAGCAGGTGGAAGCAATGAGCGATCGGATGGGGGCCTTGTTGGATCGTCTTCCGGACCGCGTGAACGAGTCGATGCGCAGTATCTCGATGATGGCCAAGGAATTTCGTGATGCTGCGCTAACGGGTGAAACGGCTTTTCGTGAACTGAAGGAGGTGGCTGGAGCCGCGCGTGAGCCGCTGACGGAAACGACGCACCGCACCAACACGACCTGGCAGATGCTGCGCGAGGTTCACGAGTCGCTGCGGGAATTGGCCAAGAACGAAGACAAGCAGACCAGCGAGATTGCCCGACTCGGCCAAGCCTTCGATCATATCGGCGATGCCTTGACGGAAGTCGTGCGGCAACTCGACGCGGTCGGAGCTTACCTTCGGCACCGCGACGGTGACTTCGTGGAACACCGAGCGTCAGGATCTGCCGAACATTATTTCGCTCAGTCAGATCTCAATCGCCCCCGCAGGAGTCCCCAGGAAGAATTAGTTGCGCGTGGATTGGGAGCGGTCCTTCAGGAGAATCGGGCGTCGCTTCCCTGGTGGCGACGCATCTTCGGTTGACCGTTGTCAGACGCTTCGACCGACATCTCCCCCTCAGCCTCTTCGAGAACCGACGATGAGCACTACTCGCAAGCAGCTGCCGATTACCGAACTGCTGATGCCTGGGCGAAAGAAGGCGAGTCGGGCAGATACCGAGTGGGATAGCGTCATGGTCCAGATCACACTGGCCTTCGTCATCATCCTCGGCTTTCTGGTCTCCAAGGGGATTACTGAAACCAAGTCACTGATAGAAGAACGCAAATCACTCATCGAGGAACGTGAACGGCAACAGGCAGTCAATCAACATCTTGTCGGAAAAGTCAAGGAATTCCAGCAGACCGAAGCGGGCCAGGAGCGGGAGATGCGCATCCAGGCCCAATTCGATCTGCAACTGCAGAAGCTGCTCACGTCCTGGTTGACGCTGCGCGATCGGCGGCTCTTTCGCCAGTTGTTGAAGCAGTATCGACGCGCGGAATGGGTGCAACTGGCTGACGACATGGATGCCCTCCCAGTCGCGTCGAGTTTTTCGGAACTGACCACCGAAATCGACCGCATCTTCCCTGGCGATGCAACTCAAGTGTCATCCGAGGAACTGAACTCGCTCACGGACCAAGTCGTGGCGATGGCCGGCTTCCAGAGCAGTACGGCCATGGGCCTGGAGCAGCTCAAGAAGATCGCGCCCGGAGCCGAAAGACTGCTCGTCGATCCTGCACTGCTCACCAACGACAATCTCATGAGCCTCAGGAATCAGATCATCGCCGATTTGAATGACGAACGGATCGATCTGGCGCAGATCCAGTATGACCTCGTCGAGAAAATCGCTGCCGCGCGACGCCAGAAACTGCTCACTCTGCCCCTCGACGCTTACCCTGCTGACGACGACACAGATCCATCCGATGTGCAAACGAATATGCTGGAACGGATCCTCGGCCAACTGCGGGAACAAATGCGTTTGCTCCCCGAAACGATGGAGAGAATCCGAGGATCAGACGAGTCGCAACCGCCGGTCGAGAAAAACTGAACGCGCACAAGGGTTCTTCCATGCTCTATCGCAATCGAATGGTGCTCGCTGGCAGCTGTTTGCTTATGCTCTCGACCGCTTTGAGTGCGCAGCCGCCAAAGAACGGACCCGCCGGCGTGGCACCCGGCAGCCAGGAATGGGCCGATTATCTGGCGACCCAGTCATTTGTACAGAACCTCAAGGACCATCAATACGAGTTGCCGCCGGAACGAGTGCGGGAGGCCGTGGACAGTTATTTGCGCAGTTTCGAAGGTCCAATTCCCAAGCAGTTTCCAGACATCGACCAACTGCAGAAAGACCTGGCCCTGAATTTTGATGACGCCTGGACCAAGATGATTGACCAGGCCACAGCAGCGGCAGCGAATTCGGAAGACCCTAACGTGATACGCGGCATTGCCCAACGCCTGCGCAAATCGCTCACCGAGACCCGCGTTCATCTCGACAACACCAAGGCCAAGTTCGACGAGATCGTCAAGGAGGAAATCCCGAAGACACTCGAAAGTGTGAAGGCAGCTCTCATCCAAGAGCAGCAGGCCGAGTTGGCAGACGTCCTGAAGCAAGTTGTAGGCCCCGAAATGCCTGGCGCGGAGCGCATCGCCAAGGCGTCACAATTCGGCGGTTCCGATCCGTCGGAGGCACCACAGCATCGGAAGGAGGCCGCAGAGGCGATCGAGTCCGAGGTGATGAAGCAACTTCCCGCCGACTTGTCAGACACGTTGATCGAAGATTCCTATAAGGCGTTTGTGGATTCAGCCAACGAGGTGGTCGCCGACGGCGAAAGTCAGTTCGACGAGCAGTCTAAGGAACTGACAAAACCTCCTTCAGCCATCTCGCCAAAGGGAATCGAGGAAGAACTCAAGAGTAACCTGCAGAAGATCGCCAAACGCCAAGCGGTTGAGCGGGCGAAGTCCCCCCTGCGCCCGGCGTACGGGATCTTCGATCAGATTAGCCAGATGGTCCCAGACAAGGCGCACACCTGGTTCGACAGCAACGTCGCGGCCGTCGGCGTGGATATCATGGCGAATCTGGCACCCGAGAAACTCCCGCCTACTGACCAGGAGGAAATCCGCAAGGAGATCCTGCGTGATGTCCCGGCCCATCACCGTCTGGATGAGTCGCGAACGAGACTTCAGCCGGCGATCGAGGAAATGACGGCAGGCGGTCAGGCCTGGATAACAGAGGCGCTCCTCAAGAAACTGCAGGAAAGCAAATCCCCCGGTGATAACCCGAACGATCTAAATGGCTTCCAAAAAGAGGTCGAAGCAGTTATCGACCAGCCGAATTCCGCCAGCGCTAAATCGTGGAGCAATCTACATCGAGCGCTGAAAAACGTGTACGAAAACCAGTTGCTCCCCGCAATCCGCGACCAGATCGCCGATCAGCAGGCGCGGCAGTATGCGACGCCCAAATTTCTTTCCGGTGAGTGGACACCGACCGAAGGCGAACTCGATGCAACGCCCCTGCCCGTCAATCTCGAGTCACTCAGAATCCTGCCGATCTGGCAAACACCGACGGGGCCTCCTCAACGCGATGAGCAGGTACTGGAAGAGACGTGGACCAAGTGGACATTGGCTGCAACCGCCGCCTTAGAGATTACACGTGCAGCACGTGACAGCCAACTCAATATGGTCGACGAACGCAAAGAGACTTTTGCGGGAGAAATCGCACGTGGCCCTGCCCAAACAGCAGATGAGTGGGTCCAGGAGTTCAAGCGTACCGTATTGTCAGACTGGCGAAGCAAGCAGCCGAAGCTCTCCAAAGCCTACCCCGATCTCTTCTCGCTCACCATCGACCGGATCAAGTCGATTGTCGACGAACTCTTACCATCGATTGACGAACAGCGTTCGCCAGACCCGGCAGTGCCTTTGCCGATGACCATTGAGCCTCAACCGGCAGCCCCTTCCGACGAATCTCAACCCTCCCCAAATCGTTCCGAGATGACCCCGCCACAAGAGACGGAAAATACCACTCCCGACGCTCCGCGGGAGCCGGACAACTCACAACGCGAGGCGGATTCCCAGGACGCGGACAAAACGGGCAATGGCGAGTCCGCGGCTTCGAAAGATGGGGCTGGAGACGACCAGGGAGCGGGAGAAGGAAAGGGAGAGGGTGAGGGTGAGGGGGGTGAAGGCAACGGCGGCCCTGGCGGGGATTCCACGGGGGGTGAGGGAGGGGACGAAGAGAAAGAGAGCAAGGACGTAGAGGCGCAGGAGGGTCACGGGAAGAAGACCGATCCAGAGGCGGGTGACGAAACGCAGAACGGTCGGCTCGCTGCGGAACTGGCGCCTCAAAAGACTCCCGCCAGCCTCTTCTACCTGATCGGGTTCTGGCTGCTCCTGCTGATCGTCGTGCTAATGGCCCTGGGTTGGTTCCTACACGTGCGCTATCTGCGACGCCGACTGGCACAATACGAGCACGCTCTGCGCGTGGTCATGCGATAATCTGTCGTACCGCATCTGATCATGCGAAGGCTCGACGGACCCTTCCATCCGCCGCACGGTCATCCTCGCCCGGGAATCGACTCGTCGTTTAACTCCGACCCTGAATCAGTATCCGTACTGGACCGCAGTGGCGGGGTTGCTCTGCTGCGTATAATGCACCCGGATGAGAAATCGACCGCTCGGGAATGGGGCACAAGCAAGCGGAACCTCAGCGCACCGACGCGACTTGAAACGGCGGACGGAATGTGCAGCAAGCTCAGGGAGCCTTTCCATGGATCACGTTCAACAGATCGCCGACTATCTGGCCGGCCCTCAGGCTCTGCAGGCGGGAATCGCCGGCATGAATGAGGAACAACTGGACGCCCGACCGGTCGCGGGACGCTGGTCCACGCGTGAAGTGATCTGCCATATTGCCGACTGCGAAATCGTCTACGTCGATCGCATGAAACGAGTGATTGCGGAGACGAATCCCCTGCTCCCGAATCTCGATCCCGACGTATTTTCCGCCGGTCTGGTGTATTCGCAGCGGCATGTCGAGGAGGAGTTGCAGCTGGTCGAAACGCTGCGCAAGCACATGGGCCGCATCCTGAAAACGCTCGATCCCAGCGGCTTCCAGCGTACCGGCATCCACTCGACCGACGGTCCCCTGACGCTCGAACAACTGCTGGGCCGGATCACCGGGCATATCCCTCATCATCTCCGGTTCATCGTAGAGAAGCGAGCGGCGTTGGCAGCCGTCGATTGTGTCCAGGAAGCGTCCGAAGAGTCCTTTCCCGCCAGCGATCCGCCGTCCTGGACCAGAATGACCGGTCCCAAGTAGGCGTGCCTGATGCTGGCACGATCTGTGCCTCTCGGTTGTCCACGGACGCCAGCTCGAGGTATGATGGACGGCGTTCGCTGGAGTCCTTCCGCAAGGCAGGTACTGCCGAGCGGTATCCTTCTGTGGACAGCGATGCATGATGAACTCGCGGTGTGCTGCAGAGAGCTGTACCTGAGATGCGATTCTCGATCCTGGTCCCTGCTCGCAATGAAGAAGCGTTCCTACCGGCCTGCCTCGAATCCATCAGGGCAGCCGCAACTCATTGCCCAGACGAGGTTGAGGTGATTGTCGCGCTCAACCGCTGTACCGATCGGACCGAAGAGATTGCTCAAACGCTGGGCGCTGTGCTGGTTCGCGATGACAGCCGCAACCTGGCCCGGATCCGTAATGTGGCAGCCCGTGCAGCACAGGGCGAGATCATTGTCACGATCGACGCCGACAGCCGCATGTCGGACAATATGCTCACCGAGGTCGACCGGCTCCTGACGACCGGCAAGTATGTCGGCGGCGGCGTGTCCGTGTGGCCACAGCGATGGTCGCTGGGGATCGCGGCCAGCGCCGTGATGCTCTCCGTGGTCATGTTGTGGCACCGAGTGTCCGGTGGGATGTTCTGGTGCCTGCGCAAGGATTTCGAAGCCATGGGGGGCTTCGACGAACGCTGGGTGAGCGCCGAGGACATGGACTTCGCGAAGCGGCTCAAGGCGTACGGACGGCAGCAGGGGAAACGGTTCAAGACAATTCTCCGCGCTCACATCGTCACCTCCTGCCGCAAATTCGACCAATTCGGCGACTGGTACCTGATTCGCCATCCCGGATTCGTCTGGCGGATCTTTCGAGGCACATCTCGGCGCGATGCGGACGCGTTCTATTACGACGTGAAACGCTAAACGCATCAAGAGAGTCAGTAACTGCGGGTCCCGACACGAATGAGGAGCAACCTGATGTACACTTACTCTGCCGTCATCATTCTCATGCTCTCCAGCGCGCTCGCTTTTGCCGACGAAACCGCGGAACTGTCGGAATGGTCGGAATTACGGGAGTCGATCACCATCGCTCTCGTTTCTGCCACAAATGACCCTGATGGCGAAGTTCGGTTCGCGGCCTTTTCGGCCTTGCAGGACCAACCTCGTTCCGACGCCATCGTGCAGGCGTTTCGGCGCGGTCTGGACGATGACAAAGCCAACGTGCGACAACTTGCACTGACGAAACTCGTCGACTACGAAGGAGCCACGGAAGAGGTCCTGGAGCGGCTGATTTCGGCCATCAACCAGCGCGACCTGTCGGCCACTGCAAGCTCTCTGCTCCGTCGAATTGGAGAACCTGCAGTGCCACACCTGCTGGAGTCGCTCAAGTCGGAGAAGGCAGGCGAGAAACTGACAGTGATCGGGATTCTGCAGACGATCCAGCTGGGCAAACACCGCCAGGAGGCGGTTACCGAAGTGACTGCCGCACTTCAGGATCCAGACCGCGAAGTCCGCCTGGCGGCAATCTACGCCCTGAAGGGAATGGCAAATCCCCCGCGGCAAGTTGTCACGACGCGATCCGGAAACGTCATTGAGCCGAAGTATCGCAAATATGCCGTGGCACTGATCGCCAAGTATGACACCAATCGTGACGGCATGCTTACCGAAGACGAATGGAGCCAGATGAATGTAGATCGCAGTTCGGCAGATCAAGATAACGACGGCCGAATCACTCCGACAGAATTTGCGTGGTACTTCAGCCAACAACGGTGATACGACGGGCGACAAGCGAATTGTCAAACTGCTTCCCGCTTGTCCTGCTGATCCGTGGCGGCGGTCGCGCAGACCGCGGGGAAGTGGCTGCGGTCGCGCAGACCGCGGGGAAGTGGAGAACGAATTGAGCTCTCCCCATGCTCTGCGCGAGCATGGCCACGGCTCTGCGCGAGCATGGCCACGGCTCTGCGCGAGCATGGCTAATCGAGCTGCGCCGCATGGCGAAGGGCCCCCCGGCACTGGAATCGGCAGGCCCCGGACAAGGACGGCCGAGCGGAGTGGCACCCGCCGCGTCTGGGCTTGATAGCGACGCGTTTGCTGGTAGACTTAGACATCTCGGCTTCTGGAAGTCTACGGGGCCGATGTCGGATGGGCACTCCATTCAAACGCCGGCGATTGACGAACGCCCGAGCGAGCGAGTACCGTAACGTAAGTCGATATAAAGAAGCTACTTACGACAACATGGAGAGGTGGCTGAGTGGTCGATAGCGCGGGTTTGCTAAATCCGTGACCGGGAAACTGGTCCGCAGGTTCGAATCCTGTCCTCTCCGCTAGAAAGCCGCTTACGAAAATCACGTAAGTGGCTTTTTTCATTGGATTTACGGCGATTTCTCAGCCTCCAGTAACCGCTCCTTGCCTTGATTTCTGGTCTAATAGTGGTCTAATAAGCTACTCGTTTCCGCTCCAGAGACACAGTTTTCATGCGCATTCCGCAACTCCGCAAAACGCCGCTGACCCTCACCCGCAGGGGATACGTTCGACAGCTTGGAAACCTTGCAGACGGTGGATCAGTCCAGAAGTTCTACCTCGGGCTTGATCCGGCGGTTGCTGCCCAGCGCAGGCAGTGGATCGAAGCCGTCTACGTGGAGAACTGCCGAGTTGCCAACTCGCTGTTGTGGACCGATACGTTTCTGAATTTGGCCAAGCAGCTTGCACGTCTGGGAAGTGCCGTGATCGTCAATGAGCCACTTCCCTACGAGGTGTCGCATTTTGGTCCACCCGATTTCAGCTTCGTTCAACGTCTCAGAGACGTTGGCGTTCCCGTCTCGATTCACGGTGAACCGGCCTCCGCAAAAACGAGGCTTGCGGCGGCTCAGTTTAGCTGACCGGAATAGGCGGCTTTAGTCTCGAAGTATTTGGCCGAGAAGAGCCCGCCCCCAGCCCGCCAGAAGCCCGCCGTCGGGCATGTTTTCTAAAAGCCCGCCTCTGTCTGGGCGGTGCGCGCATGAAAAAAGAGGAACGCGCTTTGTCTTCTCACAGCAAGCGCGTCCCTCTTTCAAAAAACCCGTTCTCTTCATCGTCTTGGCCACCACCTCTTCTCCAATCCTGGCCGCCATCGCGAAGCACCAGGCGGCGATTTCTCAGAACGTGCGCTATCGTAAACGGTGTCTCCGTTGCGATGCGACCCAGGGATTCAAGAAGCATGAGTTGCGGCGACGCAAGATCCGTGTCATCGTCTCACTGACCGTGCAGGTCTTGTCGATCGTTCTCGTCCGCTGGAAGTGTCAGCGCTGCGGGCTCGTCTTTACCGATTCGCCCGACTTTCATACTTCCCTACCGACGCTACGCCAGCACGAGCCTCCTGCCGCTGGCCCGCGAGTATCTGGAACACGACGAGCGATCGTTACAGGACGTGGTCGCGCCCCACGGCCGGGTGATCGGCTATGTGACGCCACCAGACCAACCGCAGATTGACGAGCGAGCCCTACATCGCTCCACGTTGTGGCGGTTCCTGGCCTTTCTGGGCACGCAAGTCACGGCGTTGCAGACCGGGTTGCAGTTGTGGAGCGAACGACAACCGCTCTCCACACTGCACCGGTTTCTGGGGGCCGTCGCCCCGCATAAATACCGCAGCCCGCAACGTGGAGAAGGTTTGCGCACAGCGCGCCGCCTCCTGCATCTGCTCGACCGGTGGGATCGCGCTTTTCACGAACCCTTCTTCCCCCGTTTCGCAACAAGACCGCGGGGCCCCTGAGGTACCTTGGTCCCGCGACGCTGGTCACGGGAGTCATTCCAGGAGAGACACGATGGGTCGTAACGATCAGGCCTGGCCCGTCTTTCGCTGCTCGCTGCTGAGTCCGCTCGTGTTGGGCGAGATTCCAGTCGCGGACCGGGAGGCGTATTTTCACACCCTGGCGCAAGAGGAACGCCTGCTCCCCAACGGGAAGCGGAAGCGGATCTCCGTCCGCACGCTCCGTCGCTGGTGGCAGCGACTCCAACGCGAGGGCGTGCAGGGTACGGCACGCCGACCGCGCAACGATCGCGGCCAGCCTCGCCGGAAGTTGCAACCACTCTTGGAGCGTGCCATCGCGCTCAAGAAGGAACAACCACGCCGCAGCGCGGTGGTCCTCAACCGTATTCTTCGGACGGAGTTCGGCCGGGCCGTTCCCCGCAGCACGCTCTATCGACACCTGCGTCTTCAGGGTGCGACACGCCGCAAGTTGGGGATCAGCCAGGAGAAGATCCGCTGCCGCTGGACACGCGATCAAGCGCGCCGCCAAGCCGGGCTCGACTTCGCCTCCGCGCAGGCCCGCAACGTCTGGTCACTCACCAGTTTCGCCACCTGTCTGGCCCGGCTGACCGGACCTTCGAAGATCGGTTCTTCCGGCGTCCAATACTTGGGCTGCGAGGTCCATTCGTACCCAGCAATAGTGACGAACTTGCCGTCCACCGTGTACTTTTCTGCTTTGTCTTGGGTCAGCGTCCATGTTTCTTTGGGCATTTGCCAGGGCGCAGTGTTGCCGAAGTCATGGTCGCTGACGACGACGAAGTCGAGCTTGGCAACGTCACGAGCGTGGACGAAGTAGTCGTCCAGGCTGCCCTTGCCATCGGAATGACTGGTGTGGCCGTGCATGTCACCCCAGTACATATGGTACTGGGCCTGTGCCGGGGCAGTGGCGGCCAACAGCAACAGGCCCAAGAGAGCAAACCACCTGTGGTGGCTGGCCCCTTGCATTTCATCTTGATGGCTCAGATGAGTGGATGCATCCGCTGTGTGCTGGGCTCTTTTGCGGATCTGGCATTGGGGCATGTCGCAGGACATTAGGGTATTCGGCATGTTGTTCAGAAACTCCCTGTGGAGGCTCACATCTACTGATCGCCAACGTAGTCCCTGAGTGCCCGTCCCGCAGGCAAGACATCCACTGACTGGATTCCCAAGAGCTTGCCCAGCAGACCGTCCAAATACGTCGCTCGGATCGGCCCCCAACCTTCGTCATCGAGGCCGTGCGTGTTGAAGATCAACCAACCGGATTCCCTGGCCAGCAGCCTTTCGATCTCTCGGTCGATGGCGACTTCGCAGTTACGTGGGCCAAAGCTTGTGCAGGTGAGCTTCACCTGTCCTTCATGTGGTAGGGGATTTATGGCCCCTCCACCGGTTCGAAACGCTCGCACCTGAGTCGCCAGCCACTCCTCCAGTTCCGGTGTCGAAGCGTTGTAGGCGAAGTTGTAGACCGCCTTCTTCGGATCGAAGTCTTTCAGTTCCTTCGAGAACACATCCAGGCAACGGCGAATCAAGTCCTGCGACTCGCTCAGCGGAAGCTGCCGCAGGTTGGCGTGCTTGTAGCTGTGAGGCATGATCTCGTGGCCTCGGGCCTGGAGTTCGTTCCAGAGCCCAAAATCTCCACGAGTTACGTCGGGGTAGTCTGGTGGCCGGAATTCGCTCAGGTGGGCCGAGGCCACCACGTTGATGCAGGCCGACAGCTTGTACTTCTCGTAAATCTCCGCTGTCTTGATCGATGACTTCTTGAAGCCGTCGTCGAAGCTGAGGGTCACGATGTGCCGCTTCTTCCCCCGAGCGTCGTTCGACGAAGCGGTATGCGGCATGGTTAGAGACGCTGCTGCGGCACCGGTAGTCAACAGGAAATGACGGCGGGACAGGTTCATTGAACTCCTCCTCCAATTGCGACGGTATTCGAAGGCATTGTGTTCACTGCCGATGGAGCTTCTCCCGTTCTCGTTCTTGGGCAACGCAGTACACGCCTTTCCCCTCCAGAATCGGTTTGAAGCATAGATTGCAGGAGCCGCATTCCGACTTCGCTGTGTCGCCACTCTTCCAACGTCCGACAAGCCCCGGTTCCCTGATTAAGGGACGACTCAGCGAAACGAAATCGGCAACTCCGTCATGAATCAACTCTTCGGCCACCGAGTAGGACCGGATGCCACCCACCAAGATTAGCGGCACCGAGATGGTCTCTTTGTATCGCCGGGCAGCGTCACGGTAGAAGACCTCCTTCTCTTCGCTTGGCAATCGCCCACGCCGCACCGGTTTGAATTGACTCGCCTCATCGGCGGTCCCGCCGCTCAACTCGATGGCGTCGATTCCAGCCTCTTCCAGCGAGCGGGCGATCTGAAGTGTTTCGTCAACGGTCAGCCCATCGTCGATGAAATCCTCGGAATTCATCTTGATCAAGACAGGAAAGCCAGTTCCCAGCGTTGATTTGATCTGACCGAGGATGTCCAAGACGATCCGAGCACGACGCTCAGCGGTTCCACCGAATTCATCGTGTCGTCTGTTGTAGTGGGGAGAAAGGAATTGCGACAGCAGATAGCCGTGCGCCGCATGGATTTGCACGCCATCGAAGTCTGCGGCTTTGGCCCTGGCAGCCCCAGCAACGAAGGCATCGACGGTCTGCTGAATCTGGGCAAGCGACATCTCCTTGCAGTGTGACCCGTCATCTCGGGGCAAACTGGATGGGCCAACCGCCTCCATCTTCGTCAGCGGTGTGGCAGCCTGAAGACCCGCATGAGCCAACTGCACAACAATCGTACTCCCGCCATCGTGGGCCGCCCTCGCCATCTGCGATAGACCGGGGATGAATTTGTCGTCGTGAATCCCAAGTTGCCATGGCCCGGCTTGGCCCTCGGGGCTGACGAAAACATGGCCCGACACGATCAATCCCACTTCCCCCTTGGCCAAGTCGCCGGTCAACTCCACAAGCCTCGACGTGCATGATCCGTCTTCGGCTGCCATGCCTTCCCATGTGGCTGAACGCACAAAGCGATTCTTGATTCTCAAGGTGCCTATCGAACTCGGTTCAAACAACTTTGGTGGCATGGCAGATGTCCTTGTCCAAATCGTGCTTTTCACTTGCTGCCGGAAGGCATCGGCTGGGGACTCCGGGTCGGCCCTGTGATCCAGAGCTTGCCGGAGTCGTCGAAGCCGACCCGGTCGATGTTGACCACCCGGTCGCCGGATGGTTTCTGGGCATCGGCGTGGGTGTGGTAGACGATGAACATCTCCGTGCGGTCGGGCGAGGAGGTGATGCAGCTATGCCCTGGCCCGGACACACCGATGTCGAGATTCGTCGCTGCAATCGGGTTGTCTTTGGCTTTCACCCACGGGCCAAGCGGCTTATCCGCCATGGCGTAGCCGATCCCGTAGTGCGGGAATCCGGTGTGATTTGCCGAGTAGCTCATGTAGTAGCGGCCCCTGTGCTTCAACACAAAGGCTCCCTCGTTGCAGCGGTTTTCGGCATACCGGACCTTCTCCCACGGCTGATCTGCCTCCATCAGCTTCACCGGCTCGCCGATTGGTTTTGATAGGTCGTCGGCCAACGCCACTCCGTACATGACCCCAAAGCTGTAGCCGTCTTGAACACCGTTTCGACTGAAATAGAGGTACGGTTTCCCGTCGTCATCGACGAAGATATGGCCGTCGATGGCGGAATAGCCGAAGTCGAACCACGGGGCATGGAGATCCTTGTATGGTCCCTCGGGCTTGTCGCTGACTGCCAAAGCGATCAGCAACCGAAGCGTTTCGGCTTTCTTCGGCATCGCCGAGTAGGTCATGTAGAACTTGCCACGACACTCCTTGACCTCGGGAGCCCAGTAGTGCGACTTCGCCCAGGAATCGTCGGACTCCCGGTAGGCCCAGCCCTTCTCCTCCCAATGGACGAGATCTGTTGACTCCCAACACTTGAATCCGTCGTTGGCGGTGTTTGTGCCGAAGAGGTAATACCTTCCGCCGTGCTGAAGCACGAAAGGGTCGCCCATTTGGATCGGCGTTTCGCCAACCGGGTTGGTGTAGGTCTTGGCGCTCTCGATTTTGAGGACACGACCGACCCCAAGCTCAACAAACCCGTCGCCGAACGTTTCCTTGAACAAGGCTATCGCCTTCTCCCCGGTGCAATGTGTCGCCCCGATCTTCTGAACGCCCAGAGACTTCAACTCCGCAATCACCTTGCCGACCTGTGCGTCCGACATCTCAAGCAAGTGCATTCCGCCGCAGATCATGTAGACATCACGGCGCAACTGCTCCTTCGCTCGCTTGGCGATCTCGATCACGCCAGGGTGGGAACAGCCGGTGATGATGACCAACCCCTTGCCAGTATCCACCGCCAACGCCTGCTCGACGATCTTTTCGCCGGTTGGGCCGATCACGAACGCTCCCCGGCAGATCTCGACCGGCTTGGTGACGGTGATGACCTTTGGGCCGAACCTCTCGACCTGCTGGACCATCGTTTCGGTACAGGAGGGCGGTAGATAGACCGTCATCTTTCGGTTCTTCTCAAGCACGGCGATCAGCCCGCCTGTATGGTCGCCGTGGTTGTGCGAGATAACGGCGACTTCGGCAGCGCCGGGGCCGACGTTCATCTTTGCCATGTTCTGGAGAAGAACATCACCGTTGGCCCCGGTGTCGAACAGGATCGACTTCTCGGTGCCCGTGATGAGGCAACTGAAGCCCCAGTCTTCCGTGAATCCTTTCTCAGCCGTGTAGTTGTCGTAGAGCACCTTGACGGTGATGGACGATCCCTGTTCGGCGAGAACCCGCCCGCTTCCAACCATGGTCAGCGCCATCGCAGCCAACCGACAAAGCCACTTGTTCATCGTTATGACCTCACCCACGAGGTTGACGGTTTCATTTCATGAGCCCCTTCGACAACGCACTTTTGCCCGGTTTCTCGGGCACTCTTCGGCCCTGTGTGTACCTCCTTCGCTGTGCCCGGTCCCACAGACAAGCGGTGGAATGCAGCTTCGGCAAGTGCGAGTGCTCACCGCAACGGCCTCTCCCGAATGGCCAACCCCTGCTTAGCATCGGCGTCGGCGATGAAGATGGTTGCCGTGTGCCCCTTTCCCGGTTCTGATGTCCCACGGGCGACCAGGAAGCTCCCGTCAGCTTGGCCGACAATCCCCAACGAAACATTCAACTCGTACTTCCCGATCAGCTTGAATGCTTCGTCTGTCTTCAGCAGGATTTCCGGCTTCCCGTAGCAGCCAAACCACCAATAGCCGCCCGAGTAGGTCGCCGTCTGTATGCCCATCAGCGTGTATCCGCTCTGGATCGTGTGCTTGCGGACGAACTTGAAGTCCATGTCGTACTCGTAGGCGTAGTTCTCTCCGATTCCCGGAGGAAGACCACCCACGACGATGAACCGGCCAGCATGACATCCGATGCCGCCCGCCCCGTAGAAAACCTCGGCAACCCTGTGCCGGGCCACCTCCGACAGGCTCTCGGCATGGTAGACGTAAACCCACGAGTCGGAATTTCCTTGCGGATCATTGAATTTCCCGAGGTTGACTGCAACGTAGATCCGCCCATCGAGGTAACAGAGATCTCCGTGGTGATTCGCCACGGACACCTTCTTGAGGATCTGCCCGCTCGTGTCGGTCTTGACCAGCACGTCGGTGAACGACCAGAAGAGGGATTTGTCATCGGTACAGATCCCCTGGAGGTGCATTCGATAGACACTCTCGCAACGGATCGGCTCGGCGACCGCCAACGATTTGATGGGCTGCTCGCCCGGTTCGGATTGGCGAGTGGAATCACGCTTTTCAGAAACACCGCCCGGCGCTGGCGGTGTGTCGGCATCATCGAGCAACAGCACCCAATCGTTGCCCACGTCTGGTTCTCCCGGTGGATCAAACTCACGATCCCCTTGCTTCGTGAACTCCTCCACGAGCCTTGAAGAACTGGTCCTTGGATCGAACCACGACGCACGGATAGTCTTGCCTGAAAGCCGGTCCAGGTGGACTTTGAAGCTCCGGCCATTTGGCGAGTAGATCATGGCGTAGCCGTCACCCCGTGTCGCTCGGAGGTGATCGATGCCTTCGCCTGGATCGCAGGCCAGAAGCGATTGATCGGGAACCCGGCTGAGGACCGAGCGTGACTCGATCAGTTTTCGGAGAATACCCATTTGGGCAGCACTTGGAGCTTGGATGGCATCGTACCAGTAGCTCTTGGGGTTCAAGATCGGCTTTTGTCCCGGAGCCCACATCTGCCAGATGGAGTTGTGGCCGTAGGTGTGCCCGCAGGCCCCGGCGAAGACCGACCAATAGGCACTGCGGCGGGCGTGATCGTCATTGCCCGGCTTCATACCCTGCACGATGAGCGCATCGGGATAGGTCGTCTCCAGGTCGATCACGGGTTTGACGGGCTGACGGGCGTAGTCCTTCTCGATCATCTTCCAGTTGAGGATGCGGTCGCCGTGGCTGGACTGGATCGAGGTGAAGTCGAGCCACGGATCTTCATGGAAGAAGTCCGAGGCATGGCCCGGCCCCGAGGTGTGGTAGGTCATCAGCACCGCATCGTAGTCTTCCCGCCCGGAGACGCCGATGGCGATCCCCTTGGCCATCGCCCGCCAAATCGCCTGGGATTCCTTCGTCGGTGCCGCCCGGTCGCCACCAATGATCCAGATAATGTTGGTGCGGTCCTTGTACCGCTTGCCGATGAACTCCCCGTATTGCTGGGCATTCACCGGGTGGAAGATTCCATCGACGATGCCGTTGGCCCAATGGGACGTGACGTACCTGCCCCAGGTGGGAAGCAGACCGATGTAGAGTCCTTTGCGAGCGGCCAGATCGATCACCTCGTCCACATGGTCCCAGTAATCGTTATTGAGACCGTCCGTGATGGCAGGACGAGTGGGATCGGTTTTGTCCACCAGCGGCAAGTGGCCGTAGGCGTTGGGCACGGTCAGTCCATCCAACTCCGCCAAGGCCACGGCCTGGATCACGTTGAAGCCTTTTGTGGCTCGGTCGGCAAGATACTTCTCGACCTCCTCCCGATTGAGCTGATGGAAAAGCTCCCAGGCCGTGTCGGCAAGGTACAAGAAGGGCCTGCCATCCTCGGCCACGAGGAAGCGGTGGTTGTCGCTCACCCGCAGCCGAGGGAGCGGCTTGGGTTCAGCGGCTTGGCCGAGGGCGAAATGAACGAACATTGTCAAGATCGCCGTGGAGACAAGCACGTATCGGATTCGACTCATTGTCTGCTTTCCTGGTTCTGCGCCGACTGAGCTAGAGATTTCGACATTTGCAGGATCACCTTTCACCGAACCGACAACTCGAATCGGATCGAGCCTTCATCCGTTCCTGCTCCAGAGCGAACGAAGCCGTTCTTTTCCAGCACCCGGATGGACGCCGTGAGGTGCGGAAAGGTGTCGGCAACTACCTTTCGCAGAGAAGGCTCCCGCTTGGCCCAATTGAGGAAACCACGCAGGGCTTCGGTGGCGTAACCTGTGCCGTGGAACTGGCCGAGGAGCGAATAACCGATCACGATCTTGCCATCGCTGTCCGGCAGGCCACACGCACCGACAGCGCCGATCAACGTTCTCTTCCCCGTGCCATCGACTAGCACGATGTACCACGCCGTCCATCCGACCGCATCCCGGTTCTCGCTCACGACACGAAGGAAGTGCTGCCGGGCATCGCTGTCGTACAGTGGGGTTGGCCAGTTTGCCGGGACATCGGCTCGCATGTGATGGCCGAGCCGCTCCAAGTCCTCTTCAGCCTCCAGCATTTCCTTGTTGGCAGCGACGAGTTCCAGCCGATCCAGCCGGATCGTAAGGCGAGGCACGGCCTTCTCCATGAAGACCAAGGTGACCTTCTCGTTGACCCACTCCTGGCGGAACGCCCGATAGCCGAGCCGCTCGTACAGTCGGATGTTGCTTTCGCTCTTCGTGCCCGTGAATAGCTCGAAACGGCGAGCCGTGGGGAAGAGGGCCTCGATCTCGGTGAGCAGGGTTGTACCGATGCCCCGGCGTCGGTAATCAGGATGGACGATCAACCGCTCGACAAAGCAGGTGTCGCCTTCCTGAAAGCCCCTCACCGATCCGATGATTTGGTCGTCCTCGACTGCCTTCAAAAAACGCCGATCTCCAAACCGGGCGAGCAGGTCCGCCAGGGTTTCCAGCAGCGGTGGAAGGGTGTTGTCGTCGTACCTTGCGGCTTCCGTCTGGTAGGCAAGATGCTGGAGGGCAAGGATGCTCGGGGCATCATCGGTCGTGGTGGTTCCGACGTTCATACGCCACCCCTGAGCATTTCGCCGGTAGTCAGGTAGTGATTGAGCAGCCGCTCCAGCACAGTAATTTCCTGCCGGTACGCTTCGTCGGTCAGCCCTTCCAGCAGTCGGTTGCCTTCCTCGTTCAATCCGGCGATGATCTGTTTCCACTCGGCCTCCGTGGTCCCATCGCCGTTGTCGGTCAACGTGATGCGGTACCGGATCACTCGTCGCCCATTGAACCGCACGAACTGGATTTCCTCGCTGGGTCGGTACACGCTCACGACCCACACGTTTTCGCCGTCGTTCGGGAAGTCGGTGACGAAGATGCAGTCCAGTTCCGCAAAGCCCGACTCGGAGTGGACCATTCGGCATTTCCAGGGCTCGATCCAGTCGTATTCCCGTTTGGGACAAAGAAGCGGAAACACTTTGTCGGGTGGAGCCAGCAGGTGTTGCGCAGCAATCATGATCCTCCGTTGGGCTGTGAATTCTACGTCCTGTTCGGCCATTCTGGCTGTCCTCTCCTTTGTTCGCTGCGCCGAGGTGGTTTTTTCAGACGCACCTACTTGCTCTTGCCCGGCTTCCAGTCGGTCATCACGCCCACCTGATTCAATTGCAGCCATTGCTGCATCTTGCTCACGGTTCGGATAGAGTGCTATTGCTTCTAATCTCGCCACACGACGACAGCCGGTGCAACTGCTCGACCGACGCTTCCGCCAGCGTGCCGTCTTGGTAAATGAGCTAATCGACATCCACAAGATCGTAAACCCGCACGTAGTCCACCACGAACTGGTCCGGTAGCTTGGCCTTCGAGATGTCCCCGGCCCACGGCCCGATTTCGTCACTCAGCAGCATGTACTGAGGCACCTGACAGACGCCGCCCGCTTTGCTTCGCCACGTTTCCTTGCCATCCACGTAGAAGACGTATTCATCGGGCATCCAAAGCAGCCCGAATGTATGCCAGCCATCCATCACACCGGGAATCTTGACGACTTTGCCTTCCGATTTGTGGTCATTGCCGTAACCGTCCCAGTGGAAGGTATGTTGCACTCGGTCGTCAAGCCACGGTTTCTCCATGATGTCGATTTCGGTGCCATCCCGGCCTCCGTCGCCGACCTTTCCGATGCCGTCGCCGTTCATCCAGAATGCTGACCAGTGCCCTGGCTCTCTTTGAAACTTCACTCGTGTGACGTAATAGCCGAAGGCGTGCTCGAACTTACCCTTGGTCCATACGCAGCCATCTGTTGGCTTGTCGCCGTCCATGAAGGTCGTGATGACGAGGTGGCCATCGCCATCCAGCGAAATCGCTCTGGCGCTCCACCAGCCCCCCTTCCGCTTGCCATCTGGTCGTGGTTCCCACTTCGACTCATCGAGTTTGTCGCCGTCAAATTCATCGTGCCAGATGAGCTTCAACGATTTCCCGTGGGGAGCAGGTGGAAGTTGATCGTCCGGTTCCGTGCCCCTCGCAGAGAGGGCCAGCAGTCCGAGGATCAGGAGCGGCAGAAGCGTTTTCATGGCGATCTTCTCCGTGGAATGAGGGCTGACGCCGCACATTCTACCACCCGGCAATCCCGGTTGATAGAATCGGGGACGATCCAACATGTGGAGAGCCAATATGTTACGACTTCACGTTGCTGTCTTGTTGTCCCTCTTGAGTTTGCCAACGCTGGCCTCCGAGACCACCACTTCAATCGCCGGCCGCCGCACGGACAAAGCCGAGGCAGTCATCGTCCATTTCGGCGACAGTACATGCATAACCAGCTACCTCCCTGCGGAGCAGCGAGTCGAGGCCGTGCTCAACGAACGGCTCTCGGCGTTTTACGAAAACGAGAGCATTGTCAGCCACAACGTCGCAGCCGGTGGCGACTACATTCGCCAGTTCCTCGACTCAGGCCGCTACAAGAAGGCCGTGAAAGACAGAATCCCGCAAATCGACATCGCCTTGATCCGTTACGGCCACAACGACCAGAAACATTGTGAGCCAGTTGAATTCAAGCGACACCTCGAAGAGTTCTGTGATCTCTTGGCGAAGGATTATCCCGGCGTTCAGATCGCTCTGGAGACAAATACTTGGGTTGATCCAAAGCACCACGCTGCCGATCCCGAGACCAGCGTGAAGCTGAACGAGAGAATGAACGCCGTGTGGGATATCGTCAGGCAACTCGCCAAGGAACGGAAATATCCACTGGTCGAGATCTACAAGCGGAAGAAGAGGGAAACGGAGGCTGGCAACTGGGACCAGCGCATCCGAGATCAGCAGTTGTCGATGGAGAAATTTGGCAAGCGGATTCTGGATGGTTCCAAGGACGATGAAATGAAGGATGTGCCGGGCTGGTTTTCCGACAATCATCCCAACGCCAACGGCGTGAAGATCATCGCCGACGAGGAATTCACGGTAATCACTGGCCTGTGGCCGGAACACCTTCCACAGGCTCAGCGAATGCGAGACTAGACACGAGGCCAGACAATGTGCAGGAACCCTCATTCACTGTTGGCCGTTCACGGCAGTTCGTTCAGCGGTAAGTCTGGCCGGTTGCCCGACGACGAACAATTCCGCCAAGAATTGGAGCGGTTCCTGCGAAGGCTGGGTTACCGGCTGGTGTTGAAGGAACTGAGCCATCCATCGAACGCTCAGCCAGGGACCGATATCCGGTTAGCGATGAAGTGGCAGAATGTGGGTTCCGCTCCGTGCTACAAGCCGTACCGTGTGGCGTACCGACTTTCAAGTGATCAGGGTCACGCCAAGGTTTTCGTGGGGAAGCTCACTGTAGACCAGTGGCTTCCCGGCTCTATTGAGCTGTTCACGGAGGAGTTCTTCAAGGAGCCCGCCGACTTGCCGCCCGGCAAGATTGTCGAGGTTGCCGACACCATCAACCTGCCCGGTGATTTGTCGCCGGGAACCTACACTTTGTCGCTTGCCGTCGTCGGCCAGGAAGATACCAAGCCCATGGTGCAGCTTGCGATCAAGGGACGTGCCGACGATGGTTGGTGTCCATTGAGCAAGATGAGGATTGTGAGGTAATTGCCCGGCGACCGATGCTTCAACTTCTGTCTGTTCCTCTGGACGAACGAAGGTAGCGTCGAGGGCAGCGACAGACGGCCCGTACCTGTTGCCGAGGCATTTGATCTCAAAGTGGACCTTGTTCGGCAATTGGGTGGCAGAGGCGGCTGACAGCCTTCAGGGAGAATCAGCGTATGCAAACGATAATCACGACGGCCACTGTGCTTCTCCTTGCTCACGGCCTTTTCGCCGATGAACAAACCAGCAAATCGGCACAAACAGATGCCGACAAGCGGCCCACGAAGATCTGGAACCGCACGGCCCCTCTGGGCGGAACGCCCCAGCACGTCACCGATGCTTGCCCCTTGTCCGACCAGGAGAACAAGGGAGGTTGGAAAAAGTTCGAGCCGATGACGGACGAGTTCGAAGGCCAGGATCTCGACCTCAACAAATGGAACCGAGGCATGTACTGGTGGAAAGGCCGCCAGCCCGCCCTGTTCAGCGACAAGAACGTAACGGTGTCGGAGGGGAAGCTGCACTTGACGATGCGGAAGGAGGAGGTGCCCGAGGAATATCAGAAGCTCGGCTACAAGGACTACACCAGCGCCGCTTTGCACACCAAGGTCCGTTCCGGCTACGGCTACTACGAGGTCAAGGCCAAGCCGATGAATTCCGGTGGGTCGAGTTCCTTCTGGTTCCAGGTGGAGGATACGCCTGGCTGGTTGACTGAGATCGACGTGTTCGAGATCGGTGGTAAAGCCAAGGGCTTTGAACGAAAGTACAACATGAATCTCCACGTTTTCCGCACGCCCACCGAGAAGGAACATTGGAGCGTGGGCGGCGTGTGGGAAGCCCCCTGGCGGTTCGCCGATGATTACCACGTTTTCGGCCTGGACTGGGGCAAGGACGAGATCAAGTACTACGTCGATGGCGTGCTCGTCCGCTCGGTGGAAAACACGCACTGGCACCAACCGCTCTTCTTGATCTTCGACAGCGAGACGATGCCCGAGTGGTTTGGGATGCCCGAAGACAAGGATTTGCCATCCACGTTCAGCGTCGAATACCTACGGGCGTGGAAGAAGCAGTAGCCTCGGATCACAGAAGGAGACGTGAAGTGAGATCGACCAATTGTGCCCTGATTGCCAAGCTGTTCGTGGTTCTCGGAATTCTTTGGCTGGCAGGGAACGTTGCCCTGTGTGCCGATATCGTCATCGAAGAGAACATCACTTACGGAAAGGCTGGCGACACGGAATTGAAACTCGATTTGGCTCGACCACAGGGCGATGGGTCGTTTCCGGCAATCGTCTTCATCCACGGCGGTGGCTGGTATCAGGGGAACCGACAGGGATATCGGGGACAAATCCAAGAGGCGGCGAGACGAGGTTACGTGGCGGCGACCATCGGTTATCGGCTGATGCAGTTTGACGAGTCGAAGAAGGAGACCACTACAGCCACTCCCATCTTCCCAGCGCAGATCCACGATGCCAAGGCGGCGATCCGCTGGTTGCGGGCCAACGCCACAAAGTACCACATCAATCCGAACCGGATTGGTGTGACGGGTGGTTCGGCAGGTGGCCATCTTTCGCTCTTGGTCGGGCTCACCGATCCCGCATCGGGCTTGGAGGGGGACAGCGGGAATCCTGAGCAATCCAGTCGAGTGCAAGCGGTCGTCAACGTCTTCGGTCCCACGGACATGGTATTCTGTTATGAGAGGAGTTCGGTGGCTTGGATCTTCCGACTGTTTATGGGCGGCACGCCAACCTAGGCAGCCGAACGATACAAGGCTGCCAGTCCGATCACCTATGTCAGCAGCGACGACCCGCCTGTCTTGACGCTGCACGGGGATCAGGACGCTCTTGTGCCGGTCGAGCAAGCGAAGGTGCTCGACGAGAAGATGAAGGCGACTGGAGCTTCACATTCGCTGATTGTATTCGAGGGCCAGGGGCACGGCTTCGGTGGGGAGTTCAACAAGAGAGCGTGGGACGCCACCTGGGAGTTTTTCGACCGGCACTTGAAGCCGTAAAGGCCACACCTCTACCGGACAAAGCAAAGGAGCCATCATGTCTTCGATCAACGAAATCGCACCGGACGTTTTCCGTATTTGTACCTACGTGCCCGAGTTCGATTTGCAGTTCAATCAGTTTCTCGTCAAGGACGACGAGCCTCTGCTGTATCACACGGGCATGAGGGCGATGTTCCCCCTGTTGCTCGAAACTGTCGGCGAGATTCTCGAACCATCGTCGATCCGCTGGATAGGGTTCAGCCATTTCGAGGCGGATGAATGCGGTGCTCTCAACAACTGGCTCGAAGTCGCACCTATGGCCGAAGCAGTCTGTACCTTCGTGGGAGCGATGGTCAGCGTCAACGATTTTGCATCTCGGCCAGCCCACATCGTGAAAGGCGACGATGTGTTGACGACTGGCAAATACCGTTACCGTCTCGTTCACACACCCCATTTGCCGCACGGTTGGGATGCGGGAATGTTGTTCGAGGAGACCCAGTGGATTTTGTTCTGTTCCGACCTTTTTCATCAGGGTGGGGATGTCGAGCCGTCAACAGAATTGGACGTGATTGGGCGGTTCAGAGAGACCTTGATGCAATATCAAGCCGGTCCGCTGGCAAACTACATGCCCTACACCCCGAATACGGAATGCTTGCTGGCGAAATTGGCCGCTTTGAAACCCAAGACCCTCGCTGCGATGCACGGCTCGTCTTTTGTCGGCGACGGCGAAAAGGCTCTGCTCGATCTGGGGCCAGTCTTGAAAGAACTACTGGGGAGCTAAGAACAATTTGTCCATTATGTTCGGAACCGACTCCAACCAGTTGGCCACACTCGCACCGCCAATGGTGCCGCCTTATGTCAGTTTCGTTGTTCTCAGTCGCAGAGCGTTTCCGATCACCGATACGCTACTGAAACTCATCGCAGCGGCGGCGATCATCGGATTAAGCAGGAGGCCGATGAAAGGATACAGGATGCCCGCCGCAATCGGTACGCCGAGAGCGTTGTAGACAAAGGCGAAGAAGAGGTTCTGCCGGATATTCCGCATGGTGCGTCGGCTCAACTTAACGGCCTTGACAATGCCCCGCAGGTCACCCTTCACCAGCGTCACGCCCGCTGATTCAATCGCCACATCCGTGCCCGTGCCCATTGCGATGCCCACGTCGGCTTCTGCCAAGGCAGGTGCGTCGTTGATCCCATCACCGGCCATTGCGACTCTCCGTCCATCAGCTTTCAGCGACCTGATTCGTTCGTGCTTGTTCTCTGGACGTACTCCGGCCTCGAACTTATCGATGCCCAGTTCCTCGGCCACCGTCTTGGCGGTTTTCTCGTTGTCGCCGGTGAGCATGATGATTCTCAGGCCCATGTCGTGCAGTGTCTTGACGGCTTCTGGCGTCGATTCTTTGATCCGGTCGGAGACGGCGACCAAGCCTGCGAAAGTGCCGTCCACGGCCACGTACATGACAGTTCGTCCCTGTTGTTGCAGTTCGTCGGCCCGGTCATCAAGGACGGACAGGTTGCTGGTACCATTCTCTTCCAGTAGCGAACGTTGGCCGATCAGCACTTTCGTCCCATCCACCAACCCGTGAACACCACCGCCCGTCACGGAATCGAAATCATCGACAGAAGACAAGTCGAGGCTGCGGTCTCTCGCCGCTTCGACGATGGCACGAGCCAGTGGATGTTCGCTCTGCTGTTCCAGACTCGCCGCCATGCGGAGTAGATCGTCGCCTGAATCGGAGTCTACTGGAATACACTCGGTCAGTCTTGGCCTTCCCTCCGTCAGCGTTCCGGTCTTATCGACGACGATGGTATCGACCTTTTCCAGGGTCTCCAGAACCTCTGCATCTTTGACCAGCACGCCCTCCTTCGCTCCCCGCCCCACACCGACCATGATCGCCATGGGTGTGGCGAGTCCGAGGGCGCAAGGGCAGGCGATGATGAGGACCGCAACGGCGTTGACCAGCGCCCAGGCGAGGGCAGGTTCCTTCGGGCGCAGCACCGCCCAGACAATAAACGCAATAATGGCGGCGACCACCACGGCAGGCACGAAATAGGACGCTACTACATCTGCAATCCGCTGGATCGGCGCACGACTTCGCTGGGCATCTGCGACCATATTGACGATCTGGGAAAGCACAGTATCCTCGCCGACCTTCTCGGCCTCCATCAGGAACGACCCAGTTTGATTGACCGTGCCACCGATGACTTGATCCCCAGTCTGCTTCTGCACCGGCATGGGTTCGCCGGTAATCATGGATTCATCGACGGAACTCTTGCCTTCGGTCACCTGCCCGTCCACAGGAATCTTCTCACCCGGACGGACTCGCAAAATGTCGCCGCTCTGGACTTCATCCAGGGAGACTTCTTGTTCGTTTCCGTCTCGAACAACTCGGGCAGTCGGTGGGGCCAATGAGAGCAATTCCCGAATGGCGCTGCCAGTGCGCCGTCTGGCCCGTAGTTCCAAGACTTGACCGAGCAGGACGAGCGTGATGATGACTGCCGCCGCCTCGAAATAGACTTCGACGTGTCCGTTGACTTTGAGATCATCAGGGAGCAGGCCGGGGAACAACACGGCTAAGAGGCTGTAGAGGTAGGCCGCACCCGTGCCGATGGCGATGAGCGTGAACATGTTGAGGTTCCAGGTCACGATGGATCTGACACCTCTCACAAAGAAAGGCCATCCCGCCCATAACACGACTGGCGTGCTAAGGAGTAGTTGCAGCCACGCATGAACTGTCTTTCCGAGCCAATCGTCAATCGGCACGCCGACCATCGGCAGCATGGCAAGTAGGAATACGGGTACGCTCAACGCTACGCCAAACCAGAAGCGGAGCGTCATGCTGCGAAGTTCCGAGTCGTCCTCTTCTTCCGCATCGAGGTACTTCGGTTCCAACTCCATGCCGCACTTCGGGCAGTTCCCCGGCTCGTCCTGCTCGATTTCGGGGTGCATCGGACAGGTATAGATGGTTTTCTGCTGGCGGCGTTTCGGCTGTGCAGGTTCCAGCGCCATGCCGCATTTGGGACAGTTGCCCGGCTTGTCGCTTGCTACGCCCTCGCACATCGGGCACACGTATTGGGAGGCTTCTTGTCCCTGGTCATGGCGGTTCGGTTCGTGTTCGTGGCAGCAGGAGGGTTTCTCCTCGACTTCGTCTTGGGCAATGAATTTCTGGCGACAGTGATCACTACAGAAATACAACGTCTGCCCGTCCCTCTCGGCGGTCAGGTCGGTACCTTCATCAACTTGCATTCCGCAAATGGGATCGGTTGGCATGACAATGTGCTCCCTTCGCTCGCTGGCCACCAAAATGTACTGCTCGACGGAGAAATCGGGAGAACAGCACCTTGGGCGTTGCCGTGACTTTCCCACTTCATTCTACCGGTCCAAGCCAGTGCTCGATAGAATTGGAGATGAGGACCACCGCCATGTCAAAGAACCAACGGCAAACGCCACGCAAACCAGCAACCAAGTTCGCTCACCTGCAAAAGAAGATGCAGAAGCAGAAAGTGCAGGTCAAGAAGCCGACCGACAGGAAGAAATGATGCAACATCCAGGCTGGCTGCTGATCATCATAGGATTGCTGATCGCCGGGGTCGGCCTTGTCTGGCTGATGGCCCCGTCGATTCCTTGGCTAGGCAAGTTGCCGGGCGACATTTCTATCGAACGGGAGAACTTCCGGTTCAATTCCCCTATCGTGACGTGCATTGTGATCAGCGTGGTACTGACGTGCATCATGTGGCTGATACGGTTCCTTTCGAGGTGACTGATGAACCGAGAAGAAGCCCTTGGGCTGCTCAATGCCTACCTGGACCAATATCGCAAGTTGTCGTACGCCGAGTTAGCGGCCAAGATCGGCCACGAGGAGTTTCCAGCGGTGGTCGGTCCTTCGGGTACTGAATACCAAATGGAAATCCAAATCCGGTGGGATCACAAACCCGGTGGCGATATCCGAGTGATGGGCACCATCGACGATGGGACGTTTCGAGGCGCATTCAAGCCGGTGTGTGAAGATCTGCTTGTGAGCCCTGATGATCAGGATTCGGACACTGAATGACGGGCCTCCACATCCTCACCATCGGCCATAGCAACCACGCTTTGGGCACGTTATTGTGGCTGCTCCAGAGGCATGACATCGAGGCACTGGTCGATGTTCGGCGTTACCCAGCCTCCCGCAGGCATCCGCACTTCAGCCGGGAGCCGCTTTCCGCCGCTCTGGAGGAGGAAGGAATCGAGTACTACTGGCTCGACGCTCTGGGAGGCAATCGGAAACGGGAGAAAGATGCCCCTCCGTCTGTGAACCGTGGCATCGACGACGAGGCATTTCGCAATTACGCCGACTACATGGCAACGGACGAGTTCCGGCAGGGTGTGGCGAAACTAATGGAGATCGCTGGTCGCCGCCGAACCGCCATGATGTGTGCCGAAGGCGATTACCGGCGTTGTCATCGACGACTGCTCAGCGACCACCTGGTTGCCGCCAATGTCGCCGTCCACCACATTCTCCCCGGTGGGGAGTCGGAGCCTAATGTGCTGACACCGGGGGCCAAGATCGTGGAGGAAGCCGTCATGTATCCGGCGCAGCCAACGGTGTTTGATATGTAGCTCGTATTTGCCCTTCGGCACTTGATGACCGGAGATCCGCATCCGGCTATCATTGAGCTATGCCGAAATCGATCCCCAGAGGTCTGAATCGAGAACATGTGCTCAAGGCCGTGGCCGACCTTGATGCGGGGATCGAACACCCGTTCGGGAAGGCGACCGGCTACCATTTGATCTACCAGGGAAGACGATACGCCCCCAAGGCCATCATCGGGATTGCTTTTCGGCACCTGACCGGCGAGATCCTCCACCACAGCAGATTTAGCGGCGGCGAGGCTCCGGGGCAGGCCAACTACGAGTTGCGGCGACTTGGCTTCAAGGTCGAGGGCAAGGCCGACGAGCCAGTGGAAGAAAAGGGCAAGGTCTGGTCCGACGAGGAGGTCGGCCTCCTGATCGCCGATTACTTCCACATGCTCAAGCTCGACTTGCTCGGCCAGAAGTACAACAAGGCCGAGCACAGCCGCCAACTGCGAGAATCCCTGGACGGGAGGTCGAAGCCGTCTGTGGAATTCAAGCACCGGAACGTCAGTGCCGTGCTGTTGAAACTGGGCCTGCCGTACATCGACGGGTACAAACCGGCGCAGAACTTTCAGCGATCCCTCGTGGATGCCGTGCGGACGTACCTCAATGCGAACCCGGCCTTGTTCATCACCCTGGACCAAGCAAGCGAAACAGTACCGGACGAGTTGCCCAAACTGGATGCATGGGACCGTCTGTTCGACTCCCCGCCCGACAACTCGCCAATGCCGGATGAACCGCCCGAACCATGGCGAACAAGGCAGGGGCGGAAGATCGACTTCGTGCGACGTGATGCCGTAAACCGACGATTGGGCAGACTAGGCGAGGAGTTCACTGTTGACCTTGAGCGTCGGCGTCTGCTGAGCTACGGTCGTGACGATCTGGCTAGGAAGGTTGAGTGGGTATCGGACACGACGGGTGACGGCCTGGGATTTGATATCTTGTCTTTCGACGAGACGGACGATACCGAACGATTTGTCGAGGTCAAGACGACCGGCCAGGGCAAGTATTTCCCGTTCTTCGTGTCGGCCAACGAGGTACGGTGTTCCGAAGCGATGGCGAGCCAGTACCACCTCTACCGCCTATTTCGGTTCACGCATCGTCCCAGACTGTACGTCCTTCATGGATCGTTGTCCGCACTTTGCAGGTTAGAACCGATGGCATATCGGGCGACGGTAGCAGGCAAGGAGGCGGCAGAAGATGACTGACAAGTGTCCGTTTTGTGAACCAGATGCCGACCGGGTGTGGCTCGAAAACGATATTGGCATCGTCCTGTGGGACGCATTTCCCATCACAGAAGGCCACACTCTTGTAGTCCCCCGGCAGCACGTTGCCAGCATCTACGAGCTTCCCCCCGACACTCAAGCCGCCCTTTGGACACTGGTAGCCGAGGCTCGGAACCGCCTAAACCAAGACCTTGCTCCTGACGGCTTCAACATCGGCCTGAACGACGGGCTGGCGGCTGGCCAGACGATCCTCCACGCCCACATCCACGTTATCCCCAGACGTGACGGTGATGTGGCCGATCCTCGTGGCGGCGTCCGGTGGATTATCCCCGAGAAAGCCCGGTACTGGTGAAGGAGCAGCCATGACTTGGGCACCGCCGACACCGGAAGAGCAAGTCCTGTTTCTCAGGAACGTCCAACGGCTGCTGGCCGAGGGACAGTTCACGGCGAGCTACAAATTCGCTCTGCTATTGGCATTGGCCGATTTGGCGGTTGTGGAGGGCGATGATTCCGGTGCCCCGTTGTGCCTGGATACGAAGAAGATATCCGAGAAGTTCGTGGAATATTACTGGCCGCAATGCCGTCCCTATGTGATCGGCGGTCAACAGCACACCCACATCTTGAGGCAGAACACCGACCGGCAGGCCACAATCATCACGGCGGTAATTCGTTCGCAAGAGCAACTGGGCGGGTCACTGTTCGAACTTCGACAAAGTTCGCCACGGTACTGGAAGACATTGGTCAACCGGGTCAACCGCACGGTTTGTGGGATGCCGCTTTGGCGACTCCAGACGGTTGGTAGCGAGCGACTCGACTTCCTCTATGACAACCTCGACACAGCCACGACCACAATTACGCTCAAACCCGGTGTGGCATATTGCTTCAGGGCCTTCTACAGCCTCTTGCGTGATTTGATCCAGGCGGCCTGGGTCCGCTTTGTGCAGAAAGTGAACGCAAACCACCTTGGCAATCTGACCGATCTTGGAAGTTTCCTGTTCGGGCGGGAACGTGGCGTGCTGGAGGCATACCGGCCCATTCTTCAGGACATTCAAGCCGGTTGTTGCTTCTACTGCCACAAGGATCTCAAACGCAGCATGGAAGTGGATCATTTCGTGCCGTGGTCCCGCTACCCAACCGACCTCGGGCACAATTTCGTCCTGGCTCACCCGGCCTGCAACAATGCGAAGTCCGACCACATTGCAGCCGAGGAGCATTTGGGAGCCTGGATCGAACAGAACACGGATCATGCAAACGAGATCGCCGAACGATTGGCGGCGGCAGCACTACCGCATGACCTCGCTGCATCGGTGAGAATTGCCGAGTGGGCCTATGAGCAGACCGAACAGGCCAACGGTCAGGTGTGGGTGGCCAAGGATGTCTTCAGGCACCTGGGGCCAGCATGGCGGCAGTTATTGGTGGCGTGACCGTTGAAACGTCCGTTGTGAGCAACGCAGGAAAGGAAGAAAGATGAACAAATCGAGACTGGTACTTGTGCTTAGTATCGTTGGTCTCGTTGCCGTGCTTTTTACTCCGAATCTGGGACGTGCCCAGAACAAAGGACAACATGACATCGATCCCACTGCCGACATCCATCCGTCTGTGATCTTGGAGGGCAAAGTCACAATCGGGGCTTACACGAAGATCGACGCAGGAACAGTCATCACGGGCAACGTGACCATCGGCCACCACAGCCTCATCCGCTGCAATGTCACGATCCGAGGCACCAACACCATTGGCAACTACGTTCACATTTACGACAACGTGTGCATTGAGGGCGGTCGTCCCGCAAATATCGGCTCCTCCACCGCCGAAGTCCCCGACAAGTCGATCATCGGCGATCACTGCTGGGTCAACCACGGAGCCACGATGCACGGCACGCAGATGGCAGACAGGTCGGCTGTCAACCTGAACGCCTGCTGCGACTACAATACCCGACTCGGTGAAGGAGCAGTGTTGGCCAATGGCAGTGCCACGCACATCAATCAAGTGATCCCCGCAAATTGTTTTGCCGAGGGAGTGCCTGCCGTAGTAAAGAAGGAGAATATCACTGACGAAGATCGGAAAGCCTACTTCGGCCTAATCCCTGCCGAATGGACCCGCTACGAGGGAGACCACCAAGAAGAAACGGCCAAGAAGAAACAGGAGCAGTGAACGGTCATGAAAAACACCTGTAACGTGGTGACGTTGGGGCTTGTTCTGCTGGCTGGTCCAGCCTTGGCACAGCAGAATCCGCCCAGCGAGGTTATTGCGGACCTCACGATTCATCCCGAGCGAATATCCCTCGGCAACGGCGATAACTGGCCCATCACCTGGGCCGACGACGGGAATCAGTACACGGTCTACTGCGATGGGGAAGGCTTTGGTGGCGGCAGTGGCGAGGGGAGTATGAGCCTAGCACAGATCATAGGCGATCCCCCGAACTTCAAAGGGGAGAACCTGGCTTCGCCAACGGGCCACAAAACGGGTGGTGGCCCGGAAGGCCGTAAGGCCAGCGGACTGCTGATGGTCGATGGCGTACTCTACATGTGGGTCCGCAATCTGAACGAGGATGGCACAGGATCGAGCCTGGCATGGTCCGAGGACAAGGCCGTCACATGGACTTGGGCTGACTGGAACTTCCCGAATATCGGATATCCGACTTGGCTCAACGCTGGGAAGAACTACGCCGCCGCTCAGGATCACTTTGCCTACTTCTATTCCCCCGCCACGCCGAGTGCCTACAAGACCACCGATCACATGATCTTGGGCCGAGTGCCGATATCCGAGATCCGCAACGAGAAGGCATATCGGTTCTTCGCCGGGCTGAACGAAGACGGTGATCCCGGTTGGACTGCGAGCTTCAACGAACGCAAACCCGTCTTCACCGACCCCGGTCACTGCTATCGCCCGGAGGTCGTTTTCAATCCGGGGCTCGGCAGATACATGCTGCTGACCGCAACATCCGGCTCTCCACGTTGGGCGGGAACTGACGAGAAGTACCTCGGTGTCTTCGAGGCGTCCGCACCATGGGGGCCGTGGCACGCAGTCAAGCAGATCCCTGGCTGGGGTGGTGACGAGAATCGATTCCAGCCTCGCATTCCGCCAAAGTGGATTAGCGAAGATGGGAAGACATTCTGGCTGCTCTACTCGTGCTTTCCCGAAGGGCCGTACCAGTTCAACGTGCAGAGATGCTCGCTAGACTTGCGTGACCCGTGAGCCAATTCCGCCGAGGCCACGAACCGAGGTTATTTGCTCTTGTTGTTCGTTATTCAAGGCTATTCGGCATGGTTGAGCACACACTCACTCAATCCCAAGTCCTCGATTCTCAACCGGCTTACGGCTTGCTCTACCTCATCTCGTGTAAGGTTGGTGTTCATCGACGCCTCACTTCAGCCATCACGATAAACTGTTTCTGGCGAGAACGCAGGAATGCACACGGAAATGTATACCGCCCATCCTCGTCATGTTGGCGGCCTGTAATTTGGAAGGTTCCGGTACTGCTGAAGATGACCTAGGCAGCCTCCATCGATTCTGATGAAGTTGCGTCTCAGTCGTCCGTCTGACTCCACAAAATCGAAGCCCTTCTCGAAAGAAATCGCTACTGACTGCGTTTGCAGGTAGCGAGGGTGACAAATCGACTTGATATCTTGTTTAAAGTATAGGTCGATGCGCACGGACAGTTTTTGCTCCAGCGGCTTAACAAGGTCGTTCAGTACCCTGCGGTAAGCAACGACGGGGGACAGCTTTGCGTACCGTGACTCATCCACAACGGTGTACACTTCGGCACGAAGCTCGTGTCGTGGGAAATGCGCTGATTGTAGCCATTGGCGAAGTACCCTTTCCACGCCCAGACGGAACCGAGCCAGGTTGTTGGCCTTCCCAATCTGCTTGTCAAAGAAACGTAACCATTTGGAGTACTGGGTACATCGCTCAATGAGGGAGTCAAACTCCCCGGAGGCCATGAGGTCCACGGCGGTGAGTTTTTGGGTGTTCGTGTACGGTCTGATCGTCTACCTGCCCGCCTGCACAGTCCCCCAAGATCGAGGGGCAAGGCCGGTCAGGTGGTGGCACTACCCGCTGGCCGTAGTTCTGCCGTTCGTGGCGGCGATCCCTGTTGTTCCCGTCGTCGTGCTCCTGCGACAATGGCTGGGAATCGAATTGTTTCCGGGGACTTGAAGAATTGCCTCCGGGTACAGAAGAAGGATATGTCCTATGAGCAGGATCGACATTGCGGTGACCCGATTCGAGGAGGGATGTTCGTGCGCCCAAGCCGTCTTTTCCACGTATGCGGAGTCTCTCGGAGTGGACCGTCAAACGGCGATGAAGCTATCCTCGGGTTTTGGCGGAGGCATGGGCCGGATGGCGCTCACCTGCGGGGCGGTGACCGGAGCCTTCATGGTGTTGGGATTGAGGCACGGCGGTGAGGATGCGGATTCTCGGGAGAAGGCGTACCGGATGGTCAAGGAGTTCGCCAGTCGGTTCGAGCAACGGCACGGAGTGCTCGGCTGCAAGGACTTGATGGGTTGCGACATCAGCACGCCGGAAGGAATGCAGGCCATGATGGATCGAGGACTGCGCTCAGGAATCTGCACACCGCTCGTGCGAAATGCCGCCGAGATCTTGGAG
This sequence comes from Pirellulaceae bacterium, assembly GCA_041752115.1. Taxonomy (GTDB): domain Bacteria; phylum Planctomycetota; class Planctomycetia; order Pirellulales; family Pirellulaceae; genus JAJRVM01. Next base: position 91,958 of record JBGSHS010000375.1, on the reverse strand, counting down.
GCTATGCTGTAATCGGCTTGCCATGTCACCATTTCACTGTGCCTTGTTGCGGAGCCGTGTCATGAGCCGGTTCGAAGTGTTCATCATGATGGCCAGCCTGTCGCTTGCTTGTGCCGCCTCGGCCAGAGCCGGAGACCAACAAGCGGGGGACACGAGCCTTCTGTTCAGCGAAAGATTCGAGGATGCAGATCTGGCTGGGCGAGGCTGGTACGACGGGACCAAGTTCAGGATCGTCGGGGATGCGGCGGCGGGTAAGGGCTGCATCGAATACGAATGGACCGACAGCCAATCGGGCGTCAAGGGCTCGTCCCCAGTTCGCCACTTGTTCGAGCCGACAGACGAGGTGAGCATCCGTTTCTACCTGAAGCTCGCCAAAGGCTGGGGCTGGAGCGGCCAGAACTTCCATCCCCACCTGACGCACTTCATGACCACTGAGAATCCGAAGTGGCACGGTCCCGCTGCAAGTCACCTAACGCTCTACATTGAGCCGGTCGGCGGCAAGCTGCGACTGGCTGCGCAGGACATCCAGAACAAGGACATGCCCCACGGACTGACACAGGGGCCGCTCAGAGGCGGCTACAACGGGAAGTTCTACGACAGCCAGGAAGTGCTCTTTAAGGACGAACAATGGCACTGTGTCGAGGCATACTTCAAGCTCAACACGCTGGATCTAGAGAACGACCGCCCGAACCAGGATGGCATCGTCCGTGGCTGGTTTGACGGGAAGCTGGTCGTCGAGGACACCGACGTGGTGCTGCGATCCACCGACTTTCCCCAGATGAAGTTCAACCAGTTCTTGATGGCACCGTATTTTGGGCCTGGTCTCCTGCCGCACGCCCAGAAATTGTGGATCGACGAATTGGCGGTTGGCACGAAGCGGATTGGCCTGCTGGAGCCAAACGAGTGACGAGTGACCCTATGGTAAAAGCTCAATCACCCAAAGACATCGACGATTACATCGCTCGTTTTCCCGACGACGTTCGGCCAATACTTGAGAAGGTGCGGACGACCATCAGGACGGCTGCACCGGAATCAAAAGAGACGATCAGCTACCAGATGCCAGCATTCAAACAGCACGGCATTCTGGTCTACTTCGCCGGGTGGAAGAAGCACATCGGGCTTTACCCTCCTGTGTCGGGCGACAAGGCCCTTGAGAAAGCGGTGGCACAATACGCCGGGCCGAAAGGGAACCTACAGTTCCCGCTCGACGAGCCGATTCCCTACGACTTGATCAAACGGATCGTGAGGCTGCGGGTGAAACAGGATTCGGCAAAGGCGGCAGCGAAACGGAAGAAGCGGAAGTAAGAGGCAGGGAAGCAAGTACATCATGAGCAACATTTTCGCCCCCGGCCTCACGCCGACCACAGTCTGTTCTGCCGATGGAAACACCTTGAACGTTCCCGAAGGTTGGACACTGTTGCCGCCCGGAGATGCGGCACTGACCCGGCGAGTGAAACAGGCCGGTGAGCATTGGATCGTTCAAGAGAAGAAGGGTCGGAAAGTCTTTTCACGAGGCGTCTGGGCACCGGCAGACACCATCGAGAAGATCCGTGCCGAACTGGAAGTGGAACGGTCCACCGAAGGATATGCCAAACGAAGAGAGGCGGATGCCCGGCACAGGAACCAGGCACAGGCCGAGTACGTGGAGGATTTTCACGCCGCCGTGCTCAACTTCCTGGCTTTCCATCCGAAACATGCTGACATAGCCAGCCAGTTGGCCCGTGTCGTAGCCGATCATGCCACGCCGGTCGGCAGTGGGACGGTGGCCCGAACGAAGCGAATTCCGGTCGAGGAGCGGGCTGAGGCGGCTGTGATCGCCTGGCTGCGGCATCAGACCACCGCCTACGATTCCATGAAGATTCCCAGGATCAAGGGCAAGCGGCGAGAGGTGCGCCGAATGCTGGCCCAACGATCCCAGGAGTTGCTCGACCTGTATCGCAGGGGAGAATCGGTTGGCAATGGTTGTCCGCTGAAGGAGGCACTGGACAAATGAAGCCGATCAGCTTTGAGTGCCGAGAGACGCTCCCGCTCACACCCAACGACATTGCCCAACAGATTCTCGATCTGACCAGGTGGCCCGATTTCCAGGGCTACGGCCCGATACCGGGAATCAGGACAGCCGAATTCGAGATCCAGACGCCCGGCATCATCGGCACCAGAATCCGGGTCACGAACACGGACGGGTCGAGTCACATGGAAGAGATCGTGCAGTGGGAACCTGCCAGCCGACTTCGCCTGCGGATGCATGAGTTCACGGCCCCGCTCTCTGGATTGGCAAAGGAGTTCGTGGAAACGTGGGAGTTCCAGCCGGTCGGCAGCGAAACCAAGATCATTCGCTCGTTCGAGTTGCATCCCAGGTCGCTTGTGGCGTGGCCTCTCCTCTGGGTAATCTCGCTGCTGCTGCGCCGTGCCATCGCCCGGCATCTGCGGCAAATGAAGACCGAACCTTGAGAGTACAGGAAAGTGATAGTCCAAGATGAACGACGTTCCAGCCGCCACCATCAAAAAGATCCAGACCCTCGCCCGGATTGCCGCCGATCTTCGTCAGGGCAAGGACTTCAATATCACCCGACTGACGATTCTCAAGAGCCTGTGCGCCGATCCAGACGCCGCTGCCGAGTTCGCCCTCCATGTTGCGAAGAAAACCCACCAGTCAATGAAGCGCCCCGGCAGCGCTTCATCCAAGAAGCAGCACCAATACCAGCTTCTAGCTGCCAAGGCTGTGCGCCAGATGACGGCGTACTTGAAGAACTCGACCAAAGAGGCCGAGAGGGCGCTACGTGACACGCTGTCGGCGGTTCGCAGCATCCAAGACAGATACGAGCATCAGCGATGGGGGCCGGTGCGGATCATTGCGAGCATGGAGTTGCTGCGCATTGAAACGGCGCTGGAGTGCGTGCTCCATCCTTATGCCTCGTCTGACCTTGGCTATCGTCTCGCTCGCCAGTACGCTGAAAGGTACAGTTCTCGGCACGGCACAGGTCTGATCCCCAAATCAGCGCCATTCGTGGAGGACATCGCCGAGTTCTGGGGAAGGCATTTCCTTGGTCGAGGCTGGAAGAAACGGCTGGCCAACTAAGCCGTGCCTCTGCCACTGGGCCGCAAACTTATTGGCCAACTATAATTCGGGACTGTGCGAGAGGGCCAACGGACTCGCCCAAGCTGGCCATCAATAGACACACAAGGACACTCCATGTCGAACAACAGCCTGTATCAGCCTTTCACCCTGCACGACCTGAAGTTGGCGAACCGCATCGCCCTGGCTCCCATGACCCGCTCCAGGGCTGGGGTCGAACGGATTCCCAACCGGCTGATGGCCGAATACTACGCCCAACGCAGTTCGGCAGGCTTGCTGATCACCGAGGCGACCACGATCTCCGAGGAAGCAAACGGCTGGAACGAGTCGCCGGGGATCTACACGGACGAGATGATCGAAGGCTGGAAGCACGTCGTCAACGCCGTGCATGATAAGGACGGCGTAGTTTTCCTCCAATTGTGGCACATGGGCCGTGCCTCGCACAGCAGCTTCCACAATGGGAAGCCTGCGGTGGCCCCGTCAGCCATCAAGATCAACGAACCGTACATTCATACACCCACCGGAAAGCAACCACACGAAGTCCCAAGGGCTTTGGAGACCGCCGAGATTCCAAGAGTGGTCGAGGACTACGGGAAAGCCGCTCAACGAGCCAAAGCGGCTGGCTTCGACGGCGTGGAAGTACACAGTGCCAATGGCTACCTCATCGACGAATTCCTTCAGTCGAAGACGAATCACCGGACAGACCAGTACGGCGGAAGCGTGGAGAACCGGTACCGATTCCTCAAAGAAGTCGTCGAGGCAACCACGTCCGTCTGGCCTGCCAATCGAGTCGGCGTGCGACTGTCCCCCAACGGCTCGTTCAACGACATGGGCTCACCGGACTACCGAGAGCAATTCACATTCGTGGCCAGCCAACTTGACCGCTTCGGATTGGCCTACCTGCACGTCATGGACGGACTGGCCTTCGGTTTCCACAACCTGGGCGATCCGATGACGTTGGCTGAGTTCCGCAAGGTTTTCCACGGCCCGCTGATGGGCAACTGCGGCTACACGCAAGAGACGGCAGAAAAGGCGATTGCCGATGGGCTGGCCGACATGATTGCCTTCGGACGCCCGTTCATTAGCAACCCCGATCTCGTGGGACGGTTCAAGAACAGTTGGCCTCTTGCGGAGGAGGCACCGATGTCCGACTGGTACTTGCCGACCGGTGCCAAGGGATACACGGACTTCCCGGCCTATGAGCCGCAAGCCGCTCAGTGATGGTCTACACGCATCGGCCATAGTCCCTGAAAACGGAACAGCAGGGTTGACTCACGAGATCGAGATCAGGAGTCACAACACTTCGCTCGACGGCACCAGCTTCACCCGTGTGGATAGGGCGTGCAGGGCGATGTTGTGAATCATCTCATCCACCGTCGTGCAGCAGTCCACCAGGACGGACACTCTGTACTTTTCCGCTGCTTTCGAGATCGCCGTGTGAGTCACGCAGTTCTGGGTCATCATGCCGCACACCAGCACCTCGGTGACACCGAGCTTGCTCAGCGTTTCTTCAAGGTTCGTCCGTTCGAAACTGTCAGCGAATTCCTTCACGACGACAGGCGCACTGGGAGCAGCAGCGAGGATGCGGGGATGGATGTCGGCACCCGGCGTGCCCTCGTTGAAGAATGGAGCCAACCCCTCCTTGGCGATGTGCTGGATGATGACGACGGGGATGCCATGGGCATTCGCCCTCTCGATAGCCCGCTCAATGTTTCCGAGCACGGCCTCGGTGTTCCACAGCGGGAACTTGCTGCCCGGAAAGTAGTCGTTCTGGAGATCGATCACCAACAGCGCTTTGGTCATTTCTGCCTTCCTTTAGCGTTGTTCAACAGCCCCCACGTCATTTCCCCGCCCGCTCCACCTTAATCCACTGGACTTCCAGCCTGAACGGCCCCGCCTTCTTGTCGCCCAACAGGAAGCCGAGAGCGTTCACTTCCTTGGGGTCCACCGGACCAGCGTCCCGAACCGGCCTGCCAAACGAGGTCGCCTCGAACTTATCCAGCGGCAGTTTGACCTCGATCCACTCGTCTTTCTTGGTCTCCACCGTGGCCCGATAAGAAAAGGCCACGAGCGGCCTGGGGACGTACAGGTTCAGTGTGTATTCTCGGCCATCACCTCGCATTTTGACGACAAGTGAGTCTCCTTTTTCCAGGCCGAGCTTCTTGGCCTTGGTCCGCACGGAAGCAAAACCACCGTTGTTCTCCAGGGACAGGTTGCCGAAGAACTCCAGGGTCTTGGCCTCCGTGATCTTGATCCGAGATGCGCCGATCCATCGCACGAACAGCAAAGCGATCACCAGGATGATGATCGAGCCGGTCAGCACACCGATCTGATTGGACCTGAATTCGCCAACGTGCGGCACCAGGAAGATCCCACGGGCGATCCCGTGCAGGATTTCGGCGCAGATCAGGACCAACCAGACGGCGATGGATCGAACAAGGACTCCCACGTCTGTGACCTCCGTTGTCACCTCGTTCAGTTAGCCCATTATCAGAACTGGCGCTGTGGCATCACGTTCCCGCCTCATCACCCAGCAGCAATTCCCTGGCTTGCTCGAACAGTATCAGGTTACGGGCGTCTTCCCGAATGTTTTCTGTTTCTTCAACTTGGCTGCGGAACAGTTTATGCCCGTCTTCGTCTGCGGTGTGCCCCAGAGCCCCCAGTCGCCGAGGCGTCTCGAAGAACTCGGCGATCTGCCATGGTTCGAAGATACCCTTGATTCTCGCAATGAACAGCGGCACTTCCGCCTGCCACTCCGGTTTCGTCTCTGCCACTTCGAGGAAGTTGAGTAGCTTCTCTCCAATCAAGTAGCCCAGGGCCTTCTCCAGGCCATAGTCAGCTTCGATTCCCTCTGCTGCTTCGCACTGCTGGACCCAGATCTTGCGAGGTATTGACGGTGCTGGGTTTTCCTTTTCGACGAGGAACTCTTCGTACAAATCGGCATCCTCGGCTGGATCATAGTCCTCAAGGTCAGGAGTGAAGTCAGTCGTCACTCGAACGAGGGCCGTCTCGATGCCCTCTTCATCCTCCACGACGGTCGTCTTGCCCCTGATGACGTGGAACTTCCGGCCTCGGAATTCGGGGTGACGTTCCAGCCACTCTTCCAGAATCGCCTCGATGTCTGGCTCCCTGACCGTGCCGTCGAAGCCCAGTTTTCCCTGAAGGAATGGGATGATCACGATTCGACGTTCTTCCACGATAGTTCCCTTTGCGACGATGGAGCCAAGCCACTTCTCTGGCGGCGTTCTTGAATAGCCCAACGATATACGGAACTGCATCGCCTCGTCCAGCGGGAGTCAGGCCCCAGCGTTTACCAACCCCCATTCCTCATACCGCTTCGCCATCTCCTCCATACCGGCGTAGCGATAGGCGGCGACAATCGCCGAGCGAAACTCGGGACTCTCGATGCCGCCCCAGCCAAATCGGTAGAAGATCGGCAGTTCTTCACACCAGCCTTCCTTCGGGATGCGGAGTGCCTCGGAGATGCCGAGGCCACCGGTGAATCGCAGGCCGGGGAAATAGACGATGTCATCATGGGGCAGTGTGGGATCGATGACCACGTCGTCGTGTTCGACCCAGCCGTGCTCGATGCAGAAGCTACTGCCAATGACGGCGTAGCCTTCGATGTAATCGGCCTTGTCATACTCGGGTACGTACCAGATTACTCGCATAGCGTTGATGTAGCACTGCTTGTGCTTTGCCCCAACGAGGTTCCCAACTCGTTTCGACTCTTCCGTGTTCTTGTTTTTGTTCATGGAATCTTCCTCTGCCAATAGCAGAGTAAGGACTTTCAGATTTTCAAACATTTCTCCAAAGAAATTGCAGGAGCGACACTACTATACTGTGGCGGGAAGTTACAGGAGGACCACATGTGGCTCACGGCGGAACAACGGAGGAAGATGTTGAACTTGTTCAACGTATCGGAGGCGGCCCGAAGTATCGGCATTTCGATAGGAAACCTGCACTACCACATCAGGACTGGCCGACTGCCACAACCTCAGGTCAGGTTCGGCAATCGCCTTTACTTCACCTCCGATGACCTGAAAATCCTCGAAGAGAAGTGGGATGAAATGCAAAACCGCCCGTGATGTGTTGTCACGGGCGGCTCGTATTGTGCTTTCCACACAACGTTCTTCCGACTGGTCGGCACGATCATGTCGGAAAAGGAACCCAATGTATAAAGGAACCTAATGTATAGTAGTACGGCAGCCAACAATTCTCCGAACAGAAACCGGAAAAATCACGTCAGTCAACTGGCCCAGCACACCTTCGAGGCATTCGCCCCTTTCATCAACGTCTTCGACTGCGGCGGATCGTATTTCGGCGGTGTCTATCACACGATCCCCAAGGAAACCTGGCAGTTGTATGCTCGCCATAAACAGGGCGAAAAAAACCTTCGCTACGAGGACGGTGAGGAGTTTAATGTCTATCTGGATGTTGTGCGCAATATCTACAGCCCGCTTCATGTCCAGAAACATCTGACGGATGGGGAATTGAGCTACTACACCTCGGGCAAGCGGGGGCTCGGGCTGCTCTACCTCGACATCGACGCCCACCACGATTGGCAGCAGGACCAATATCGTGCCAAAGCCACCCTCGAAACGTTGTTTCCGTTCGGCTACTTTCGGGCGTCCAAGCGTGGCCAAAACGGCTACCTCAAGGTTCGCTACTCCTCGATCCACGAGTTCAACCGGATTGCCGACGAGCTTCAGGCCAATCTGAGGAAGTTGTTTTTGCACCTCGGGATTCTATGCGACATCGAGGTCAAGGGCACCATCACCCACAAGAGGAAGTCTGGCCGACTGGCCAAGTTGCCGTTTGCCACCAAGCCTGCCTCGGCGATGCGGGACCAGTCGGACAACTGGGATTCAGGCCAACTGGAGAGATTCAAGTCCTGTCCCATTGCGAATGTGCGTCGAGTGAATCTCATCGGCGAGAAACTGGCAGCACTGGCCAGCGAGGAGAGGATTCGACAGACCCGAGAAATTAAAGAACTGCGGTTGGCCCAGGAGAAGGAATCACCGGAAAAAAATGGACAGCCAAAACAAAAGATCTCCACGTCCGTCAGCAAGGCACCAGTCGTCCCGCCGAAACCTTCGAATGCCAGCGAACCCGAGCCAGCGGACGACACGCCTGTCCGGTCAATCCCAAGTGCAACGGCTACCGAGGCCGACGATGCGTTTGTCCGCAATCACAAGGACATTCCGCCGTTCCTGCGGGAATTCTACCGGCAGCACCGGCGACTTCCCTCAACCAACGAGACACTTGCCTGGCTGAAGTCACACAGGCTTTATTCGGGCGACTGGGAAGATCATAAAACCGAAAGGGCCAAACGAGTCGGCCAGATTCTTCAGTTCAAGCAGCAGACGTTTGACCCCCAGAAATTGTCTGGCGGTGAGCACAAGGCTGTGGAACTGCGTCTTGGCAAATTTACAGGCTGGGTCCGGGCTCGGTTTGGCTCACAGTTGACAGGCCATGTCGTTGAACTGCGAGGTTTTGATCCGGTGTCGATGACCGCTCCCATGGTGGAAGTCAACGTGCCAGCGAAGTTTATCGAAACGTTTGTGGTTGTTGCGGATGCTTGTTTGAACCAAGATCCACTGGACAACAAGGCAGTCCCCACCAACAGGTTCAAAGCATTGTGGAAACTGGTCAAGCATGGTGCGCCCTGGAACCAGAAATATTTTCAGGTTGTTCGAGACACGTTGCATCGTATGGGGGTCATCAAGATTGTTGATCGGCATCACCACCAGGGCAAAGCCTGGCAATGGGAAGCTGGACCTTGTTTTCCCACGTTCATCAGCAAAGCAGAGGGTCGGAAGCTGAAGAGATCGAGACAACTCGTGGTGGTTACGACTGCCCTTACGGATAATGTCAACGACAACAAGGTACATAATACCCTGTATCACACGGATGCAATGATTTTGGCGATCAGGGGCGCACAACCTGACGTGAGACCTCCTCCCTGATCAACAACCAGCGAAATCAAGACAACTACGCCACGAGACAACACCTTCTGACCGACAACTGCGGGGACAGTGTTGCTTGATGGCGTGTTAGACGCCGAAAATCGCCCCTGATCCTGTCAACAACAGAGGCAGGATGTACAATGGTGACTGAAATCAAGCCCAACAAGGAACTCAGACAATGGTGCAACGAAGTTGCCGGTCTCTCTTGCTGATTGCGGTGGTATTGTTGGCTGGCAGCCAAGCGTTGGCCGAGCCGGTTGTCACTGAAGTCCGAGAAGGCACTACGTCAACACTGCGGATCTCGGCCACGGACGGATCAGAATCGGTCTACCTTATCGACTTCTCCAAACGGCACTCGCCAGCGACGGAGAGGACGGACCTGATCAAGAAATGGGAGTCCTACCGGCTCGGAGCGTTTGTCTGCTTCAACTCAAATCAGTTCAGCGGCATCGAGATCTGCCAGGCCACCGATCCCAAGACCTACAATCCGCAGCAACTTGATGTCGCCGGGTGGATTGCGGCCTTCAAGCAGGCCGGGATGAAATACGCCGTCCTCACGGTGAGGCACACATCCGGGTTCCTGCTGTGGGACAGCCCCACAAGCGACTTCGACGTGGCCAGCAGCGGCAATACCACGGATGTCTGCCGGGAATTCGTGGACGAATGCCGGAAGCAGGGAATCGTCCCGGCATTCTATTACAGTCTCTGGGGTGGAGAGTGGAAACCCGACCCCAACGCCAGGGCCGTGATCCTAGCCCAACTCTACGAACTGGCGACCCAGTACGGCGAGATCCCCTATTTCTGGATGGACATGATGAACTGGGCACCGCCAGACCTGAGCACGCAGGAGATCTACGATGCCCTGAAGAGCCTCCAGCCCAACGCCGTCGTTATCTTCAACCAGCACGTTCAGGACGGTACCAAGATCAACTACTTCCCGACCGATGCGGTCAACGGGGAACTGGTCCCGCCCCCGGCCACCGGCCACGATCCGCTCCGCACGGTCGATGCCAAGACCTACTATCTGCCATTCGAGTACAGCCTGGTGTCACAGAGCCGGGAAGGTGGATACAAATACGACCCCATCGGCCCGTCCTGCTGGTTCACGTATGGCGAAGGCAAGGACTTCATTCCCAGTCGCCCTTTTCCAGCCGAGGCGCTCGCCAAGCAAATCAAGCTGGGCTACGACCGGGGTGCAGCCAATGTGCTTCTGGCGACAGCGCCGGACCACACCGGTCGAATGCGGCCTGAGGACGTTGAGCAGCTACGGCAACTTGGCCAGATCTTGGCTGCGGACAGCCCGTAAGCTGTCTATTCCTTGGCTTTCTTCTTTCGTTCCGTCTTCACCTTGTGAAAGACGACTCGAACCGAATCGCCGTTGTCCATTGCAGCCTCGTAGACAAACTCGGTTGGGCTCTTCTTGACTAGATCCGCCTTCGCCGTGATCGTGTCCCCCTCGCCGATGAGCAGCACCCGTGGTAAATCGTCTTTGTCCGCATCGGTGACCCAGATGTCGGCCCACTCAATCCGTTCCCGGATCGGCTCTTGGCACCAAACAAGTGAGGTGACGGAGGCGATCAGTAGCGAGGCGAGGAGAAGCCGTTTCATGGCAAATCTCCTTTCGGCCGTAGTGATCGTCCGTGGTCAAGGACTCCTCAACTGGGACGCCTATTCCTGCCACGTCTTCCCGATTGTCAGGCTGCAATGGCCATGGCCGGTTTTCAGGAATCGAGGATCTTTACGCAGAGTGAAGTCGCCGACCACATCAAACACTTCGATGCGGTTCGCAACTGTCGATCCGACAAACAGTTTGTCACCTTCAGGCGTAAACTCGATTCCTTGGGCACATCCGCCCGTGTCGAGATAGTAGAGCACCCGTGGTGGACTCGACTGAATGTCGAGCACAGCAATACTGTTGTTGAACTTGGACAGGCAGGTGACCACGGCCATCTTCCCGTTGGGGTGGAATGCAAAGCTCTCTACGCCGTCTCCCACCTGCTTGATCACGCTGTTTATGGCGGGCGGAGTCCTCGTAAGATCGACGACCAGAACATCACAGAGGTTTCCCGCATCCCCCGTTGATCTCTGGCACACCAACGCCATTCTTCCATCCAAGCTGACTCGCAGAATGTACGATTCAGGAGTCAACTGCGTATCTGTTCCCTCCAGTACCATCGCTTCACTTAGATGAGTCACAGCATTCGGACTGAGCGAGTAAAAGTGAATGGCGGCAGGTCGGTCCACATCGTCCCAATCACCCTGAGTGGCGAGCAAACGATCTCCTGCGGGAGTAATCCAAAAGCAAGGCCCGCCCCTTCCATGTACGCTACATCCGACCTCGACCAGCTTTCCGTTCTCGATCTTGACCACATAGAAGTGTTTGAAAGCACCTACTACAAAATTGTCCTTATCTGGATGGGCGAGCACATGTACGGGATGATCATCTAAGAGCATTCGGTCAACGACCTTGAAATCTGGCGTGGACAGGTCGATCAACGAAATCATATCAGATCGTTGAGGAGCCAATTTCTGTTTCGTCAAGTCCGCTTCACTAATATCCTCGTTCGTCAGCGGCTTGCTGTTGCGGTAAGTAATCGGTATCCCCGCTTCTAGGCGAGTTCCATGATTCGTGATCAATCCGTAACGCCCATCTGCTGACATTGCCATGGTGGGAGTCCCGAGGATTGTGCATGGGACGGTGCCGTAGACCGTCTTGCAGATCGGTGGATGGTCTGGTCCCAGCCGAATTACGGTGAAGGAGTCCTCGGTCTTCACCTCGTAGTCAATGAGCCCTTCAGGTGTCTTTCGCCACATCACATCGGACTCACCGTCATTGGCACTGAGCAAGGTGATGGGAGTCTTGGTCGTGATGTACGGAGGTTCATCCGCTAACGAAGTGGCAGCCCAAACGGCAATCAACACGACAATTACAAGGCTGTAACGCTTGTTCATGGTACACCTGACAAGTTCGAGATGTTACGGTGAAACAGATCAGCGCCGGACGACCATATGCGACGGCACGTAGCATTTCACTCAATATCGCTGTTGTGTGCCCCACGTCAACTATGCCGCATGTGACTCTGCTGCCATAGCTCAACCCTGCTGCCACCGGCAGCCGACCAGTCGCATGGCATTTGGCACAGAAGACCTTTCCTGTCCTGTCTTGCGGACGAACCACATCGGCGCACCCGCTGTCTGTTTTCCATTTCCGTTACTCGTGCAGGGGGAAAAGCGGCTCAGACTTTCCCGCCATCCGCTTGATGAGCTTCTGCTCCTCGTCGTTCAGCGGCACCAATGCTCCCGCTTGGGCCAGGTCCAACGCCATCTTAAACAGTTCCCAATGGCCCGGTGGAGTCAGCGCCGTCACCGGCAGGTGCAGCGTGAACCGCAGGCCCAACGCCGCCGTGTCGATCTCGTCGAACGGTTCGTACCACGCCTTGTTCCATTTCTGTCTGGTCTTCTTGGAGTGCCTGCACCAACGCTGCTGCGCCATGGCCTTCAGTGCGAGAATGCCCATCCCTGTCTTCTGCGCCCGCTTGAAGATCGAGGGACCGAACTTGCCTTTGATCCATGATGAGAAGTTCAAAGGCAGCAAGACCGAAGCCGAATCCAACAATTGCGCCAATTGCGGCACCAGCCACAGCTCCTTTGATCGGCTGTTGTGTCATACCACCAAGGATTCCGAACAACGCTCCCCAGATGATCGCACCCAAGAGTGTTGCGGTCATTTGACCCATGGGACCGTAGCGGTGTCGTTTTGCGGATGCCTTCATCGATTCTCCATCGGCATCTTCAAATACCCGGATGTCGTTCAGCAGTGAGTCTGTTGAGTATGTGGCTCGGGATTTAGGTCCAAAGTCACGTTTGTCAACTAGAGTCTCGGATCGACAGGTTCACTTTCCAGAGCCAGAACGCCGAAGACACATTCATGGACACGCCGTAGTGGCTCTTTGCCGACGAATCGTTCCAGCGCTTCAATCCCGAGTGCAAATTCTCGGACAGCGAGTGATCGCTTCCGGGCCAGACTACGGCTAAGCAGTCGAGGCAAGTTCGCCTCGGAGTCGTAATCCGGGCCGTAGATGATCCGCAGGTACTCCTTCCCACGGCATTTGACCGCAGGCTGCACGAGACCCTTCTTTCCACGCAATATCCACTGAGCCGGTTTCACCACCATACCTTCGCCGCCACGACCGGTGAGGCTCATCCACCATGTGACGGCGTCTTCGCAGCTTGCGGAATCGGTTAAATCGATCACTTTGAATTCAGTCGCCAAGAGCAGATCCGTGTCTTCACGACAGATGTTGGCAAGCGTCTCCATATGCCAGATATGGTTCTGGTCAATGTGGACCTTGCCCTCGGTGGCCAGCAAATGGAAGGGAGCCAGTTTCAGTCCACTGAGGGAATCGACCGGCCAGCAGTATTGCCGATAGGCACTGACGAATTGCTCAACAGCCTCACGACGCCCTCGAAAGCGCCTCAACACGTCATCGATCAATCGGCTGTTATCATCGTTCAAGCGTTGTGACGTACGCTCCAGTGCCCCAACCGCTTCCGGCAAAGAGACCTTTCCTGCCGCACCAACTGCGGCGTACTGCGAGCGCAGTAGCTCTTGTGCTTTTGCTGACCAGGGCATCAATTCGCAGTCGAGACAGGCCCACGACGTGTTGAACTCGTCCCAGAAACCGGACGCCGTCATCGCCGTTCTCAAACGGTCGAGGAACTGAGCCTCCAAATCGGAGTCGTTGAAGAAACGTCTGCCGGTGCGGGTGTAGATGATGCCAATTTCGGTTTCGCCAATCCCAAAACGTCCTCGGGCAACGTCGTTGTCCCGACAAATGACCACCACGGCTCTCGAACCCATGTGCTTCTCTTCGCACACCACCTGAGGTACACCTTGGCTGCGAAAATACCCCAACGCCTCGGCAGGATGCTCCAGCAAGCCCGGTTCATTGGAAGTTTCACACGGCGACATCGTGGGTGGTAGATATATCAGCCATTTGGGGTTGGCGGCAAATCGGCTCATTACTTCCAGAGCGGCGACGGCATTTTCCTCTCGAACGGTGACGTTGCGTTGCAGTCGGGTGGAGATAATCCGCTTGCCCAGTACATCTTCAGCGTCGAGGATATCGTCGTGCAACTGTTGAGCAGACAGCGACGGGGCCTGCTGGTCATCGGCAAGAAACGGCCTGGCCGGTTCGCAGTAGGTCTGCTTGGCCGGTACAGAGATAAACTCCCTTTCCGGGTATCGCAGTGCTGTCAGCTTGCCGCCAAAGACGCAGCCGGTATCGATGTTGATCGTACGGTTGAGCCACTCCGGTTCTGGAACAGGAGTGTGGCCGTACACGACATGCGCCCGACCCCGGTATTCCGCTGCCCAGTTGTAACGCACCGGCAGGCCAAATTCGTCAGTCTCACCGGTCGTTTCTCCGTACAGGCAGAATTCTCGTACCTTGCCAGAACCTCGACCCTGCAACTCCTCCTTAAGGCCTGCATGAGCGACGACGACCTTGCCTCCATCCAGTACGTAATGACTGACAAGGCTGTCGAGAAACTGAGATAGCTGCTTGCAGAACGCTTCACGTAGGGTCTCTGGCAAAGACTCAATCTCGGTGAGCGACTGCGCCAGTCCGTGAGTGATCTGGACGTTCTTGCCCCGAAGTTTTCGCAGTAGCTTCATGTCATGGTTGCCGGGAACACAAAGTCCTGTTCCGTGCTGGACCATGTTGCGAACGAGCCTCACGACATCCAGTATGCGGGGGCCACGGTCTACCAGGTCGCCGAGGAACACTACCTTCCGGCCCTCCGGGTGAGAATAGGCAACGTCGCCCCACAGCGAATCGTTTTCGCCAGTGGTGATCCTCTGGTAACCCAACTTCTCCAGCAACTCTTCCAGTTCATTACAGCAGCCATGAACGTCGCCAATAATGTCAAACGGCCCGAGCTCCTCACGCTTGTCGTTCCACAGCGGAGTTCTCTGGATGGTCGCCGCTTCGATATCCTCGACCGATTCCATCACGAAAACGTGTCGAAACCCTTCCCGCTTGAGAGTCTTGAGAGAACGTCGAAGCTGGGATCGCTGTTGCCGCACGACATGCTGTCCAAACGAGCGGTCTTCTCGATCCCGATTACGCTGCTGGCACACGGTTTCCAAGACATTCAGCACGATGGCCACCGGCAGGCAGTGGTAGGTGCGAGCAAGCTGAACCAAGGGCTTGCGGGCCTCAGGCTGGACATTTGTTGCATCAACAACGGTCAACCGTCCACGGGCCAGACGCTTTGCGGCCACGTAGTGCAGCAGTTCAAAGGCGTCGTTGGTCGCCGCCTGGTCGTTCTCGTCATCGCTGACCAACCCCCGGCAGAAGTCGGACGACAGCACTTCCGTTGGCAAAAAATGCTTGCGTGCGAACGTACTTTTCCCCGACCCGCTGGGGCCAATGAGAACGACGAGGGATAGTGTGGGTATTGTGATTTCCATTCTTTGCCTCTACCCGCCTGACTGCTGCCCCATCCGCACTCGCACGAGCAGGTCGTTGAGTGCTTCGGCCCCACGAGGTTGTTCGGGAAGTCCGCTGTCTTCGAATGCCTTTTCCAGTTCCATCTTCAACCTCTCATACTCCCGTTCGTGGAATTCAAGGTCAGAATTCTCCAGCGTGCTTTTTTCGGTGCCGGTAGTCTTTCGTTCAATTAGGTCATGAATGTATGGCAGCTGGAATGACTCGTTCAATTGGACGAGGTTCGCTTTGATCTCGCCGCTTCTCATCAGGTGGATGCCGGTCAGCAATACCCGATAGACGTAGAGCAATGGCTTAACCTTCGGAGGGGCATCCTTCAAGAACAACTTCCACTGCGTGGCGGCAAAGCCCAGGTAATGGTGAGCATGGTGCTTCGTGAGGCAGTCGGCAGCGATGGCCTTCAGTTCGTCATGTTCGGGTGTAGTGTGAACAACCAGCGGTGAAAGCACTTGCTCCATGACGTAACCGTTCTTCTTGAGCATCAGCCCCAAGAACTTTTTGGCGTCATGTGTGACCAGATCAATTTCGAGGCCGTCGTGAATACCGGATTTCTCCACGGTTTCGTGGCTGGTTTTCAGCCCCACGATGTCTTCCAGCGGAAGTAAATGCACACCCCGCAGGTCGTAATCCGAATCGGGCGAAGGAAAACCGTACAGATGCGCCCCGCTGATCGTCACGAACAGCAACGGGTATGGATGCTCTGTTACCTGCTTGTGTAGCCGAGGATCGTTGATCAAGGCAGCTCCTCCGATAATGCTGCGTGGCGGGCTTTGATGAGAAACTCGTTGACCTGTTGGTAGTCTGGGCGATCCGGCAGCTTTGTTCGCTCCAGGGCCTTGTCGAACTCAGCGTGCAGGCTTAATCGCCACCGTTCGGTCTCCTCCCACGGCACATCACCTCGCTTGATCGCCAGCAGTTGTTCTCGGTGGTCACCCACTTCTACGGGGACAAAGCCGTCCCGCAGCACACTGATGCCCGAGATCAGCAACCGGATCAGGTGCATGACGTGTTTCCACTTCACCTGTCCTTGGTTGCGGATGTCGGCTTGCATCTTCTTGAACTGCGACATGACGTAGCCGTTGTAGGTCTGATACACGAGTCGGGAAAGAAAGATGGAACGCATGGCGAGCAGTTCCTCGGCCAATGGCGTTTTCTCCTCGATCAGCGGCGTGTAAAGACACTCCAGTACATTGGGATTTGCCTTCAGCGCCAGAATCAGGAACTTCTGGATCTCCCAGTATGCTTCTTGAGTCTCTTCGCATTCGAGTTGTTCGGGAACGCCGTAGAGAGACCAGTGAAGTTGGGCAGGAGGCAAATAGAATCCACGCCGGTCAACGTCTGACTCACTATCGGCCAGCCCGTATGCCTGCGAACCGATAACGCACCGGTAAATCACACGCTCGAAGAGGTTGCTGCGACCAGCCGTGATGTCACTATCGCCGATTTCGCCCTCCTTGAACTTAGCGAGCAGTGTCAGTTCGTTTGACTGAAACGTCTCTTCGAGCCCATCAGGGAATCGGACACGGTACGAGTGTTGTATATCTCTCGGCGCTGCAACCACCACGCCGACCGAGCCACGGGGATGCAACGTGCGACCGTTCGGACCGACGACATCCCGCAGCGTCACGACCTGCGTGCCGACGGCAAAGATCAGATGTGGATGGAAATGAACTCGTTCAGACACGGTGGAACACTCCCATCTGTGTTGGAGGGCCGACCAATTCGTTTTCCGGTCCTATGGGGAGAAATCGAACCGAATAGCTGTGCTGCTCACCAACTCGATTCGCCCATTCTTGAAACTCCAGCCGTGTCCACTCAAAACGGTGGTCCGAGTGACGTAGTTGGCCAGCGGGAAGCGTTTCCCACATCACGTTGTAATCTCGGTTGGGAGTTGTCAGTACAATCACCTGGGGCCGGGCAAATTCGAACAACACACGTTCCAGTGCCGACAGTCGAGGTGGGTCGAGATGCTCGATCACCTCCACCACAGCCGCCGCATCAAATCCTGCCAATCGTTTGTCCCGATAGATCAGTGACCCGTGGATCAGTTGCAGTCGCTCGGCCTGTCGAGCAGGAAGCCGGTCCAGCTTCAGCCGCTTCTGAGCGAACTCCAGCGAACGAATGGACACGTCCATGCCGACGATCTGATCGAACTGTTTGTCTTTGAGAAGCTCACGCAGCAACTTCCCATCGCCGCAACCGAGGTCGAGGATTTTGCGAGCACCGCTGCCCCGCAGGGCAGCCAACACCGCTCCCAACCTCTGCTCATTGAGGCTCAGAGGCTTTTCCAGTGCATCCTCGTGTACTTCGGTGGTGCGATCCTCGTCCACCGTCTCGGCAACTTCTTCCTCGACTAGCCGGGCCAGGGCCTGCCGATACAAACTGGACTGATGCTTCAGGTATCGCCGGGTGATTTGTTCCTTTTCAGGATGCGATGCCAACCAACCGCTCCCTTTTGCCAGCAATTTCTCCAGTTCATCGTCACCCACGAAGTAGTGCTTGTCGTTGTCGAAGACGGGGATGAAGACGTACAGGTGCGTCAGCAGTTCCGAAATCGTCTTGTTGCCATGGATGGTGACCGAGAAATAGGGACTCTCACCCCATTCGGGGAACTGCGGATCGAGTGGGTGACGTGTCGCCTCGACGCTGTAACCCAACGGCTCGAAGATCCTGTGCAGAAAGCCGTCGCCACTTCGCACCGGAAGGACATCGATCCGGGCAGTCAGCGGAATCGGCGTTCCCGCCAACTCCGGTCGGTCCTTGCACCTGCCAGCCATGGCGCTGCCGAACACTTGTGAAATGGCCACGCTCATGAAAGACGAAGCGACGTAGGGGCGATCGTTGACGTACTGCCCAAGCAGAAACGTCTGATTGCGATTCTTGCCACGCACCATTCCCACGGGGTCCACATCCAACAGCAGGCACGCAGTACAGCAGACTTCCCCGGTTGCCGGATAGAAAACGTGAGCCTTTCCAAAGCTGAGATCAAAACTCTGAAACCGATCTGGGTGCTTGTGCAGCAGGAAGCCCAGATCGGTCGCAGGCTTGTGGGTGGTCGTGATAGTCAGGAGCATCAGTCAATTCATCCATGCTGAAAATAGACTGAACCAAACGTGGTCCAAGTTGTCCTTATCGGCAGGGCAGCGCTCGCTCCGGCGGTACGCAACCGTCGCCGGCACAATAGTCTACTCCGATCAGGACACGGATGCTGCCCCGACGGTTCGCTTGGAAGCCAGTGTTCGAGACAACAAGAGACAAAGCCATGGCGCAAGGCTACGGGTTGTGAAGAGCAAGTGTTGGTTGAGATTCGAGGCACGAAGTCGCCCAGGCGGGTGTCTGCCCGCTACCGGTCTGCCCACTCGAATCACCCGGAGCCAACACCATGTCCTCCCACAACCGGAAGGCGTATGCCAAGCGAAGGCTGGATGACCTGATAGGCCGTTTCGCTCAGCCGTTGACACGTTCTCGCCGAGCGTTCTGGAGGTTAATCCACGCCGTTCGTGCCTCGTCCAAGTTGCTCGTTCCACTGCCCGAACGGGGCTGCATTGATCCACGACTTGCAGAGCACATCATCCAAGCCTGCGTGCGGTTGGCCCACCACTCACAAGCCTGGCGACGATCACCCGAGGTGTGGCACGCCCCAGATGCCAGCCAATTTGTGCAATTTCGTTCGCTTGTGAGCCATCTGTTCGACCAGTACCCGGTGCCGAAATTCATGGCACTAGTTTGGATGAGCGTGCAGGACACGCCGTGGGAACTTGACATGTATCTGTATCTGGCAGCGGGCAGGAGTATCCGGCAGTTCAAGCTTCCCGTACCCTTTCGAATGTCGAAACGAACCGCGGCTTTCTTCATGCAGGCCCCGGATGACCTTCATCCGTTAGCGGCCATTCGATGGGCGCAAGTTCGCTCGCTTGGGGGTGATAATCGCCTCGCTCGACGGCTTGTGGGAAGGACTGTCCTCGCTACGCTGACCGAACACGAAGAATTCTGGGAAGCAGTGATTCGTTTTCTCATCAAAAACGAACCGATTTGCGCTGATGAGATCGTTTCCATCGTCCAGTTCATTCACGAGCAGCGCTTCCAGCCCGCAGACATAGTGTGGGGACCGGGAGCTGGCGAGCAACCGCTTCAACCACACTTCACGATCAAAGGCCGCTCGCTGAGGTCACTGCGGCGGCATATGACCAACTGGCGCACCGAGCTACTGGCAACGTTCCCCCCGCCAACTCCAGCAACTCCCGCATGGGAGCGAACTACCATCAGGCCATTGCGTTATGCCGAGGGCGACCTGCTGTGGACTATCGACGAACTGCTTTCGGACAAGGAACTGCGTGCAGAAGGGGCCATTATGCGGCACTGCGTGGCGACGTACATCCACGACTGTCGTCGCCGTCGAACATCCATTTGGTCGCTCAAGCTCAAACAGGGCGAGCATCGCAAACGGCTGCTCACCATTGAAGTCGATCCCAAAACCAGAACAATCTGGCAAGCCAGAGGAAGGCGGAACTCGCCGCCCACCGACAAAGCGAAGGAGCTGCTTCACCGGTGGGTGGAGCAGGAGGAATTGAAATTCTGGGAGACGGCGTAAGGAAGTCAAAACGCACATGACCGGTCTTACGGTGATGTCGCCAGCTCGTATTTCCATGGCAAATCCTACGATGCAACAGGATCAAGTATTCTTTGCATCCAAATGATGTCAAAATCCTGTCCACGTTTCCGCCCCGCTCGCTCGATGCGCCCACACTCCCGAAAACCGTTTTTCCGGTGAAAAGCGATACTGTCCTCGTTCTTCGACGAGATGCTTGCCACGAGGGTGTCGATACCCATCGGCATTGCTTGTTCGATGAGCCGGTTGAGCAGGGAAGTGCCGATACCGTGCTTGGTGAACTCCGGCAGGATGAAATACGTGACTTCGGCTGTGCGCCGCACGGTACCGGCATGGTGATACGGTCGCAGAAATCCAAAACCGACAAGCTGTCCAGATTCCGTCGTGACGACCAGCGACGGATAACCTTGCATCATCTGGAGGAAGCGGCTGAAGAACTCATAGCTCACCGGCTCCTCCGGGTAGGCAGCCATGCTGTTAGTGATGAAGTGGTTGAAGATATCGATCACCGCATGTCCGTGACACTCGGCCATTGGTACAACAGAATACTCCATCTTTGCATCTCCGTGCTTGTGCCACTCGGAAATTGGCTCGGGGCAGGGCATATGTCTTAATTCCCAATAGCTGGACAGAGATCAAGGGAGCCCGGCAGGTGTGCCATCAGCTCAGTCACGCTGCAATGCAAAGTGAGGCATTTCACAACGACCGGCACGGGCCTGGCAAACACTGTCTGGCAGGTGAACTCTCCCTGGGCAGGATCGACGGTGAAGGCAAGCTGCTCGTGGTCCACCGAGAACTGGGATTCCACACCAGACTTGTTACCCCGTGGATCGACTCGCAGCCAGCGTCCAAGGCTCTCCAGATAGATGCCGTTGAGACCATGGACCACCAAACGTTCAGATGGTGGCCCGTCACGAAGGACTTGATAGCAAAGGCCGGAAGGAATTCCCACGGCCCGAAGCATTGCCGAGAGCAGATGGGCCTTGGCATAGCAGATACCGGTCTTGTGGCGCAATACCTCACTCGCCCGACAGGTCACCGTTTCGTGGCCTGCGTCGGCGGAGTGAGCGACTTCATCCCGTACCCACTCGTAGAGAAGTTTGGCCTTGTCCGCATCGGAAGTTGTTCCTGCGGTCAGTACATCTGCCATGAACCGGACTTCGGGTGTGCGCCAATCGATGATGTCGGTGCATTCGAGGTAGGCTTGCAGTTCGTTGCAGTCGGGGATTGGCTGACGGGATGTCACGGATTGTCCCTTTTTTGTCTGAAGCCCGTCGAAAGGCATGGGGATCACAGCCACGCCAGCAATCGCCGTTGGGATCGCCAAATCGGAATTCCGAAAACGTAATGGGCAGCACAGATACTCGCACTAAAGGAGTTCCTTCCTCCTCAGACACTCACGCTATAGGGCAGGTTCGTTGTCCTCTTTTTCCCTACGGCGAATCATTACCCCCTGTGGCATCCAACTCGTACAGCGCCCACCAGGAGGCTGCAACAACATTTCCGTTGGGGAGCTTGATGATTTCACGGATCACGCCGTCGAGGCCAGCCACTCGTTCAACGGACTTATTGTCCCACCTTACCTTCCTCATCCCATTCTCGCCCGATCTCGCTCCACTAAGACCGACCAGCACGATGCCGGGATCGATCTCAGCCACGCTCCAGGCCGGGGTATCAAGTGCATGTGTCTCCCACTTCTGACCGTCGAATCGGGCGAGCCGAGATTTGTCGTCGGCGGAATTCAGAACTGCCAAGATACCGTGGTTCGTAGCGACGGCCAGATCGGCAACCGTTTCGAACGGGGTGCCGACTTCGGCGGCACCAATGTGGCTAAACGCCGCTACATCTTCCTTGTTGTTGTCGGGGTTGCGGGCGTGGAACTTGCGTGCCTGAGCGTTTAGGCGCACGATTCCATCCCATTGTGTCCCGATCCAGAGGTTGCCGTCGTGGTCTTCAACCATGCAAGTGGGGCGGCGATGCGGGAGCAGATCTCTGATGTCCAGCCAAGCGGAATTAGCTCCCCAATCATGGGGCATGAAATGATGCCACACATTGCCCTGGCTGCCCCAGGAGAACAGACCGTGTTCCGTGGAAACCACATAGGGAGAATAGACTGTGTCCTGATGGGGGATGTAAATGTCATCCACGTATCCCCATTGGCGCACGGCATCTTCGCCGGGGATGTAGCCTCCGCTGACAAAACTGGGGTGTCCCTCGTAGTAGTGCTGGAATTCACTGACCACCCACGTTTGACCGTCCTTCTGATCCAATCTGCGAATGCCGTCGCTGGTGCTGAGCCAGATCTTCTCCGGTCCCTCGAAGGCAATGCCAGTGATCTGGATTCCCTTGAGCGTCCCTTGCAGGGTCCACTGACTGTCTTGGCGACTTAGCAGCCTTCCGACACTCGTCCCGATCCATACTTCGTTACCAAGAGCCGCTAGCCGAGAGATTCGCTCCCGGTACGACACCATGCCTTCGACATTGCCGATGCCGTCCCAGCGTTTCCATCCATCACCGCACGATGTTGCCTTCAGTTCAATCGTGGAAGGAGTCAACTTGGAGGTTTCGTCCGCTTCTAACGCTGTTGCGGACAACAGCGTGATGATCAACATCCACAAAGGTGACTTGGAGATCATTTGTCAAATGCCTCACTAAGGGTTGCTAGGACGATTCGAAGAATCAGTGTCGTCGAGTTGGGCTGCCTGAACTATCCACAGAACCCTTCATGAGCAGCAGATGAGAAAACAGGTTCGTTGCCACTGGACTATTTTCCCTTCCTGGCAGAAGTCTTCGAATCACGTTTCCTTTGAACGACATACTCAGGCGGGAGTTGACGAACCGGGGAGTCGTCTTTCGGGCGAGATGGCGGCAGCGACGGATCACTCTTGCAAGCCTGAATGTACTGGCGTTTCGTCACCTTCTCACCGTGTAAATAGTATTGCGGGTATCCCCGGCGCAATCTCCCCGTCTTCCAATTCCATCGCCGCTGAATCCCGTGCCATCCATCACCGACGAGCCAGAAGCTCTCTTCCCAGATAGTCTTTTCGTCGCCGCTCCACAATCGCTGGTGCCCCAGTTGCCCGACAGCAGGGAAGAATGTGTCCTCCGACAACGTGCCGGTCATGGTATCGCACCAGAGATCGAGCCCCACACCATTGACCAATGTGTAGGTCACAAGCAGTCGGCCTTTCTCGTCCCACTGCTTACATAGCCCATGGACTTTGCCTTTGCGGTACGGCTCGACGGACAGAAGTTCGCCGTTGGGGTGAAACCAAAGCTCGTTCCCGTGTTTCTGTCCATCCTTGATGCCGTACTCCAACTCCACCTCGCCATCGTCATACCAATGGCGGCATGCGTCTCCAATCGAAAGTCCGTCCAGCGATAAACAAGCTCTCTCCAATCGACCTTCCGACATCATCCGGCTCCTCAAGTCAGCGCTCGTATGCTCGCACATTATAGAAAAAGCCCACACAGTTATACCGCACCGTGTGGGCTTATTTTCAATCCCTGTAGTAGTGGTGCCGGTTCACGCCATCAAAAGCCACCTTTCTGGAGACAGCACTTCTTGAATCGCCTGCCGGAGCCGCAAGGGCAGAGATCGTTACGCCCGAGTTTCTCCTCCAGCACCTTATTGCCGTGGACCACCTGCGCCCCTCGCTTGACCTGCGTTTCCGACGGAAATCCTTGACGGCGTTTGCTCATCGTCTCGAAAACAACGGTTGTTCGTCAAAATGTTTGTGTCGCATGGTCCACCTCCTTTGGCGGGAAACAGTAATCCCAGCACGAGACACGAAAAGAAAGGTAGAGGTTCACGCAAATAGCTGAACCGGCACTCGGGTAGCTGATTGCATTTTCGGCTAAAGTGAATCACTATCACGGCAAGAAGACGGGAAGACAGGGCTATTTGCCGTTAGTACCGAAAGTTACGAAGGGGCGAACGCAAGTTCATTTCTGTCTTCGGGTGCCAGCGACGGTTTGCGTGTAAGCCAACTGTCCTGAAATAGCCCCCGGAGAGATTTCGAGCAACAGTGTGTGGCGACCAAAGGGGGCTCGATGACGAAGGTATTTGCCACGGTCGTGGGCATCCTGATCGGTCCGTTCGCCGGATACTCCGTGACGTATTGGCTGACGTACCTGAACCACCACAACGACTGCATGTGGCGGTTTGGAGCCCATTTCGGAGGACTTTTGATCGGGGCTCCCATTGGGCTCCTCACGTTTGGCGTGATTGGCTTCTGGGTCGGCTACCGGCTCGACAAAGGGGCAAAGGCCAGGCCGTCTGAGGAAGGGAGTCCGCTGGACCGTGAGCCGAAGATCGAGTGTCCCGAGTGTGGTTCCATGTCGGGATGCAAGACGCATTTCGGCTGTATCGTAAACGAGGTCGATTGGATTGCGACCTGCGGAGCCTGTGGGCACAGATGGGGGCCAGGAATGGAGAAATATTCCAACTTGCTACCATAGCCAGCCGCCTGCCGATTTCGCCTAGACCGTTGGATGCATGGCTGCTCGCAACGAAGGAGATTCACCGATGATGAGAGCGATCCTAACCACGCTCGGCGTTCTGATCGGCCCGTTCGCTGGATTCTACGGATCGTATCCGGTCTTCCATGCCATCTACTACAAAGGCTGTATGACGGGGCTTGCAGTCTTGGGTATGTCGCTCACGGTAGGCGCACCCCTTGGGGCAATCACATTCGCCGGGCTTGGCTTCTGGTTAGGTCACCGGCTCGACAAGAAGGCGAAACGACGGCAGCTTGGCGACCAAGAAAAGTCGCAGCTTGAGGCATAGTGCTTCACCTTTGACCTGATTACAAGGACACCGCAGTGGAATTGTTGCGTCCCACGACCGTCTCATTGACTCTGGCTGTGCTGACGCACACCGATGTTCGGGGCAGTACGCCGGTTGGCGCACCGCTCGGGCCACGACGGTCAGTCATTGGCGGAATTGGCGGCGTGCCTCTCGGGCACGGGCGGGCGCACCCAGGTGCCACTTAAGCCACCCGACTGTGTAACCAATGCCGAAAATAATCTTGCCCAGGATGCGGATCATTTTTCTTCCCTTTCTGTTGAAACCGTTCTCACAGCCCCATCATCTTTCGCCATCGTGCCGCCTGCTCCACATGCTCTCGCAGAAGCCGCTCGCAGCGTGGATCGATTCCCGTCCTTCGGGTCTCGATCTCCACCGGCTCGGACTTCTCTTGATGTCGCCTTGATGCCGGTCGCTCCTCGGTTGGAAGGCAGTCCGTGTGGATGTGGTGATGGGTGTGGAGGTGGAAGTCGCCCTCGACGATCAGTGCAAAATTTGCATCGCCAGCGACCTCGACTTCCGGCTGCGTGACCTCAACCGGGGCTGGCGGGTTGGTCAGCAGATCGACGGCGACCTTCGTGGAGAAACTCTTGGTGGCAGGTGGGTCGCCGAGGGCCGGTCGTCGTTCGGTCGAGACCTCGACTCGGGTGCTGCAACCGCAGAGCAGCAGGCTAACGAGGAATAGCAGCGTTCTTCCCATGACTCCTTCTCCTTTGTAAGGTGGATGATGGAGCTTGGAGGGTATCCGCTGAGTTCAAGAGGGTCGCCGCCGTGATCCTGCGAGGCAAGAAAAGTGTGTCTTATAGGCCACCGAAAAATGTCTTATAAGGTGTCCGATAACGAGCTCCGCTCGCCTGCCATCGATGTGCGCAAATCATTGCCGTTAAATGACTTGAGGACGAAAAAGCTGTTTCAAGAAATGCCCAAAAAAGTCAAACCTGTCCTTTCCGCTTTAAAACCCTGGTTCTCCCAGGGTTTTTCGCATTTCTGGCCAAATGATCTGGCTTTCCTGCACGTACATACTTGCACAAGCTGCGCCGTCTCGTGCGCTGCCCTGCCCCCTGGTGAGTCGCCAGAGTCGCCTCAGAACCCTCGTTTTCATTGGGGAAACAGGCTATCTTGGAGCGGAGGTGGTAGGATTCGAACTAAGTTGCGATGAATTGAACCGCTGAGGCGGTGGGAATCCGTGTGTCCGCAGTGTGCCTCTCCCAGTGCGGGAGATGGTCATTCTGCGCCTGCAACGATTCAAAGGTGCGGCCCCGCAAAGCATTGCTCTTGTCGTATCCCACACCCCGTTCCACTTTGCCCTTGTGACGCGGGGTGCGCGGACGTGTTGGAAGAAACGTGACGTTGTAGTGCCGGCAGAATTCGACGATCTTCGGATTCAATTCGGGGTCGTACCAATCCGCTTGCGTTACAGCCAACTTGGCGCAATCAAACACGACGACTTGGGTGACGCCCCCCCAACACTCGAAAGGCATTCTCCAGCGAACGAATGAGCGACTCCGTAGTGAGCTGCCGTACCGCTTCGGTGTAGCCTTTGCGGGGATGGCTGAGCACTGCACGGAAGATGTAACTCTTCCGATCGACACCTTGATGATCCTGGCAGCGCGCCCCCGTGCCATAATCGAGCTGCAGTCCGTATCCGGGTTCGACTTCGATCCGACGAAAGGGGAACTCGGCATGCTGGCTGAGCTTGTGCACGTAACGACGAACGGAACTGTACTTGCCCGTGAAGCCGTGTTCGTCCTGCACGTCTTGATAAATGCGTTGGGGCGGTCACCGTTCACGCCGCATAGGCCCGAGAAATGACAGTCCGCGGTGAAACCGTCTGACAGAGAGCCTACGAAGATCTGGAATTGAACCGGCCCGCTGGGTGAAACGCCCAACAGCCACAACGGAGGTTTGCGATGAGATCAACAAGTAGCGTTTGGCTCACCAGGCTGTTGGTGGTCTTCGGAATCTATTGGCTGACGGGGAGTGCTGCCCTGTGTGCCGAGATTGTGCTCGAAGAGAACATCACCTATGGGCAGGTCGGAGACACGCAGTTGAAACTGGATCTGGCGCGGCCCCAGGGCGACGGGCCGTTTCCGGCCCTCGTGTTCATCCACGGCGGCGGCTGGTCGCAGGGCAATCGCCACATGTACCGAGAACAGATCCAAGTGGCGGCCAGACGAGGTTACGTCGCAGCAACGATCAGCTACCGTTTGATGAAGTACGACGAAGCAAAGAAAGAGACGACCACTGGCGATCCGATCTTTCCGGCGCAGATCCACGATGCCAAGGCGGCGATCCGTTGGTTGCGTGCCAACGCCCAGAAGTACAGCGTTGATCCCGACCGGATCGGAGTGACCGGCGCTTCCGCAGGTGGACATCTTGCGCTTCTGGTCGGACTCACCGATCCCGCGTCGGGCCTGGAGGGAGAGAGCGGGAGTCCCGACCTATCCAGCCGAGTTCAGGCGGTAGTGAATGTCTTTGGCCCTACGGACATGAAATACTGCTTTGAGAATAGCTCGGTAGCCTGGATCTTCCGGCTTTTCTTGGGAGGCACACCCGGTGAAGTCCCCGCACAGTACAAGGCAGCCAGCCCCATCACGTACGTCAGCCAGGACGATCCTCCGGTCCTGACTCTCCACGGAGACCAGGACGCACTGGTACCGGTGGAGCAGGCCCGAGTGCTTGACGAGAAGATGAAGTCCGCCGGTGCGTCCCATACGCTGATGGTGTTGGAGGGACAGGGTCACGGCTTTGCCGGGGAGGCCGGAAGGAAGGCCGCAGACGCTACGTGGGCCTTCTTGGATCAACACTTGAAGCCGGCTCGCCCCAGTGGCAAGGAGGCAGGATGGATCAGCCTCTTCAATGGGCGGAATCTCGACGGATGGGTTATCAAGTGCCTTCCTCAGGATGAGGACAAGCGGGGCTACTGGAAGGTCGTGGATGGCACAATCACTGCCGAAACGCCTCCCGAAAGCTCCCATAATTACATCTGGCTGCTCACGCAAAAGGAATACGGGGACTTCGAGCTTCAGATGAAGGTCCAGACGTACAGCACCACGACGGGAAACAGCGGCGTTCAACTTCGCAGTCGCTACGATGACCAGGCCGGTTGGCTCGATGGTCCTCAAGTCGATCTCAACCCACCTGCCCCATGGCGAAATGGCTTTAT
The DNA here is from genome assembly GCA_041752115.1 of Pirellulaceae bacterium. Lineage (GTDB taxonomy): Bacteria > Planctomycetota > Planctomycetia > Pirellulales > Pirellulaceae > JAJRVM01. The sequence goes on along the minus strand of JBGSHS010000375.1, from coordinate 63,819 downwards.
CTATGACGAAACGAGGGGTGTACAGGTCTGGCTCTGGCCCGACGTGGGACCGCCTGCCAACGCCAAGCCGGTACATGCTCCGAAGGGTTGGACCTGGAAACACGCAGACAAGGAAGAAGTGTGGAACGAGGTCCGCATCGTCTGCCGGGGAACCAGCATCAAGACGATCATCAACGGAGTGACCGTTGCCGACTACGACGGCAAAGGGCGGCTGGATGACGAGGTTCACCGGGCACGCAATGTTGGGATGACGGGGCACATCGGACTTCAGATTCATCCCGGCGACGAGTTGCTGATCCGATTCAAGGACATTGAGGTGAGGGAATTGGACTGATTTGGAATCACAGGAGATGGAAAGGCGGCATTTATGAAAGGTGAGTTCATGCGACGCACCGTAGCCTTGGCGACGAGCATGATTCTTTGTACGGCGGTTGGAATGGAAGCCGCCGACTCCGACGCTGCAACCGGTCCTGCAATCCGATCCTTCGTTTACGAGAAGACGCCGCAGGCTGATCTGGAGATTATCATTCACTGCCCGCCTGGCTGGACGGAGGGCGACAAGCGACCAGCCGTCGTCTTCTTCTTTGGCGGCGGTTGGCAGAACGGAAAGATCACCCAGTTCGAGTCGCAGGCCACGCATTGTGCCGGACGTGGCATGGTCGCCGCCAGGGCCGACTACCGAGTGAAGTCCCGGCATGGTGTGACGCCCAAGGAGTGCGTCGAGGACGCCAAGAGCGCCGTCCGTTGGCTGCGGCAGAATGCCAAGAAGTTAGGAGTCGATCCCGACCGGATCGTGGCGGCGGGCGGATCGGCTGGTGGTCACATTGCAGCCTGCACGGCCCTTACCCCCGACCTCGATGCCGATGGTGAAGACGCCAAGATCTCTTCGAAGCCCAATGCCCTGATCCTGTTCAATCCAGTCCTCCGTTTTGAGAGCATTCCCGAGTTGATGGAGCGGATCGGGAATGACGAGGTTGTGGGAAAAGCGATTTCGCCAACCCTGCATCTGGCTAAGGACAGTCCGCCGACACTGATCTTCTTCGGGACCGCCGACCGCTTGGCCATCATGGGTGACGAGTTCATGAGGAAGTCGAAGGAACTGGGGCATCAGGCTGAGTTGTTCACAGCCGAGGGTCAGCCGCACGGCTTCTTCAACCGGTCGCCCTGGCTGGAAAAGACGACGCAGCGAATGGACGAGTTCTTGGTGTCGTTGGGATACCTGAGTGATGATGCATCTACGACAAGGTAAAAGACCCAGACCGATGGAAGAACTGGCTGGTGTTCATGGAGAAGGTCGTGCCTCGCCTTACGATCCGGCTGGATCGGCTGGAACTCATCGCTGCCACCAAGGAAATGCTTGAGGCTGAAGAAGACTTGGAGCGGCTCGCCCAGCTAGGGGTCGAGCACAGTCAGTTCCCAGGTCCGTTGTCCGTTCGCTCCACCTTGATCCATTCGACTTCCAGCTTGAACGGCCCGGCCTTCTTGTCACCGAGCAGGAATCCGAGAGCGTTCACTTCCTTTGGGTCCACCGGCCCGGCATCCCGCACCGGTCTTCCGAATGAGGTCGCCTCGAACTTGTCCAGCGGTAGCTTAACCTCGATCCACTCGTCTTTCTTGGTCTGTACTGTGGCCCGATAAGAAAATGCGACAAGCTGCCTGGGAACGTACAGGTTCAGTGTGTATTCTCGGCCATCTCCTCGCATCTTGACGACAAGTGAGTCTCCTGTTTCCAGGCCGAGCTTCTTGGCCTTGGTCCGCACGGAAGCGAAGCCCCCGTTGTTCTCCAGGGACAGTTTACCGAAGAACTCCAGGGTCTTGGCCTCGGTGATCTTGAATTTGCCTTCGGACACGCCGCCCATCACGCCGTCGTTAACTGTTTGCCATTGTTTGGCAGCGTCCGACCCCGTGAAGTCGAACAGGACTTTCTGTGAGTCTTCCGTCATGGCCAACGTCCCCAGGAACAGCAGCGGCCAGACCAACGTACTGCACAACATCGTCTTCATGTCTATTTCCCCCAGTTCATCCAAGTGATCGACAACTGAAGCACGGTCGCAATCGAGACCCACACGAAATAGGGCACCTGCGCCACAGCGACCCATCGGTAGTGCTTCCAGACCGCCACCATCATCCATATGATTGTCGCCCAGACGACCAGGATGTCCACTGCTGCCAACGGCAAGTTCCTCCATCCGAATTGGATGGGGGTGAAAATCAGATTCGCCACGAGGTTGATGGCAAACGGCAAGGCCACCAGCCACGGCACCTTTCGACGAAACGCCTGCACGAACGCGAAGCCGAAAGTCACGATGATGATCGGGTAGAGGATCTGCCAGATCAGGCCGATGGTCGCCGGTGCTGGGGTCCAACTCGGCTTCCACAGGCTGTTGTACCATTCCATCCAGGTCATTTCGTCGTTCCCCGTATTTTTCCCGGCAATCCGCGGCGACAGCAGGAGGATCAGCATTCCCAACGGCAGCAGTCTCCCTTCGAACCCATTGTAGTCGGCGGCGAGTCGCTCTTACGATGCGCCCATCACAAAGCGTCCGAACAGAATCTCAAAACCAGGCGTCAGCCCCAGCCAGAGCCCGCCGACCGCCAACAGGTTGCTGGTCCGAGATGGGCCGATCCATCGGACGAACATCAGAGCGTTCACTAGGATGATGATCGAGGCGGTGAGCACGCCAAGCTGGTTCGACCTGAATTCGCCAACGTGGGGCACCAGGAAGATCTTACGGGCGATCCCGTGCAATATCTCGGCGCAGATCAGGACCAGCCAGACCACGAAGGATCGAGCACGAACTCCCACGTCTGTGACCTCCGTTGTCACCTCGTTCCGTTATCACATTGGCAGAACTGGCATTCTGGCGTCACGGTCCCGCCTCATCACCCAGCAGCAAATCCCTGACTTGCTCGAACAGTATCAGGTTACGGGCGTCTTCCCGAATGTTGTCTGACTCTTCAACTTGGCTGCGGAACAGTTCATGCCCTTCTTCATCGGCGGTGTTGTGTGACGGCGTGTAGGACACGAAAAATCAACCTTGATCCTGCAAACAACCGAGGCAGGACGTACAATGGCGACTGAAATCAAGCCCAACAAGGAACTCAGACAGGGACCGAACGCAGATGGAAAGTCCATGCGAAGAGGTTCTGCTCAACAAACTGCTGAACGAAATTGGACGGCCTGAAAGATGATGCCGACATTCTGTCCGGCGCAGAAGGGCCACATCGGACTTCAGATCCACCCTGGCGACGTGTTATTGATCCGTTTCAAGGACATCTAAGTGAGGGAATTGGACTGATCAACGCTTGCACAGGATGCACGCCCGGAATTCCTGAAAGGTGACGCCATGCGATGCACTACAACGGAGACGTCCACGATGCGGTCTGAAATACACGCTCTGACTGGCATGTTGGCCGTGCTCATCTGCTGCCATGGGTCCGAGCGACTACCGGGAGGTGAGGAGACGGCGGCGTTCAACCTGTGCAGCCCTCTACCTTATCAAGTTGTGCAGCGTATGGGCTTCGATCCGCGGGAGAGCCATGAAAACGCCACCAATGGAGCGGGAATGGGTCATGCGGACGTGACGGTATGCGGTCCATTGCCAGCCTCGCCGGACGCGCGACTGGAATTTCGCACACGACTATTGGTTGGTGGGGCGGGCCGTGAGGTTGATCGGTCGCCAGTCGCGTTTCAGGTCCAGGCGGAAGAGTTCGTTACACGCCTGCGCGTAGCAGCTGGTGGTTGGTATCGACTGGAACTCCGCTTTCTCGTGGGCGAGCGCGTGGCGGCCCAGGGACAGGTGGAACCGGTAGGAGTTGGCGAAGTGTTCCTGGTGGCAGGTCAATCGTACGCGACCAACTGCAACGACCAGCGTGAGAACGTGACGGACCCGGCGGGGCGCGTCGTGGCATACGATATGTCCAGCCATACCTGGCGGATCGCACATGATCCTCAGCCTGTATCTGACGGCAGTGATGGAGGCTCTGTGTGGCCGACGTTTGGTGATCAGCTGGTGCCGTTGCTGCGCGTCCCTGTAGGCCTGGTCAATGTGGGAGTCGGTGCCACCGCAAGCGGCCAATGGCTGCCTGGCGGCGTGCTGCATGAACGGCTGGTCATGGCAGGGCAAACGCTGCCACCGTTTCGCGCGGTCCTCTGGCAGCAGGGCGAATCGGACGTGATCGCTCAGACGTCGACGGAAGACTATGTTCGCAACCTCGTGGCAATTCGCGATGCAGCGGTGAAAGCCTGGGGCTTCGAACCGCCCTGGCTGCTGGCCAAATCGACGTTGCACCCGACCGTCTACCACGACGCGGAGCAGGAGTCGCGAATCCGCATAGCAATTGAACAGCTCTGGCTGCGGCCCGGCTTTCTGCCTGGTCCCGACACCGACATCTTGGGCGGCGAGAATCGCGGTGGTCCCACCACACGGCGGCACTTCTCAGCTATCGGCCAACGACGTGCCGCCACCCTCTGGTTCGCGTCGGTATGGCAGATGCTGAACCACCCACCCAGTAGCGGCGAACACGAGTGACGCTCAATGCTTGATGCGACACCGCAGGACGTGGTAAGCCGAAAACCTGATCCGGAAACGATGGAAGCGAAACGTATCTGGCGCCGACCGGTTAAATGGTTCTAGGCCAGAGTCCATCATCCGGTTTGCGTTCAGCTTCTGCGCGGCCTTTCGTTGATCGACCATGGCTTTCGTTGATCGACCATAAACAGCTCCGTGGGCCTGACGACCCGAGGCGGACTGTTCTCGAGGGAGGACTGGGCGTGCACTGCGTTGTTCGTCAGGTTTCGGTGTGGCAATCGCAATCGTACTCAGCATCGCGGTACTCGTAGGAGTACGAGTACCGTTGCACTGAGTACGAATACGAATGTGCCCAGCTGGCGCGCTTGTCTGTATCGATAAAATCGCGCGACATTAAGACTCGTTACAGAAAAAACGGCAGAGATTCCGTGCACCGGCTGATTAGAGGGCAACGCGGTAGCTCTCCATCTGCTTCACCGCACGAGCGAAGCTCGTGGGGGTCGGAGAGGGGTGAGGAAGAGCGGCGCGGTAGCTCTCCATCTGCTTCACCGCACGAGCGAAGCTCGTGGGGGTCGGAGAAGCGTGAGCGGGCGGCTGGCCAGCGTGCTCAAACACTGGGGTGACGATCTGCTACCCGAGCCCGGTGATATCCGCCTACTCGATCTTCGATTGCTTGGTGCGCTTGTTCGGCATGCACAGAAGATGACGCGTCTGCCGATCGCTCGCAAGGCCAGCCTGAAGAAATTCCGTCTAGCACATCTCGGGCCGAACGATAGTGGGACCGACCTGCTCCTAATCCGCGGGCGGTGACTTTTCTTGTCATTGACAAACGGGCGATCGTCCGATATCGTTTATCGTAGATTAACGATTGGAGGGCCGCATGGCGGCAAAACGCAAGCTTCCTGAGATGTGCTGTGATGTATCGCCGGTGAAACTGCCACCGGACGAGACCGCCGAAACGCTGGCCGAACTGGCTTGGGCCATGGCGCATCCGGCACGGGTGCGGATTGTCCGGTTGCTGCTGAACCGGAAGGCCTGCGTCTGCGGGGAGATCGTCGATTCGTTGCCGCTGGCCCAGTCGACCGTGTCTCAACACTTGAAGATCCTGAAGCAGTCGGGCCTGATCCAGGGAGATGTCGATGGGCCGAAAGTCTGTTACTGCATCAACCCGCCCCGTCTGCAGGAACTCAAGCGACTGATCGCGTCGCTCTAATCTCGGCCGATCTTTTTTTGCTTGAAACTATCGTAATTCGACGATATACGATTGAGAGGTGTGTCATGAGAGAGACAAACGACGACGTCCTGCGGACCGTTCACGACCAATATGCTGCTGTGGCGCGGAGCGGCCTTTCGAACGATTCCGAGGCAGTACGGCAAGTGGCTGCCGCTTTTGGATACTCACCAGAAGACCTGGCCGCTCTGCCCGCCGAGTCCAACATGGGACTCTCCTGTGGCAATCCGGTGGCGACTGCTTCACTCAAGAAGGGCGAAGTGGTGTTGGATGTGGGCTGTGGAGGTGGGCTGGACGTGCTGCTGGCAGCGAGCCAAGTGGGGCCGACGGGCACGGCCATCGGGATCGACATGACGGCCGAGATGCTCTCGCGTGCCCGGCTCGCCGCAGAGAAAGCGGCTGCGAGGAATGTGGAATTTCATCAGGCAACGATCGATTCTCTTCCGCTGGCCGACGCGAGCGTGGATTGCATCATCAGCAACTGCGTGATCAACTTGGTGCCGGACAAAGACCGGGCGTTTCGGGAGATGCTGCGTGTGCTTCGACCTGGCGGCCGGCTGAGTATCAGCGACATCGCGCTGCGCAAGCCGCTCCCGCCCGAAGTGAAAGAGAGTATCGCGGCCTACGTCGGGTGTATTGCCGGTGCGATGGAGATCGAGGACTACCGTGTGCGTCTGGAACGTGCCGGGTTCGAAGCGGTCATGATCAGCGATAGTGGTTCCGATTTGAACGCTTATGCCACAGCGGGGCTGACCGGCTCAGCCTGCTGCGGTGGCGCTGAACAGACTGCCTCTACCGAGACTGCAGTATCCTGTTGCGCTGTTTCGGAGCCGGCACGTGAGCCTTTGCACGAACAGATGCGGCATCTGCTCGAGCAGTTCGACGCCAACGCGTATGCGGCCAGCGTCCGCGTCTTTGCGGTCAAGAGTGCAGCCAGTTCGACCACGCGTTTCGCCAGAGACTTGCGACACCACGTGCAGGTTTACGACAAGCCGATGTGCTGTTCCACCGGTGTCTGCGGCCCTCAGATTGACCCCGTGCTGCCTCGCTTTGCCGCCGATTTGGAGTGGCTGGGCAAGCAGGGACATACGGTGCAACGCTTCAATCTGGCGCAGCAGCCTGCTCAGTTCGCTCAGAATTCCACGATCCAACAACTGCTCGCCATGGCAGGAGTCGAGTGTCTGCCGTTGGTGTTCGTTGACGGCGAGGAAGTCAGTCGCGGCCAGTACCCGTCCCGCGAGCAGCTGGCGCACTGGACCGGCACGGACCTGACCAGGACGTTGCTGCCGGTGGCGACTCCCCAGGCGGGCAGTTGCTGCGGAGGCAGCGATTGCTGCTGAGCAAGGGAGATCCGATGAGGCAATTTCTCGCGAATCCGACGCGCGTCCTCTTGTTCACCGGCAAAGGGGGCGTGGGCAAGACCACGCTGGCCTGCGCCAGCGCGGTGCAGTTGGCCGATCGAGGCAAACGCGTGCTGCTCGTGTCAACGGACCCGGCCTCCAACCTGGATGATGTGCTGGGCGAAGAGCTTCAGGATCAGCCCGCTGCGGTGCACTGCGTGCCGAACCTCTCGGCGATGAACCTGGATCCGGAAGCAGCAGCGCGCGAATATCGCGAGCGGCTGGTGGGGCCGTTTCGGGGAGTGTTGCCTGCAGCAGCGATTCGCAGCATGGAAGAACAATTCTCCGGCTCATGCACATTGGAGATCGCCGCCTTTGACGAGTTCTCGCGACTGCTGAGCGATCCGGATGTCGCCGGCAGGTTCGACCACCTCGTGTTGGACACCGCGCCGACAGGCCACACGCTCCGACTGCTCACCTTACCGTCGGCCTGGTCCGGATTTCTGCAGGCCAATACGACGGGAACGTCATGCCTTGGACCGCTGGCGGGACTGCAATCGCAACAGCGTCTGTATCGGCAGACGGCCGATGCACTCAAAGATGCGCGATGCACCACCTTGATGCTCGTTACCCGCCCCGAAAAAACCGCTCTACTGGAAGCGGCGCGAACCAGCCGAGAGCTGCGACAGTTGGGCGTGCTGAATCAACACTTGATCGTCAATGGCATCTTCGCTCATCAGCACGACGTGGACCCCGTCGCACGTGCCTTGGCCAATCGTGAACGCCAGGCGATGACCGAAATCCCCGAATCACTACGGGAACTGCAGCGGACCACGGTCTCGCTCGCAGGCTCCAGCCTGTTGGGAGTGGACGCCCTGCGACGCTTGGGTGCAAGCCAGCCGACCGATGAGGGAATCGGTGTCCGGACCGGCGAGCATTCAGCACTGCCCGGTACTCTGAGCACTCTGGTGGACGCTCTGGCGGCGGCGGGCCGAGGCGTGATACTCACGATGGGCAAAGGGGGCGTGGGCAAAACGACCGTCGCCTCCGCGGTAGCAGTGGCTTTGGCCGAACGCGGCTGCGAGGTATTGCTTTCGACCACCGACCCGGCGGACCACCTGGCCGTCACGCTCGGCAGTTATTCTCTGCCGACCCTGACCGTTTCCCGCATCGATCCGGCTCACGAGACGCAAACCTATACGAGCGAAGTCCTGCAGACTGCGGGGGCGCAGCTTGATGCGGATGGCAGGGCCGTGCTCCTGGAGGACCTGCGTTCGCCATGCACGGCCGAGATCGCCGTGTTTCGGGCCTTTGCGCGCACCGTTGCAGAAGGCACCGATCGGATCGTCGTGCTCGACACGGCACCCACGGGGCACACAATCTTGCTGATGGACGCGGCGCTCGCCTACCATCGGGAGGTGACTCGCCAGTCGAGTGAGCTGACGGAAAGCGTCGCACAACTGCTCCCCCGGCTGCGGGATTCGGACTTCACGCGCGTGCTGATCGTGACGCTCCCCGAGCAGACTCCAGTTCACGAGGCGTCGCGGCTGCAAGAAGATTTGCGACGAGCCGGGATCGAACCGTTTGCCTGGGTCATCAACCAGTCACTACTGCCGCTGGAGATTACGAATCCGCTCCTGGCGCGACGCCGCGACGCGGAAGAACCGTTTGTCCGCCAGGTAGTGGATACACTCGCCACGCGCACCGTGCTGATTGGCTGGGAGCTGGAATCGCCGACGGGGCCTGAGGCACTGCGGCAGGTCGTGGGTGAACCCGGCAAGACAACCGATGGAACGAGGGGCAGAGCCGGCGCGAGTTAGACGAACGGTTTCTCACGGAGGCACGGAGGCACCGAGATGTAGGAGAATGACGTGGGCGCTGCTGAGCGGGCGGCAGCGCCGGGTTTCAAGGCAGTGTCGCGCGCACCCGCCGCGCAAACGCGACAAGAATCGAGGGAGCCAAACATGCAGCGACTGAAAGTACTGTTTCTCTGTACCGGTAACTCCTGTCGGAGTCAGATGGCGGAGGGTTGGGCTCGCCACCTCAAAGGGAGCGAGATCGAGCCGTATTCGGCTGGAATCGAGGCGCATGGACTGAACCCCAACGCGGTCCACGTCATGGCCGAGGCGGGTGTCGACATATCGGGCCAGCGATCCAAACTCGTCGGCGATCTGCACGACGTACAGCTTGACTACGTCGTCACCGTCTGCGGTCATGCGCACGATTCGTGCCCCGTATTTCCGGGCAAGGCCACGGTCGTCCACGCAGGATTCGACGATCCGCCGCGACTGGCGGCCAACGCCAAAACGGACGACGAACGACTGGCCCCCTATCGCCGAGTGCGTGACGAGATCCGCGCGTTTGTCGAAACACTGCCTGAATCCCTCTTGCAGGAGGCTCGATAGTGTCCCGCAAATGGAACGTACTGTTCGTGTGTATTGGCAACTCCTGCCGCAGCCAGATGGCCGAGGGCTGGGCGCGTCACCTGCACGGCGACAGACTCAATCCCTTCTCGGCTGGAATTGAACCTCGCCGCGTGGATCCGTTGGCGGTCGAGGTCATGAGCGAGGCCGGCGTGGATATCGCGGGGCAGGAGACACACTACGTGCGGGATTTCCTTGCCGAAGACATCGATTTCGTCATTACCGTCTGCCATGAAGCAGCGGAGCTGTGCCCGGTTTTCCCGGGCAAGACGCGGACCATCCGCCTGCCGTTCGATGATCCTCCTTCGCTTGCACGAGCGGTCGAACGCCAGAAAGAAAAGCGGCTCGTCTATCGCCGGGTGCGTGATGAGATTCGAGATTTCGTGGACAACCTCCCGCAGGTTCTGGAACGGGCGAACTCCATCGCGGCACCGTAAGACAGGCGATGTCGCGGACGGCGGCTGGTGGTTCGTGACCGTGCGCTCGACAGGGCTTGTGGGGGTATCGCCAGATTCGTCGTACAGGGGGTTCCGGCGAGCGGGATTGACGTCTACAGGATATTTGGCTAAATTGCCAAGCATCCGGAGCCGATGCAAGAGGTACCTATGGATGCCAAACGTCTAGCCCGTTACGAAGCGCGAGCCCAGGTCATCAAGGCGCTGGCCCATCCCGCCCGCCTCCTGATCGTCGACGAACTCTCGCAGGTCGAAGAGCGCTGTGTGTGCGAGTTGACCGAGATGATCGGTTCGGACATGTCCACCGTCTCGCGACACCTGGCTGTACTGAAAAATGCCGGGTTGATCGTGGATCAAAAACGCGGCCAGATGGTGTTCTACCGACTGCGTGTGAAGTGCCTTCTGAAATTCTTCGAGTGTGTGGAATCGGTGCTCGCTTGTCGTGCCCGCGACCAGCACGAGCTTCTCGTTTAGGTCCTGAGCAGGAACGGCACACGTTCTACGCCGAGAAGACACTTGTCGTTTTTGCCAAATAACCCAGTAATGACACGAGTCGCTGAAGGAAGAGAGCGATGAACGAAAGAGAATGGAGCATCCTGGCGGCACTCGTGGCCGTGTTTCTGTTCGCTTATTGCGTAAACTTACCGACGCGCGGATCCAACAGGCCGTGCTGGAAGCTCTTCGCAGAGCCCACATCGCACGGCGTTGTGGGCTTGGCAAATGGAGGTGTGTTGTGAAACTGGTGCAGGTTTTGGGTCCGGGTTGTGCGAAGTGCGAAAAGCTCAAACACAATGTGGAAGAAGCGGTCCGCAGCCACGGAATCGACGCGTTGGTCGAAAAGATCACCGACATCAACGTGATCACCGGCTTTGGCGTGATGATGACGCCGGCGCTGGCGGTCGACGGTGAAGTGAAGCTGGTGGGCAAGGTGCCTTCACCGGACGAGATTGCGAAGCTCTTGCAGTAAGACGTGCGCCTTGTTGCGGCATATGACGCTCGCCAACCCGCCGCCGAGGGCGCCGGGAAGATGTTCTTCCTGGCTGGCGCGGGGGGACGCGTCAGCCGTATCATGGCGACGACCCGGGCAGCCCGGTGGATCGTCGCCATCGATGGTTGCCCGCAGGACTGCACGCGTAAGACACTGGAGGAAGCCGGCTGTCACTAGTTCGCACACGTGCGGGCTTCCGATCTCGGACTGGAGAAAGGGCGAACGCCGGCAACCGCCGAAAACAGCAACAAGATCGCTGCGGCTGCCCATGCGGCACTGGCCGTGTGACAGGGAGGTTCGTCTGGAACTTAGGAACGCGTGATCAGTCTGCCTGATCGCCCTCTTCTCCGCCTCGCTGGTCGTGTTGATCGCACGGAGCCTTGATTCGCAGGCGGCATCCCGCCTGCAACCGAAGCTGGAAAATGCCGCCGAGTTGACCGAACCTACCGCATCTTAGCGAAGGTCGAATGGTGCGCCCGCATGACCACAGAATGGCTGTTCATCCTCAGGGGATCCTGGTTTGGGCTGACGCGCTTCATTGACGTGCCCTGGTCCTTCGGCCTCTGATCAAGATCGTGGATCAAATTGGTGGATCTCTGGGAGTCCAATACGGGAAGACGATATGGTAGCATAGGGACTTCGACCTCGACACACAGCACAGCAGAAAGGCCTGAGAGAATGCACCGGCGTCACAGCCTGAGAGCAACGATCGTGTTCCTGTCGTCGGCCGGCCTGCTGCTGGCAGTATTCCTCCAGGGACTATTCGCCGCGTCACCTCGTCAGCCAAATATCGTGTTGGTCTTCATCGACGACATGGGCTGGGGAGATTCTTCCTGTTTCGGCAAATGTGATGCACAGACGTCGCAGGTCGACCGGGTGGCGGCGAATTCGGACGAAACGACGAGCGTCGCCCCTCAACATTCGGACGTGGTCCGGCCGCTCACCGCGGCCCATTTGGCGTGGCACAAGACCAGGCCCGCCGCCCACGGTCTGAACTTGGAGTCACGATCGCAGCCCGAACCTGCGAAGAAGAAGATCGTCTTGATTCACGCTTCGGCCAGTCACGGGTATGGCGGGCATGCCTACGGACCTGCCTTTCGCATGCTCGCACGCATGCTCAACGAAAACGTTCCGGCCGTCACTGCGGTGGTTTGCGGCGAGGAGTGGCCCAAGGACGAAGGCGTCCTCGACGATGCCACCGCCATCATGCTCGGTAGCGACGGCGGCATGCTGGTGAACAAGTATGCGGCCCAGCTCAAGCCGCTGATGGATCGCGGCGTGGGACTCGGCTGCATCCACTACACGCTCGACCCTGGCCGAAACGACTCCGTCGAGCAGCTCATCCAGTGGATCGGCGGATCGTACGAGCAGCACTGGTCAGTGAACCCGCACTGGGAGGCGGACTTCACTGCCTTCCCCGACCATCCCGTCGCGCGCGGGCTCAAGCCGTTTAAGGTCAGCGATGAGTGGTATTACCATATGCGGTTTGTCGCCGACATGAAGGGTGTCACGCCGATCCTGCAGGCCGTGCCGCCGGACAGCACGCGTGACGGACCGGACGGCGCGCACAGCGGCAACCCGTCGGTGCGTGCCCGCCAAGGGATGCCCGAGGTGGTCGGCTGGGTGTATGAACGGCCCGACGGCGGACGCGGCTTCGGGTTCACCGGAATGCACACACATTGGAACTGGGCGCAGGATAGCTACCGCACGATGGTGCTTAACGCACTGGTTTGGATCGCCGGGGCTGAGGTGCCCACTGGCGGAGTGCCGTCCCAGACGCCCACGCTGAAGGAACTGGAGATCGATCTGGCTCAGCCCCGCCCAAGCGACTTTGACGCGGAGGGAATCCGGAGCCTGATTGAGAAGATGAATCTGCCTCGACACTAAGGGGAGACACTTTCATGTTTGGCCATCTCGCTACCCGCCTGCTTGTGATGATCGGCCTGTGTGTCGCCGCTCAAACGGCACGTGCAGAATCGCCCCGCCCGAACGTCCTGTTCATCGCCATCGACGATCAGAACGACTGGATTGGCCATCTTGGTGGACATCCTATGGCCAAGACACCCCATATCGACCGTCTGGCCCAGCGGGGCACTGCGTTCCTCAACGCCCACATCAACTCGCCCTTGTGCAATCCCTGCCGCACCAGTCTGATGCTCGGACTGCGTCCCACCACCACCGGCATCTACGGACTCGCCCCCTGGTTCCGAGACGTCGACGCGTGGAAGGACCGCGTGGCACTGCCGCAGCATTTCAAGGCGAACGGATATAAGACCTATACGTGCGGAAAGATCTACCACGGTGGCGTCGGCGGACCGGCACAACGGGCCGTCGAATTCGACGTGTGGGGTAACGCCGGTGGAATCGGTGCCCAGCCCAAGCAGAAATTGATTCCACCCACGCCGATGGGCAACCACCCGGCCATGGACTGGGGCGTCTTTCCGCATCGGGACGAGGACAAGGGCGATTACCAGGTGGCCAGTTGGACGATCGAACAACTCCGCCATCCGCCCGCTAACCAGCCGTTTTTCCTGGCGGCCGGATTCTTCTTGCCGCACGTTCCCTGTTATGCCACGCAGCAGTGGTTTGACCTCTTTCCCGACGATGACAGCATCTTGCCTGTGGTTCGCGAAGACGACCGCGACGACACCCCACGGTTCTCCTGGTATCTCCACTGGGAGCTTCCCGAACCTCGTCTCAAATGGGTCAAGGACAACGACCAGTGGCGCAACTTGGTCCGCAGCTACCTGGCCTGCACCAGTTTCGTGGATGCCCAGATTGGCCGGATTCTCGAGGCGTTAGACGAAACCGGTCTGGCGGAGAACACGATTGTCGTGGTGTGGGGTGATCACGGCTGGCACCTGGGCGAAAAGGGAATCACTGGCAAGAACACGCTCTGGGATCGCAGCACCCGCGTGCCATTAGTCTTCGCCGGACCGGGCATCACGCCGGGACAGCGTTGCACGCGGCCGGCTGAACTGCTCGACATGTATCCCACACTGGTCGAACTGTGCGGCCTGCCGCCGCGCAATGACTTAGAGGGCCTGAGTCTTGTGCCTCAACTCCAGGATGCCTCCGCTCCGCGGGAGCGCCCCGCCATTACCAGTCACAACCAGGGAAATCACGGCGTTCGCAGCGAGCGTTGGCGGTACATCCGCTACGCCGACGGCAGCGAAGAGCTCTACGACCTGCAGAATGATCCGCATGAGTGGACGAATCTGGCTGGCAAGGCGGAATTCGCCGCAGTCATTGCCGAGCACAAAAGGTGGCTGCCAACGATCGACGTGCCGCCGGCGCCTGGCAGCGCGCACCGCATCCTCACTTATGACAAAGCCACCGACGAGGCCGTGTGGGAAGGTAAGACGGTCAGACGCGGCGACCACGTTCCCGAGTGATCCACACCGGCTTCAAGCAAGCGTCTGTGGTCGCATCGATGTGATTCTTCCACTTGGTCATTGGACATTCCTTGTTCGATATTCTGCGGTTCGGATGCCTCGGTGACCGAAGCCGTCAGGTGGTCAACGCGTGGGAAACGCCGGACGATCCATGTTCCTGGTCCTGCTGCAGGAACTCGGCGCGCCCCGTTTTCGGCTCGATGACTGACGATACCGTCCGGCCTTCTACTTGGATGAGGCCTTCCGTCAGGGGCAGCGGCGCGCCGCAGAATCCCCATCGTTGGCGTGAAATTCCCGCTCCGACAACAGCTCCCGCAGGTGTTGCAGATGCGCGTTACCGCTACCGGGAATCTCCGCCTCGCCATGGACGGTGTGTCGCTGCCGCGAGTCGGTCTGCGCGATCTGTCTGGTCTTGCGCGGCTTGAAGACAGCTCCCAGCGGGCCCGCCAGCAACGCTGGAAAGAACACGAGTTCGGCAGCAACCCCCGTCCAGAGGATGGCGAGCATGAGGACTCCGAATCGTTGGGTCGGGGTGAAAGTACTGAGGGCGAAGATTGATAGTCCCAGGCCGCTGATGACCGCCGCCTGGAGTGTGGGAGTCGCACAGTGCCGATAGGTCGCCAATATCGCCAGCTTGCGATCGCCCAGGACATCGAGTTCTTCTCGGAACCAGTTGAGGTAATGGATGGTGTCGTCGACAGCCACCCCCAACGCGACACTGGCGGTCATCATGGATCCGACATCCACATTCACACCCAGCCAGCCCATGGCGCCGAATACAACGAGCACCGGCAGGACATTCGGGAGCATTGCCACCAGGCCGCCGCGAATACTTCTGGCCACGAGGATCATGAGCGGAGTGATGGTGACGAACGACCAGAACGTGCTTTGGATCAGACTGTCCAAGAGCGTGCGTTGCGCCTTGTAGACAATCGGCACGATGCCCGTATAGACGGCAGCGAACTTCGCGGTTTCAGGCGTGGCGGATCCGGCAGCTGGCGTCAAGTCGACCGTCGATGGAAGGTGATGGTACTGGCGAGCATCGATCAGCCGCTGGGCAGCCGACTGGACCGCCGCTACATCATATCCGGTGTCGTCCAACAGAACGACGCAGTCGTATTGGGCCACGATGTCACGCCAGTTCTCGGGCAGTGGCGTGGTGTCGGCGACGTGCGCGGCAACTCGCAGTCGCGACACGTTGAGCAGGTCATGCAAGGTGCGTGCAAAGATCTTCTGGCCGTTGACCGGCATCACGTCACGATCACCTTGCTCCGGCGCCGCCGTGTCCAGACTGGCCGCGTTGGCCGAAGACTTATCCCACAGATCGTTGGCCAGTGCGGCCGAAGGCAGTCCCAGCAACAGGACCTTCGCACCCACAGGTCGCTTGCCGCCACGCTGTTCGACGACGTCGCGAAGGACCTGTTCGCGGCAATCATAGGCGGACAGCACCGGTTCCACGGCCGACTTCAGATCGGCGACAAACGCGCCGTAGTCAATTCCTTTCGTGGCAGCCACTCGCAGACTGATGCGCCACAACTCACTCCCGCTTTCCGCGTCCATCCGCAAGTAATCGGAACTGAGGAACTCAGCCCGATGCGCTTCGAGCTGGCGATTGGTGACTCCGCGCCGGGCAAACGTAGCCGTATCACCTTTGGCAGCGGGAAGCTCCGGGGCAAAGGTGGCAGCACTCAAGCCGCGTCCGACCAGGTTCTGGCCCCGCGGACCAAACTCCCGTTCGATCACGCGCTGCACGCGATCCGCCAGTTCCAGACGCTCAAGAAAACTGAGTTGATACTGCTGTTGGGTGCTCGGTTCCTGCTGGGTCTGCAATTCACTGGCCGGTGGAAGGAGCGCGTCGGGATCGACCTTCACGACCAGTTCCATAGGAACCAGCCGCCCGATATGCGACTCCAACCAGACATAGTTCTTGATGATCTGGGCCTCGCTGTGAAACATCTTGAGCATATTGACTGAGGTCTCGATGCGTGTCACACCCCAGCCCACGCCGCAGATGACGGCAATACACCCCAGCGATACCAGGCGGTAGTGGCGGATGCAGAAGCCGCCCAGATGAGTCCAGAAGTTCGCCAGGAAACGCCCCAGCCGCGAGTCGGATTCCGTCGGTTCCTGCCGGCGGGTTCGGAGCGATTGCGGAAACATCTCCAGGGAGGCGGGCAGGTAAGTAAACAGGATCAGTAAGGTGGCCAGCACTCCGATCGCGGCGAAGATGCCGAAATTGCGGATGGGGATCAGGTCACTCGTGGCCAACGACGCCAGCCCGATGGCCGTGGTCACGTTACACAGCAAAGCGGGCTTCCAACCATGTCGAATCGCTCGCCCCGGCGCCCCCACGTATCCGTGCTCTTCCACCGCCGCGTGATAATAGTTGATGATGTGCGCCGCGCCTGCCAGTCCCAAGACGTAGACCAGCGAGGGCATCGACATCATGATCGCATCGACGGAGCTTCCACCCCAGTACACCAGTGAGAGACTCAGTATCGCGCTGAGTCCCCCGACAAACAGCACCATGATGGTGGCCGTCACACTTCGAAAACAAAGGTATGACAGCACGAGGCCCAGAGCGATACTGTAGCCAATCAGCCTGACCAGCGTGATCGTCCCCTCTTCATCGATGGCCACATTGTCAACCGGCGGTCCGCCGAGCCGCAGCGATTCCTGCGATAAGTTGACCTCTGCCCCGATCTCGTACAAGCGCCCCAACGGTCGGCCCAACATGCCACGTCCCAGCACCTGGTGGAGGTCATGCCGCGCCGCGTCAGTGAGCGTCACGATCAGACAGGTCTGCGTTCCATCCGGGCCGAAGAGTGTCCCAGTCAGGCGGCGCTGCGCCTCTTCCGGATCATCCTTCAGAACGCCTTGCGGGCCAGTCAGGCTCTGCAGAATCGCCGGCCCCGTGGTCACAGTCTTGAACAACTGAGCGCGCAGGCGCCGAGGATGTTTGTAGTACCAAGGACCAAGTTCCGTGCCAAAACAGTGGACTAACTCGCCCTTGAGTTCCGGCTCAGACCACTGACGGCGCAGCGCACGCCAGGCAGCCGACGCGATACCGTCGGTGTCATCCCAGCGGTATAAGTCCCCTGCCGGCGTGATGAAATACCACTTCGCGCCCGATCCATCGTTTCCCTTGAGCCACTTCTCTTGCCGTCCTCCCCAGTTGAAGTGGTCGTCTTCTGGCGTGTAGAGCCCCAGGGTATCGCCTATGAACCCCGGCCGGTCGAGATGTTGCAGCGGCGAAATGATCGCGGATCCGGCAGCGTCCGCGTCACTCTCAGCAGCCGCGTCGGTGGCCACCCCAGGCGCCTCCGTCACGGGCTCGTCGGCAGCGTGAGAACGGGGGACGGGAGGCTGTTCCGGCCGCAGCTTCGCCAGGAAGAGTTTCAACCGCTCATCGGTTCCCCCCACCCCACAGCCGTCCCAGCTGATGACCACGAACTGCTCGCCCAGAAAGTGCTGGCGGAACCAGTCGAGTTCCGCTGTCTCCGGGAAATCAGCCGGCAGCCAATCCTTGACGTCATTTCGCATGTGCTGCACCGCGATGCGGGCTCCCCGCAGCGCGAACGGCACCAAGAAGAAAACCACGACCAGTATCAGGAGCGAGCGACGCCCAAAGAAAGTGGATCTTTGCGTTATCGGCACAAATGCACCATAGGATGCCGCCAACGGGCCAACTGCCAAGGGAGGTTCGCAGAGCGCACGGAGCTGAGCGTCCGCAATCGGTACCCGGACGGCTCAAGCAATTTGTCGGCCCAACTGAGCTGAGCCCGACACCTTTGCTCCTCCACAACTCCCCCGACACCGCCGCCAACACGGCCCTGGCGATTCCAAGATCATCG
Organism: Pirellulaceae bacterium; assembly: GCA_041752115.1. GTDB lineage: Bacteria > Planctomycetota > Planctomycetia > Pirellulales > Pirellulaceae > JAJRVM01. The sequence goes on along the minus strand of JBGSHS010000375.1, from coordinate 45,601 downwards.
ACGCCCTGCCGGCAACACTGCCCGCCTCGTCGCTGTGTGATTGCGGCAACACACTAACTCTCAGCCTATTTCCCCTAACCTTCCAGACCAGTCCACGCCAGAGGCTGCCGGTCCGTGCGCCACGGCGCAGACCAACCGGCCATTCACCTTGCCTGACCCTGCATTGCCCGCGCGGCTGACGACACCTGACAATGCCAATCCCATAGCGTACCAAGAACGCCCCCTACGTCACAAGAGCAGCACGCCTCCCCCTTTTTTGGGGATTAACCCGTGAATGAATCGGCACTTCACACCCCAACCCCGCTTCATCGGCACGTTCAATTCTCCTCTGCAGCAGGACCGTCCGTCAGCACGCCTGATGGATCCGGCAGGCACCGGCGAGGCGATTCTCCGCTGAGCGGAGCGACACGCTGCGGAAAAGTGGTGTGGCAACGCGACGATGCGCCGCAGTGAGCCCTCCGCCGCTGGGCATCCGGTGTCGGCACCGCTTGCACCTTCCCCTTGGTGATTCGACATTCCGTGTTGGATATTCTGCGGTTCAACCATCTTGCAGAGCCGAGTGCCTGATTTCGGTTCTCCTGATTTCGGTTCTGATTTCGGTAGGTTCGTTGTCTCGATTGTCGCATTGGGGCGTTGTGGCATTGTCGCCTTCCCTATTCACGTTCCACTTCTCACCGGCCTGTCACGGCGTCAAGCATGGTCCACAGATGATCCAAGCTGCCGAAAGAGGGGTCCGATCCTGGTGTGCTTCCCCAGCTATTCGCATCACCACGTCCGCTGCTGGTTCGCCACGCCTGATTCCCGGCTTGTCAAAGTGTAGCGATCCTGCCGCCGGTATCGCTTGTTCCGCTGCCAAAACCGGTTCTTAATACTCATTTAACACTCGGCCGCGGTATCGGTGACGAGGATAGTATCGGACGTAGCATTGATGCGCAAGGAAGCGGTCGTATCGCCAAACGGACTGCCCTTGTGCCTGGTGGCCTTTTCGGGTTCACGGAGCATATTCGCATGGACGCTCATCGCCTTGTACGATCCGTACTAGGGGCATGTCTGGTGCTGTGCCTGTCCGCCTTGGGCTGGGCTCAGGAGGAAGAAGCGGCTGGAGTGACAATCGCCGACCTGCAGAAGATGATTGAGGCGCAGGCCAAGCGACTCGAAGCGTTGGAGAAGCCGAAGCCAAAGCCGATCACGGCGAAATGGACCGGTCGTATTCATTACGACTACTGGGCATATCCAGACGAATCGCCGCTGGTGAACTTCCTGGAGACCGGCGATCCGACCGAAGCCCCCGAGGACTTTAGCGGTTTTCGTCGCCTCCGGTTCGGCGTGGCTGGTGACATCTATGAGACCATGCTCTACAAGATCGAGATGGAATGGGCCAATCCCAATAGCCCGACGATGAAGGATGCTTTCCTGGGGTGGAAGGAACTTCCCTACCTCCAGACGGTCTTGCTGGGGAATCAGAAGCGTCCCTACGGCTTGGATCACCTGAACAGCAGCCGCTACAACGTCTTCATGGAATGTCCGTTTCACGTGGAAGCATTCAATCAGGACAACCGCCGCTTTGGTTTATGCTCCTATGGTGTATCGGAGAACGAGCGGTGGAACTGGCGCTACGGCTATTTTCTGATGGACGATCTGCAGGGGACGGGACACCAGTACACCGACAACTATCAAAGTGAAATGGCGGCACGGCTCGCCAATACGATCTGGTATGACGAAGTCTCCGACGGCCGCGGGTACGCCCATTGGGCCGTGGCAGGTTCACTGGCATTTCCTGGCGGCGGCCCGGACGGACGATTTCAGACTCGGCCCGAAGCCCGCACGCAACATCGGTGGATCGACACCGGGTACTTGGACGCCAACACCTACCAACTGGTCGGTTTCGAAGGGGTCATCAATGTCGGTGCCTGGCAGTTGGTGAGCGAGTATCAAATCACCGATGTGCAACGTTACAACGCGTCGAACCTGACCTTTGACGGCTGTTATGTGTACGTTGCCTACTTCCTGACTGGCGAGCACACACCTTGGGAGCGAGAGAGCGGCACGCTCGGACGGGTGGTTCCCTTCGAGAACTTCTTCCTGGTGGAGCGATGCACGGGCGGCTGCGGAAGTGGCTGGGGAGCCTGGCAAATCGCCGCGCGCTATTCCCACGGCGATTTTTCGGACAACGACGTTCTGGGCGGTGTCGGAAACAGTTTCACGTTTGGCCTGAACTGGTGGTGGACTCCCAACAGTCGGCTGCAGTTCAACTACATCTACGGCCAAATCGACGATCGCGACCCGGCAACGACTGGCGGAACGCCTTTGCCCAACGGTGTGGCTGATTCGGGTGATTACGATATCTTCGGCGTCCGCTTCATGGTGGACTTCTAAACCGCTTGATCCGACTCGCTGCGTGGACCAACCGCTCATGGTATCGTCCAACGAGCTTGTGAGACGAGGAGATAAACCAAATGCTACGCTACATGTTCCTGCTCGCTTCCAGTTCGATCGCCCTGCTGATCGGCCCGAACGTCTGCGGCGGTGAGACTGGTCACGGCCACTGCCGCACGACCTGCCCGAATTGCCACGCTTGCTGCACGTTGAAAGTGGAAAGCGGCAAGGAAGAGAAGAGCTGCTGGGAGATTGAATGCGAAGAGATCTGCATTCCGTGCGTGGTCTTCCCCTGGCAGAAGTGGAAGGCCGATCGCAACGGCGGTCATGCCTCCGGTTGTCCCGCAGGCTGCGACGGGGGCCATGGCACTTGCGCTTGCGGAAGTTGCGCGAAAGGTAAGTGCTCGTGCGTCAACAACGGTGCCCGCGTCAAGGTCGTCAAGAAACTGAAGAAGAAGACGTACGAATGCCCGAAATGCAAGTACGAATGGTCCCCCTCGTGCTGCTGCAATGGCAACGGCTGTACTGACCCTGGCTGCTGTGGCGTTGCAGGTTGCTGCGACTCCGCAGGTTGCGACGACAGCGCACCGGCTCAACCTGCGGCTCCCGCTCCCACAGCGGCCGACGCTGGTTCCCTGCCCGTGCCTGACTTCGAGTTCGCGGTCTCGCCGGCCTCGCGCACGACCGCCATTCCGTTGCGGCCCAGTCCGACCAAACGCCGATCGCTGAGCGATCGCTAGAATCAAGACAACATCTGCGACGCGATGGTGCCTGGGGGAAACGCCTGTGGAGACGTCCTCGCCCTCTGTTGAGGACGTCTTCGCTTCTTGGTCGCCGTAGCACGTCGCTCGCACGTAGCACGCACTGGAGTGCGTGACCTGCTTCGTCCTCCCCCGTTCCACCGGACGAGCGTTCCTTACGGATCCGTCGCGCGATAAGACTTACGCTACCATTGCGAGCGATCGTGCACGCTACGACTTGCCCTCACCCGTTGCAGCAGGGCGCGCACGAGGACGGGAGCAAAGAAGATGCCGGCTGCATCCATGAATCGCCCCAGCGGCGGAGTCGTCGCAATTACCGTGACGATCTTCGCTCCCGCGAAGCCGACAGCCAAGAGCCAGAGCATGTTGATTTCGAGAATGTACTGCCGCGAGAGCGTGACCGCCTCTCTGTTGCCTCGTCGCCACCGCACCACCCAAACGGCATGAGCGACGATAAGAGCCATCAGCAGCACAAAGTAGATCGGGTTCGCCACCAGCTCTGACGAAATCATGTAGACACCCCGAACGAACGCTTTGATCAGCCAGACCGCATAATCGCCCGGACGAACTCGGACGATGGCCATGGCCAGCTTCATCAGTCGATCGTCCACAACCGGCCATTCCTCTCCGTTCAACTGCTGAGCAACAGGGACGCAGATTTCCCATGTATTGACGTCGAATTGCCGTTCGATGGTGATATAGCTGCGTGTCACGTCAGCAGAGAAGTCGGGATTGTTCTGCGATATTACCTGGCGGCGCCGCAGAATCTCCTGTGCCAGCTGCCTCTCGGATGAGGGCAACTTGGACTCAACGTCCTGATCAAGGAAGGAAGTCACAACACCCGCCAAGTTGTTGCCCCCAAAAGCGACGAGCCCGAAATCACCTGTGATCCACCATCGCACGGCACAGAAGACGATCAATGGCACGACGACGCCCGTCGCCAGCCAACCAAAAAACCGGACCGCCTGCTTTCCCTCAGCCCGCGTGTCCGCTGCGCGAATGTCCCTCAGGAGCCACCACAGCGCCACTCCCAGCAGCGGGAGCAAGGGCACCAGAAACAAATAGGCGGGACGGCATTGGTAAGCCGCGAAGACACTGCATGCCAGTGCCACGATGTACCGCAGTCGCTGCGGCTGGTCCACCGCCAGCAACAGACAGCCGATACAGATCACCGAGATGCTCGATGCGAGCGAGTCAGGAGCCAGACAGTTGATATACCGCAACACAACATTGCTGTAGAGCAGGCTGCTCGCAATGAACATGCTGGTCCACGCCGAGCGCATGAAGCGGCTTACACCTGCCCAGAAGACAATCACCCCGCCCACATGAACAAGGAACTGTCCGAGCGGAACGGGATACCTGTCGGCAGCGATTCGGGACATCACGTCAATAAACAGCGGATAGCCACACGTGCGTGAACTCTGCAGCGCCGCTCGCACATCCAGCAGCGGAAAGGCTTCGTAGCTGGCAGTATCAGGAACCAGTTGTGGCTGCAGACGTCCGGTCTGCCAGAGAAACAGAATCACCAGCACGACCTGTGCCACAAACAGCAGTACGGGATATCGAATCAACTTCATAAAGTGCTGTGCCTCTTGCTGGCAGAAGCTGTTACTGGCCTTCGATGATGGCCGCCAAGCGGCGCTCACAATGACAACGCGACATGGCCCGCCACTATTCCGGCGGTTGTAGGACCATACTATGGCGAATGATCCTCGGGACTCTCTTCACCGATCCAACATGCTGTCGACTCTGCCTGTGCAGTGTACTCTGCCTCTCCATCCGCCAGCAACATCCCGTGCGTCGCGTGATGGCGGAGTGACTCGAGGTGTTGTTCCACGCCAGCGATCACTGCTCCGATCCGGCAGGAATGCCGGCCGTCAAGGGCATGACGCTTGCCGGTGGGCCCGAAGGATTCTCTGCGGCGCTGTTGATGGTATGTGCGACCTGCAACTTCACCATGTGGCACGAGAGTCTACATGAGTCGGGGACGAGCGGTACCCGCGTGCATATCCAACCACGATCTTGGCCGATGGCACCTCGCAAGTGAGTGGCTTCATGTCGTAGTGCGATGTTCGACCGCAGTAGATGGGGCCGAGTGAACAAACCGGGGAGCCAATGAAGGCGACGAATGAAGATCGGCTGAAAGCCGCAGTCGAAATAGCGCACCTCAGCCATTCGGCATTTCCATCGCCGCTTGAACAATGGGCCCCTGACGCGCAACGGAAAGCGTGGTCGTTTCCGGGGGGCCTGTCACCCGAGCAGGTAACATTTCGGGTCGACAATTCTGCGGTTCGTGCGTCTCTCTCGACCAACGCCGCAAGCAGCTCTGCCACATGGAATCGTGGGGCACTCCACGTCGTTTCTCGGACGGCAGGTCTCGGGTGACCGTTTGATGGGCGTTCGGCGCAGGCAACATCCCCATACTGTGACCGATCGACTGGGTGGATTTCCCCATCACGTCTGTCGGACCCTTACCCCTACCACTCAGCTCCACCTCCAAGGCATAATGCGACCGTCTTCAATTGTCTCAGTGGACGATCTGTGGACAATGAGGGGTACGTCGCTTGCTGAGCCTCGTCGGTCCGAAGGTCGATCCGGCCGTCGTTGCGGCAGTGTGTCGAGAGTAACCCAACGGTCACAAGCGTAAAAGTCGCACCATAAGTAGGAAGCAGAAACAAGTCAGGATCCGCGTCGTCGGACGGCACTTTTGCTTGCCGACGATTGATCCCGGCACATTGGAGAGTGCTTAATGGTGGGACGCCCCGCACGAGTCGCCATTGCCGATCGCAACCAGCAGCACCGACTGCACATGGCCCAGATCGTCTCCGGGTTGGAACTGGAAGTTGCCTGTCTCCTGTGCGACGGTCGGGACCTGGTGGAGGCATGTCGGTCGAGTTCCATCGATCTGGTGATCACCGATACAGACTTGTCGCACATGGGCGGTCTCGACGCGCTCAGAGAAATCAACTCACGGCGTCCGGTCCCCGCGATCGTCCTCTCCGCGGAGGATAACGAGGATATCGCTCAACGTGTTCGCATTGAACCCGTTGCGATCTTTGCCCTGCTCGTGAAGCCAGTTCGACGCCTGGATCTGGAGGGAGCGATCCACCTGGCTCTTTCGCTGTCCCAGCGGCTCAGTGCACTCCAGCTCGCCCTGGACGCAAGCGAAAAGCAACTTGCCGAGCGAAAAGTGATCGAACGCGCCAAGGGGATTCTGATGGATTGGATACACCTCCGCGAAAGCGAAGCGCATCGCCGGCTGCAGAAGATAGCCCGGGACAAGAATTGCCGCGTTGCAGAAGTCGCACAATGGATCGTCAACCTGCAATGCTCCCGCCCCCATCTTGATGCGGCAAGCCTGGAGCACTTTGCCCGCCCCCTCTAGCGGTACGATCCCTTTCACGGCTCCTCTACTTCCTCACTGGCTCGGCTCTCCACCTCTTCGGTCTGGTTTCCGGCGGGGAGACTCCGGTTGCCTCCGCGTCGACTTGGCCTCGGCACGCCGAACGCTGATCTCGGCAGGCGCCTCGATCGCCAGATGAACCTGGCGCCCTCGAACTCGAATCACGGTTACGACGATCGCGTCTCCGATGACAATCTGTTCGCCCTTCCCGCGTGTGAATACCAGCATAGGGGCGTCCAAAATGAGCGAGTTACGTTGACGAGCTACGTGAACGACGAGAAAGGCAACGTGGATCATCCCGCGTCACACTGGGGGTGCGAAGCTGGCGGCGCCCGTCACCGAGGCGACACGGCCGCAGACTATCGAACGGGAAATGCCCCTTCTCCATGCGGATACCGGTACGTCTTGCGGCCCCCGCCATCGCTCCACGACCGCTCACGCGATACGTTCTCTTCCTTCCTAGACTCTGCACTGCTTGTTTAATATCCTGTAGTATCCTGTCAGGTTCTGACGAACTGCTCGTCGGGGACCGTCAACACGCACCACGAAACGGCATGACCCGCACGCGCTCAAGTCCCACCGACAGCTACTCGGATTCGAGTTCTGTACGAGTCAGTTCTTCACCAAACGAATCTGGCCACCTCACTTCCCACCGGACCCCTTCGCCACGACCATCTCCTAGAAAGCGAATCAAATGGCATTTCTGGCTCCGGTTCAAACTCTTAATCGTATCATGCAACCGACGCTTAGGCAGAATATCGGGTACGGGAGGAAGCGGATCATCGATTCTGACTGGCCACCCTTCCTCTTGAAACGAGGATAACACCATCTCCTGGTTCGGGGAGGGAAGCTTAAAGCGTTTCACGAGATGGCCGGCAAAACGTAGCTCACGATATTCCGAGTCCCAGACCGGCTTGACACTCGTTTCCGCCTCCCCGCGGGCGTGGAGCAGTGGCTCGCCACATACTGTCTCGGGTGTCACCATCAGGTTCAACCGTTGCAGCGTCTCTGCGCCTTGTTGCGTGAGTACAAATCGACTCTGCGGCGTGAACGCCAACGACTCGGTACCGTTCCGGCAGAAATCGGGAAGTGAACTGGAAGCGACCGGGCCTCGAGAATGCTCAAAGTACCCCATGCAGAGCAGGCAGCGAATCGTGCTATTGGACAGCCCCACCGCATGCAGGGCAGGTAGCTCAACCGCAAAGTCCCAGATTTCCCGATCGAGCCCCTGGGCAAAGTCACGGGCTTCCGCCAGAAGCGACAGACCTCGCGTAATCGCACCCGCATGCTGTACCAGCAATTTCATTATCGACGGGTGCCGTTGCTCATCGGTTATGGCTTGAAGAGCGTGAGTGGTCGTATGCATGGACAATTCTCTCCTATTGCGTCTGTGACATCGACATTGGATGGGTACCGGTCGTGCAACGAGTCAACGAGAGACTTCGCCACCAATGAGCTGCCGAACTCGTCCGCACGCGATATCTGATGCCGCCTGATGGAACCGCATCAGAAACGTAGAAGGGAACGATCGAGATTCCCCGACGATGCCCAGCCATGAGGCATCGAGATGGCCGGCACAGCCGACCTGTCACATCCTGGCCCCGGCGAGAAAACGGGCTGTCCAGGTCCCATGCGCCCCCCCTTCGACAGCATCCACTTCCCCGCGTAAGGAATACTATATTCGTTACTGCCAAAAGGGTCAAGATCGCGACTGAAGAGAGCTCGGACGCCACGCAACACAAGTGACAAGCAGTCGCCATTCCTTTCCTGAGTCGACTTTGATCCGTGCGATTATGGTCACCGATCCCATAAACGTGATGGGGAGAAATCCCATTACCTCATGACCTCGCGTGATACTCAACACACACTGCTTCGTGCCGTCGAGAGGCCGACGATTCTCGCGTACGTGATCGAGCGTCACGAGCAACACGACGCGAACTCAGTTGTCGACGCCGCCTTCATTGTTGTCACGCCGCTTCGCCTCGCCTATCGACTTCATTTGTCCATACCACACATCTCTGCGACGCTGCGCACTGGTACTTTGCCACACTCGTCGTACTGCCATACTGTTGCCACATACCGTTGACACCGTGATCTCGTGGCTGCGTCCCACATACGCCAGAACAAGACGCTATTCCGTGACAATAAGTCGCTCCGACAGGCTGGCAGTGGTCACGCAACCCGCCTGGCAACGTGCCCGCTGCGCGTCTGCCGGCTCCTACCCTTAGGAGCGGCGAGGCACGGTTCTGCTGGTCGGACTGCTCGTCGTTCAACTCGTCCTGGGCGCTGTGCTGCGTCACTTCGCCGGAGGCCTGCACATTCACATCACGATGGCTGTGCTGGTCATCCTGGTCGGCGGCGGAGTCGCCATTCAGGTCGCCTTGCACCACTTCGCACGTCGACGTCTGCTCGCATCTGCTCTCGGACTCGTCGCTCTGCTTGTACTACAGCTGCTGTCGGGATCAGCAGCCTGGATCGCCACCAGCCTGGCCCAACCATCCGGATAGAGCCGTCCCGACATCTTCGGCCACCAGTAGTGCAGCGCAGCCATATATGCCATGACCATGCCACCCACCATGATGAAGTGGAAATGAGCAATCACGAAGTAGGTGTCGTGCACGTGCACATCCATCCCCAGTGCCGCCAGAAACAGGCCGGTCAGACCTCCGATGGTGAAGAGCGCGATGAAGCCGAGTGTGTACAGCATCGGCGAATCAAGACTGATCGAACCGCGATACAGCGTCGCCGTCCAGTTGAACACCTTGATCGCCGACGGGATGGCCACCAGATAGCTCAGAAGGGAAAACACGAGTGCAGCATACACCGACTGGCCGGCCACAAACATGTGATGTCCCCACACAAGAAAGCCGATCAGTGCGATCATCATGCTGGCAAAGGCAATGAACGCGTACCCGTAAATGTTCTTGCGGGAAAAACAGGTGATAATCTCGCTGACCACTCCCATCCCCGGCAAGATCATGATGTAAACAGCCGGATGCGAATAGAACCAGAAGAGATGCTGAAAGAGCAGCGGGTCGCCCCCCAGCATCGGATCGAAGATGCCATATCCCGTGAGGCGTTCCACGGCGACCAGCAGCAACGTCATCGCCAGCACGGGCGTCGCCAGCAGCAGAATGATGCTCGTCGCGTACAGCGACCAGACGAATAGCGGCAGGCGGAACCACGTAAGTCCCGGTGCTCGCATCCGGTGCGTGGTGACCACAAAATTCAACCCGGTCAGGATCGAGGAGAACCCCGAGATGAAGATCCCTACTGCGACCGGCACGACATTGGTCGTCGACGACTCCGTGCTGTAGGGCGTGTAGAACGTCCAGCCGGTATCGACACCTCCACTGACGAGCGCCCAGAGCGTAACGGCGCCTCCGGCAATGAACAGGTACCAGCTGGCCAGATTCAATTTCGGGAACGCCAGGTCTCGAGCCCCCAGCATCATCGGAAGCACGAAGTTGCCCATCACCGTCGGAATGGAGGGGACCAGGAAGAACCACACCATAATCACGCCATGCATGGTGAACAGCTTGTTGTACGTGGCAGGTTGAACCAGGTCGCTCGGGGGCGTCACCAGTTCCAGACGGACGATCGTCGCGGCGATGCCCCCCAAGGCAAACATCGCCGTAATGGAAATCAGGTAGAGGAGGGCAATCCGCTTGTGATCGGTCGTCAGGAGCCACGAACGCCAACCGTAACCGGCGGTCAAGTAATTCTCCTGTGGTGGCGCCGACGGCGGTGGTTGCGACTGCCCCAGTTCGGTTGTCGATGCACTCATTCTGGATCGTCCTCGGATTGCGGCTTGTTCTCACCGGGCGGGGACAAGGATGCTGGTGCATCACCATTCGAGTTGGTGGCGGTCTCGCGCCGCGCAGTCGGCGGACGCGCTGTGTCCACTCGCTCTGGCGTCGCCCCTGTTTGCATCGTCTTAAGGAACTCGATCAAGGCGATCAGCTCCTCTTCATCAATCTGGCCTTCATATGTCGGCATGATCGATTGGAAGCCGGCCACTACCTGCGCATCAGGATCGAGAATCGACTGCCGCAGATAGCTCTCGTCGGCCATCACCGTGCGGCCGTCTGTCAGCGTGACGGGCGTACCGTAGAGCCTCTCCAGCACCGGCCCACGCGCATGGGCATCGGCAGAGTGACAGCTGACGCACTGGTATTTCAGCAGCAGCTTGCGTCCCTCGAGGGCCAGCGAACCTTCCGAAGCTTCACCGAGCCACCGCTGGAAATCGGCCGGCTCCATGACCACCACCCAGCCTGTCATGTCGGCATGGCCGGTACCGCAGTACTGGGAACAGAACAGCGGATAGATGCCCGGTTTCGTGGCTTCAAACCACGTGTGAACGTAGCGATTGGGGAGTACATCCACTTTCGTACGAAACGCGGGCACAAAGAAACTGTGGATGACGTCCTCTGAAGTCAGGGTCAACTTGACCGGCTTTCCGACCGGAATGTGCAGCTCGTTAATTTCGCGTTGGCCGCCGCGGTGCTGGACCTTCCACATCCACTGCTTTCCCACCATGTACACCTCTTCCGCTCCGGCGGGAGGCTTCACGATGTAGAAATACACCTTCGCCCCCCACAGGAAGATGACCAGCGCGATGCCGGCGGGAAACAGCGTCCAGGCCAACTCCAGCTTGAGCGATCCCATAATCCTCGGGGTCCACTCTGTGACACTGCGCCGGCGGTACCGCACAGCGAAGTAGAACACGAGCATCGCAATGACTGTGGCGAAGGAAACCGTGACCAACAGGAGCAGTGCCAGCAGGCCATCCACACGCTCCGCCGTCGTCGAAGCCTGGTCCGGAAACAGGGTAAAATCGGCATTCATGACTCAGAGGGCACTTTCTGCTGTCGCTTGTCGGAACTTTCTGCTGTCGCTTGTCGACAGGATCTTCGGGCCGAGCGGAGCCACGTGGCACCGAACAGTGCTCCCATAATGATCAACGTGAGCATTCCTCCCAGCCGCACGAAATTCATGACGGCAGGCGTATACCTGCCGGACTGCGGATCGTAGTGGAAGCAGAACAGTCTCACCTGGTCGACGGGTGAGCCGATCTCGCCGTGAGAGGCCTCAACCAGCCCCAGGCGAAGGTGCGCCGGAGGGAAGTCGATGCCATTGAAGTAATGCGAAACCACGCCGGTGGGAGTCAGCAGCATAATGCCGCTGGCATGTGCGTAGAGGTCGGTCTGCGGGTCGTGTGTGTAACGATAACCAATCGCTTCCGTGAGTGACTCGATCGATGATCTCGGCCCGGTCAGAAAGTGCCACGCCTTGCCGACTCCCGGACGGCCGTAGAAGCTGAGGTAACTTTGCTTCTTGGCCGCTGCCATTTGTGGAGTTTCATGCGGATCAATACTGAACGTGACTACGGTGAATTCGCGACCGATTTCGAAGGGAATATGCTTCAGCGAGTCCGTGACGCCGTTGAGTATCAACGTGCAGAGACGCGGACAGCGATAGTAGGCTGGAATGAGCAGGACGGGCTTGCCCGCAAAGCAGTCGCGCAGCTTGATCGGCCTCCCCTCCTCATCGCGGAACTCGAGGTCGAGCGGGACCTGGCTGTTCAGGTTCTGATCGATCCGCACGTCGCGCAGGGCCTGCGGGACCTGATCCTGCGCCTTGAGCTGCGCGACGCAGCAACTGACAAGGATGAGCAAAGCAAGTTCTGTCCGCATTACCGTGCTCCTCGCTGCGTCTGGCCTCCGTTGGCGTCGGTGGGCGTCACTCCCTCTGGTTGCTCGGATCGTGCAGCAGTAGTCTTGGACACGAGCTGTATTGCCAGTTCGACAGGGATGCGCACGATGCCGCGGTCTCGATCGACCCAGCCGTAGCTGGCGGGAGGCTGTTCCGCTGCCGGCCTGCTCTGAGGTGCAAGACCTTCGATCACCGGCCCCGCCGGCAGACTCTGCAACTCGACCGACGACAGCGCTGGTCCCCTTCGACCGGCCACACGGCCCCCAGTGAGTTCCCGGAAGAGCAAGGCGACCGAGTAATGCACGAGCACTCCCACCACCGCCAGCACGGCAAGAAATACCAGCAGCCCTCGAAGGCTGACGTCCTTCACTTCATGTCGGACGCCTGGCGTCCGCAACGATTGGTCATCAAACCTCGCTTCACTCATCAGGAACGACCTCCCTTGCTGCGACATGGTCGAACGCAACCAGAGGCAGCTTGTTCAATTCGCGTAGGAACGCGGCGAGCCAGATTCCACTCAGTCCGACCAGCGTTACCAGAAATGCCAGCAGTTCCGGCCAATGAGCCCAGAAACCACGCGGCTCGTACGCCGGAATCACCTGCTAGAAAAAAGCCACCAGCCGCATGACCAGCACAAGACATGCCACCCATGCCAATGATCGCAGATTTCGTTTCACGTCTCGTGACAACAGCAGAGCGAAAGGAACGGCGAAGTGAAACACGGCCAGGAAGACGGTCACCCACTTCCAACCGCCCGCGACACGCGGCTCGTACCAGCTGATCTCCTCCGGAAGATTCACCATCCAGATCAGCAGGAACTGCGAGAAAGAGATGTATGCCCAGAACATCACCAACGTCAGCAACATGTTCCCCAGGTCGTTCCGTACCTTAACGGTGACCATCTCCGACAGCGGGGGCTGGTCTGCCAGCAGTCTCAACAGTAGAACGGCAAATGCCATGGCCGTCAGCACCAGGCCGCCGGCAAAGACCATCGAAAAGATCGTGGAATACCAGTGTGGTTGAAGACTCATGAGCCAGTCGATTGAAGCGAACGTGAGGGTCAGTCCACAGAGGACCAGCCCCGGACGAAACACAACCTCGACCACGCTCTCGTCCACCGTCGCGAAGCCGGCAGGCGGTTCATCACCTGACAACGGCCCGTCCGCCAGCCACTCGAGTTGCAGCGCAGGGGTCTCGAGGCTGAACGCACTGTCAGCTACCACACCATTGTGCAGCGAAGCTTCCCAGAAGTCCTCGAACGGACCGGTGTAACCCGCCTGCTCCCAGTAACGCGTCCAGGTTTCCCGCACCAACCCGTATCCCGATCGGTATCCGGCCAGCGACAGAAGCGACAGCAGTTCGTGGCAGGATCGGCCACCGAACAGCGGTTCAATGGTAGGCTGCATGATCGTTGCCGTGCCGTCCAGTGCCCGGACATCGCTCCCGCCACGCCCGTCATCCATCTCGTTCACCACGTACACCTCGACGGGTTGGGGATCGTCATGCGAGCTACGAACACTTCGGATATCCGACCTGGCAGCACGGAAAGGGCAGATGTGCTGGAATCGAGCAGGAACTGCGACAGGCCGACACCTGCAGCGACAGATCGACCGCGGATGGGAGGCCCAATCGGTCAAAACCAGACGGCCAGCGCCCAGCTGCCAAACAGAAATACCAGAAACAGACCCAGCCAACTCCACTGCGCTTCCGACCGCACGCCCACCAGGGAAAATAGCGCGGTGAACGCCAACGCCAACAGCGTCACGAGCAGCAGCTCAACCAACACCATCCGCCTCCCATCCGACTTCCATCGCCGCGTCCTGCCCTCCGGTCCGGACGCGGTCGTAGCTGATCGTCATCGATGGCCAACCGATTACGCCTCGAATCGCTGAAACGCCATGTCGTGTTGTCGAGGGGAAGCGTCCAACGTGAGGACGTTCGGTAACGGCCGATTCACGATCGGCTCGAGCGCTCGGCTCAGTCCCCACAGACTTGCCACAATCGCCGCGACACCGAGCGCAGTTCCGAAAGACGAGCCGAACTGCTGCTTGTCCGCGAAGGCCATCCACGATGCCACGAACTCCGCCGCCGCACCTCCCAGACCGAGTACCTTGAACACGGTTGAATCCTCCAAAAAACCTCGCGTCTCTGTCACACCCACCGCAAACGGCTCATTACAGCATCTGTCGGAAAGGGAATCGGATCGAGACATCCCTCTGTCATGCCATACGAACAGCCTCCAGCATGCAAATCATATGCCTCCAGTTCAGGCGTCCGGCAGAATGCCCGCTGCGATTTGCTCCGACTCATTTTGGTCTTGTCGCAGCATGAGGGAGGCACGCGACTCCGACCACGTAACTCCGACAGAGTGACGTGAGGCCGACCACGCTGGCGTGTCAGATCTGACAACGCTGCGGCGTCTGACCCGTTGCAGCTGCACGGGCAGATGACACGCGCGTTGACGGTCGCCAATGGGGAGTGATAGAATCCACTCTTCTGCTGCCGGCCCGTCAATCCCCTCTGCCAAGCCTTGCCCGGGATGCTCTCCATGTCTCGACGATACTCGATGTCCAGATGCGCACTGATCTGCACTTTGCTTCTCTCCCATCGGCTGGTCCTGGGTAATGATGAGCCGACCCGGCTGGCGCCGGAGAGTCCGTTTGGAGTGGTCTGCCCCTGGCCGGAACTTGCCGGGTCGGGCATCGGCTGGTGCCGCGTCGGCGCGGGTGCGACCAGCTTCATGAATTGGGTTGACATCCAGCCCGAGCGAGGCACGTGGAACTGGATCACCTCGGACGCGGAACTGCAAACCTTGTACGATCCGCTCGGGTTGAGCCTCTTGCCAATCTTCGGCTACACCCCGACCTGGGCCTCTTCAGCGCCGCGTCAGGCAGACGCCGCCAGTTATCCGCCCCGCGATCTTCGCGATTTGTCACGATTCGTTCAGGCCAGTGTGTCGCGGTACCAACAGCGAGTCAAAGTATGGGAGGTGTGGAACGAGGCGAACATCGGTTTCTTTCGAGGAAGTGCGGCCGAGTATGCGGAGATGATCAAAGCAGCTGCCGTCGCCGCACGTCGTGCCGACCCGGACTGCCGGATTGCGATCGGCTGCGCCGGAGTCGACACGGACTTCCTGCAGCGGCTCTACGAGTTCGGATGCGGGCCGTATTTCGATATCATGTCCGTTCATCCGTACCAATGGGGTCGCCACTTCAACGACGGCCATATGGCGGACAAACTGCGTGCCTGTCGCGAGCTGATGGAACGTCACGGTGACCGAAACAAAGAGATCTGGGTCACAGAAATCGGCTGGAGCCTGGCGGAAGGAGTGTCCGCGGAAGATCAGGCTGCCCTGCTGATCCAGGCGTTTGTCACGGCCCTGTCGCTCCGCGAGTCCCTCGGAGTGGAAAAGGTATTCTGGTTCTCAGCCAAAGACTGGGGGGGACCAGGACATGGGCTGGTGGATGTGGATGGTCGACCGAAACCCGCATTGGTCGCCTATCGATCGCTCATCCAGGAATTGGCGGACACAATCTATGTGGGGAGTTGGTCCGGATCAGACGAACTTCGAGGGCACGTTTTTCAGCACGATGGGCAGCGTGTGCTGGTAATTTGGAGCCCCACCCCCGATACCTGCCGACCGACGACGCTCCACACCCAGGCCGAGAAACTCGTCGCACGAACGGTGACGGGATCAACCGTCGAACTCGCCGCTTCGGCCGGACAGGTGACCATTGACGTCCAACACGCGCCATTATTCATTCGCGGATGGCAGGCCGACGACCTGCTGACCGTTCATTCGGCCCCGGCGTGCCGCCCGACCCAGGTCGGAACGCGCCCGCCACTGGGCGAGATCTGGACCTCGGTCGTGCCCGCTCCCACGACAGCACGCCCCTATCTGGTGCTGGGTGGCTGCAGTGAGCTTCCCCTACGCATCCACAATGATTCATCTCACGATGCGGGAGGAACGCTGCAGCTGGAACTGGCTCGAAACGGCGAAGTGTTCGCTCAAGGTAGCGTGCCCTTTCAAGTTCCCGCAGAAAGCAGCCATACGATGACCTGGTGTCCGAACCTCCCGCCGCGTCCCGAACTGGCGGGAGAACTGGCCGAATTGACGGTCCGCGGTGTGACATCCGGACAAACAACGCCCGAGATGAAGCTGCCTGTGCGATTGGTCCGCAATCGAGCCATCGAGTTCGCCGCCAACAGTCACGTCGAACATCAGTACTTGCACGAGTCAGACAAGTCGGGCTGCGCAGATTCGATTCGGTTCGGCAGCAGCTTCGGGTATCGCTTCGAAACACGCAATATGCAGGCCGCTCAGCTCAAGATCAACGTGGGGGCTAACGGGGGAAATCCGTGGCGAGTACTCGTGTCCACCAACGGAACGGACTACACACAAGAATGTGCCGGACAATCGTGGCCCGCCTGGCACACCGTTCCACTCGACAAGTACCTTCCCGCCGAAGCTCGCGAAGGTGCAGCCTCACTGTTTATTCGCATCGAAGGAACCGATTGCCAGGTACGCGAGTTGCAGCTCGAAATGGAAGCCATCGGACGTACCAGACCGGCGTTGTTTCGAGTCCACCATCAGTCTCCTACCGAACTGGTCGTGTACGACGCTCGACCCGAACTCGGCATCGGCATGCATGCCGTGACGGACCAGAACCTGCCGTTAGTCCGGGAACTCGGCGTGCGATTCGTCCGACACACCATGTACTGGTACTTGATGGAGAATACGGACACGCCAGGCCAGTATGACGAGACCCAACTGCGTCATTGGGACCAGCTGCTTGAAACGTGCCGAACGCAGGGCATCATCCCGGTCGTCGTTGTGCACGGCAATGCGCCAGGTGCAGGTTGGGACACGCGGGAAGCGAGCTATGAACGATTTGCTCGCTTTCTGGGTGACATGGCCAGGCGTTTTCCCGACATTCGATACTGGGAATTGTGGAATGAAATGGATGGGGCCTTTACGGATCTGTTCGGAGCAGGGCGAGCGGATGTGACGATGCGCCGACGAGGTGAACTGTACGCGCAGATGCTCCGGACTGTCTATCCGTCAGTTCGTGCAGCAAATCCCCGCGCCTGGGTTCTGGTTGGTGGAATGACCGACTGGAACGAGTTTCCGCGCGGCATCTATGAAGGCGCCGGTCGGAACTACTTCGACATCATGGCTTTGCACACCTACGGAGTACCTCTGGAATGGTCGTTTTCCGGCCGAGGGTTGGCGCTGCGCCGCATCATGGCTGAGTATGGTGACGGAGAAAAACCGCTGTGGAACACCGAATTCGGCATCGACGCCGGCAACTTCGTAGGGGCCTGGGGTTATCCACACGAGCAGTCGCCGCCTGCGGATGACGCCGAGTACTTCGATCAGCAGCAGCTGCGACAGTGGCAGGATTGCCTCGCCGCCAATCGTGAGTTGGGATTGTACACAAAACTGCTCCCTTACCAGTTCGCGGCCGGTAATGAACGGAATGACGACGGGCTCATCGTGGAAAAGGTGCGGCTCCCAGAGGACATGACCATCGACGATTTCGGATTCGGCATCGTGCGCCGTGACGGAACGACTCCGCGCCCACTCTACGAGTGGCTGAAGACTCAGCAAGTGAACCATATCATCCAGCAGCAGCCCACGTTGTTGGTCGATGTCCGCTGCCAGGTACCGGACAGTTGGTATCCCGTGGGATACGATTACTTGCGTGAAGCAGACGAACTGGTGATCCGTGGCGTCACAGTGGACAGCACGTATCCCACGCGCATTGAACTTGCAGAGCGTGCTCAGTAGCGATTACGCATTTACTCATTTATTCATCAGCAAGAGGTCGGACAGCGGGCATAGCAGCCAGACATACGAGAATCGCCCGCAACCTGCTAGCATCTCGCCTGAAATCGCGCGAGTGTATCGAACGCTCCGCAAGTGGTCAGTCCTTGGTAAGCTTCTACATAGGCTTGATAGAGCTCGTTATAGCGTTCGTGATGCGCCGCCTCAGGGTCAATGCGATCGACAACGTGCACCATCGCTGCGACCCCTTCCTGGATCGACGTGAAAAGCCCCGCTCCCACACCGGCAAGGATGGCCGCTCCCAGGACAGCCGATTCGCTGACACGCAACGTTTCTACAGGTCGGCCATAGACGTCGGCCTGAATCTGGTTCCAGAGCGCCGAACGGGTGGCGCCACCGCCAATGCGCAGCGAACGCACAGCCAGACCCGCCGCGCTCCACTGCTGCAGCATGTCGCGCATTTCGAGCGTCACTCCCTCCATCACGGCGCGGGTCAGTTCCGCACGGGAGTGAGCGAACGACAGGCCGATGAAGGCGGCCCGGGCCTGTGGATTCCACCGCGGTGTGGCGGCTGTCGCCAGATAGGGCAGGTAGAGCAGACCTCGACTGCCGGGCGGAGCGGCAGCCGCCAACGTGTCGAGTTGCTGGTAAGCGTCCGGCCCGCCTGCCGCTTCACACTGTTTCTCGCTGGTGCCGATGACGTCGCGATACCAGCGCAGGGAAGCAGCGGCAGCATTGGATAACCCCTCCACCTCCCACATGCCCGGCACGACATGATGGGTGATCATCATACCACCGAAGCCGGCGACCGGTTGTTCGGTGGCCAGAATCGCCAGCCCGGCAGTGCCCAGCGTCACGGTCGCTAACCCCGGTTCGATCGCCCCCATTCCCAGCACGCTGCAGTTCTGGTCTCCGGCCCCCACACAAATCGGTGTCCCCACAGCAAAACCAGTCTGCTGGGCTACTATCGAGTTGATCACTCCTACCTGTGTCCCAGGCGCTGTGGGTCGACCGAACCGGTCGGGTTCAAGCTGCAGCTTCTGCAACAGTGAGCTGTTCCACTGAGCGTGCCGCACATCCCATACGCCGTAGAAGACCGCACAACACAGGTCCGTGTAGAAATCGTCCGCTCCAAATGCCCTCAGCACCAGATCCTGGTTTTGTACGAACCGAGTGGTCTTTGCCCAGAGCTGCGGTTCGTGCGTGCGCATCCACAGGATCTTGGTGACAATCCACGTCGTCCCTAGTGGCAACCCGTTGACTCGGTAGTAGTCCTCGGCAGAGATCAACTGCCGTAATTGCTCAACTTCGTCGCCCGTCCGCGCGTCCTGCCAGGAGAACATCGGTCGCACCAGTCGCCCGTCTGCGCCAACCGGACACGTGACCGACCGTTGTGTCGAGAAGCCAATGGACGCGACGCGCTGCGGATCAATGCCTGACCCCAGCATGGTGGCTCGGCAGGCCTCCATGGTCCGGGCAATGATCAGATCGGCCTGCTGTTCCACCCAACCCGGCTGCGGATAGTCGGCCCCGTAGTCGCAATAATGACCAGCGACCGGATGACCGCTCAAGTCGAAGATCATGCAGCGGGCACCGGTCGTGCCCACGTCCACTCCAGCCAGAAAGTCAGCCATGCTTCACCTGTCGACGGATTCTCCCAGCCTGCTCGTCACAGCCCCCAAACGCCACCCGCTGCTGAAATGACGAATGACGAAAGACCCAATGACGAAAGACGACCAAGTCAGAACTTGTAAGATATTGTCGAGCCGTTGGCGAGTCGCGTCGAGTGTTTCATGGCAGGTTGATTCACGATGCGTCATTCCATTCGTCATTGGGTATTTCGTCATTCGTCATTGCCATTGCCATTGCCATTGCCATTGCGTGCAGGTAATGCGGGTTTGCCCCGCCTTCCAGACACGAAGTCATGCTCAACAGGGGTGTGAACTCGGTCGACTCGCGGCCAATCCGATCTGGCGCAGCAGTGCCAGCGAGTCGACGATTTCCGGCCCGGCTCGCGTGCCGATACGGTCGGCGCCAGCCAGCAAGAACACGAAAGCGTTTTGTGGCCGCGGAAACTTCACGCCAGCCACTTTCAGGCGAACGGGGGCGTCCCGCACCGCTTCCCGCATCACGATGAACTGTTCCAGGCTGGGCCCTTCGAATTGCCCGCTCGACGTCTTCACAAAATCGATGCCTGCCTCGGCCACCAGTTTGCTGGCAGCGGCGATTTCGTCGTCCGTCAGGAAACATACTTCGAGTATGCACTTCGTAACGGCTTCGCCGGCGGCTTGCTTGAAGAGCCGCAGTTCCTCCGCGACCGCGCGAAAATTACCGCTTTTCAACGCGCCGATGTTCATGACCATGTCGACCGCGGTGCAGCCCCGGCGCACGGCGTCTTCGACTTCAAACGCCTTGACTACGGCCGGCGCACTGCCGAAGGGGAAGGCGATGCCGGTCCCGATTTCCACCTCGTCCAGACCGGCCAGTTCCTGACAGATGACCGGCGCCCAGTAGGCACTGCTGGCATAGAAAGCCGCAAATCCGTACTGACGCGTCACAGCGCACCCGGCGCGAATCTCGTCTTCCGTGGTCTGTTTCGGCAAGATCGAGAAATCGATCACGCGCGCCAGCGTTGGAGCATCCAGATGCTGTAAGTCGATCATCACTTCGGTTCCTCACCTGCAAACATCCCGACCAGGTCGCTGGCGTGAAGGCAGCCATCACGCAGCTCGATCGGTCGACCACCGGTCAACGTTGCCTGCGGCCCCTCGGCCTCGCCCAGCGTGTCCACGATCACATCGGCCATGCTCAGATCTTCCTGCTGCGTATAGAGGTTGGTCGTGGCGACCACGTGCATGCCTGCCGCCTTGGCGGCTCGTGCGCCGATGTTCGAGTCTTCAAACACAATGCACTGATCTGCTTCGACACCCATCTTTTCCAGTCCGAGCAGGTAGATGGCCGGATCCGGTTTCTTTGCCGGAACAACATCCCCGGCGAGTACAAACTGAAACGGGATTTCCTTGAGCAGGCCATGAGCGATCGCCTGTGCCGCTCGTTCATTCGAAGTGGTGCAGATTCCCAGCATCAGGCCCAGATCGACCGCTTCCTGCATGATCCGGCGAACGCCTGGTCGCAAGGGAAGCGCGCCGCTTTCGATCAACTCAACAAAAAGGTCGGTTTTCCGTCGATGCAATCGCTGCATCAACTCCGGCACGTCTGCGGCTGGAATCGGAGCGCCGAATCCTCTCGACTGCAGGTAATGGGTCATCCGCTCCTTGCCACCCCCAACCTGCAGCAAACCGTGGTACTCCTCGATACCCCACTCCACAGGGAAGCCAAACTCGGCAAACGTGCGATTGAATGCCACACGGTGCCCATCGCGTTCGGTGTCGACGATCACACCATCCTGATCAAAAATGAACGCTCGGATGCGACTCATGCCAGTCCCTTCCCTGTTATGCCTTCCCCGCACAACCCAACAGGTCAATCCAGTAGTCCACACGCGCCCTGACGGCCTGGCTGGCAGCGACGTCGATCTTGCCCGGGTTGTATTCCTCCCGATGCGCTGCGACGTAGTCGAACGTCGCGTCGATCAAAGCGTATTTCAAATCGGTTGACACGTTGAACTTCGCGCCGCCCAACGCCACCAACCGACGGACAACTTCCGGCTTCAGTCCGGTTCCACCATGCACAATCAGCGGCGCAATGATCTCGTGGGCGTTGACGAGCATCTGGATCTGCTGAAAGCGATCGAAGTCAATCTTCGGGTTGTCGGTCAGGTAGACTCCGTGAGCCGTGCCGATGGCTGGCGCAAACAAGTCAACGCCGCTCCGCTGCACGAATTCCCGTGATCGAGCCGGGTCACACAACTCCGCTTCGTTGGCCGCCACGCGGACCTGATCCTCCACACCCGAGACAGTTCCCAGTTCCCCTTCCACCGTGATATCGCCGAGCCCGTGGCAGAAGTCGACGACGGAGCGAGTCGTCGTCACGTTCTGATCGAAGTCCAACTTCGAACCATCGAACATGATATTGGTGAAGCCGGCACGCGCGCACCGCTGGCAGAACGCAACGTCCGTGCAGTGGTCCAGATGCAGACAAGCAGGAACGGGCGACGCGGCAGCCAGAACGTGAAACGCGGCGGCGATCACTTCCGGTCGTAGAAACTTGGCCGGGGTAACGGACGTCTGAATGATCACCGGTGCCCGCTTCGCCTCGGCCGCCTCGATCACCGCCTCCATCTGAATGATGTTGGTGATGTTAAACGCCCCCACGGCGTAGCCTCCCTTCGCCGCTTCGATCAACATCCGCTTGGCAGAGACTGCCGGCATGCCACTTTCCTTCTTGTTTCGAGTTCGCCGTCGGCTCAGATCCCAGCGTCTGACGATACGCGGCTCACGCGGTACAAACAACCGTAAGTCGTATCTAGTTGTTGACGGTTTGTATCACACTCGACGATTCCCCTGCCCCCGCCGCGGTCGCGTTCCCAGTGGCCGCGGTCGCGCAGACCGCGGGAGAAGTGGAAAACGCTCGGCCATTCTCCCATGCTCTGCGCGAGCATGGCTACCGACTGCGCGAGCATGGTTACCGACTGCGCGAGCATGGCTACCGACTGCGCGAGCATGGCTACCGGCTGCGCGAGCATGGTTACAGAAGTGGGACACCCCCCTTTGACGGCTCAGGCCACATCACACATATTGGGATAAAGCGTCAAGACTCGACCACGTATCCCTCGTTTCCGTATCACGCTGCCCCACCGGGCGTAAACTCGGTCGTTTGTTCCTTTATCGCTGCAGGAAGGGCCAATCGGATGAAGCCTTCCAGCCATTCTGCGCGTGGTGCTTCGCTACCGCCACGACGGGTTCTCATGGCGCTGGGTTATTACGATCTGCAGCTCCACCGGGGGATTACGCGTTACGCGCGAGAGGCGGGCTGGGTGCTGGACACGTCGATGGCCCACTACGGGATGCTGCCGGAGCATTGGCGAGGAGACGGAGTGGTCACGATCCTGTTGAGCGAGCGGGGCGACATCACTCGATTCATTCGCCGCCAGAAGGTACCGGTCGTCGCGTTGTACGCCGACGCGCCTCAGGTACGTGTTCCGCGTGTGGTATTGGATGACCTTCGCATCGGGCAGTTGGCCGCCGAGCATCTGATCGAGCGGGGCTTTTCAGAGCTGGCGTTCTACCGTTTTACGGGCTACCAGGCAGTGCGACTGCGGGAACGGGGGTTTCGGCAAGCCGCCAGGCGGGCTGGGCGACCGGTGCATCTGCTGGACTGGTACGGTACTGCTGGCCAGCACCGCCGCGTGAACTGGTTTGACTGGCTGCAGAGCGAGTTGCCCAGGCTGCCGCTGCCCGTCGGCATCATGGCTCAGAGCGACCATCGGGCCACGTATTTGCTGAGCGCGTGCGAAGCGGCGGGATTATCGGTTCCGGAGCAGGTGGCGGTCGTGGGAGTGGACAATGACGAACAGGCATGCGAGCTGGCCGCGGTACCCATTTCCAGCGTTGACTGCAATCGCGAGACGATGGCGTACGAAGGGGCTCAGCTTCTGGACCAGCTAATGCACGGCAGTCGGCCTCCGCGTCGGCGGCTGACGATCGCGACCAAGGGTGTCGTGGTGCGGCGCAGCAGCGACACGTTTGCGGTGTCCGATCCGGCTACAGCCCGCGCTCTGCAGCACATCCGCGAGCATTATCACGAGCCCCTGGGAGTGGAGGATGTCATCCGCGCCAGTCGGACGAGCCGCTGCGGTTTGTACCGAGCGTTTCGACGCCATGTCGGCCGCTCCGTGGGGGAGGAGATCGACCGGCAGCGGGTGGAACAGGCGAAGCGATTGTTGCGGGAAAACCGGGAGAAGCTGCACACCATCGCCCGCTTGGCGGGATTCAGCGGCGCGGAGCACTTCGCGCGCACGTTTCGCCGCGTGACGGGCCAACCTCCTTCGGCCTATCGTCGCCACATGTTGTCGGAGTCCGGCGTGGATGTGCGGTGACACGAAACGTCAAAAAGGAAATACAGAATCCGCTTGCAGTATCAGTCGTCCGAGAATTACGCTCCGACTATATTGATATGGGTTGATGGGAACCGATCCGCTACAGACTATGCGACGAGCCCAGGGTGAACGTTCGTCGCGCGAGGAGACACAGGTATGAGCGCGAGCAGAACATGGGCCGGAGGCGTGGTGTGTCTGACTTTGTGGCTGACCTTTGGCCTGGCCGACACCCGCACTCCAGCGGACGAACGTCCCACGGTGGCCGAGGAGTTTTCGGCGGCGGTCGCACGAATCGCCGCGCGAGGAGCCTCCAGGCCGCTCGACGCCATCGATTTCCCCCCCTGCGAGGCACAATTCATCCGCATCACCATCCACGAGACCAACAACGGTTCTCAGCCAGGTATTGATGAGTTGGAAATCTACGGACCCGACCATCCGGAGAACCTGGCATTGGCGCAGCGCGGCGCCGAAGCTGCCGCGTCGTCGGTGATCCCCGGCTATGCGATTCACGCCATTGCACACCTGAACGACGGCCGATATGGCAATGATTTCAGCTGGATCTCGGCGAACGTGACCTCCGAATGGGCCCAGATCAAGCTGCCGGCACCGGAAACGGTATCGCGTGTCACCGTCACGCGCGACCGCTCGGGAGCGTACCAGGATCGAATCCCGGAAGTGTATGACGTCCAGTGTTCCATGGACGGTGAGCATTGGGACGTCGTCGCGCGGCGCGACCGAACGCCCGGCAATCGCGCGCGGCGTCTCCCCTATTTTCCCGTTGAACGATTGACCACCGCGAATTGGGATGGCCTGCTCCGCTACGCCCTGCTGCGCGAGCGGGAAACGTGGAGTCACATTCCGACGGACGATCATCTGTCGCCGCTGCTCGTGGACCGGCCTGCGGTGCCGGGTGGAACTCCGTATTGGGCCCGGCTGGCACGTCTGACCCCACTGGCACGCGTGCTCGTGCTGTATGAGGAGCTGATCGAACGTCTCGATCAGGCCGGTGTCGACATTGCGGCTGAGCGTGCTCGGGCCGCCGAACTGCGACAACTCGCTGCCGAGACTCCGGATGATGAATCCCTTTATCTGGCTGCTCGGCTGGCCAAGCGTGAGCTGTTCTTCCGTGATCCGGCTCTGGCGCCGCTGGAGCGGATCTTGTTTGCCAAGCGTCATCCGTATCTGGAGTCTCACAACTACAGCGAACACTTGGATGGAATGCTTGAACCGGGCGGCGGCGTTTTTGTGCTCAACGTTCCTCGCGATGCGGAGGGACGCCTCCGGCCCGAACAGGCCGTCGTGAAGCAGCTGTTTGACGGGAGCGACGGGATCGTTCGTGAACCGGCGGCCGACTTCGAAGCGCAGAGGATTTACTTCGCCTATCGGCCCAATTCTCCGCAGGTCGAAGGCTGGGCATCCTACTGGCACCTCTACTCGATGCGGACCGATGGTTCGGAACTCACGCAACTGACTGATGGCCCGTATCACGATTTCGATGCAGTCTGCCTGCCGGATGGCGGCGTGGCATTCAACAGCACGCGCTGCCTGTCACGCTTCCTGTGCTGGCGTCCACAGGCCTATGTGTTGTACCGCATGGAGGCCGACGGTGCGCGTATTCAGCGGCTGTCGCTGGCCAATCTGAGCGAATGGAAGCCGTCCGTGATGCAGAATGGACGCATCTTGTGGACTCGTTCCGAGTACTTGGACAAAGGCGCCGACTTCGGTCACACGCTCTGGTCCATTCGTCCGGACGGTACACATCCTGAGCTGGTGTTCGGTAATAACACCCCCAACTGCTACAGCCAGGCTCATGAAGTCCCCGGTTCCCATGAGCTGGTTTGTACGCTGATGTCGCATGGTGATCATAACGGCCCCATCGCTCTGATCGACCTGACCAAAGGACCGTTCGCCACGGAAGCAGTCACCAATATCACGCCCGATACCCGGCCCCAGTATCAGATGAGTCGTTCGTATGACAATACGTTCCGCAGTCCCTACCCGATCTCACGCGATCATTTCCTGACAACGCACAATCCGGACAATCAGCATTCCTGGGGGCTCTATGTGATTGACCGGTACGGCAACAGGGAGCTGCTGTATCTGGATCCGGAGATCAGCTGCGAGCACCCCACGCTGCTGTGTCCACGCCCGCGTCCGCCTGTACCCGCCAGCTCGCTCGATGAAGAACTTGCGGCCCAGGGCCTGGGGCAGTTCGTCGTGCAGGATGTCTATCAGGGACTCGGCTCGACGGTC
This sequence comes from Pirellulaceae bacterium, assembly GCA_041752115.1. Taxonomy (GTDB): domain Bacteria; phylum Planctomycetota; class Planctomycetia; order Pirellulales; family Pirellulaceae; genus JAJRVM01. The sequence goes on along the minus strand of JBGSHS010000375.1, from coordinate 19,307 downwards.
TCGCGTGGCGAGGCAAAATACCTGCAGATCTGTCAGGAAGTCTCGGCACCACTGCAGCCCTTGTCGGACGGTCAGTTCTGTGCCGATCATCCTCCGTTCACCGATTTCTATGCTGGTCCCATCCACCTGGTCCACGGACCGGCCCCCAGTTTCCTCACGCGTACGCCGAATGCCCCCGCCGCTCCTCTGCAGACCGGTTACAACTGGGCGCAGCAGGTGTCCGAGGTCGAACCGGGACTCTATCGCGTACGTGAAGGGGGAGGCTGGCCCAGCTATGTGGCGAAGACATTGCTCGGTACCGTCCCCATTGCCGAGGACGGCAGCGTCAATTTCCTCGCCCCTGCCGGGGACGTGCTCTACTTCCAGGTACTCGACGAGGACTTTAACGAGCTGCAGCGTATGCGGAGTGTGGTGCAGCTGCAGCCGGGAGAAAAACGCGGCTGTATTGGATGTCACGAGCATCGCCAGACCGCACCGTTGTCGCACATGGGCACCGCGCTGTTGCAGCCACCCCAGAAACTGCAGCCGCCTCCCTGGGGATCGACGGCCTATGACTATCAACGGATCGTGCAGCCAGTGCTCGACAATCAGTGTGTCGAGTGCCACAACGGTACGGAGCCGGGCAGAACCGACCTGCGTGGCACGCTCGACGAAGGTCGCGTCCCCGCCTCGTATCGCGCGCTCATTGAGGGCGGCTGGGTGCACTTCTTCGACTTCACGTACGGCATGCGCCATTTCAAAGCTGAGCCGATGTCGTTCGGCACGCTGCAAAGCCCGCTCTGGAAGGTCCTTTCGGACGAACACCACAAGTCGGTAACGCTCTCACGTGATCAGCGGCGAGCACTCAAGGCGTGGATCGATCTCAACTGCCCGCTCTGGCCCGACTACATCTTTCGACCCGATCGACCGGGACCGCAAACAGCGCTGGCCCGCTGAGGTTCGCCCGCGGCCAGACAGCTGAGCCCGGAGCAACTGATTGACCGTGCATGATTCGGCAACATGTACGTCGAATGACGTACGTCGAATGACGAATGACGAAACACCCAATGACAAATGAAATGACGAATTTCGAATGCAGAAACTGCTGACCGTGAAAACTCGGCACCCACCTTGGTCAGGTGGGGTCGCGTCATTCGGCATGGGGAACGGTGCTTGACGCCATCGCTGTTACTGCGGCCGCCGACAGAGCTGGTGGCTTGGATTCAGTCCAACAGGGATGGCCTCGCACACCCCCTCGCGCCCGGAGATGCTGATTCGACCTACAAAGGAGCGGACTGTGATTAGTCGCGGGTGGGTGACGGCGCTCGGTTGGCTCTGCGTGTTCTTTGGCACGGCACCGATTGGCCTGCCTGCCGAACAGCCGCCTTGGCAAGACGCGACAGCCGTCTGGCATTTCGACCGTGCCACAGACCAGCGTGAACAATATCCGCTGCGGACACGGGGCGAAGTCTCACTGGGCGAGTTACTGACGGCCGACCAACGGAGTGCATCATTGGCGCGCGGCGGTGATGGCAAAGTCGCTCGACTATCCGGTGGCTATCTGGAAATCGACGGCCCCTCTTTGGATCCTCCGACCGCGTGCTTCACGCTCCTGATGCGCTTGCGTGACCCGCAAGGCGAGTGGAATGCGCCGCTATTTGGCAGCTATGGAGGAGATGGAACGGTCAGTCTGTATCTGCGGGGCGTCGACGGAGCGACTCTTCCCCAACGCGATCAGAACTTCGTTGGCGACGCAATGGCAACTCCCGCCTCCTGGATGTTCGGCTGGCCGAACGGCCCGCGCGCCATCCGGGGCTCACGTGGCGTAGTGGAGTTTCTGTGGGGAGCCCGCGAGGGCGCACCGCTGACTCCGGCCAGACGCCACATGCTTCCCAAGAATGTTTCCCCAGGCGACGAACCCCCGTTGCTGCACGATGCGATGGCCGGCGTCATGCGTTTGATGTTTCCGATGCAGCCTGCCGATCCCCGCGTCTGGCACGACATCATTATCCGTGGCACGGAGGCGAAGTTGCAGTTGTGGCTGGATGGAGTATTGGTCGACGAAGAATTCTCGATTGGTGTGACACGTCCTGCCAGCGTGCCACGCTACTTCGCAGCCGCACAGACCGCCGACGGAGATGTCCAAAGTGGTTTTCACGGCGAGATCGACCACGCTGCCATCTGGCACCGCGCGCTGACCGAGGGTGAAATCGAGCAACTCAGCGGCGGATTGGAGCACGTGCGGCAAAGGGAGCTTGCGATTCTGGGGCCCCTCCCACAGACAATGCAATATTATCGTCCGCGGGGACATAACTCCAAAGCTGGCGACTGCATTCCGTATTTCCACGACGGAACATTCCACCTGTTCTACTTGATCCTGCGCCGCAACATGCACAGCAAATGGGACGGAGGTCACGGCGGGCTGGAAATCCACCATGCGTCCACTCGCAACCTCACGCACTGGACGCACCACCCGGTGAGCGTGCCGATCACCGAACAATGGGAAGCCTGGCAGGGCACCGGAGGCGTCGTGCATCATGATGACAAGTTCTGGATGTTCTATCCCACACCGGACTACGATGGCAGACGAGGAGGCATCCAGCTGGCGACGAGCGAAGATGGAGAGGTGTTCACCAAACATCCTTCTCATCCGTTCCTGGCCGGTGGCGATTGCGATGTGTTCGCTGACCCGGATCCCGCCAGGAACGTGTTCCATTTGCTCAAGGCCGGCGAGTCGTTCGGGAGCGGCTTGCCCGAACTCAAGGACAAAACACTCATCTGCTGGGCGTCGCCAGCGGACCTGGAGCAGCGTGGCGCCGGACTGCTGACAGTGGAAGGCACGGGCGGTCAATTTGATTCGCTGGTACTGGGGGAAGCCGTACCCGGTCGCTGGATGGCCGGCAGCGACAACTTCCGCCGCACGCAACGCGATCAGCAGAATAATGCAGCGGAAACAGCCAAGCCGGGCGAGTTCGTGAAGCTCGCTGCCGTCTACCGCGGCAACACGGTCACGCTCTATCGAAATGGAGTCCAATATGCTTGCTACGAGATCGCACAGCCTCTCCACTTTCCGCCCGGTGCGCGAGTGATCGTGGGACTGCGCCACATGGATCGCTGGAGCGATCCGGCTGCCCATTTTCGCGGTCAGATCGCCGACGCGCGAGTGTATGACCGAGCGCTGTCGGAAGAGGAGATCCACAGCCTGCGTCCCCACGAGCGGGGCGCGATTCAGCCCACCGTGTGGTTCGACTTTCAGCAGGGAGTGGATGACCTCGGCGGGACACTTACGCCGGGGGAACTGCACGCTGGTGCGCAGCTTAGCGACGGAGCGCTTGTGCTGCATGGTAATCAGGACTGCCTGGTCAGCGGAGGCCGCAAGGCGGTCCTGGCCCACTGGATCTCGGAGGACCTGACGCACTGGCAGGAACTTCCCGAACCGTTTCTCGTCACCGACGAGAACATGGTCCCGCAAATGTGTCCTCACTGGTTCCAATGGAATGACTGGTACTATTTCATCGGCGGAGTAGGAGGAATCTGGAGGTCGCGGCAGCCCTTTGGACCGTGGACCCTGCAAACGCCACGACCGCTGGATAACCTGGCCGTACCCAAGACCGGAGCGTTTTCCGGAAACCGTCGAATATTGGCCGGTTTTCTGGGGGACGGTGGTTGGGGAGGCAATCTCGTGTTGCGGGAGCTCGTACAACATTCCGATGGACATCTAGGTACGCGCTTTGTGCCGGAGCTGCTTCCCGCCTCGTCCGATCCGATTGAGCAGCCGGGAGTGACAACGCCGCTGCGCATCGCCGCCGCCACGGGACGCCAGCAGATGCTGCTGGAGGACATTCCGCACGATGCGAAGATTTCTCTGAAACTGGAATTGGAAGGAGCCGTCACTGCATTCGGGCTGCGGTTACGCACAACCGACGGCCAACAGGACGGCACTGATCTGAGTTTTACACCGGCCAGCGCCTCTGTATCGTTCTCGCACAGCACGCACAGTGGCAGCGGTGGTCCGCTGCCGGGAGGACCGGCAATAGCCGGTGTCCAGCAGGACCACGGTCTGCAAATTGACATCGTCTGTCGTCACGACATCGTTGATGTGGAGATGAATGGCGAGCACACGCTGGCCAATCGCTACTGGAATCCCGAGGCCAGGCGTCTGGCAATCTGGGTCGAAGGTGGCACGATTACCGTACAAGACCTGGTCGTTCGCCCTTGGTCGGATCGCACATCGCCTGGTGTCCGGCCGGGTAATGGATCCCGTTAGAAGCGGACAGAAAACCGCAGACTATCGCACAAGCAGCCACGGAATGCCGAAGGCTGTGAAGGCAGAGCGTGCGTGACAATCGAGCGATCGCCGAGGCCCGCCGACCTGCTTCTTACTCTTGGTAATTGGACGTTCCTTGTTCGACATTCTGCGGTTTGGGTAATCTGCTTTCCATGCGCTGCGGTGACCAGCGCTGCCAACGGTTCAACTTCAGTTAACCGATCAGGCGGCGCCCAGTCCTGGACGGCGTCTGGACTTCTGCCGCTGTCGCCGAGGGCCTCGTCCGCGCACGATGGCCGCGGGGCGGCGAGAACTGCGTTTGGGTTCGGACGACGAGTTGAAGCTCCTTTCAGCCGGTAAGCATTCCTGAACCGTGTCCGGCGTGCGCGGAGCGGGTTTCGGTCGCTCAGCATACTCGGGATGATCTGTTTCAATGCGAAGGGTTTGCCGCGTCAGTCGCTCGATTCTCTGGAGTCGACATCGCTCCTCGCGACTGCAGAAGGAGGTGGCCTGCCCGGAGGCGCCGGCGCGCGCTGTTCGCCCGATGCGATGCACGTACGTCTCGGGAACCTCGGGCAATTCGTAGTTGATCACATGCGCGATGTCCTTGACGTCGAGACCGCGAGCAGCCAGGTCGGTGGCCACCAGCACCGGTGGGGTCGAGGATTTGAATTGCTCCAGCACACGCATCCGCGCGTTCTGACTCTTGTTGCCATGAATCGCCTTCGCATGGATGCCGGCACGCATCAGCAGCTTCTCCAGCTTGTCGGCGCCATGTTTCGTTCGCGCGAAGACGAGCGTTCGTGCTCCCGGCACCGCCCGCAGGAGATGTTTGAGCAGTTCTGGTTTCTGCGACGATTCGACCAGGTAAACGGACTGCGAAGCACACTCCGCCGGAGCGGCCACCGGAGTAACCTGCACGGTGGCGGGCCGCTGTAACCAGTTCTGGGCCAGCCGACGGATCGCCTCAGGCATCGTGGCGGAAAACATCAGCGTCTGTCGACGCCGGGGAAGGGCCTTCTCAATCTGCTTGAGAGCTGGGAGAAACCCCATGTCCAACATCTGATCGGCTTCATCCAGCACAAGAATTTCGACCTTCTGAAGGTCGACGAATCCCTGTTGCATGAGATCGAGCAAACGACCAGGAGTCGCCACCAGGATATCGACTTTGGCCCGCAAAGCGCGCACCTGCGGCCGCTGATTGACACCTCCATAGATGGCCGTACTTCGCAGCCCGGTGAATTTCCCGTACGTGCGAAAACTCGCGTCAATCTGCGCCGCCAATTCCCGAGTTGGGGCCAGGACCAGTGTTCGAATGTGGCGTGCGGGGTTAGCACGATCGGCCCCGTCCGAACTTCCGGCGAGCCGTTTCGTCGTGGTCAGCCTCTGCAGAATCGGCAAGGCAAAGGCCGCCGTCTTGCCAGTACCGGTTTGAGCACACCCCATCAGATCGCGTCCCGACAGCAAGATCGGGATGGTTTCCCTTTGAATGGGTGTGGCCTGCCGATATCCGGCCGCGTACACCGCACGCCGCAACGGCTCGTGCAACCCTAAATCTTCAAAACTCATCAGCAACTACCTTCTTCTCAGAACTAATTATGTGGATTCGCGGCAGAGCAATTCGTCCGCGTTACTTTCGCCAGTGTTTCTCGGCGTCATCGTTCTCGAATGTTCGATCCGCCAGCACGGCACTCCTGCCTCGTCGCGATCGACCAATGCGATACCGCCCCGATCTGCTCGCACACGCCTGCCCGACGGAACGGTCGATACAGCCTGGCGGCGCACCTAGAACGATCCGATCGTCAGCCATCGCGGAACAGACGACGCTCGCGCTGAGCGTACGAGACAGCGGATGAGGCCATCGCTTCCGATGGCACAGCAAGACACTGAGGAGCAAGAGAATCAGTCGCGGTCGCAAGCAAGATACCTGACACTTATCCCGACCTGCCAGACAGCAGGCCGTCGCCAGGAGGCCGCTATATTCGAAGTTGAATGATCCAGAGGCGGACGATCCCCGTCCGGTCTCGCACTTACATCATGTCGATGAGTATAGCACGTCTTCTCCGCACGTCAAACCGCAGAAAGTGCGTGTATCAGGTTCGCGGTGTGAGAATCATGGTCATCGTGCGCCCGCTTTCCATACCGGGGGGCTTCTCAATCGTGGCCACCTCCTTGAGCGTCTCAATGATGGCGTCGAGCATTTCTCTGCCACGTTCGTGGTGGGCATTCTCCCGCCCTCGAAACGTCACATTGACTTTCACTTTGTCCTTCCGCCGCAGGAATGCTTCGGCCTGCCGCACTTTGAAGTCAATGTCGTGAACGTCCGTTTTGGCACGCAGGCGAATCTGCTTCAGCTGCGTTCGGTGCGCTTTGGTGCCTTCACTCTGCTTCTTCCTGCGTTGATACTGCGACTTGCCCTGGTCCATGATGCGGCAAACGGGTGGCGTCGCGTCGGGGGCGACTTCGACAAGATCCAGCCCGGCCTCCGCGGCAAGTTGCCGCGCCGCAGCAGTCGCCATGGCACCCAGCATGACTCCATCCTGGCTCACCACACTCACCGTCGCCGTCCGGATCTGCTCGTTAATTCTCTGTTTCGCGATAGGATTCTCCTCTCTTGCTGAAGTTGCACGGTGCCAGAATATTCCAGATTTCCAGATGGTCGCGTCGGGACGGCTAATCACTCCCCCACCGCGCACCCCACGCCTCGTTGCCATAACAACAGCGTAGCAACGAGGCACTCAGCAGCAAAGCCGCGAATCTTGATCGACGACCTCAACCTGCTAAGGCAGCCCGCACCCGCTTGGCGCATGGTCCCTGTCGCCCCTCCCCTTCCTCGTAATCTACCGTTTGCCCTTCCTGGAGCTGTTCGATGGTCGCCCCGATGATCTCTGAATGATGGAAGAACAAGTCAGATCCCCGAGCTGTCTCCAAAAAACCAAAACCGCGGTCCGTCACCAATCTCTTAACCTTACCCTGTGGCATTTGCACACTCTCCCGAAGATGGACTGAGACCTCCCTTGCGTGGGCCGGGAAGTTCTCCAAACGAAGAAAGCAGATAGAGCCACATGACCGAGACGGACGCCGATGTCCTGGGCGACCGTACAGAATGAGGCGGGAAGAGAAAAGAGCCCCGGGGGCGTTCTGACTTTAATCTTGACTCTGCTCGTCACAACACTGCGACACAGTAACTATACCTCGCAGGAACGACTTAGGATAGGGTGGCGCTGGTCGTTGTGTCAGCTGCCTGCCAGACGCTACCCAACGAATCAGGAAAAGAAGGCACGCCACGGCCCTGTGGCACCCGGTCATCAGCCGGGGGCCGCGACCTCCCATTCCCCCCATCCCACCAGAACCAGCGATCCCCAAGGAACACCATGCTGCAGCCTGCGGTCACGGTGCGGGATCTCTGAAGGGTCAAGCACGGCAATGCCCGCGACACTGGGAACAAGACGGAACACATGGATCGCCCAGCGCCTCAACCCGGTTGAACTGTTGCCGACGGCGGTCACCACGGCGTCTCTGCCGCAGCATATCGAACCAGGAATCGCCAATTACGAAGTGGAAGAATCGCGTTTGCAGTCCCCGGCGATAGATGGGTCGCTCAAGCTATGCTCTCTCTCCCATCTTCATTCTGCAGCTCCCTGTCTGATCTTCTCCGGACTTCTGCCGGATTCCATTTAGGTGCACCGAGTGAGAAACCGGATGGGCATCTGAGTTCGCAGGCGGACGATCCGTGGGCCCAGCGGATGGTTGTGTGGCGATCACGCCCACCGCCAGTCGTCCGTCCGTGTACCACCGGTCACCACCGCCGTTCTTGCCCTCACACACTTTGTGAAAATTGTCGACATAGTACCACTCCGACAGAAGTGTCGTTTGCTGCCAGCACGACAAGAGGTGGTCCCGTTCGGCATCCACGTCAGGGGCGATGTGGTGTGTCACTTCGCCCGTCGTGTGACTCAGCCCGACACGCTCGTCATAGGTGGCCGAGCCGAGCCAGACCGGCCGTCCATCGGGATCCTGTTTGTCTGACTTCCAGAACCGCACGTGATGGCGTTGGCGCGGATCGTCCCCCACTGGCTGTTCAAAGGCCAAATCCTCGCGGCGGCCGTACAGGTAAAGGCTGCTTACCGGCGCCGCATCGTAGGAGCGTTTCAGGACGGTATCTTCGGCAATTCTCCAGTCGCTGCGCAGCGAGAGGGAATCCGCCGCATACCACTGAGCAGCTGTCATCAACGTCCTGACTTCCGCCTCGGTGGCAATCAAGCCGACGTTGAGCGGATCGCCCGGAATCCCGTCTCCGGTAACCGTAATGCCTGGTACGTCATCCAACGCAGGATGTCGATCGATATAGCGTTTCCACCACAGCGGCAGCACCACGTAGGCCGCCAGCAAGTAGAACGCCAGGAAGACAACTAAGATGCGCGCTATGCGCACTGTTGTCCGTACCCGTCTCGGGTCCCTCACGGGCCCAGGTGCACCGGCGCCTGAGGAAGGCGTGTCAGCCTGAGCAACCTCTTTCCATGGTTCGGTATCCACGTTCGTCAATTCTCCGCGCCGCGGTGACCTGCAGGACGACGACCTTGCGCCACAACAGGTTCCATTGTAACAATCTGTCGGAGATTTTCACGTGATACGCCTGCTGCTCCAGCGCCATTGCTGCCAGGCGAGAGCTTCCGCGGGGGCAGGCAATTGAGATTCCTGGCCATCGCTCACTCCATCAGGTCGAAACTCTCCAACACGGATTGATCGTAGCTTTCCGACAGGTCGACGAAAGGCGGTCTCGAGTTGCGGTCCCGGGGGTTGGCCTCGCCTCGCTCGCTGCGGGTCTGGCACTCCACGCACATCGTGGCATACGGCAGCGCCTGCAGTCGAGCACGAGGGATTTTCTTGCCGCATCCTTCGCAGATGCCGTAACGTCCCTCCCGCAAACGTTCGAGCGCTCGTTCAATCCGGGCCAGTTCCCGCCCCTCCGTCTCGGCGAGTTCCGAGTTGATCTCGGCATACTCATTGTCGACAGCGGCATCGACCGGATCGCCAACGATGTAGTTATTGTGGCTGGAGCGGAACTGACCGAGTTCTCCCGTCAGTGACTGGCGAAGTGCCTCACGTCGTCGGCGAAGAACCGCCTCGATCTGCTGGTTCAGTTGTTTCTGAGTCATCACAAATGCCCTCCTCGTGGACCGGCAAGGACGCAATTTTCGTGCCGAGCCGGGCCGGTTATTCCAGCCCCCGTCGTGGCACGAGGCCCCCAGAGTGGCAGTTCGGAACAGAGTACCGACAGCGTCACGAGACAGACGATGGGACGCAAATGCCCGGCAACTCGCCTGCTGTTCTCCGCTTCCCGACGCGGTGGTAGCATACACGGTGAGAACTGCAAGGCTGACCGCGCGGGTAATGATGGTCAGTCGTGCCGTCCCAGAACGGCCCATTTCTCGTTTGGGTAACACGCTCAAGGAGACGCTTCCATTGCTGCTGCATCTGGCAACTTGCTTGTCGTCACCGGCTGCTGCCATTTCTTCCACGCCCTCGACATCGGCTTTGCTGTCGACCTGAAGCGATGCACGAGTCTGATTCAGGAGGCGCGGGAACGAACCGGATTTCGCCACCACGCACGGACTCCCACGTTCATGAACGTGCAGCCGCTTCCGGTATATCTGAGCCACCAGCTGGAGCCGATTCAGGGGAAATCCTTTTGCAGCGAGGCCACGGTGGCCATCACCATCTACGATTTCGGAGCCGTGTCGCTGGACTATCGGATTCCCTTCTGCGCGACCCTCGAGCAACTGGCTCATATCAGCAGCGAACTGTATGACAGCGCTCAGTTTGCGGCCGATGCGCGGAGCCGGGCGGGTACATTGCTCCAGGCTATTGAACCGGCGGTACGCGCACCGAACCTGCGAGATCGCGACGAAGACTACCTCGTGTTCACGATTCCGCAGTGGCCAGACCCTCACGGCCCGCTGGATCGCTCGATCACTCAACATCAGGCGGCACTGGCGGGTGTGTTAAGCAGCAATACTCAGCCGCTGTCGGTCCAGCAACAGCGGGAGGAACTCGCAGCGCAAGTCTCCTACTATGAAGATGACCTGACCATTGTGACGTGGAATGCAGCGCTGGTGGTGGGACACAATATGGAGGATGTTTTGACGGTCCTCGAACTGGCCAACGTGCAGTTGCGAGAATTGAACTACATGGATTACCAGCTCGATCGGAGCCTGGAGACATCGTACGACGACAGTTCGCGCGCGGTCAGCGTCAAGACGCAAATGACGCGGATCCGGGAATTCATGCTGGACGGCCAGGCATTCAGTGAAGCGGTCACGAATGCCTTCAAGCCATTTCCGGACGCGTTTCTTGCTCGCGTCTATGTCATGGCGTCACGGAGTCTTGGTTTGAACCAGTTTAATCAGAGCATCCGTGACAAGCTGCAACTGCTCAATACACTGTACACGACCCTGTCCGATGAGGCGGCGCACCGGCGATCTGCCCGTCTAGAGTGGATTGTGATCATCCTGATCTTCATTGAGATCGTGATGGGGCTTTCCGAGCGGTTGCTCCCCTGGTGGGGCCACTGAACCGCGGCGCCCCCTTTGAGCGAGCGCATCTGGGCCATATCTGCCGGGGCATATCCGTCATTCCAGCGGCACGCGGTAGCTGATTGCTCCGATCGCCTCACCCGCCTTCGCATCGGCGTAATGGTCGTGGCACATGATGCAGCGCTTCATCACCACCGGAACCGCCGTCATCGCTCGCAACTCGCCGCGGCCGTCCTGGCTGGCCACCTGCTCGAAATAGTCCGCTCCTGCCTTGATCTTCTTGACTCCCTCTTTCTCGAACTCATCCTGTGCCACGTTCTTATCTTCATAGGGCTGCCCAGTGACGTCGAGCAAGCGAACCTGATGCGAGCCGCCCTCGGAGATGCGGTCAAACAGCAACACCGCCGCACTTCCCGCTGCGAAGTCGTCTTCGTCATGCACGTACTTGTCTGTGATCAGCACGATCGTCTGCTTGTATATGTTGTCCAGCATGCGCACTGTCTTGCGAGCCCGCTCGACTGCGGCCCCGCCGGCCGGTTGCTGAGCGTCTGCCTGGGCATCTGCACTGGCCGTCTCTTGATCCCCGGCGCGAGCCGCCTTGTCTCTGATTCCCAGCCAACCGGCCGCCAGACACACCACAGCTACACCCACAACCAACTTCAGATAAGCACTCATTATCATCTCCTTTGTCCGTAGTTGACCACGTCACTGCTTCACTTCGACACGTACCGCCCGCATGGCGCGCAGTGCGGGCGTTCCAACAGCCTGGTGGCTGCCATCAGGGGAATTCGTCAGACGACTCAAGTCCGGCTGGGCATCCTCGATCAACTGGTGAGCGAATCGTCCGCAGCGGCGTTTCGATTGCTGAGTTTTCGTTTGGAGGGGATTACGTCGGCCAATGTCACTCCGTTGAGATAATCCAGTTGAATTCGCTCTGCCTTGTCCAACACACCTTTGAGTTTGCAGAACGACTGAATGGAACAGACGTCGGGGGTCGATACGCAGTCGAGCAGGTGCATGTTGCCCTCGAACGCTTGGAGAACGTCGCCCAGACGGATCTCGTCGGGACGCCGCGCCAATTCGATGCCACCGCCACTGCCGCGCGCACTACGCACATAGCCGAACCGGGCCAGCTGATTCACAACCTTGGAAATGTGATGTCCTGACACGCCGTAGCACCGTGCCACTTCGGCGGCCGTCGAGCGTGCCTCCGTCGCCGCGAGGTACATCAGTATTCGCAAAGCGAAATCGGTCAGCATGGTCAGGCGCATGCCGCTTCCTTTACGCAAACAGGCTTAATATGTACGTGTTTGACATATTTGTAACACCGGCCCATCACGCGTCAACCAAAACAACTCCGTTTTTCTGAGAAGCATGCCTCGGCCGATTCAGGGCGGGCAGACGCTCCCCAGGGCGGGCAGACGCTCCCCAGGGCGGAGCGGCATACCGGGGGCAGCGTGACCGCCCGCCGTGTAGCGCGACCATCGACTGTTCACGAAGCTCCCTGTCGTTCCTCTCGCCACGTCCCTCTCTGCTCGCTCAGCACCTGGGGACCGCGGGAAGAAGGTACTTCCACGTTTCTCGATGCCGTCGCCAGACAGCGAGTTGTTTCCTACGGTCTGCGCGAGCGTGGCTACAAGGAATACGCCACAGTTGTTTCTCCCGCATGCCTTGGCCCGATGATCGCCATCCTGTCCCGACGGGCTGGGAGCGAGCGGTTGCGGTATTCGGACACTTCGGTTCTCTGCCCGTCGGCCTCCGGTGTTGGAGCATTCTCTAGGGTTCGGTGCTGGATCGAACAAACTCACGTCTGCGGTGATGACCTGACCGGGGATTCCGGGTACCATACGGAGACTCGCAGACGGCTCTTGGCATGACGGTCGAGTAACCACAACTCGACGTGCAGCCCCTCCGAAGCGCTGCGAGCATTTCTTCTGCGACATGTCGGACGACTGTCGTGAATAGACTGGTAGTTCCGAATCGAAAGGGAGAACCGCGTATGGCGTTGGGCCACCCCAAAGGGCTGTTCCCGCTCTTTTTCACTGAGATGTGGGAGCGATTGGCGTTCTACACGATCGTCGGTATCTTGCTCCTTTACGCGACGGACGTCGAGCGAGGAGGCCTGGGGCTGCCGGCTGCGCAAGGCAATGAAATCTATGGAATGTATCTCGCATTCGTCTACTTCACGCCGTTTCTTGGCGGCATGATCGCCGACCGCTTTCTGGGCTACCGACTCGCCGTACTCCTGGGCGGCCTGATGATGGCCGGCGGTTTGTTCCTGATGGGAACCCCTGGATTCTATCCGTTCACGCTCGGCCTGATCGCCCTGATCATTGGCAACGGGTTCTTCAAGCCGAACATTTCCGTCATGGTGGGCAATCTGTACGCACCGGGAGACCAGCGTCGCGATGCTGGTTTCAATATCTTCTACATGGGAATCAACATTGGAGCGTTCCTGGCGACCTTCTACGTCGCGCCGGCGGTCCGCAACGCCTATGGGTGGCTCTGGACGTTTCGTGTAGCCGGTGTTGGACTGATCATTGCGGTCGCGATACTCCTGGCCACCTGGCGGTCGCTGGCCGACGCCGATCGCAAGCCTCAGCAGGATCCCGAAGACACCGGTTTCGGCACGATTTTTCTGAAGATCTTGTTACCCGCCTTTTTCACCGGCATTGTCGGTTACTTGCTGGCTCGGATGTACCTGCCGCCATCGATCCCGTTGCGGCCTGCGGTGTGCGGATTCATGGCCGGCATGATCCCGGTCATCATCTTCTTTGTGCAGTTGGGCCTGACTGCTCGCGAGAAAGAGAAGGCGGGGCTGCTGTCGCTTCTACCGATTTACATGGCCGGCGCCGCATTTTTCATGATCCTGCATCTGAACGGATCGGCGATGACTCAGTGGGCTCGCGACGACACGGACCGGCAGCTGAAGGGCTCTAACCTGCTGGTCAGTACGCTCAACCCGTGGGCCGAACAGGAGGCGTTGCCCAACTATTATGCCAATGCAAATGAAGCCACTCCGCGTCCTGATCCGCGCAGCTTGCTGGTGGTCGACCAGTACGTGGACCTGCCGAACTTGACGCCCGACATTGTCGCCCGCATGTACGGTCAGCAGCGAATGGACTCGGCCGTAGTCGATGCCTTGGCGGAATCGTTGCCAGATGATCTTCGCGTGGAACGATTCGATGTGGGCGAAGCGGTTCCGGACAACTGGCGTGCCCGCGCTGCGCGCGTCTATCCGCCAGGCGTCGTGCGTGTGGAAACGGGCGTCGACAGCCATGGCCAGGCAACGGTGACCGTCGAGGTTCCGGATACCGCCCGCCCTGTTGGTTCGGCCGTGTTCATTCGCGACATCGAGGGCCTGGCCATCGGCACCTACCTGACCGATCAGGTGACATACGATTCGATCTACGCCACCTATCGAGACCGTTTCGGACGCGAACCCGCGACCTTGCCGCCGGGTGAGTTCCTGCCGGTCGTGAACCCCGAAGTCTACCAGAGCTGGAACGCGATCTTCGTTGTGCTACTGACCCCCGTGGTAGTCGCGTTTTTCAACTGGCGAGTCCGAATGAACAAGGGGATCCCCACCGCCAAGAAGCTCCTCTATGGCATGCTCCTGACGACCGTCTCGCTGTTGATCATGGCTCTGGCGGGAAGTGTGAGCGATGGAGGAATGTACAAAGTGTCAGGACTGTGGTTGGCTGCGTTCTATGGCATGGTCACGCTGGGTGAACTGTGCCTCTCACCGATGGGACTCTCTCTGGTCACCAAACTGTCGCCCAAACGGCTTGTCGGGCTGACCATGGGAGGCTGGTTTCTGGCCACCGCCTTTGGCAACAATCTGTCGGGATTCTTTGGCAGTGTGCAGGATGCGATGACGCCCGTGGGTTTCTTCCTGCTGTTGGCGGCGCTCTCGGGTGCTGTCGCCCTGTTCCTGCTTGTGCTACTTCCCAAACTTGACGCTGCCATCCGCGAGTATGGAGCGTGATGGAAACGTCCAACCGAGCGCACGCGTCCGCGTCGGATCTGGCGCGGACGCGTGGTCATAAGCGAACGGATCCGTGTTGCCCGTCTGCCACCTGGCTGACGGGAGAGAAGCACCGACAGGAGACGAACCATGAGTCGGTACAGCGTACACCTGACGGCCGTCGTTTTGGGCTCGCTCTGCAGTCTGGCCTGGTGCGCTGAGCCGCAGCGGCTGGATCGCCGGCAGCTGCTGCAGATGCGCGACGAACAAGGTCAAGTTCAGAACGTCTCTTCCGCCAAAGAATGGGAGCTGCGTCGTGTCGAGATCGTGGCCGGCATGCAGCACGTCATGGGGCCGTTTCCTGCAGACCAGCGGCGAGTTCCGCTGGACATCCAAATCGAACAGGAAGAGGATGCCGGGGCCTATGTTCGTCAGCTTATCACGTACCAGTCGGAGCCAGACTGCCGCACGCCAGCCTATCTCTGTATTCCCAAACAAGCTCGCACGGGAACGCATCCGGCTCCGGCGGTGCTGTGCCTGCACCCGACCGATAATGCGGTCGGCCATCAGGTGGTGGTTGGTCTGGGTGGGCTTCCGCGCCGGAACTACGCGGCGGAGCTGGCTGCCCGAGGCTATGTGACTTTGTCTCCGTCCTATCCGCATCTGGCCAACTATTGGCCGAACCTGCAGAAGCTGGGATATGAGAGCGGCACCATGAAAGCCATCTGGGACAATTCTCGTGCTCTGGATCTTTTGGAGTCGCTGCCCTATGTGGACACCTCGCACGGTATCGCAGCCATCGGCCACTCATTGGGAGGTCACAACGCGATCTTCACAGCAGTGTTTGAGCCGCGAATCAGCGTCTTGGTGACCAGTTGCGGGTTCGATTCGTTCCTGCACTATTACGACGGAGCGGAACGATACTGGCTGTTTGGAGCCGGCTGGTGCCAGATCCGCTACATGCCGCGACTGTCGCATTACCATGGCCGACTGACCGACATTCCTTTCGATTTCCACGAGTTGCTCGGCGCGATTGCTCCTCGCCCCATCTTCATCAACGCCCCTCTGCAGGACGCCAACTTTCGCTGGCAGAGTGTCGATGAGTGCGTTGCGGCAGCGCACCCGGTGTATGAGTTGCTGGGCAACGCCGGTGGAATGGTCGTCGAGCATCCCGATTGTGAACACGATTTTCCCGACGTCATCCGCCAACAAGCATATGCCTTCATCGACGGCGTACTGCGTCCCGAGGCAAAGTAACGCCTTCCGTCTTCCTCCTTTACGAAAGGTGGACCGCCATGCGATGTCTTCTGTTTCTCACGGCCGTCGTTTTGACGCTCCCGTTGTGTTCGCCTGCCGTGTTCGCCAACGATGCACCGATCGATATCGGCTCGCGCCGGGAGCTGCTGGTCGATGACTACTTGATTGACTCTCGCAGCGCTGAGTTGCGTCTGGTTCTGCATCACCCGGAACGTCGCGAGATCGTCTTTCAGACGGATGCCCCCTGGGAAGGCAACGCCGCTTCATACCAGTCGGTATTTCACGATGGAAATGTCTATCGCATGTATTACCATGGCGGACAGTACTGCACGGGGGGCCCGGCCACCAAGGCACTCGCCGAGCATCCGTGGGTCTTCTGCTACGCCGAAAGTGATGATGGGATCCACTGGCGCCGTCCCGAACTCGGACTCTGTGAGTACGCCGGCTCGTCCCAGAACAACATCATTCTCACGCCGCAATCCATGGCCGAAATCGGTGGCGATCCGGCACACACGGCGGCCTTTCTGGACACCAATCCCCATTGTCCTCCCCAGCAGAGATACAAGATCGTTGTCGTCGGTTCCAAGCCGCAGGGCCTGTACTTCCTGGCGTCTGGCGATGGTATCCGCTTCTCGCTGATGTCGAAAGAGCCTTTCACAACGGCCGGTGCATTCGACTCGCAGAACCTCGCCTTCTGGGATCCGACGCTGGGTGCCTATCGCGCGTACTGGAGAATCTTCACAGAAGGAGTCACAAAGGCAGACAACTGGAATCCCGGCGGATTTCGCGCGATCCGTACCGCTGATTCTTCTGATCTGGTGAATTGGAGTGAACCGGTGGACTTGACATACGTCGACTCGCCCGACGAGCACCTCTACACGAACCAGATCCAGCCCTACTATCGAGCACCGCACGTCCTGATGGGATTCCCCATGCGCTATACGGAGCGAGAGTGGTCACCACCGTTGAGCGACTTGCCCGGTCGGGACGAGCGACTGGCGCGAGCCACGGTGCACCCGCGATACGGAGCAGCCGTCACCGATGGGTTGTTCATGACCAGCCGCGATGGCCACCATTTCCGGCGGTGGGGCGAAGCGTTCGTACGCCCCGGGCCTCAGCAACGCGACAGTTGGGTGTACGGCGACAACTTCATCTTTTGGGGAATGGTGGAGACCGCATCGACTCTCGAGCACGCTCCTCCCGAAATCTCGCTTTACGCGACCGAAAGCTACTGGGAAGGCACATCCACGGCCATCCGCCGCCTGACGCTGCGTCTGGACGGATTTGTCTCGGCGTCTGCTCCTCTGTCAGGAGGTGAACTGATCACCAAGCCAGTCATCTTCGACGGAGGCAATCTCACGCTCAACCTCGAGACGTCGGGAGCCGGATCGGTGCAGGTCGAGGTCCAGAATGCGGCTGGACAACCGTACGACGGTTATCGTCTGAGCGACTGTTGGCCGATCTTCGGAGACCACCTCGAGCAGGTTGTGCGGTGGAAACAGGCCGGCGGCGACGTTCGTTCGCTGGCCGGCCAGCCTGTCCGACTCCGCTTCGTGCTCAAAGACGCCGATCTCTACAGCTTTCGCTTTGTGCCGTATGCTCCAGAACCGCTGCCGATGGAACTCCCCGGCGGATCGGGTAATCGATGACCGAAATGGACTCCGTCGCCTTCTTTCGACAGTTGGCTGAGTGGCTGCAGTGGGAATCGGAGGCAGAGAAAGAGCAGCTGGCCAGACGACTGCAGCAAGCTGCACAGTCCGACGTCGAAAGGTCTGGCGATACTCTGGTGGACCTTGTGATCGAAGATCATGACCTGGAGGTGGGCGGACGCGTCCTGCTCACCTTAGTCAAACGCAATCGTACGCTCCGGCTTCCCTGGAATCGGTTTCGCGTGGGGTCTCCCGTTGTACTCTCTTCCCTGGAGGATCCTTCAGCCACGCAGTACGGCGTAGTGAGTGTGGCACGCACAGAACGACTGCAGATCTCCACCGACCAATGGCCGGAAGGCGATCGGTTTCGGATCGACTTGTGTCCCGACGAGATCACACGTCGCCGCCAGCAAGCCGCGCTGCGTGTTGTCCAGGAAGCGCGCGGCCGAGTCGGCGAACTGCGAAAGGTCTTGCTCGGCGGACGCGAACCTCGTTTCGGCCGCGAAACGGACTGCACCTTCGTCGCCGACCTGGACCACTCGCAGCGGCAGGCCATTCGCTTTGCACTCACCGCCGAGGATGTGGCGATCATTCACGGCCCGCCAGGCACTGGCAAGACAACCACTTTGGTCGAATTGATGTGTCAGGCCGTCGCGCGGGGAAGCAAAGTGCTCGCCTGCGCGCCGAGCAATACTGCCGTAGATAATCTGCTGGAGCGACTGGTAGCAAGGCGACAGAAAGTCGTGCGGCTTGGCCATCCAGCTCGAGTGGATGCACAGCTGCGTGTGTACACGCTCGACGCGCAGGTCGCGGACGACGACACGACGCGTATCGTGCATGATCTCCGGCGGCAGGCCGAACAGCTGTGGCGCAAGGCGGGAAGGTACACGCGGGCCAAACCGGCTCCCGGCGAGAAACAAGCCTGGCGGCAGGAAGCACGGCAGCTCCAAGTGGAAGCGAGACAGCTGGAACGGCAGACCATCGCCTCGGTGCTGGACCGAGCTGATGTCGTGTGTGCTACGACAACGTTCAGCGAAGAACTGTTGGGCGAACGCCGATTCGACTGGGTAGTGATCGACGAAGCCTGCCAGTCAACAGAACCTGGCTGCTGGGTCCCGGTGATCCACGGAGACAAGCTCATTCTCGCCGGCGACCATTGCCAGCTTCCACCTACAGTGCTATCGGCTCAGGCCATGCGCGCCGGCTTCGGCGTCAGTCTCCTGGAACGATTGGTTCAGCTCTATGGCGACGGCATCACGCGTCGACTTGATGTTCAGTACCGCATGCATGCGGATATCATGGCATTCTCGTCCAGGCAATTCTACGACGGTACGCTCGCAGCACATGCGTCGGTGGCTTCCCATCTGCTGAGTGATCTGCCCTTGGCTGATCCGTCGCCCCTGGTCTGCGAACCGGTGACCTTCATCGATACCGCCGGTGCCGGATGGAACGAAGAGCCTGAGCCGGACGGAGAAAGCCGCTGCAATCCCCGGGAAGGAAAGCTGATTCTGGCCAAGCTGCAGCAACTGTCAGAAGCAGGCATCCCGCCGCGCGACATCGCCGTGATCACACCCTACGCAGCGCAAGTCCGTTGGCTACGTCAGCACTGCCGCAGCGACGAAGTGGAAATCGACAGCGTCGACGGCTTTCAA